>JANNVX010000016.1:0-2875 GCA_031414595.1 Deinococcales bacterium
ATGCCACTAAACGAAAAGTCGCAGATGACTTCAAGGATTCGATGCGTATTGTGTTTGATAAGGTCATGCCGCAATGGAATTATGTGGCTAAACCGACTTGAGGTGTAAATCGGGAAGTTATTTACGGACAAATCCTTAGTATCGGTAATCTACAACTCAAGCGTCACATGCCCGTCACGTCAGTAAAAAAAGCAATGTGGTGCGACACAATACACCCAAAAGTGGATAAAAAGGCTTCTTATTTCATGACAAGCTCTTGACACCAATCTGTTCAGATTCCTTTTATGGCAATTCTCGAGTAAACTAAGCTCCGAGCAAATCCAAGGAGGAACTATGATTTCAAGACGCGATATTCTCAAACTATTCGGTATAGCAGGTGCAAGCACGGCGGTTGGCACACAACAAGCCCAAGCCCAAAGCGGTGCATTGACCCTAACGATTCTGCACTGCAACGACACCCACGACCATCTCGAGCCAACTACGATTGCGGGTACGGATGCGGCTGGTAAGGCGTTTAGTGTTCAGTACGGTGGGGTTGCGCGGATTAAAAGCGCCATTGAAACCCTAAAACAAGGTGCAGTCAATCCAATTGTGGTGGATGCTGGCGATGTCTTTACGGGAACAATTTACGGCATGATTTACAAAGGACTTGCCGACCTTGCTTATATGGAATCCTTTGGGGTACAAGCCCAGACGATTGGCAATCACGAATTCGATGGTGGAGCAGCCCCGCTTGCCGAATACCTGAAAAATGCAACTTTTCCTGTGGTCAGCGCCAACATTGATGCCAGTGCCGAACCATTATTAAAGGATTTAATCAAAAAATCCACGGTTCTCGAGGTTCAGGGGCAAAAAGTCGGAATTGTTGGTGTGACCACCCCAGACACCCCAATCACCAGTAGCCCCGGCGATAAAGTTAAATTCTTAGACCCGAAAATGGCAGTTCAAGCCGAAGTGGACAAATTACGTGCCAGTGGTGTAACAAAAATTATTTTGCTTAGCCACCTTGGGTACTCCAAAGATGTTGCTTTGGCTAAAGAATTAACGGGCGTTGGCGTGATTGTCGGTGGACATTCGCACACCCCACTTGGCAAACTCGAGGGCAATGGGCTGCCAACTTCCGAAGGGAATTATCCAACTGTCTTAAAAGATGCCAATGGTAAAAACATTCTGGTGTTACAAAGCTGGGAATGGGGCAAGGTGTACGGCAGTATGCGCGTTACCTTTTTAGCCGACGGCACACCACAATTCTGGAAAGGTACACCCGTACCCGTCACCAATGCCTTCAAATCCGATGCGCGGCTGGCTGCCACCGTCAAAGCCTTTGCTGTTCCAATTGAAGCCTTTAGACGCAATGTGGTCGGCACAGCCGCCGTGCGCTTAAATGGCGACCGTGCCGATGTCCGCAAACGCGAAACCAATTTAAGCAACGTCATTGCCGATGCCAACTTATGGAAAACCCGCACTTACAACACCACGATTTCATTTCAAAACGGTGGCGGTGTTCGCGCCAGCATCGAAGCTGGTACAGTCACCCAAGGGCAACTGATAGATGTTCAGCCATTCGGTAACACCCTCTTTGTGATGGACTTAACTGGCGCAGAAGTTCGTGCTTCCCTCGAGAATGGCGTTTCGCAATGGGAGGCTGGGGCTGGGCGTTTCTTGCACGTGGCTGGACTGCGTTACACCTTTGACCTGTCGCAAAAACCCGGCTCGAGAATCACCAAAGTTGAAACAGGCAACGCCAAAGATGGTTTTGTTGCCCTCGAGAACGGTAAAAGCTACAAAGTCGTGACCAATAACTTTATCGCAGGTGGCGGCGACGGCTTTGATTCCTTGAAGAACGCCAAAGGCATGAGACTCGACACCTACTTGCCCGATTACAGCGTCATGACCGATTATTTCCAAGCTCTAAAAACCATTGATGCCAAAGTCGAAGGTCGAATCACGATTTTGAACGAACCGAAGTAAATAGTTGCAAAAAAGCCGCACTGTGACAGTGCGGCTTTTTTGTGGCAACATTTAGGTCTCGAGCAGCGTTTCTAAATCCACCAAGCCAATTTTAAGGGCGTACAAGGCGGCTTGGGTTCTCGAGCGCAGCCCCAGTTTAGAAAGTAAATTCGAGACATGGGTTTTGACGGTGCGTTCTTCGATACTAAATTCTCGAGCGATTAACTTATTGGCGTAACCCTTAGCGATTAGACGCAATGTCTCGGTTTCTCGTGGGGTTAAAGATTCGGACTTGTCTGGGGTTTGTACTTCACGCATTAAACGCTTGGCGGCTTCGGGTGATAAGCGCACTTCACCACGTCCAGCCGCATGAATCGCCTCGACCAATTCGTCGGCATTGGTGTCTTTGAGTAAGTACCCCATTGCCCCAGCCTGCATTGCACTCATCACCTTGGCATCCTCGAGAACACTGGTCACAGCAATCACTTCGACTTCGGGAAATTGGGTTTTGATTTCTCTAATAGCAGTAATCCCGTCCATGACTGGCATCAGTAAATCCATCAGCACCACATCGGGCATTAAACGCCCGACCATCTCGAGGGCAACCGCGCCATTGTTGGCTTCGCCAATCACCTCAAGTTTATCGTCAAGCGCTAAAAACATTTTTAAGCCCTGACGTACAACACTGTGGTCATCGCAAAGCAGTAAACGGGTTCGTTCCATAAAAAGAGTATCGCATAACTAAACAAGTCTTACATCCGACCAAAGGAGTGTTACATCCGACTAAGGAACTGTCCAAGAATAACTTCCTGATTTCAAATAGACCAAAAACAGACAATTGGTCACAGGGCGGACACGGGGGTCCGCCCCTACCTGACGTATTTTTATGGATTTTGTAGGGACAGACCCCTGTGTCTGTCCTGCT
>JANNVX010000017.1:0-51584 GCA_031414595.1 Deinococcales bacterium
AGCCATATCACTTGGCGACGAGTTTTTTCTTTGGCATCTTTGCACTGTTTGTAGTGTTTCTCGAGTTCTTCAGTCGTATGGTGGGCGGTTAGAGGTGTGCCTAATCTTGACATTCCTTATTATCTACCTAAAGTTGGTATCATTGACCGCAAACGGGTCAGGCATGCCTGACCCCTACGGTTCAGAACAGGTTTTTTGTCGTAGGGGCAAGGCATGCGACCATGCCCGTAAGGTGCGCGTTTATGGTCAAGAAGCCTTGCCCTATGAAAGGTCGTTTTTGTTCAAAACCAAATCGGGAAACGCCAACAGCCCGTTAGCAACCACGCCAGTCAGGTGCGTGTATGTGGTCAAGACAGGTGCTGCTTTGGGGTCAAGAAGGCGCTGTCTTGTGAGCAAGAAGTAATTAAATCCCAAGTCCCTAGAAACCATCACCAGAACTTGCCAGTCACCAGTGTCATAAATTCTCGAGATGATGAGAGCAAAACTCATCGAGTGGCGATAGCCTTTTATCATGACTAAAACCTTTCCGCAGTTTTTTTGGAGTGTGGTTGTTACAGGTATTACCTTGGTGATTTTGGCGTTCATTGGGATTGGTGGAATACAAAGTTTTCGTGCCAAAACTTATACCACTACTGTCACGGGAAGCGCAGTTAAAACCATTCGGTCTGATTTAGCAGTTTGGTCATTTAGCGTGGCGTATTCGCAATACGACGAATATAAATCCTTATACCTAAAACTCAAGCCCGTGCCAGAAGCCGTCGAAGCCTATCTTAAAAAGCAGGGAATTGATGCCAGCGAAATTAAAATTTGGGCTTCGCAGGTAAGTTCAGAAATTCAAACCAAAGAAATAGACTGCACCGCCGCCGATAAAGACTGCAAAACGATTGTCAAAGATAAAATCGCACTGCGTTATAAAACCGTCTCGAGAACCTATTACACCGTCTCGAGGTACTTTACAGTTGAAAGCAGCAAAGTTGATCTGGTCACCAAAGCCAGCAATGCGGTTGATGCGCTGTTTGACCAAAATATTTTAATCAGTAACTCAAACCTCAGCCTGATTTACACCAAACTTGCCGAATTGCGTTTAGAACTGGTCAAGGCAGCCTCTGAAGATGCTTTTAAGCGGGCGCAGTTAATCGCCCAACCCGTCGGCAGACGAATCACGATGATTGAAGACGGGCGACTTGGTGTCTTTCAGATTAACGCCAAAAACGACCCAAGTATTTCTGATGTGGGGAATTTTGACACCACCAGCTTAGAAAAAGATGTCCGTGCAATTGTCAATGCGACCTACCGAATTGAGTAATACCGAATTAACTTAATCACTCTCATTTGACCAAAAAACGGTCAAATTGTCGTTCAAGCGTTAATTCGGTTTCGTTGTCACTCCTGTTAGTCGGTTAATCAGTCAAAATACGCGACTGATTAACACAATTTGGTATAAGTTGTACCTCTAAGCCCATCAAGCCACGAATCGAAAAATTTGGGCGGTAGGTCAGGGTTTGGGCTGGCACAACAAAATCGGGGTATTTAACGGCTAAGCGCTCGAGAAAAACCTGCATCTCGAGCCGAGCCAGTGGTGCGCCTAGACAGTAATGTGCGCCACTGGCAAATGCCACATGCTGACTGGCGTTGACCCTAGCAATATCAAACTGGTCTGGATTCGTAAATTTTGTTGGGTCACGGTTGGCTGCGCCAAGCATCAAAGAAAGATGTGTGCCTTCGGGCAGAGTATACTCGAGCCACTGGGTATCGGCAGTCAGCAATCGGCTGGTGGCTTGGACTGGGGTGACAAAACGCAGACATTCCTCGGTAGCATTGACCACCAATTCTGGATGCTCGAGTAGTTTTTGCCACTCGGCTGGATGGTCTGAAAAAGCCAGCATTGCCCCTGCGATTAAATTGGTGGTGGTTTCAAAACCCGCCGCTAGTAACAGCGCCGCATTCGCCAGCAGTTCTTCACGGCTCAGGCGCTGTCCTTCGGCTTCGGCTCGAGCCATTGCCCCTAGCACCCCAGAGGCGTTCTGCATTTTCATGGTTTCGGCAGATTTTTCAAAGTAGGCTAACATCTCGCCAATCTGTTGTTGCAGCTTACCAGCATTGGTTTGGTTTAAGGAACTTCCGTCCAACACAATCACCAGTGCATCTGCCCAATTTCTAAACGCCACACGGTCAACGGTTTCCAAACCAAGCAACTTAGCAATCACCAGCATGGGAAGCGGCACAGCCACATTGGTCAAAAAATCCCCACCGTGGGTGGCATGATACTCGAGTAATTCTTGGCTCAGACTGGCAATCACTGCTCGAGTTTCGGACACCGCTTTTGGCGTAAAGGCTTGAGAAACCAAACTGCGTAAACGCAGATGCGAACTCGCGTCATGAAAAAGCATCATTGGTTGTAATAAATTGGTACTGAACCAATTTTCTCCTGTTTGTCCGAGGCGGTTGGCACTGGCGTTTGGGTGCTTAAACATCGCATTGACCGCCTCTAAACCAAAAGCAAAAGCACTGCCCCAAGCTGGCATCGGTACAAGTTGTCCGTGTTCTCGAGCCTTTTCGTAACCGAGGTACGGGTTAGATAGGGCTTGTGGTTCAAAAAGGGCTTGTAAATCGGTCTCGAGATTCATATTGCTTAGTTTGCCTGTTCTCTACTCGAGAATCTAGTGGTCGCCTCGACTTCAATCGTCATTGGCTTGTTTAGCCCCAGTCGCGTAAGCAACCATTTCTGATTGTAAAATTTGCCGATTTTTTAATTCTGCGACGATCGCCCCTTGGCGCATCACCAATACCCTATCGCAAAGGCGCTCGAGATCAGCAAATTCTGAGGAAATCAGGATAATCGCCATACCTTGGCTGGATAACTCGAGCAGCAATTGTTCAATGTCGTGTTTTGCGGCAATATCTACACCTTTGCATGGGTCGTCAAGAATCAGGACTTTGGGATGCTGAATTAAGGCTCGGGCGATAAGGAGTTTTTGTTGTGTACCAGTAGATAAGTGTTGGCTTGCTTCTGAATTGGTCTCGAGTCGCATGGCATTGGTGATGTCGAGAAAAGTTTGATGTAATTTTTTTAGTATTAAGAAACCGTATTGTGTGTGTTGTTTTAAGACAGGCATAACAACGTTTTCTTCGGCATTAAGACTTCTAAAGATACTTTGTTCAGTATTATTTTTACTGACCAATGCCATTCCAGCCGCTATTGCATCGGTGGGTGATTTTATGGCAATAGTTTGATTGTTGAGTCGAATCTGCCCACCTGTTAAGCGTTCTACACCATAAAGTAAATTCATCAATTGGCTACACCCAGCACCAACTACACCTGCTAAACCAAGAATTTCGTTTTGGTGTAAACGAAAATGAGTTGGTTCAAGATGAACTCCATCGGTCAAGTCGCGGGTTTCAAGGACAATGGTTTGAAGACTTGGTTTGACTTGGCGTTTAGGCAGTGCAAGGTCGCGTCCAACCATCATCTGTACAATGGTTTTGCTATTGATGTCATCGCGTTCCAGTTCGGCGACATGTTCACCATTTCGCAGTACAGTCACACGGTCAGCTAAAGAATAGACTTCGCTCATGCGGTGCGAGGCGTACAAAATCGCAATCCCTTCTTGGCGTAATTGAGTAATAATTTCAAAAAAAGTCGCGGTTTCAAAACTCGAGAGTGCAGCCGTTGGTTCATCGAGCAGTAAAATTTGTCCTCCAAGCATCAACGCTTTAGCAATTTCTACAATTTGTCGTTCGGCAACACTCAGTTGCCAGACTTTGCTATCGGAGCTAAAAGATGCTTGTAGACGTTCAAGCATCACTTCAGCTTCGATATTCATTCGTTTTGTGTCGGTAAAAATACCGCGTTTTAATTCGCAACCCATGAACATGTTTTCGGCAACCGTTAATTGCGGCACAAGGTTAGGTTCTTGGTACATCAGGTTAATTCCAACGGCTCGAGCCGCCAGTGGTGAACGAATTGGGGTGTTTTGCTGCTGCACTCGGATTGTACCTTGGTCAGCTTGGATTGCACCTGCTGCGATTTTCATGAGCGTGGATTTACCAGCCCCATTTTCGCCCATCAGCGCATGGATTTCTCCTGCATATAAGGCGATACTCACATTATATAAAGCCCGAACCGCAGTAAAGGCTTTGCTGATGTTGGTCATTTCTAAAATGGGGGCTGCTTGTTTCATAATGGTTCTGCCAGAACAATCTGAAGCCCTCGCTGCTCGAGGTAATCGCGGGCGGATTGTGGTAATTGCGAATCAGTGATGACACATTCAATGTCTCTGATTGAAGCGATGCGTAACATCGATTGTTGATTCCATTTGCTTGAATCAACACACAATCCCGTCCAATTGCTGTGCTGTAAAGCAGTGCGTTTTATTTCCACTTCGGGCAAATGACGATCTGAGATACCAAAGTCTTCATTAAATGCCGCAGCCGCAATAAAGCAGCGCTCGAACCTCGAGGCTTCAAGTAAGCGCAAGGCTTGTTGCCCTACCACTGCGCCTGTACTGCGGTAAATCTCGCCGCCCAGTTGAACTACTGTAATGTTATCGCTGGTCAAAACCGCAGCGATAGCCACAGCATTAGTGACGACCCGCAGTTGCTTAAATTGTCTGGCTTGGAGCGCATGGGCGAACTCGAGCATGGTGCTGCCCGCATCAATAAAAATGGTTTCGCCGTCTTTGACAAAATCGGCGGCGGCTTCGGCAATGGCTTGTTTCTCGAGACTGTTGTGTTGGGCGCGGAGTTGCAAGTTACTGTCTGGGCGACGCAAAATTCTTGCACCACCATGAACTCGTTTAATTTTACCTTGTTTATCAAGCAACGAAAGGTCACGGCGAATGGTCATATCGCTGACATCTAATTCGGTGGCTAACGATTGGCTGCTACAAAAGCCGTTGCTGTTCAGGAGATTAAGGATTTTTTCAAAACGCTCATCGGCGAGCATAGAAGACCTTCTTTAAGTAAGATTGTTTGTTCATGTTTGTTTGTAAGCCCAGTCTACTATTTTTTTGGGCAGTACCACAAGGCTTAGTAGAACTGCGTATCTCGAGCTTATTTATTTTTAATTTATTGGTTTGGAACGTGTTTTATTGTATATAAAACAGTTTTATAAGAGAGTAGACCAAACCGTGTTACTTTGGTTTCGGTTGATATATTCAAGGCTGGTAGGCTTTTAGAGTTTAATTAGGACTTGACAAATATGTTTGTTTTTGTTTATTCTAATAACCATAAGCAGACAAACAGATACAAAGCAAACGCAAATAAACAAATTATTTGTGATTTTCAGAAATTTAATTTAAGGACTCGAGATGCAGACTACCTATCCTGTCGCACCAACTTTGATGCAGCCACCAAGCAAAATACCTCTACTGGAAATGCAGGGTATTACCAAGCGTTTTCCGGGTGTAACTGCGTTAAATTCAGTGTGCTTTACTGCTTTTGCAGGCGAAGTTCATGCTTTAATGGGCGAAAACGGAGCTGGTAAATCCACGCTCATGAAAATCCTAACAGGAGTCTACAGTACCGACGAAGGCAGTATTTTTTTAGCCAAACAACCCTTTATGCCAAGCAATCCACGCAGCGCTCAACGCAGTGGACTGGCAATTATTCACCAAGAACTCAACCAAGTCCCTGAACTGAGTGTGACTGAAAACTTTTTTTTGGGACGTGAACTCAAAAATTCGTTTGGTCTGATGGATCATAAAAAAATGCGCTTTGAAACTATTCAATGGTTAGCCGAACTTGGTTTACACCTCGAACCAGAGCGTTTACTAAAGCACCTACGCGTTGCCGAACGACAATTACTCGAGATTGCCAAAGCCCTGAGCTTGAATGCCAAAGTCCTGATTATGGACGAACCAACCACTGCCCTTAGTGGTGAGGAAGTCAGCCAATTGTTTACCGTCATTGACCGACTGCGGGTTTCCAATATCGCTATTATTTATATTTCGCATCGGATGGACGAGATTTTTACCATTTCAGACCGAATAACCGTGCTGCGCGACGGGCATTATATTGGTACGGACACCGCCACTAATTTTAGCCGTAATCGTTTAATCCAAATGATGGTCGGACGTGAACTCAGCGACCTTTACCCAAGCAGTCAACGCAATCTAGGACAAACAATTTTAAGGGTTAAACAGCTTTGTGTTCAAAAAAGCCAAGGTAAACAAGCCCTTTTGAACCTCGAGTTTAGTGTCGCGGCTGGCGAAATTGTTGGATTAGCAGGTTTACTCGGAGCAGGACGAACCGAGACACTCGAAGCAATTTATGGTGTTCCAAATAAGAAAACGGTGGCTGGAAAAATCGAAATTGCTGGTAAACTTGAGTCAATGAAATCACCACACCATGCCATTAAAGCAGGTATTGGTTATGTGACCGAAGACCGCAAAGGGCAAAGCCTAATTCTGGCTCGCAGTGTCAGCGAAAACACCAGTTTAGCCGCCCTAAAGCGTTTTACGAAAGGATTATTCTTAAACTTAAAACTCGAGCAACAAGAAAACTTGGTTGTGATTCAAAAACTTCGAGTCAAAACCCCCAGCCTCGAGACCCCAGTTTCGGCGTTGTCGGGTGGTAATCAACAAAAAGTGGTACTGGCAAAATACTTGTTAAATTCACCACGATTGTTGCTGCTTGACGAACCTACCCAAGGTATTGATGTTGGTGCAAAAGCCGAAATTTACGCAATTATTAACGAACTGGCACAAGCCGGAACAGCCGTTTTACTTGCTTCAAGTGATATGCCTGAATTATTAGCCCTGTGCGACAGAATTCTAGTGATGTGCGAAGGCAGAATTACTGGTCAACTCAGTCGCCAAGAAGCAACTTCAGCGCGTATTCTTGAGTTCGCAACCCAATTCAAACCCCAGTATCAGGAGACTTTATGATTGCCAATCCCACCATCAGCAAACGTAACCCTTGGCTCGAGACAGCCCTGCGCTTTCAAGGCTATTTAGGTCTGCTGATTGTCTTTTTGATCGGACTGATTTTTTCACCAGTCCGCGATGGCAGCAATTTATTTGTAGATCCAATCAACCAAGCCAATATCCTGCGTGATATTGCAGAAACAGGGATTATCGCCGTTGGCATGACCTTTGTGATTCTGGTTGGCGAAATAGACTTGAGCGTTGGATCAGTTTTAGCCCTGACTGCCACCTTTAGCGCCGCCATGTTGGTGCGCTTAAACCTTGATACGGGCGTGGTGATTGTGCTTGGCTTGGCGGTTGGTGGGCTATCGGGTTTAATCAACGGAGTAGTGACCACATGGGTACGAATTCCATCGTTTGTGGTGACACTAGCCATGATGAGTTTTGCAAGGGGATTTGCGCGTTTAGCCCTGGGTGGTTTAGCCATACCAGTGATTGCTGGAACAGGCGGTGCGCCAGATAGTTTTTTTGTCTTTGCTCAACGCTGGTTTGGAATTCCAGTGCCTGCTATTGTGATGCTGGTCGTGGCTATCATCAGTGGTATTATTTTGCGTTTTACACCATTTGGTCGCCATGTTTATGCTGTCGGTGGTAATCCGATTGCGGCTCGTTTATCTGGTGTGCGGGTAGATCAGGTTAAAATTATTGTCTTTGTAATCTGCGGTGTTTTAACCGCTCTAGCAGGGATTATTCATGCCGCCCAACTCAACCAAGGTAGCCCCAACGATGGCGTGGGTTACGAACTCAACGCTATTGCTGCTGTGGTGATTGGCGGCACAAGCCTAATGGGTGGAATCGGCACATTGGCTGGTTCGATTATTGGCGCATGGATGCTAGGCATGATTGACAATATCTTAGGCTTAAACAACATCAACTCAGACGTGCAACTCCTGATAAAAGGAGCTTTGATTGTTGCCGCAGTTGGCTTACAACGCATTCAACGCCGAGCCTAAGCGCTCGTTAATAATTAGGAGGTGATTGTTAAACCTAGAACGTAGAACGTCAAATTCGCCCAGCCACCAGTGGCTTAGACCCAGACACGCAGACCGTGTTTGTTTGGGAGTGTTGTTCAAGGAGAAGCACCATGAAAAAGACTCAATTCTTTGCCATTGCCGCAGGTCTTGCCAGTGTAGCACTTTTTGGTCTGCAAGCCAGCCAAGCCCAAAGCAAAACCTTTGTGATTGGTATGGCACAAGCCAATAACGCCGAGCCTTGGCGCGAAGCAATGAACGCACAACTGACCTCGGCTGCCAAAAAAGCTGGAATGCAACTGACCATCGCTGATGCCCGCCAGGACAATTCCAAACAAGTTGCCGATGTTGAACGCTTTATCCAACAAAAAGTTGATTTGTTAATTATTTCGCCAAACGAAGCCGCACCATTAACAGCCGTGGTTAAACGGGCATATGATGGTGGAATCCCAGTGATTGTGCTTGACCGCGCTGTTCTGGGCGATGCCTACACGATGTTTATTGGTGCAGACAACAAACTGATTGGTGAAAAAGCAGGTACTTATGTTAGCAAATGGTGCCGTGAGAACAAACGTATTCCTTGCAATGTCCTCGAGATTACTGGTCTTTCTGGTTCGCCACCCTCGGCAGACCGTGGCAGTGGCTTCCGCAAGGGTTTAGCCCTGAACCGCAACGCTAAAATTATCGCCAGCCCGACCTCGGAATGGCTGCGCGAAAAAGCTGTCGCCGTGGCTGCTGCTGCTTTCCAAGCCAACAGAAAAATTGACGTAGTATACGGACACAACGACCCATCAACCGAAGGTGGTTACTTAGCCGCCAAAAACGCCGGAAAAGACCTCTCAAAAATCTTATTCGTCGGAATTGACGCGCTACCATCACCAGATGGCGGGATTATGGCAGTCATCGAAGGTCGTTTGGGAGCAAGTTATGTTTACCCAACAGGCTCAGCCGAAGCCATCGAATGGGCAGGAAAAATCCTAACCCAAAATGCCAAACCACCCAAGAAAGTGGTCTTAGGAACAACCGAAGTCTACCCAAGCAATGCAATGGCAGTCTGCAAGCAATACGACTGCCCAGCCGCAAGATAAGGTCTCGAGCAAATGTACTTAAAAAATGAACTGTAAAGCGAGAGGCTCGAATTATTAGCTCGAGCCTCTTGCTTACAGTCGAACCCACCTGTTTTCAATAGAACTTTTTCTCGAAATGGTATTCAAATCCCAAATGTGGATTCATTCAGAGACTACTAACTCGAGAGTGCGTTAAACTAAGTCATGTCCCTTAATCCAAAACGAACCATATCCGAACTCAAAGAACTCCGCGCTTTAACAGGAAACACCGATGGCGCTCAGCGCGTGGCATTCACACCAACTTGGGTAGCAGCAAGGGATTTTCTAAAATCCAAACTCGAGGGCTTACCAGTCGAAACCTCGCAGGATGAAGCGGGGAATTTGTGGGTAACTCTAAAAGGTGAATCCGAAAAGGAACTCTGGATTGGTGGGCATCTCGATAGCGTGCCGAACGGCGGTTGGCTCGATGGCTGCCTAAATGTGCTGGCGGGTCTCGAGGTGCTGCGCCGAATTTCAGACCAGTACAATGGTAAACCGCCGCTGACCGTCTGCTTAGTAGATTGGGCAGATGAAGAAGGCGCTCGTTTCGGACGGAGTTTATTTGGCTCGAGTGCCGTCTCTGGTTTTTTTGACCCCGAAGATTTACGCAACCGCACTGATAAAGATGGTATTCGGCTCGAGGACGCAGTTAAAGCGCATGGCATTGATTTAGACAAGGCACTTGAAGCTGGAAAAGCTGTAACCAAAGCCGCAGCCTACTTAGAATTGCACATTGAACAAGGTCCTGTTCTCGAGAAGCTGGGCTTGCCGCTTGGTGTGGTGCTAGGAACAAAAGGGGTGGAGCGTCACAGCATTACTTTTTTTGGTCAAGAAGCCCATTCTGGGAGTACCCCAATGAATGCTCGGCGTGATGCTCTGGGCGCAGCCGCCAAACTCTCGCTCGAGATTCGTGAGATTGCCAAGCAGCATTCAGACGCGGTTTGTACGGTTGGCAGCTTAAAAACGTTCCCCGGAATTGTTACTGCCGTGGTTGGGCGCTGCGAAATGACCCTAGACCAACGCGATTTAGATGCGACCGTGCTGGCTGGCATGTACAAATCGGCAGTTCTGGCATCAGAAAAATTTTCCCTAGAAGAAGGTTGTACGGTGCAGTGGAATAAAATTTGGTCTATCGAGCCGATACCATTTAATCCAAAACTGATTGAACTTTGCAATGATGCGATTCTCGAGACTTGTGGTGTAAGGCATGCTCTGCCCAGTGGTCCTCTGCACGACGCTGCCGAAATTGCTCGAGTTGGCATTCCAACGGTGATGATGTTCGTGCAGAGTTTACGCGGGATTTCGCATAATAAAATTGAAGATACTTTAGAAGAACACCTTGAATTATGCGTGGTGGCGTTTGATAAACTTGCTTCTAAGACCTTGGCTTGGTTACAGAATTCTTAAAGCATTGGGCGAATCGCGTTCATAAATGTTTCAAACCCAGCAAAATCAAGTTGCTGCTGATTGTCCGATAGCGCTGTAGCTGGGTCTGGGTGAACTTCGACATGCACACCATCCGCACCAACCGCCAGCGCAGCTTTGGCAAGAGGAATCAGAATATCGCGCCGTCCCGCCGCATGGGTCACATCTACAATAATCGGGAGGTGTGTCTCGAGCTTAGCCACTGCCACCGCCGAGATGTCCAGTGTATTACGGGTGGCTTTTTCAAAGGTGCGGATGCCACGTTCGCACAACACAATTTGGTCGTTGCCTTCGGAAAGAATGTACTCGGCAGTCAGCAACCACTCTTCGATGGTACTCGAGAAGCCGCGTTTTAACAGCACTGGTTTACCGCTTTTTCCAACTTCGCGCAGCAAGGCAAAATTCTGGGCGTTGCGTGTACCGACTTGCAGCATGTCGGCGTACTCGGCACAGACCGCCACATCGCGGGTGTCCATGACTTCGGCAACAAAGAGTAAGTCGTGTTCCCTTGCGGCTTTTGCCCCAATCTCGAGTCCGGGTACCCCCAGCCCTTGGAAACCATACGGGCTGGTGCGTGGTTTGTACGCCCCACCGCGAAACATCGTGATGCCATGGCGTTTGACAATTTCGGCAGCCTGCATGGTTTGCTCTAAACTCTCGATGCTGCACGGTCCGGCAATCATGGTTTTGACTCCGCCGCCAAATTGCACACTCAAACTGCCCCTCGAGATAACCACAGCGCTATCTTCGGGGTGCATTTTACGGCTGTATTTGAGTTTTGGTTTGTCTTCGCGTTCCTCTAAGTCTAAGGATGCCTTAAAAATTTCTTTGAAGAGTTGCTTAATCGTGCTGTTGGAAAACACGCCGGGGTTGGCTTTCTCGAGCGCCTCGAGCATAACGGACTCGCGTTTTGGGTCAAAGTGAGTGATTCCCATTTCGGTTTGTCTTGCCCCAATTTTTTTGACAATTTCGGCGCGTTTAGAAAGGGCGGCTAGAATCTCGAGGTTGATGTTGTCTACTTCATTGCGAAGTTCGGCGATGGTTTGGTCAGTCATGATGGTTTCCTTATCGAAAGATTGCTTTTACCAATAAAAAACTTCGGCGTGAGCCGAAGCAAAAAGGCATCCCGAGTTGTGTCTCTCGAGTGCCTTATCTTGTATACCAATTTGCGTTTTGCATGGTTAAAAACTATCTTGCTTTAGTGGTTTTGTCAAGCCTCGTCGTTGTCCTCGAGTAAACCTTTGGCGGCAAGCACCGCATTTTGACGCTCCGCCATTCGTGCCAACCAAATCCCAAATTCGTACAAAATGATTAAGGGAACACTGATGATGGCTAAGTTTACTGGGTCGCTCGAAGGTGTGGCAAAAGCAGCCACCACCACAATTGCAAAGACGGCAATTCGGCGTTGATTGATAAAAAACAGGCTCGAGATAATACCGATTTTTGCCAGTAAAAACATAATCACGGGCAATTGAAACAAAATCCCAAACATCACCAACGGGGTAATCACATCACTGATGTAATCGCCAATTGGCAAGGTGGTTTTTACACCGGGTAAAAATCCGATTAAAAACTGCATTGCGGCGGGTAAGGCGACAAAGTAGGCAAAGGCAATTCCAGCCAAGAAAGCGGCTACCGAACCAAAAATAAATGGAAAGGCATAACCGCGTTCACGTTTGGTTAATCCCGGAGCAACAAAAGCCCAAAGTTGGTAAATCAGCATCGGCATGGCAAAAATCAGACCGCCAACTGCTGCCACCAAAAACGAAGCCGATAATTGCTCGGTGATTCGCAAAGAAATAATTTCAACCTCGAGTCCTTTTCCTTTGGTATAGACTTCGAGCGGACGTTTGAGTAATTCAATCGCAAAACCCAGATTGGCAAAAGTAACCACTCCGCCAGCAATCCATGCAACGGCGCTCCAAATAATCCGTAAGCGCAATTCCTCGAGATGATCGAGCAAAGGCGCTTCCTTAAAAGTTTCGTTTGGTATTTCCCTGGTTGCCATGCGGCATTACGCCTTATCAGTCGAAGGGGCTGTAGGCTTTGGTTCATCCTTAAAGCTATCGTCAAGTTCGGCGCGGATGTCCTTGCCAGCTTTACGAAATTCACGGATGCCTTGTCCGAGTCCTTTGCCCAGTTCTGGCAAGCGTTTTGCACCAAAAAATACAAGCGCAAGTAACAAGATTACGATAATTTCGAGGGGTCCTAAGTTTGGCATGGTGGTTCTCCTTTTGAATCAGTTTTGAGTGGCTTCTTCATCTGCTCATCAAATCGTACTCGTCTTTTGTGAACTTCAGATGGAGTTTTGACCCAATTTGTTCCTAACTTGGTTTACGTGACTCGAGCCACTTTCGGATGATGGGCAATTTATTTGCTTTAGCTGACTCGAGTTTTTTGCCCCAGTATTTGACCGCCCAACCTTCCAAGGTCTTTTGAGTGGTTCGAGTGACCCCAAGTGCGCCATCTGATACATCGGTGGTGATAGTGCTGCCAGCCGCAACAAATGCCCCTTGGTGAATCGTCACGGGTGCAACAAGCGTGACGTTCGTGCCAATAAAAGCGCCATCTAAAATCGTAGTTCGGAATTTGTCCAGTCCGTCATAATTAGCCGTGATTGCCCCTGCCGAAAAATTGACTTCACGTCCGACATTGGCATCACCGATGTACGCCAAATGCCCAGCTTTTGCCCCCTCGAGCAAATGTGAATTTTTAATTTCTACAAAATTACCGACATGCACATCCGCCTCGAGAATTGTGCCTGCACGGATTCTGGCAAAAGGTCCAACATCCGAACCGCCACGCAGAACTGCGCCCTCGAGAACACTGTGAGGTTTGACATAAACCACCCCTTCAAGCCGACAATCCGTAATGATGCTGTATGCACCAATTTGGCTACCAGAAGCAATACTGGTTTGACCGTTTAGAATTACGCCCTGCTCGAGAATCACATCGTTACCAATGGTCACAGTATCATCTATGTAAATGGTGCTTGGGTCACGCATCGTCACCCCATTTTTCATGTGCCAAATGCGAAGGCGGTCTCGCAGGGTCTTATCGGCGGCTGCCAGTTGCACACGGTCATTGCTGCCCTCGAGTTCGGAACTGTCGGCAATTTGTGCTAGAACCGCTTTGTTGTTTAGGCGGTACAACTCGAGAATATCGGTTAGGTAATACTCTTTGGCGCTGTTGCTGTTGCCAATTTGGGCAGCCAACTCAAAAGCACTCGAGTCAAAAATATACATCCCAGAGTTCCATTCGGTAATGGCTTTTTCAGATTCGGTGGTGGCTTTTTGTTCAACAATCCGCAGCACCTCTCCCCTGTCGTCGCGCACAATTCGTCCGTAACCTGTTGCGTCCTCGAGTATCCCCGTAATCACAGTCATACCAGCCTTGGCACTGCGATGGGCTTCAAGGGCAGATTGTAAGGTCTCGAGCCTCATCAGTGGCGTATCGCCATACAACACAAAAATATCGCCTGTATGACCCGCGAGGGCAACTTTGGCACATAAGAACGCGTGGGCAGTGCCAAGTTGTTCGGTTTGCCGTGCAAAGACCACAGGTTCGGCGGCAAAATAGCTTTCGATGGCTTCTGCGCCATGTCCGGTAATCACCACAATTTGGCTCGGCTCGAGTTGCTTAGCCCGTTCAATCACATGCCCTAAAAGTGGTCTACCAGCCGCCTGATGCAGCATTTTTGGCAAGCTACTTTTCATCCGTGTGCCTTGTCCAGCCGCTAAAATCACAACCGCGAGGCTCATACTTTTGGCAACTCCACGGCAGCACTCGAGACTAAAGGCTTGTCTGGATTTGAGGCATGTTCTTCCCAAGGTTGCTCAGGTTGATTTTTAATGCGCTGCAACATGATTAAACTAATAATAATTAAGGGGATACTAAATAATTGTGTGGTAGTAAAGAAAAACATCCCGATGTCGTCGTTTTGATAGACTTTGAAGCCGCCGCTATTAAGCCTAAATGTTTCCTCGATTCCAGCCCGCATGATGCTGTACCAAAGAATCGTGTTCCAAAAAACCCAACCAGGGCGGCGTGAGCGCATCCAGTAAAAAATAGCAATCAAGAGTGCTACGCCAATAAAAACGCCATAAATCTGGGTCAAATGGACAGGACCACGCAAGTATTCAACCCCAGCTTGGCAAAGTGGCGAAACCGAAACCTCGCCAGAAGCGGGTTTGCATAAGCCCGGCATTCCAGCCCAGTTGCGTTCGGCTTTGAAAATCCCTAAAATATCTTCACCCCAACCGGGGAACGTCCAACCAACTGGCAGGGTGGTAATTCGTCCGATGGTGTCTGCACCGTTAAAGAAGTTGCCTAAACGCCCGCCAATAATGCCTAAAGCCAAACCGGGAGCATACAAATCTATATACTGGTAAAAGTTGATTTTATAGCGCCGAGCGTAATAAATCAGCACCAAAATACCAAGAATCACACCCCCGTGAATGGATAAGCCACCCTCGCGGATGTTGGCTATTTTACCTAACCAAGTAAAAGCTGTATCAGTTGATGTATACGCAAAATTACTTGGGCTGGTCAGGACATACCCAATCCGAGCGCCAACCACCCCCCAAACGACCGACCAGAACACCATGTCAGACAGTAAATTGCCATCTAAGCCACGCCGCTCGGCGACTTTGGTAGCAATCACTGCCCCAATCATCACGCCCATGGTGATTAAAACACCATACCAAGCAATGGAGAAATTACTAAGGAACGGAATAAAAAAATTATCAGGGAGCTTAAAAAGTTCGGGATGCACCTGTTAATTATAAACTGCTTTGTGAGTCATTGTTCAGAGACAAAAAAGTCTCGAGAAAGTAAATCTCGAGACCGAGTCTGGGTTATTGCCAAGCGATGGTGTTTAAGCCCTCAAAGTTACTTAAGGTTATTTTTCCATAGCCACTTTCGATGACACCTTCCCTAGATAATTCACCAATCACTTTGGTGACGGTTTCACGCACACTACCAACGGCGGCGGCTAGTTCATCGTGGGTGGCATAGACTTGTTGTTGTCCACTTTCGGTGATGCTGCCTAGGGCAGTGTCGGACATTTCTATTAATGCGGCGGCAATTCTCGAGCGCAGGCGTTTGGTGGCAAGTCTTTGAATGGTTAAATACGTGCCGCTCAGGGCTTTGGCTAAACAGATGTTGAGATTAGCAGCTATTTCTGGGGTGATTAAGTTGACATGAAACATCTCGACAAGGCTTTCGGTGACACTTTCGGCAAAATGGTCTCGCTCGAGACCAGCCAAGGCTTCTTCGCCAAAAAATTGTCCGGGTTTAATGTAGCGCAAAGTCAGACTATTGCCCTCATCATCCATGGTGTGTAGGCGCACCAAACCACTTTTGACGCGGTAAATCATTTCGGCTCTTCCAGGATAAAGTACGATTGCACCTGAGCGGTATTGAATTGTATCCATGTTATTTCGTGGGCGTTCAAGAATTATAGCCATAAAGAACTCCTTTGTTTGTCTAAAGAAAGTGTTTTTCCTAAGACTGAGTGTATGAATATGCGTATGAATTTGCAAACAAGAATGTTTTCTTATTCACGAAAAAATTTACGCCAACCCACAATTAACTTGTGGGTCACGGCATCATTCAGAAAGTAACAAAAGCTACAAAGTTTATCAATTCTTTAACAGTGCAACACGGTAAATAGAAACCCATTCAGGTTGTACATCAAGGAAAAAATTCGTCTGGCAGATGTTTTTTTGCGAACTGTAAGAAAAGTATCTTTTCGAGAGTAAAATACAATTGAATTCGTCAATAACGACAAAAATTATTCAAAAGTCAGCTTTATTGCTCAAAATTTGTAATCCAAGCTACACTAAACGCGATTCTGCCCAAACCCGAAAATTCTCGAGCATTTTTAGACCCACTGCCTGAGATTTTTCTGGATGAAACTGAGTCGCATGAAGACAGCCACTCGAGACTAGACTCACAAATGGCAAACCATAATCAGTTATCGCACCAACCGCTACTGCCTCGGCTGGCACGTAAAATGAATGCACAAAATAGGCAAAAGCATCCGCCTCCAGACCCAACAACAACGGACTATTGCCCACAGCCTGCAACTTATTCCACTGCATTTGCGGTACGGGCAAACCCTTAGGAAAACGCTTCAAATAGCCTTCAAGTAAACCAAGCCCAGCAATTGCCGATTCTTCGCTGCCTTGATACAAAATTTGCATTCCCACACAGATTCCCAAAAAAGCCTTATTAGAAGCGATATGCGCCCGCAGCACCGATTCAAAACCCGAGGCACTAAACGCTTCCATGACCTGACGAAAGTGACCCTGCCCCGGCAACACCAAGGCATCGGCATCAAGCGCATCTTGTGGATTGCTCGAGACCAGCAAAGTATGACCATGACTATTAAAACCAGCCACCTCGAGTGCCTTGGCGGCACTGTGCAAATTGCCCGAGCCATAATCAATCAGCAGTGTTTTCATGAGGCAGAGTATATTGCAAATCACAGCCAGTATATTGAAGAACTTAAGCAGCTTGGGCATTGACCTCGAGTAAAAGCAACAATCGTAATGCAGGACTTGACTATCTCGAGCCTAAGCACAGGCGTTAAGCTCGAGACTTGGTTTTTAGGAGCATTCGGGGCAACGTAATGCTAGGGTTGGTTGGACAAGCTATCAATACTGCGTTTAGGCGCAAGCCAAGTAAAAATCGGTTTTTTATGGTACTCATTTTAATAAATGTGTCCTCGAGTTTATAACCACAGCAGTGTTCTACACTCGGAAACGGCTGCACTCAACAATTGGCTACAAATCGCCTACTGTGTTCGAGGGAAACAGGACTCAAGCTCAAGTACCGACCTTCAAGTCCACGACATCTTGGCAATTCAAACTTCGGTTAAATGACCCATTGCTGAATACAAAAATACAATGGGTTATTGCTTTTCTATGCGTGAACGATTTAATTTGTGTCTTCATGATGCTCAAATTGTTGAACTTGTACTGGCATAACTGATAATGGGTTTACTTGTAAAGCAGGGATGAGTTGATCGGCAGAATGCTGAAATGTAACTATAAATGTTGGACGTGCAAACCATCGCATCCACTTAGGAGGGTAATGTTTTTCGATTTTTAGAATTTTCGGAAAAAACACTTTCAGCACTTGAATACAAAATTGAGGCGAACATGGATAGTTTCTCATTATTGTACGCGATTTGAATGTTGAAACACCCGCCAAATCCTCTACAATAACGAGTTTGCTATCACCTCGAAATAAAACGTCACTGACTAGTCGCATTAGAAACCGTTTTAACTGGTCCTGTTCATTCTGAATATTCTCACGCAAATACTGCATTTCCAAATTACTTTCAAACATAAATCCCCTTATCTAACCACTCTGCTCACAAGAAGTTTTTGAATAGTCAAGGTCTGTTGCGCCCTCGAGGGTTGCCATAAAATGCGTCTACATTCGCTTGTGGTATCCATTTGGGCATTTGCTACTCCTTTTGGTGCATGTGGTTTGATTCAGTGACCATCTTGTTTTGGTGTGCATTGTGAAGGTAGCACGAGACTACCCACCAACGACCCACCAAGAAAAACAGGCGCGTGATGATTGTATTTAATTTGAGTCTGATATTATTAAATTTTATGCTTGTTGTGGATACGTTCAGCTAACTCGAGAATCTGAAAAATAGCAAATTTTTGGCGGTGGGAGGTCTGCACAGTCCCGACCGACTCGAGACCTCCCGCCTACTTATTTAACCCAATAAATCTTGGCTTGTGAACTGGCAAAACCACTACTTTTGCAAAACTGGTGTTTTCGCTACTTTTGCAATAATCTCGTACTGAAGAGCTTTTGCGATCAACTCGGTGCGATTCTTGGCTTGCAATTTTTTTCTGGCAGTCTCGAGCCGACCGCGTACTCCATTTTCGGATAATCCTAAAATAATTCCCATTTTTCGGTCACTGTGTCCGACTGCAAGAAGTTTTAGAACCTCGAGTTCTTTGATTGTCAGGTCTGGGTTGGTTGGGTTTTTGACTTCTGGTTCTGGGGTTTCGATAAAATTTTTAATCGCTTCGGGATTCACAAAAATCTCGGGTTTATGGTCTTCTTGTAATCGAATCAAGGTATTTTGCCATGCCACAGGGTTCTCGAGCGCACAGACTTTGGTTATTCCAACCCCCAGCCAGTAGGTAGCCGCCGCACTGCCAAGAATATTGACAACCCAAGCAAAAATGCTGCCCTTCTCGAGCATGGTCGGTAACATCGCTGCTCCTGCCGCAGCGCATAATCCACCAATAATCGCACTGGGAATCGTGGCTTTCCAGCCAAAGCGCATTCCAATGATGCTCGAGATACCACCAGCAATGCCCACAGCTTGGAAAGCAATTGGTAGTGAAACCCCGCCAAGCAGCATGGTGATGCCAACGCTCAGGCTTGAACCGAGGATAATGCCACTGATTGCCCCAAAGCTCGAAAGACTTTGATGGCGCAATAACAAATAGCCACAATAAGTAATGACAGCCGCAACCATCGGTCCGATTAAGCCTAAGTATGGGCTGAGGGTATCGGATTTACTGCATATGGCGACACTGGCGTATCCAATGGCGGTGATGACCGCAAGTTGTACCGAAAATGGTATGGTTACCCGAGTCAGCGCGGGTCGGCGCGTGCTTAAAAACATGGTTTTCCTCCGTAACCACAAGTATGCCAAAAAGATGACAATTGAAAGGTCACTGAATCAGGGTGTTTATAGCTTTATATAGTAACTTTAGTCTAGGCTACTCAAGTTTCCAGATACTATTCGGATCAAGACTGCGTTTTTTGGATTGGCTGCGTACACTATCTTTCCAGCCCAAGGCTTTTCTGGCTCGAGCCGTCAGTTGTTTCAAGGCACTGTCTGTTACCCCTGGGGTTTCATCTTTACTTTTTAAGCGTGGTGCAAAAAATTCGATGTAAATTTCTTCGAGTTGTACACTGCCACCTTTACCGAATAAGAATCGCAGAAAATCAAGTGTACCCGAAGATACTTCGCGTGGTACATCATCAAGTAAGAGATCGGTTTTTCGCAAAATTATGATTCGAGTTCCCATCCACGATAATGGGGCTGGAATCTCGAGCGAACAATACTGGGCAAGACTCCAGAGTTCAGTCCAATATCGACTTTCTTCTCTTGTTAATCGGTGCTGCATCGGAATTTTTAGTAGTAACTCGAGACAAGTGGCTTTGTTACCCAATTGCCGAGCAAGTTCAGCCGACAATAAATTTAAGAAATGCACATCCGCGCCTTGTAATTGCCTTGTTTGTTCCAATTGCTTGCCTGCTTTGGCAGACCGCCACTGCATTAAATCCAAGGCTGCTAACTCGAGCCGAGCAGGGCTTGGATTTAAGTTGTTTTTAGCCGCAAAACCTAATGCGGCTTTGAGGATTTCTTTGGCTTGAGTCTGATTACCAGATAAACGCAAAGTTCGTCCTAGATTGGTTAGCACCTCGAGTTTT
This sequence comes from Deinococcales bacterium, assembly GCA_031414595.1. Lineage (GTDB taxonomy): Bacteria > Deinococcota > Deinococci > Deinococcales > JAAFIG01 > JAAFIG01. The sequence goes on from JANNVX010000017.1 coordinate 19,909, forward strand.
ACCACTGGGTATGGACTGCGTTCAAAAGCTCGGTTGTACAAAGAAACCGCTTCTTGCCACTCACCCCGAAGCCGATACGAGGCAGCTAGGGATTTTATAAAATCTGGGTGTTGCTTAGAAAAATTTGTGTGCCGTGTACGACGCTCTGCATTCTCGAGAAAAGTATGGGCTTTGGGGTCGCATTGCAAAAGGTAGGTTAAACCAATGTTGCTTTCAGCATAAGCGTGATTCAAAGGATCATTTATCAGTAACTGACTTGCTTCTTGATAGGTACTGATGGCTTGGTCATAGGCTTCTTGCAAGTAATAACAATTACCAAGAAGCAAAAGTTGAATCCCGAGCATCCGATCCGCCAGCCATTTGTGCATTTCCAAAAAAGCCTCTAGCCAATCTGGTTGATTTAAGGCAAAACGCATGATTCCAAGTCTTGACCATGCTATCCCTAAATCTTGTCCAGTTAAATGCTGCATGGCTGGTATTAAAAGCTGGATTCCACTTTCGGTTCTTGCAGTTTTATGTAAGCAAATGGCAAGTTCAACTTCTAAAAATGCTTTTGTTTGTCCAGAATGATAAATGGCGCTGGTAACAATAAAGTCTTCGGCATTCTCAAATTGTCCCGAGCCGATTAAAGCACGAACGTAAGTTTTTACAAAAGCTGGTTCATGCTGCAAAGATTCTTGAGCAATAGATTGCAGCATGATTTCTTGGAGGCTTTTCCAATCTTCAAAACGATGAACCAGATAACAAGCTCGAGCTATTAACTGACGCGCAACTTCGGTGTTTCCTGTCTGCATCAGTAAAGCCAGATTTGCAAAGATGTGTTTGAGCTTAAGTTTTGCCATTCACATGAGTTTACCATTGCAGTCAGACAAAAGTAGGCTTAGCAAACCATTCCACCTGGGCAATCACCAACCAATCTAAAGATGCTTGGTTGCGGTTTATTGGCTTGCTCGAGCCGGTGCAGGCTGATTCCAATAAAAATAGCTTGTCCAACAATAATCAAAGTGGCAAGGGCTGCAATTCCAATCTTACGAAGGTCTTTTGGGGTAGAATTTAACATAAGTTCTCCTATCTCGAGTCTTAAGGCTCGAGTTCAAATTGAGGGCTTTTAGGTGATGGGTGTAACACTTACTTCTCAGGGTGCGAGTTACGCCCATTTTGGTTTTGAATGCTTTTCCAGTATCGCCTCCTTTCTTGATTTAACATACCAAACCAAAAATTATCCAGTGCTTTGGCGTTATGTGTATAATTTTTCATAATGATTCATAACGTCCTACAAAGGTTTTTTGAAAATGACTATTTTGAAATTCAGAATTTTTGGAGCGCAACTCTACTTGGAACTAGAAGATGGTGATCGAGAAACCAAGCAATCTTGGGATCTAAAAATTCAAGCCGCTCAGTTCATCGGACTTTTGGCATGGAAACAGTATATCGAAGTCGTTCGCCCCGCCTTTGTGACCACAGACCGGCTTGGCAGTTTAGAAGCATTTGGAGATTCTGGGATAAAACCCAACAATATCGGCAATTTACTTAATAGCCCAAATCTCAGGGTTTTTAAGGAACGAGACTTGATTGTTGCCGAAAGTGGTAAAATAACCATTGGTGCTTGGGGCTTTCGCCACAGAGTAAAAGTCGAACTCGAGAATCCAGATGATTTTGCCAAGCATTTTGCATTGCCAGTTGAAAGAAGTATTACTGCTTTTGACTGGCAAGTTGGGAAATTAGCTGCCGCCCAGAGTCAACTCGAGGCTGGGTTATTGATTGGTGCTTTGAGTACCCTTGAAGGTGAATTGTCCAATGAGGCGCAGTTGTTACGAGCAACTGCTCTTTTGAATCAAAATTGGCTATCGGAAGCCGATGTTATTTTGGATTGGCTCTTAAAAAAACGCCAGCTATTGCCTCCCAAGCTCCATGATGCAATCCATTTGCAATTTGGACGCAGTGCTTTGAAGCATCGGCAATTTGCCCAAGCTAGAAAATTTGCTCTGACTATTAAAAATTCATCCGATGCTTTGATTATGGCTCATGCACATTTACTTTTAGGGTGCGTTGAACTCGCTGAGAACAAACTCGAGAATGCTATTCTCGAGTTTCGATTGGCACTTCATAGATTTTCAAGTGCCTATTGGTGGTGGGGTGTACTAGCCTGTCAAATCAATTTGGCTCGAGCTTTTTTGTACTGCCAAGATTACCCAAATACCAGAGCATGGTTATCTTTGGCACAGTTGACCAGTTTACCAATGGATCAGGTGGTCAAAGCCGAGGTCTTAGAATTATCCCGTGAGCTTGCATTGGCTCAGCCAGAATTGGTTTTTGAAGCGCCATTCTTCTCAAGTGGGTCGGTCAGAAATGAATTAAATTTACGACTTGAGATGATAAAAAATACAGACAAAGAAGAGGCAGCTTTGGCGCATCAAGAACTGATTGATATTCTTGACCATGCAATCAATGCAGTACAACAAGCCGATGGGTTACTCGTACAACAAGCCGATGGGTTACTCGAGAAACCATGAATCAATTGTTGGGAATCTATTTTTTGTTGCTGACCATTGGCTTTGGATTGTTGTTCCGAGCCGCTTGGAATCAACCTCATACACTTTTACCCGCCAAAGGTTTTATTATCGCTTTGGCGTTTGCTGCTTTGTGGTCATTTGGAACGGCAGTTGAATTATTTCTATTGTGGTTTTCTGGAGAATCACAAGTTATTTTGGCACAGACAGGTTTTGTTTTACGAATGATTGGTTTTTATGGAGCAAGCATATCGTTGTATTTGTCAGCTTCGTTATTCGCAAATCCGAAACCAAATACGAATCGGGTGATGTTTTTTACGCTTCCTTTGTGTTTTTTTATGGTTTTTTTGATTTTCCATCCTATTTTTAGGTGGCAAGGTCGGTCTCTGTTTGCGACCGATTTTACAGTACAGCGAACTATTTTGGAATTCGAGCGTTTAGTTTTTGAACCGCAAGTAATTTTAACCCTAAGTTTGGTCTATGTGCTTTTCTTATTGGCAATTTCGATCACACCACTGGTTTTTAGTACGACTTCGCAAAAATCTTTTTGGCGAGATTCGGCGCTACTTATCAGTTCTGCATGGAGTTTTCCTTTAGTGTTGATGTTTTTCTCTAAGGCTGGTGCGACAGGCTGGGATTTAGGTTCGAGTAGCTTAGCGGTTGCATTATTAGGCAATTGGTTGGCGTTTCGGCAGAATTTTTTTCTTGATAGTCCTGTCTTAGAAAATCAACGAATGCAGGAATTAGAACTATCACTCAATACTGCTACACAAAAAGCCCTGGAAGAAAAAGCCCAACAAGCAGAACTTGAAAAAGAACAAGCCTTCACAAAAATTTTTCAATTAGAACTCGAAAAGCACCTTGATCAAGTCACAGGTTTACCAAATGCCTCGGCATTTACTCGAGACTGGAAGGCAATACAAGATTTTAGGACTGCTCGAGTGTTACTGGTTTTAGAATCCCAAAAACCAATTCTCGAGACCAAAAATCTGTTGCCAAAAGTATTTCAGGAACGTGTTTACCATCTCGAGGAAAGACTTTTTTGTATTTGGCTCGAGATGATAAAAACAGAAGATGTGCAAGTTTTGGCACAAGAAATGAACTTAGGTCATGTTGGTTTGGCTTGTACCCTTAAACATCCACATTCGCGCTTGCTTGAATTTGCCAAAAAAAGTTTAGAACGTGCTAAGGCAGAAGGCAGTATTGTTTCAAGCGAACCAAGTTACGAATTTTGGCAACGGGGTCTGGTCTAAAACGCGGTACGATGGGCGTATGGTTTTAATCACTGGCGCAACTGGTTTTATTGGCTCACATCTGGTGGATACACTACTGGCAAAAGGGCAACAAGTGCGGGTGCTGGCGCGTCCAAAAGGTGGTAAACCCAAGCCTCAAGAAAATTTGGAGGTTTTTGCTGCGCCCTTAACAACCGATGGTTTGTCTCGAGCCGCCGATGGATGCAGCGTGGTCTATCACCTCGCAGGAATTACCAGAGCAAGTTCTGAAGCCGAATTTATGTGGGCAAACGCCGAAGGAACACGGGTAGCCGCCGTTGGCGCGGCTCAAGCTGGGGCAAGACTGGTCTATGTCTCAAGTTTAGCGGCGGCGGGTACGGGAACAGTTGAACAACCGCGAAAAGTCAGCGATACCCCCGCACCAATTACAATGTACGGGCAGAGTAAACTAGGCGGCGAAATTCGGGTTTTAGAAACACCCAATCTAGAGTGGTGTATTTTGCGTCCACCGGGTGTTTATGGTCAGCGCGATAAAGATTTTTTATTTGCTTTTCAAGCTGCCAAGCGTGGTTTTTTTCCGATTCTGGGCAATCCCAAACGAGCCTATACACTGGTTTATGTACATGACTTAATCAATGCCATTATTGGCTGTGCAGAACACCCAAAGGCTGTTGGTAAAACGTATTTTGCTGGTCATGCTGTCCCCGTTTCGTACAGCACCATCCTCGAGACACTGGCAAGACTTTTTAATAAGCCTTTTAACCCGATTTCCTTACCCAACGGTTTGCTCGAGGTCGCCGCCAATGCAGGTGAGCTTGGGCGGTTCTTTGGACAAGTCGGTTTAATCAATAAGTCGCGCCAACGCGATTTACTTTCGCCCGGTTGGGTCTGTGATGTCAGTGCGATTGAATCGGAGTTGGGAGTGATGGCGCAAACAAATCTCGAGACTGGTTTTGCCAAGACCCTCGAGTGGTACAGGGTGAGTAGATTACTTTGATGTGCCATTGGCAACATCTGTGACCAGATTTTCGAGTCGTATTTTGAGTTCGTTACTTAGGCTTTTTTTGTCGCGCCAGTCTTTGCCTGTCCAGTCTTGATTGGTGGCGTACACAAATCGCGGTGCAATCCAGACTCTAAAGTCGAGCATTAAACTATTCATCATGCCTAATGCGCTCATGTAACTGTTTTTGCCACCTGCGGCGCAAATAAAACCTGCGATAGCGCCTTCAAGATAAGACCCGCCACATAACTCGAGTAAGTTCTTAGCGGCGGCGTTACCATCGTAATTGTAAATGGGTATGGAGAAAATAAAGCGGTTATATTGCTGCATTTGGCTTTTAAGTTGTTGCACTGTTGGGTCGTCCCAGGCTGCGTCTGTGCCAGCCAGTGGCAATGTGAATTGGCGTAGGTCAAGTAAATCTGCTTGGAGTTTCAAAGTTTTGGCTTGGTCAAGTGCTACTTGGGCGAGTTGTTGGGATTTACTGTCTGGGTTGAGGCTGGTGGCGATAATGAGAATTTTTGACATGGTTGTTTCCTTTTTGTTCGAGGGATGGTGAAATGCTGTTGGTGCGCGGCTGTGACGAAGGGTAAAGAACCGCATTGTTTGGCTCATAAATTCCTCTTTTGTTGAGTGTAGCAGAAATTTAATAATAAAACAAGTATTTACTATTTTTAATAAATTGTATAATTCAACCATGACTGAAAATCCAACCCTACAAAACCGCCCACCTGCTCAACGCACCATGCTCAATGCCCTTAAAAAACGAGGTTCATTACAAACCGAAGAACTGGCTCAAATCGCCAACATCACCCTTTCAGGCACACGCCAACACCTGAACTTACTCGAGGAGGACGGTTTAATCAGCCATTATGAAATACGCAACGGACGCGGCAGACCAAAACACCAGTATCAACTCACCCCAGCCGCCGATGCACTCTACCCACGCACATATAGCGAACTGACCAATGAAATCCTTGATTACCTCGAGCCAGAAACCTTAGCGACCGTTTTTACTCGCCGACGCGAGCGCCGACTACAACAAGCCCAAACCAGACTCGAACCATTAAAAACACTCCAGGCTCGAGTCCAAGAACTGGCACGAATTTTAGATGAAGATGGGTACTTAGCCGATGTAACACTCGAGGAAACTGGTTATAAAATTGTTGAGCATAATTGTGCGATTTTTGCAGTTGCCTTAAAGTACGGTCAAGCCTGTAGCAGCGAACTTGAGTTTATTCGGGCTGCACTGCCAGAAGCCGATGTGCAACGCGTAGCCCACATGGTTGCGGCGGGGCATGTCTGTGCTTATTTGGTGCAACCTAAACCTTCCAGAGTTTTGTAGACTGTTCCCGTGCCAGAAATTCTTAATCTATTTGAACTCGAAGCTGCGGCTCGAGGGTCTTTATCGCCAATGGCATTTGATTATTATGTCTCTGGCGCGGATGATGAAATCACACTGCTCGAGAATTTAGCAGCTTTTAAGCGTTTAGCACTGCATTATCGCGTACTGACAGGGGTAAATGAACGCAAGCTCGAGACTCTGTTATTTGGGCAGAACATCAGTTTTCCTGTGATTGTTGCACCAACGGCTTTTCAAAGATTAGCCCATCCAGACGGCGAACTTGCTACCGCCAAAGCAACCCATCAAGCGGGGACAATCATGACCCTCTCGACCATTGCCAGTGCCAGTTTAGAAGAGGTTCGTGCCAGCAGCCCAGAATTGCCATTGTGGTTTCAGGTCTATTTGTACAAAGACCAAGCCCTCAATCTCGAGTTGTTGCGCCGTGCCGAGGCTGTGGGCGTGAAAGCCTTAGCATTAACGGTGGATACACCCGTCTGGGGGCGGCGTGAACGCGATATTCGCAACCAATTTAGTTTGCCAGACGGGATTCATTTGGGTAATTTAATGAGTGGCTTAGATTCTTTGCCCAAAGGTGCTGGTTCGGGTTTAAGTGCTTATGTCCACGAGATGTTTAAGCTCGACCTCAGTTTTGCCGACCTCGAGTGGCTACGAAACCACACCGATTTACCAATTTTGGTCAAAGGGATTTGTCATCCCGATGATGCACTTTTGTCGCTCGAGCATGGCGCAAATGGTATTTGGGTCTCGAATCATGGCGGCAGACAATTAGACACTTCCCCAGCCACAATTAGTGTTTTACCTCGAGTCGCGGATGCAGTGGCAAACCGCGCTCCAATTATTTTAGATGGTGGGGTCAGACGCGGCACAGACGTGGTTAAAGCCTTGGCACTTGGCGCAACTGCGGTGGCGATTGGCAGACCAGTTTTGTGGTCACTGGCAGTTGGTGGACAAGAAGCCGTAACCCATAGTCTCGAGTTATTGCGAGCCGAAATAGACACTGCCCTTGGCTTGTGTGGTTTTGAAAACCTCGACATCTCAAGAAATATCATTGGAGAACCCAGATGATTTTGAATTTACTAGAACTTGAAGCGGCAGCCAAAACAAAAATGTCACCAATGGCATTTGAGTATTATCTCGGTGGGGCAAATGACGAAATCACAGTGTTTGAAAACCGTGAAGCCTTTAAGCGTTTACTTTTGCATTACCGTGTCTTGACAGGCGTAGGAGAACGCAAGCTCGAGACCAGTTTATTTGGACAAAAAATTTCGATGCCAGTAATTGTTGCACCAACGGCTTTTCATCGTCTGGCACATCCCGATGGTGAGCGTGCCACGGCACGAGCCGCCCAGCAAGCCGATACGATTATGACCGTATCAACCAGCAGCAGTGTCTCACTCGAAGATATTCGTGCCAGCAGCCCAGACACAAAGCTGTGGTTTCAGTTGTACCTTTTTCGGGATGTAGAAGCCAGTCTCGAGGTGCTGCGCCGCGCCGAAGCGATTGGGGTGAAAGCCCTTGTGCTGACAGTGGATACACCGATTTTAGGACGGCGCGAACGGGATATACGCCAAGGTTTTCATTTACCTGACGGGATTCAAATGGCAAATTTTAAGACCGATTTGCCTAAAAGTGAAGGCTCGAGTCTGAATGCCCACACCCATCAGAATTTTAAGATGAATCTGAGTTACGCTGACCTTGCTTGGCTTCGTAACCAAACCGATTTACCGATTTTGGTCAAAGGGATTTGTCATCCAGAAGATGCCATAAAATCCCTCGAGTACGGCGCGAATGGCATTTGGGTTTCTAACCACGGTGGCAGACAACTCGACACTTCTCCAGCCACCATCAGCATTTTGCCTCGAGTGGCGGATGCTGTTGCTGGGCAAGTGCCAATTATTTTAGATGGTGGTGTGCGGCGCGGCACAGATGTGGTTAAAGCCCTTGCGCTTGGGGCAAATGCGGTGGCGCTTGGCAGACCGATTTTGTGGTCATTAGCAGTTGGTGGGCAAGAAGCCGTAACCCATAGTCTCGAGTTACTGCGGGCAGAACTGGATTCGGCACTTGGTTTATGTGGTTATGCCGATTTGCATCTACCAAAAGCATTATTAGGGTGAAAATTAAAACCTCATTAAACCAAGCGACAGCGACATGTTAAACTTTTGGCATGATTAAAGTCACCATTTGGAACGAAGCCCGTCATGAGTACAAAAACGCTGTGGTTGCCAATATTTACCCCGAAGGAATTCACGGGGCTATCGCTAAAGCCTTTCCAGCCACCGATTTTATGGTGCGAACCGCTACCTTAGACCAACCCGAACATGGACTAAGCCAAGAAGTTCTCGACTCAACCGATGTGTTGTACTGGTGGGGGCATATGGCGCATTCTGAGGTCTCAGATGAAATCGTCGAGCGCGTCAAGGCTCGAGTCCTCGCGGGTATGGGGTTGGTGGTCTTGCACTCTGGGCATTTTAGTAAAATTTTTAAGACCTTAATGGGAACAAGCTGCGACCTCAAATGGCGTGAAGCCAATGACCGCGAACGCATTTGGACTGTTGCCCCCGGACACCCTATCGCCAAGGGCTTACCAGAGTGCATTCTGCTCGAGACCGAAGAAATGTACGGCGAGCATTTTGATATTCCAGCCCCAGAAGAACTAATTTTTGTGTCGTGGTTTTCTGGCGGCGAGGTCTTCAGAAGTGGTTGCACTTACCGTCGTGGCGAAGGCAGAATCTTTTATTTCCGTCCCGGACACGAAACCTACCCGACCTATCACAATCCACAAATTCATCAGGTCTTGGTTAATGCCGCACATTGGGCAGCCCCAAGCAAAGGCGCAACGCCAATCTATGGCAACGCCAAGCCTTTAGAAGCACTGCCTGCATAATTGTACGCCAATCAGATGTTCAATTCGTTTTTCCAGACTACAATTTTAGTATGAAAGTTGTTTTACTTCTTGCCTTGTTTATCTCGAGCGCCTTTGCCCAAAGGCTGCAAGATGCCCTACTGCTCTATGCCAATGGTGACTTTTTAGAAGCCAGTCAAGTTGCCCAAAAACTCGAGACAACGGAAGGTTTTGCCCTAGCTTCACGGGCATTGTACGAACATGCAATGGAATTACCGATTTCTAAGCGCGAGCCTCTGATGGTGCGTTGTGAAAAATTTGCTCGAGAATCGCTGGACTTAAACCCTAAGAACGCCGATGCCTTTTTTGAACTTGGCGCAAGTGCTGGGCAGTTTGCTTTGCTGCGCGGGACAGTCTGGGCGTTTTTGAATGGTGTGCCGCAACAAATTCGTGGGTATTTTGAACGCAGTCTTGAATTAAATCCGCGTCATGTCTACGCCATGGTTGCCTTGGCGCGTTGGCACGCCGAAGTGGTGGTGGGTGGTGGTGGTTTTTTGTACAACGCCAGTGCCGAAGAAGCCCTGAGATTACTGAATTTAGCTGTGCGAACTGAACCAAAAAACATCAATGTACGGGTCAATTTTGCCGAAACCCTGATGGTCTTAGATAAAAATAATAAAGCCGCCGCCAAAACCCAACTCGAGATTGCCCTGACCCTAGACCCCAAAGATGCGTTAGAACGCAAAGCCTTAGATGCCGCCAAGCGCGGCTTGGTACAGTTAAAATAAGTTTTTTGTCAGGCACTGCACAGGTTTTGTAAGTATTAAGCGGTAGACTGCACATTATGATTGAAGTTCAGAATTTCGAGAAACGCTTTGGAAGGGTCGCCGCCGTGCAGAATGTCAGTTTTTCTGTGCCTCCCGGTCAGGTCTTTGGTTTACTCGGTCCAAATGGCGCAGGTAAAACCACGACCATCCGAGCCATGGTTGGTCTGACTCGCCCCTCGAGTGGTCTGGTGCGGGTCGCAGGGTTTGATGTCTGGAAAGAACCCGTCAAAGCCAAAGCCGCTTTTGGTTATATTCCAGACCGTCCATATTTGTACGGCAAATTAACGGCTCGAGAACTGCTGCGTTTTATTGCTGGCTTACATAAATTAAAAAATGCCGAACCAGAGATTAACCGTTGGCTCGAGTTTTTTTCTTTGGAGAACTTTGCCAACGAGTTAATCGAAACTTTTTCGCATGGCATGAAACAAAAATTGACAATTATTGCCGCCATGCTGCCAGAGCCGCCAGTGCTGATTGTGGATGAACCGATGGTTGGGCTTGACCCAAAGGCAGCCAAACAAGCCCGTGAAATTTTGGCTGGTTATGCCGCCAAAGGCAACACGGTCTTATTAACTACCCATAGCCTCCCCGTTGCCGAGGCGGTAGCCCACCGTATTGCGGTGCTGGATAGGGGTCGTGTACTTGCCGAGGGAACGCTTGAAGAGTTACAGAACCGCACCAATGAAGAACGCAGTGGGGTCGAGGGCAATACACTGGAACGAATTTTCTTTAAGTTGGTCGAAGAAGAGGCGCTAGAGCGTGAACGCGAAAAGGTTATCGCATGAGTCTGGTCTCAAGCAGCCAAGCCTCAACCGTGCGTTACTCGAGTTCTTTATTAGGGGTTAAATGGCTCAGTCTTAAAAACGCGGTGCTGCGCGGCAATCGCTGGAGTTATTTGGCGGTGCTTATGTTTGTACTGCTGGTGGCGTGGGGTGAATTTGCTGGCACGACCCGCGCCCTCGAGTACGTCTGTGATGCTGGTCGGGGGTTTTTAGACTTTAATCGCAAATGCTCGATTATTGGCACTTCGATTGCTTCGCGGGTTCTCGAGAATGGCTTGTTGGTGCTTGGGGCGGGTGTAACTTTTTCGGCGATTACCACTGCGATTACCACACTTTATACCTCCGATGACCTCAATTTTTTATTGGCGCAACCTCTGCCAAGCGCTCGGGTTTTTGCAGTCAAGTTGTTCGATACTTACCTTTCGGCGGCGGGTATTCCCAGTTTGTTGTTGGTTGCGCCGCTCATGGCGTTGGGTGTGTTTTTCCAAGCGGCTTGGTGGTATTTTCCACTGGCGTTATTAGCTGCCTTTATTACTTTTGCGCTCCCTGTCGGACTTGGGGCAACGATTGCGATTGGTTTGATGCGCCTTTCACCGGCTGGACGGGTCAAAGAAGTGGCGACTGGTCTTGGTGTGGTGATGTCGGCTGGGCTTGTCTACGTGATTCGTGCCGCTCGCCCAGAAGATTTATTAAAGCAACTCAATAACATTGCCGCCGATGATAACGCCATAGATAAAATCGTTGAGCAATTTGGTGGGGCGGGTAATCCTTTTTTACCCTCGAGTTGGGCAAGTACCTTTATTTGGAGCAGCGCCCGAGGTGACTTTAACAACGGGATTATTTTTTTAACGGTGCTGGCAATACTCTTAATGCTGATTGCCCACTGGCTTGCGACCAAAGCCTATTTAGAAGGTTGGGTGCGTGGCTTAGAAAGTTCTCGAGTCAAACTCGACCCAACCAAGCGCCAAGCCAGTATTTTTGAGAATCTACTTGGGCGGTTCGGTGCGGCTGGGCATCTCATCACCAAGGATGTGCGCTTGCTGTTTCGTGATGCGACCCAATGGTCACAATTGCTGATTTTGGTTGCGCTGGGCGGGGTTTATGTGGTTTCAGTGCGGGCAGTGCCGGGCTTAGATGCCGGTAATGCCGAACAAGCCAAGCTCTATAAAAACGCATTGGGTTTCTTAACCATTGCCTTTCAGGGCTTTGTGATTGCTGGCGTAGGTGTGCGGATGGCATTCCCAAGCATTTCACTCGAGGGCAGTGGCTATTGGTTACTGCGAACCTCTCCCCTTTCGGCGCGGCAAATTGTGATGGCTAAATTCTGGGGCGCATTACCACCGACGCTGTTGCTTGCCTTATGCCTAGGTTGGTTCGCGGCACGCAGTTTAGATTTAACCCCGATTATCACTGCCATGAGCGTACTGGTCGGCTTCTCGAGTGCCTTTGTAATGACGGGGCTAGGGGTTGGGATTGGTGCGGCTGTGCCTCGTTTTAAGTTCGATAACCCCGCCGAGGTTGCGGTCAGTGCTGGCGGTTTAATTTACATGGGTAGTGCAATTATTTTTGGTGGCATTCTGACCGTGATTGCCGCCCGACCCGCTTATGTCAGTATTTCGGATGTGCGCTACAGCCAAGGACTCGAGTATTTTGGCAGCCGCGAAGGGCTGCTCATCCTTGGGCTGATGTTTATTTTAAGTGTCCTAGGCACGATTTTACCGATGTGGTTTGGTTGGACAAGGCTCGATAAGCACGAATAAGTCTCGAGCAGCCAATTTGCAGTTTTGGTGTTTTTAGAATATATTGCAGATGCAAGTAAGTATATTGCAAATGCAAAATAGGAGCTTATGAATCAAATCTCACGGACACAATTAAAATACCAAAGCATTTTCGGGGCAGATTTAACCATTGAATCGGTACTCTTGCAAAAACCAATTCAAGCCGATGAGACCATTCAAGACATCATACCAAACCAACCAAAAGTCTGGATTTTAGCGCTACAAAAAATGCTTGGGGTCAATCAAAACATCGTTCTGGACTTAATTGGAATGCACCCTTCGCGCCTAAGCCGCAGCAAAGTCAATCGTTTTGAAATCATTGAACGGGCAGCCGAAGTGATTAAAATTTTTAGTCGTCTCGAGGATACACTAGGCACTCAAAAAGCCCAACACTGGTTAAATGCCCCACATCTACTGCTTGAGGGAAATACACCATTACAACTGATGCGTTCAATTGCTGGATTAAATAAAGTTACGGATTTAATTTTAGCACTTGAAGATGGTGTCTTTTTGTGATTTATGCTTACCGATTAACCAAAAGCCCGAATCAGTTCTATGCCTTTTCTGGCGAAGGCGCAAAGCGTTACCCCGGACGTTGGAATACGCTTGGCGTTCCAGTGGTTTACTTAGCCGAGCATTTAGCGGTTGCCACCCTCGAGATTTTAGTTCATTGGCATGAAGTCAGCGAAGTTTCTGGTTATGTCTACTATCAGGTGCAAATAGAACCTTTGGCAATAGAAACAGCCAACATGAACGAAGTTTCTAAAGATTGGGCAAACGCCACTGCCACCACATCCACCAAAGAATACGGTACAACATGGGCGCAACAATTGCGTTCACCTGTGCTGTGCGTCCCTAGTGCAGTTGTCCCAGAAGCGAAAAATTATATCCTCAATCCGCTCCACCCCGAATTACTGCAAGCCATTGAAATCAAAGCGCCTCAACCCTACCGACTAGATGAGCGCCTAGAGCAACTCCTCAGCAATGCCATGCCTTAAAATGCCCTTGCGCTCTTAAGCCTTATTTGCTATATTCTCGAGGCTGCCTCGAAAACTCGAGGTGTTTATTAGGGGTTCATTATGAAACGTACTTGGCAACCAAATCGTCGTAAACGCGCTAAGACCCACGGTTTTCGCGCTCGTATGTCCACAGCTAATGGTCGTAGTGTCTTGTCACGTCGTCGTGCCAAGGGTCGTACAATCATTGCGGTTAAATCACCGCGTTTTAAGTAAGGTTTTTTCATGACGAAGCCTCGAGTGCAACCTCTCGAGGCTTCTGTTGTTGCTAAAATACCCTTTAAGCCCGCAAAACTAGAAGGCTTAACCAAGGATTGGCGTTTTCGGCGTATCAGAAACAAAGGTAAACCCGGACGGGCAAGTATCCTCAGTCTAAAATGGATTCCCACTAAACAAGGTTTATTTGTCGGAATTGTGGCTTCTAAAAAAGTCGGCAATGCCGTCACCCGAAACCGAATTCGGCGGCGTATCCGCGAAGCCCTGCGCCGCATGGATTTACCGCCACTCGAAGCCGTGATTATTGCTAACCCTGAAGCCGCCAAAGCCCGTTACCCAGAGGTTGTTAAAGCCCTGTACGCAGCCATGCGTAAAGCTGGAATGAAATGATGTTTGACCCTTTCCAGAACCGTGATTCTAAACGCCCTAGCTTGGTAGCTCGAGGCTTACTAGCCAGTATTTCGGGGTATCAGAAATTCTTGTCGCCGCTTAAGGGTGCGCCGACTTGTCGGTTTTATCCAACCTGTTCAGCGTATGCGTTTTTGGCAGTCCAGAGGCATGGTGCGGTCAAAGGTACTTTCTTAGCAGTCAAAAGAATTCTAAAATGCCAGCCGTTACATCCGGGTGGAATTGATCATGTGCCGGATTGAATCGGGAACTTATATTCTCGTTGGTGCGTAAGGAGCTAGATGAAGAAATTGTTTTTAGCGGCGTTGGCTGCTTTGTTGTTTGCCACGCCTGCTTTTGCCTTAGAAGCCCAGTGGACTTCGGTGGATGTAAATAAAGATGGTTCACTCGAGACCGTAGCCATTACCAACGTGGCTGATGTTGCATTTAATGACCAAGGACAGATTGTTGGTTGGTATGAAAAACTCTATAAAGGCACAGATTATAAGGGTGCTTATGAGGGCAAGCCCAATTTACTACCCGTTGGGATTAAAACCAGCACGATTGCTTTAAGTGGCACAGTTAAGTCCGAAAAACCACTGACCAGTTTAGAAAAAACCGCCGATGGTGGAGGGGCTTTTTTAACAGGCGTGTTTAGGTACAGCCAAGGCAATGCCACAGTTGAGAAAAAATACATCCTTAATTCAAGGCGTTTAACCTTGCAACTCGAGACTAAGGTTTCGGGGGTAGTGGATTATCAACTCGAGTTTGTTGGTTTGGGCGGCGATGCTCGGGCGGCGGTCAAAGCCTTGGAGACTGGTTCGACCCAGCCCATCAGTGCTGGCGAAGTCAAACAAGCCATCTATACCAGTTTGCAATGCTGCACCAATTTATTAAATCCCAATGGTCAAGCGGTGGTAGTGCGCCCAGAAACACCAGTTCCCGCTAAAGTTGGTACACGCCAAATTGAGCGCTTGGTCAACAACAACAAAGAAAACCTTGAAATCTCGAGTATTACCCTGACCTTACCGGGCAATAAAGTCACGAAATTTGCGATTTACGGTGGTTTTAACGAGTTGGTGCGTTTGCATCAAGAAAAACACGATACCTTGCCGGGTTTGTTTCAACCCAATATTTTCGGGCAGTTATCGCTTTTTTTAATTGGTATTTTTGAAGCGGTTAAGAATGTGGTCGGTGATTGGGGTTTAGCGATTATTATTTTAACAGTCATTATTCGGCTTTTAATCACCCCGCTTTTGATGCAGCAGTACCGCTCGAGCGCCGAAATGCAGGCTTTGCAGCCGTTCTTAGTCGAACTAAAAGAAAAGTACAAAGAAGACCCACAAAAACTTCAAGAAGAAACCATGAAAATCTATCAGCAAAACGGGATTAACCCCGTGGCGGGTTGCTTGCCTGCCTTTGCCCAAATGCCCGTGTTTCTGGTCTTATGGAAGATTTTTAGCAATTACGAATTTGACCAAGGATTCTTATGGTTGCCCGACCTTGGCTTACCAGACCCGTTTTATATTCTGCCCGTCTTGTACCTCGCCTCGAGTGTGCTGGCAACTTGGCTCAGTACCCGTAAAACCCCAGATATGTTTAGACAAATGATCATTATTCAATTTGTCTTTGCTTTTATTTACCTTTCTTTCCCTAGCGGTGTGACGATGTACGGTGTGATTGGCGGCTTTATTGGCGCGTTCCAACAATGGATGATGCTCCAACAAGTCGAAAAACAAGTCGCGGTCAAAGCGGCTGCCATTAACGCCAAGAACGCTGCCGCCGATAAGCCAAGCTCGAGTAAACCCGTTAAAACGATCAACGCCAAAGCCAAGTAGAACCTCCGAAGGTCTTAAATTTTTAGAAATTTTCGTCAAGCACATAAATGGAAAAATAGGGCGAACACGGGGGTTCGCCCCTACCTCACACGTTTTTATGCCATGATTGTAGGGACAGGCGAACATGCCCGAAGGTGCGCGTTTATGGTCAAGACACCACTGTGTCTGTTCTGTAACTGACGATAAAATGGCATTCTTTCGGAGGCTTTAACCAAGTAAATCTTCACAGCCCTGTGGTCTTTTGAGTTAAACTCGAGGGCATGACCCTGTTTTTATTCTCGAGGTACTTTTGTTAGCCAAAGCCTTTAGCGCGGCTGTGATTGGAGTCAATGCCATCCCCATCGAAATCGAAGTGGATGTGGCACATGGGTTGCCTAATTTTACAGTTGTGGGTTTGCCCGATGCGGCTGTCCAAGAAAGCCGTGACCGAGTACGCGCCGCCATCAAAAACAGTGGTTTTCAATTTCCAGCTTCTCGGATTACGGTCAATCTTGCCCCTGCTGATGTCCGCAAAGAAGGCTCGAGTTTTGATTTACCAATTGCACTGGCATTACTGGCGGCTCAAGGGCATTTACCACTCGAGGCACTGAACCAATTTTTTATTGCGGGAGAACTGGCACTGGACGGCACGGTTCGCCCAGTCTCGAGTGCAATTAACATTGCGCTGTGTGCGTTGCAACAAAAACGCGCTTTTGTGATGCTGCCACCAGCCAATGCGGGTGAGGCGGCGGTGCTGGATGGGCTTGAGGTTTTTGCGCCACTCAATCTGCTCGAGGCAGTCCAGCATTTATCGGGTAAGCAATTACTGAAGCCAAGTGCAGCCGAGGTGCTTGCGCCAGACACCAACAGTTTACTCGACATGTCGGATATTAAAGCCCAAGCTCAGGCTCGGCGGGCGCTCGAGATTGCTGTGGCTGGACATCATAATCTGCTCTTAATCGGACCTCCGGGCAGTGGCAAAACCATGATTGCTCGTCGGGCGATTGGGTTATGTCCGCCGTTATCGAACACCGAAGCCTTGGAGGTTACACGCATTCACTCGGCGGCAGGTCGGATGCCCAAAGGACTGCTGCGAACCGCTCCGTTTAGGTCGCCGCACCACAGTATCTCGGATGCTGGTTTAATCGGCGGTGGCACAATTCCACGCCCGGGCGAGGTCAGTTTAGCCCATCATGGGATACTCTTTTTGGATGAATTCCCAGAGTTTTCCCGCGATGCTCTCGAGGCACTGCGTCAACCATTAGAAGACCGCGAAATCACAATTTCTCGCGCTCGAGCCAGTGTAACTTTTCCTGCTGCTTTTCAGTTAATTGCTGCCATGAATCCAAGCCCGAGTGGAGAATGGCGCGATTCTGCCGACCCAGCGCAGCGCAGGTACTTGGCTAAAATCTCTGGACCGCTTTTAGACCGCATAGATTTGGTGGTTTCGGTACAAAAACTCAGTCCCGACGAACTGACCAAAACAACTGAATCTGAATCTACGGCGGCTGTACGAACCAGAGTTTGGGCGGCTCGAGAACAAATGCAGAGCCGCCAAGCCACCGCCAATGCTTTTTTACAGGGTGCTAAACTGCGAAAACACGCCCAACTTGGCATTGCCCCAGAAAACTTTATCAAAGCTGTAGCCAAACAAATGGGTTTATCTGGGCGTGGTTATGACCGTTTGCTTCGGGTAGCACGAACCATTGCCGATTTAGGCGGCGCGGAATCTATTCTCGAGCCTCATCTGGCAGAAGCAGTATCATATCGACAACGGGATTGGTGAGTTGAATGGAATTACTGGTTCAAACTTTTCTGAATGGCTTATTGCAAAGCGGCATTTATGCGCTGGTAGCAACAGGCTTAGCCCTAGCAGTCGGCGTGGTGGGTATTGTTAATTTTGCCCACGGCGAATTTTTGATGGTTGGTGCATTTATCAGTTATGCACTTTTAACCGTGCTGGGCATAGACCCAATTTTGGGATTTTTTATCGTCACAGCCGTGATGTTTGCTTTTGGTGCGTTTATTTACCGCACAACTTTACGCCATGTCTTAAAAGCCCCAGAACTCAACCAAATGCTGCTGACTTTTGGCATTGGGATTGTCCTGACCAATCTGGCATTACAAATTTATGGTAGCACCCCACGCACCTTAAACCTCGAGTACCAAGGCTCGAGTTTACAACTTTTTGGGCTAAGCATTGGCTATGCTAGGGGCGCGTCTTTTTTACTGGCTGCCCTGATTATGCTTGCGCTCTACACCATGCTTTCTAAAACCCGCACCGGTAAAAGTATGCAAGCCATTGCCCAGAACCGCACGGGCGCAGTGCTGATTGGACTCGAGGTGGATAAACTGTACCTCATTGCCTTTGGCATCTCGAGTGCCTTAGCGGGTATGGCTGGGGTGATGGTCAGTGTGCTTTTATACGCCAGTCCTTATGTCGGTTTGGTTTATACCCTAAAAGCCTTTGCGGTGATTGTCATGGCTGGACTGGGCAATCTGCGTGGCGTTATTCCGGCGGCTGTAGTGCTTGGTTTAACCGAAAGCTATGTGCAGACCTATGCCCCAGACGGTGGCGGTTGGGCAGAAGCGGTCTTCTTTGCCCTGATTTTTGCTACCCTGATTTGGCGCTCTTGGCGCAGCGTTTCTTAGCTTAAATCGGTTAAACTCGAGGACATCAACATTAAAGGAGTTTTTTCATGTCAGAAAATCACATTGAATCTGTACTGCACGAAACCCGCCGTTTTGCCCCACCAAGCGACTTTGCTGGCAACCTTTCGCTCGAGCAGTTTAAGGGCATGTACAAGCACAGTTTAGACAACCCCGAGGATTTTTGGGCTGGCATTGCTCGGCAACTGCATTGGTTTGAACCGTGGACTAAAGTTCTCGAGTGGAATGAACCTCATGCCCAGTGGTTTGTGGGTGGCAAAACCAATCTCAGTTATAACTGTTTAGACCGCCATCTCGAGAAAAACGCGGATAAAATTGCGCTGGTCTGGGAAGGCGAACCGAGCGATGTTCGCAAACTGACTTATGCAGAACTGCATACCGAAGTCTGTAAATTTGCCAATGTGCTTAAGAATCTTGGGGTCAAGTCTGGAGACCGAATCACGATTTACCTCCCGATGATTGTTGAAGCGGTGGTGGCAATGCTGGCGTGTACTCGAGTTGGTGCGACCCATAGTGTGGTCTTTGGTGGCTTTAGTGCTGGCGCTCTGGCAGACCGCATTAACGATTGCGGCTCGACGCTGCTGATTACCGCAGATGGCAGTTACCGCCGTGGGGCAATTGTGCCACTGAAACAAAATGTAGACGAAGCCCTCGAGAATGCACCGGGTATTCAGCATGTGGTGGTGGTGCGCCGCACTGCCCACGAGATTACATGGGCGGCTCGAGACCACTGGTATCACGAACTGATGGAAAACGCCTCGAGTGACTGCGAGGCAACGCCGCTAGATGCCGAACATCCACTGTTTATTTTGTACACCTCTGGCAGCACTGGTAAACCCAAAGGGGTACTGCACACCACTGGTGGCTATATGGTCGGCACGTACTTGACTGCCAAGTATGTTTTTGACTTACGCCCCACGGATACTTATTTCTGCACTGCCGATATTGGCTGGATTACTGGTCATAGCTATGTGGTTTATGGGATTCTTGCCAATGCTGGGACAAGCCTGATTTTTGAAGGCGCTCCGAATTATCCACACGCTGGGCGTTTATGGGAAATCATCGAAAAGCACCAAGCCACTATTCTTTACACCGCCCCAACCGCAATTCGCAGTTTTATGCGTGGCGGCGATGAGCAACCAAACCGCTTTGACTTGTCCTCCTTGCGTTTACTCGGCACAGTCGGCGAACCAATCAATCCCGAAGCATGGCTTTGGTATCACCGCGTGATTGGCAAAGAAAAACTGCCAATTATTGATACATGGTGGCAAACCGAAACGGGTAGCATGATGATTACCACCATTCCCGGCGCACACGACACCAAACCGGGCAGCGCTGGACTGCCGATGTTTGGGGTAGATGCTGCGATTGTGGATAAAGAAGGCAATGAACTTGGCGTAAACGAAGGTGGATTCTTAGTCATTCGTAAGCCCTTTCCCAGTATGCTCAGAACTGTCTACGGCGATGATGAACGTTTCAAACGCCAGTATTACGGCGAAATCCCCAACATGTACTTTGCGGGTGACGGCGCACGGCGCGATGAAGACGGATATTTTACAATTGTCGGACGCATAGACGATGTGCTGAACGTTTCCGGACACCGTTTAGGGACAATGGAAGTCGAAAGCGCCTTGGTCTCTCACCCAAGTGTTGCCGAAAGTGCCGTGGTCGGCAGACCCGACCCAATCAAAGGCGAGGGGATTATTGCTTTTGTGACCCTAAAAACAGGCAAAACCGCCACCGCCGAAGAGTTACGCGCCCATGTCAGCAAAGAAATTGGGGCAATTGCCCGACCCGACGAAATAAAATTCACCGATTCGCTGCCCAAAACCCGAAGTGGTAAAATTATGCGCCGCTTGCTGCGCCAAATTGCCAGTGGTCAAGCCATGAGCGGCGACACCAGCACGTTAGAAGATGTCAGTGTGATTCAAAAACTCCAAGCTGCCAACGACGAGGAATAAATATGCCTGAAAATATTCTACTCGAGTCCCCGTTTGACGGGGTACGACTTATTCGCCTCAACCGCCCAAAGGTCTTAAATGCCTTAAATAGCGCCACCATTGCCGAAATCGCATCAGCCCTCGAGGAATTCACAACCGATGAAACTGTGCGGGCAGTGGTGCTAACAGGTTCTGATAGGGCATTTGCGGCTGGCGCAGATATTTCTGAGATGAGCGGCATTGGCGTACCACAAATGCTGACCCAAAACCGTCATGCCGATTGGTTACAAATAGCGACTTTTCCTAAGCCCTTAATTGCGGCGGTGGCTGGAGTAGCGCTCGGTGGCGGCTTAGAACTCGCCATGATTTGCGATATTATTATTGCTGCCGAAAATGCCCGTTTTGGACAGCCCGAAATTAACTTGGGGATAATCCCCGGAGCAGGTGGCACACAACGCCTAACCCATGCGGTTGGTAAGAGCCTCGCCATGGAAATGGTCTTAAATGCACGGATGCTTAGTGCCGAAGAAGCCTTAAACGCTGGCTTGGTCTCGAGTGTTTACCCGCCTGAAGTGTTGCTGCACCAGACATTAAACTTAGCCAAGCAAATCGCGGCTCGAGCGCCCTTGGCTATTCGGGCAGCCAAAGCCAGTGTCAATGCAGCCTATGAGCAGAGTTTACAACAAGGCTTAAGCACCGAACGCCAGAATTTTATGCTTTTGTTCGGTACACAAGACCAAAAAGAAGGAATGCAGGCATTTATTGAAAAACGCCGTCCCAATTGGCAAGGAAAATAGGTTTATCGCTTGGGTTGTGATAGTTTTACGTCATGCCCAAGCAAATTATGGTTTTCTTAAATTCGCCACATATCAAATCTGCACTGGTTGACGTGCCAGACAATTGTGAATTAAGCACTTGGATAACCGAGACCAAATCTCGAGACCATTTTATCAGCAGTGACGAGCAGCTTTGGGTCTACAGTGCGATTTCTGGCATAACAATGATTGAAGCTGTATCTGGAACAACTGCCGTCCAAGCCATGCAAGCCATGGAATCGCGTCGGCGCTAAATTATTTTGCAGGTGGTGCATTCGGGTCTGTCGGTTCGGCGGGTTTCGGGTCGGTTGGTTTCGGGTCGGTTGGTTTCGGGTCTGCTGGCGTTGTGGGCTTTGGTTCGGCTGGTTTGGGGTCTTCAATCCCCGGTTGTTTGCCAAAATCATAATTGCTTCGTAAAATCTCAAAATCGGCATTGTCCACTTTGCCATCGCCGTTAAAATCCCCTTTGATTCCGCCTGCCGTTTGGCTTTTGCCAAATTCTCTGGCAAAGACTTCAAAATCATCTATATTGACTTTGCCATCGGCGGTTAAATCGCCGTCAGGTGCGTATTGCTGACGCAACAAGGTAATATCGGCTTCGGTGATGCTGCGTTTACCATCCCAAATCGGCTCGAGCGGTAAACCAAGGCGAATCCCAGTCTCGAGCAGTAAAGCACTTTCAAGGTCAGTTGTGTCTGGATTAATGCTGACCACAATGCTTTCTTTGCCGTCGCTACCCGTCTCGAGAATTGTGCGGGTTGCAAGGTCTGGATTCAGTTCTGGTTCTGTGCCACCCCAACGAAATTGCAGTGCCGTCCCCACTTTCGGTGCATCTACTTTAAGCGTGGTACTTGGCACAGCTTGCCATTTAGCGAAGGCTTCACGCACCAACTTCTCGAAGTTCTCGGGAGCGCCATCTTTGACCACAGTAAAGGCGAAAGGTGCAGCTAAAACTGAGAATGAAAGTACGCAAAACAGAAGATAGAACTTCAAATTTTTCTTCATCGCACCACCCCAAGGATTTTTTCGAGCGCTGCAATAAACGAGGCTCTGGTTACGGGTTTATTCTCGAGTTGCACGGGTTTGGCATCGGTGTTTAGAACTGTTGTACCTTCAAGTTGATATGCGCCTTGGTTAAAACCCACAATCGGACTGTCAAAGTTTTTGGTGTACAGTAAAAAAATCCATTCTGAACCGACTTTGAAACTTGGTGCGCCCTCGAGTCTGACTTTATCTGAGCCATAAATTGCAAAACTGGGGGTTTCGGCTGTTTTGGGCAGTAAACCCTCACCTCGCCAGTATTGTTTGGTCTCGAGCAAATAGACAATCCACGGGCGCTTATTACGTTCTTCGCGTTTGACTTCCTTAATCGTGGCTCGGACAATCACTTCGGCTCGCTCAACTTGGGTTTCTAGGGACAGTTTTGGGTAGGTGGTGGCAAGGGCAAGGGAGAGAAGGCAAAAGGCAAAAGGCAAAAGGCGCTTCATGGTTTGTCTCCTGTGGGTGGCGTGGTGGGAGAGGTTGGGGCTGGTGGTTTTGGTAACTCGAGGGCGGCTTTACTCAGTAAAACATTCTTAGCCCTGAGTTCAAAACCTATTTTCCCCTCGAGTTTTAAGGGTTTTGCCAGTGCCAGCACCACATAAAAAACCGTGGCTGGGCGAACGCTGGGAATATCTTCGGATAGAGCAGCATCTATTCTTAAAACATTGCCCTCGAGACGAGAGAGCATTAAGGGTCTGCCCGCACTTGGCTCGAGGCGTTTTAGACTTGCTCCGCTTGGCAGGGAAATTGCGACCCGCATTGAACGGACATTCTTAGGGATTTTAAGGATGAAGGGCAGCCGTACTTCGTCGCGTACTTGGGTCGGAGGGATGCTCCACTCGAGACTCGGGGCGGGTAAGTTACGCACTTCTAAACGCAAATCTTGAAATTTATTGGCATTGCGTGAATCTATAATCTCGAGTGTGAATTCAAAAGTTTTTTGTTCATTGATTTTTAATTGCAATTTTGGTGTGCCTTGTAACTTTGAGCCTTGCAAAGAAATACCATCTGGTAATTTCCCCTTGGCAATTTTTAAGGTGTATGCCCGTTGTCCACCAGTCACCCGTAATTCCTCGGAATATGATTCGTTGTTGTACGCCAAAGTCAAAGCCGTGTTGACCACGGTTATGGTATTGGCATCATTTTTGGCATCATTTGTGCCACAAGCCACAAGCAATGCCAAGAAGAAAAGAAGAAAACGCATTCAAAGCAGTCTAAACAGGCTTTATGAGGACAACTCGAGACTTGGCTGAGTTGCTTGTCCTCGAGCAAAACAGTTTGGAAATTAGCGTTTGTTCTGTCAGTGAAAACTCCCGAAAATCGCAATTCTTTAGCGCTTAGCTTGGCAGTATTATCGCCTGTGCTGTCAGTGGACAAAGTATGTTATCGTTTGTCGTGTCAGTGACCATAATTCTATTAGCGTTTATACTGTCAGTGATTTTTTATGATATAATCACACGATAATGGCAACAGCGTACTCCAGTGGAATCGTAAGTCGCAAAGGGCATGTTCTATTAACCCGTCTTGGAGTAACTTTACCCTTTGAAAGTACCATCGAAGAAGCATTTGCGCGTATTCTGGATTTTGATGCCAGTGTTGTCGCTGTTCAACGAGCCGAACCAATCAATTGTTATTTGTCCGACGGACAATCTCATGCTTATACATCCGATTTTGTAATCACATTCGCCAACCAATCAAGAATTGTGGTGGACTGTAAGCCTCACAACTTACTTCAGGCAATTTTGCAAGAAGAACTTGAAAAATGGCAAAGTCGCAGCGACATCTACCGTCGCCAAGGTACACCATTATATATTGTCACAGACAGAGATTTGCCTGAATCAGCTAGAGAACAAGCCAGCGCTTTTGGACCATTCTATAATGTTGGCGTAGATGTCACAATAAGAGACAAAATCTATGAATTTCTAAAAAGCCGACCTGCCATTCCACTCAGTGTGCTGCGTGAGCAAGTTAAGGTGCTTGCCCAGCACCTTAACCTTGGAATGTCTCGAGGCTCACGAGGTCTCAACAGCATTTTGCTGGGGCGATGATTGAAACATTGCTGTATCAATCAGTGGAGGTAAAGATAGCCAGTCTCAACAGCATTTTGCTGGGGCGATGATGGAATTTTTGCGCTGGAAAGTGTATAATCGCCGTCTTAGGTTATTCTAAGTTGATTGAAACCGATTTACATAAGGAATTACAGAGTGCTTAGCTTGAATTTCAAGGCTTTATGGATGTTACATAATAATCACTGACAGCATAAGCGATAAAAATTAGGTAAAATTCCATGTAAATCATGTCTATAGCAGCTTAAACCTACATTTTGACTTCCACTGACAGAATAAACGCTAATGACAGCCTCAACGCTAACCACTGACAAAATCAACGCTAATTGCCACAGTTCGTACAAACGTCATCCAAAAAAACGGTAGACTATCTACCATGTCTGTAATTCCATACGTGATAGAACAAACAGGACGCGGTGAACGTGTCTACGACATCTACTCGAGACTTCTCAAAGACCGCATTATTTTTGTCGGCACACCCATCGAAAGCCAAATGGCGAACACGGTGGTTGCCCAATTGCTGCTGCTCGATTCGCAAAACCCCGAACGCGAGATTCAAATGTTTATCAATTGCCCCGGCGGAGAAGTTTATGCTGGGCTTGCGATTTATGACACGATGCAGTTTGTCCGCGCTCCCATTCGCACCACTTGTGTTGGTATCGCCATGAGTATGGGCAGCGTTCTGCTGATGGCTGGCGCAAAAGGCAGACGCACTGCCCTGCCCAATAGCCGAATTATGATTCATCAAGGCAGTGCTGGTTTTAGAGGCAATACCCCCGACCTCGAGGTTCAAGCTCGAGAAGTTCTGGCATTGCGCGACATCATGACTGGGTTATATGTCAAACACACTGGGCAATCTGGCGAAAAACTAATGCGCGACATGGAGCGCGATAATTTTATGACCCCAAATACCGCCAAGGATTACGGCTTAATTGATGAAGTGGTCGAAATCATGCCCAAAAGCATTGGTGACGCACTCAGAGGCTCAGATGAGCTTTAGGACTCGAGCGCTAAAAACTCAGGAGCATTGCTAATGGCTCGTTGTTCTTTTTGTGGTAAAGCCGCCCATGAAGTTGAGCATTTAATCGAGTCGCCGCGTGGCAGTGCTTGGATTTGCAATGAATGTGTGGCTCAGGCTTCGGCAATGCTGACGGCGGCAAAACCAGCCACACCCGCTAAGTCCGAACCGTTTGTTCTCGAGCATGTACCAACCCCAAAAAGCATTAAACGCCACTTGGATGAATTTGTGATTGGGCAAGATGCAGCTAAAAAAGCGGTGGCAGTGGCGGTTTTTAATCATTATCAGCGCTTGCTACACCCAGAAGCCGAATTGCAAAAATCCAATATTTTACTGATTGGCTCGACTGGCACAGGTAAAACCCTGATTGCCGAAAGTGTTGCCAAAATGCTCGAAGTGCCATTTGCAATTGCCGATGCCACCACCCTGACCGAAGCCGGTTATGTCGGTGATGATGTCGAAAATGTGCTGGTGCGTTTACTTCACGCGGCGGGCATGGATGTTGGTAAAGCCGAGCGCGGTATTATTTATATAGACGAAATAGATAAGGTGGCTAGAAAGTCCGAATCGGCAAGCATCACCCGAGATGTTTCCGGCGAGGGTGTGCAACAAGCCTTACTTAAACTTCTCGAGGGAACGGTTGCCAATGTGCCACCACAAGGCGGACGTAAACACCCTGGAGCAGAACTGGTGACAATCAACACCCAGAATATCCTCTTTATTTGCGGTGGCGCATTTGATGGCTTAGAAACGATTGCCAAAGCCCGCTTAAACCAAAACATTGTTTCGTTCGCTAGGGTTGCCGCCAACGAAAACAGTGCGGTCGAGTTTATCCCCGAAGACCTGATTAAATTCGGCATGATTCCAGAGTTCGTTGGGCGTTTACCACTGGTTGTGGCGCTGAGAACCCTTGATGAAGCCGCCCTGATTTCGATTCTGACCGAGCCAAAAGGCGCACTGGTTAAGCAGTACAAACAACTCTTTAAGTTGGCAGGAGTCAACCTCGAGTTTGCGGTGGAAACCCTCAAAGAAGTGGCAGCCAGAGCCATTGGGCGCGGTACTGGCGCACGCGGCTTGCGGGCTGTTCTCGAGCCAATGATGACCGAAATAATGTTTGAACTGCCCTCGGATAGTGTTACAAGCCTAAGCATTGAGCCTAAGCATTTAGATACACCGCTTGATTGTCTACCAACACAGCATCTGTTACAGCTTGAAGCCACTACACTTAAGAAAAGCGCTTAAGGTTTTTTGACCACGTAAAAATCCCATCTCGAGACTCGAGATGGGATTAACAAAATCAAATAGCTTAATCTTCGCGGCGCTTGGAAAATCCGTGGTCACGGCGTTTGCCACCAAAACCACTTGAACTGCTCGAGCCACGCGAGTCATCACGGGCTGGACGCGAATCATCACGGGGTCTAAAGCCACCTTCACGCGGGGCGCTGCTGCCACCAAAGCCACGTCCAAAGCCGCCGCCTTCACGCGGCGGGCGCGAATCATCACGGGGTCTAAAGCCACCTTCACGGGGGGCGCTGCTGCTGCCACCCTCTCGAGGACGAAATCCACCCTCTCGAGGTGCAAAGCCGCCACCGCGAGAATCGCCGCCACCACGGGAGTCTGGACGGAATCCACCTTCACGGGGCTTAAAGCCACCATCACGGCTTCCACCACCAAAGCCGCCACCTTCGCGGGGCTTAAAGCCACCTTCACGCGGAGGGCGCGAATCATCACGCGGACGGAATCCACCTTCACGGCTTCCGCCACCAAAACCGCCACCTTCACGAGGACGGAATCCACCTTCACGGGGCTTAAAGCCACCATCACGGCTTCCACCACCAAAGCTGCCACCTTCGCGGGGCTTAAATCCACCTTCGCGTCCAAAACCACCTTCGCGTTTCGGGGCTGGGCTGTCGCCAATCGCGGCTTTTTCGAGCTTCTTTTCTAGTTTACGGACAATTGTGGTCAGTTCTTCGATTCGAGCGGTTAAAATACCCAATTGCAATT
This sequence comes from Deinococcales bacterium, assembly GCA_031414595.1. Classification (GTDB taxonomy): domain Bacteria; phylum Deinococcota; class Deinococci; order Deinococcales; family JAAFIG01; genus JAAFIG01. The sequence goes on from JANNVX010000017.1 coordinate 47,233, forward strand.
CGATACCACTGACCACTTCTTCATCCATCCCGTCGAGGTCGGCATCGGTTGCCAATTCATACGCCTCTTCGGTATCATCATCGGTCAAGGACAAATCTTGATCTTCAGTCATGGACAATGTATCGTCCTCTAAATCAGTTTCATCTGGGGTTAAGTTCTCTTCGATACCATCGTTCACTTCTTTTTTCTTTCTCGGCATAAAACTCCTATAAACACCGCCCGAGTTCTCTCGAGCATGCAAGCGATAACTGTACACAAAACCCGTGGGCTTCCCTAGGGCAAAAAGGAATCACCACTTACTTATGGGTGCGTCTCAAGATTGGGGATTGCTAATAAATTAGCTCTCAAACAGCCTCCTAAAAGCAAATCGAATCATCATCTGCTCTTACGACCCTCTCCCAACTCGCTTCTTGACCCCTACAGCAGCACCTTCGGGCTTGGGTCGCTTAGGCTCGTTACCCTCTCCCGCGTGCGGGAGAGGGTCGTTGCGAGTTCACGAGCAACGGGGAGAGGGTGCTTAGAAGTCGTGGGTTTTCATTCTGTAGCAAAACCCCCAATTCTGAGATGCACCCCTTTCTTACCAATGAAGTATGGGACTACTTACCAATGAAGTATGGGACTACTTGCCAATAAATTTGGCTGGACGCTTCTCTAAAAACGCCGTCACACCTTCCTTAAAGTCATGGCTGACACCGGCAATGTCTTGAAGTTGCCCTTCGTACTCGAGGGCTTCTTCAAAAGTGCTGGTCATGGCTTTATTTAAGGCGCGTTTGGTCAGTCCAATGGTTAAAGTTGGACCCGCCGCCAGTTTTTCTGCCAGTTCGGTGACTCGAGCCATAAAGTCTGCGTCTGGATAAACCCGTTCACACAGCCCCATGGCGTAGGCATCTTCGGCTTTGACTTTTTCGGCATTGATCATTAAATCAAAAGCACGGTTGTAACCCACCAAACGCGGTAAGAACCATGTGCTGCCCGCATCTGGAATTAAGGCAATCCCACTGAAGGCTTCAACAAACACGGCACTCTCGGCAAAAACCCGAACATCCCCAGCCAAAGCGATACTTGCCCCAGCCCCAGCCGCCATGCCATTAACGGCGGTTACAACTGGCTTAGCAATTGAACGCATCCTCGAGACGACGGGTCTAAAAGTTCTGTCCAAATGCTCTTTTAAGCTGCCACGAATCCCAGCTTTTAAGTCAGCCCCACTACAAAACCCACGCCCGTTACCCGTGACCACAATACAACGCACGTTTTCGTCGCGTTCGGCTTGGGTCAGGGCTTGCGCCATTGCCGAAAGCATTTCTTCGTTGGCGGCATTTAAGGACTCAGGGCGGTTCATCGCCAAATAAAAAACGTTGTTCTCGAGCCGAGTAGCAATTGTTTCAGACATTATAGAACTCCTTAAAGAATAGAGGAAAGACGCGAATCATGGATGGATAAGGATTTATTTAATCGTACTCCTCGAGTTGCAGGGCTTGCACAGGTGGGTCACGTAAATCATACTCGAGACGTTGCCGAATGACCGAAGGAAGTAATGGCAATGTGCCAAGCGATTCAAGTTTAACCCACGTTGGAACATACAAATTGGTTGCGGTTTGTTTCTCGAGTAGTTCAGGGGCATCAAAGCTAAGTTTGGCTTCTCCACTGATGTACTCTGCCAGAAAATAATGTGCCACACGCTGACTGTTAGGATTGTATGACTGATAAAGTTTTTGTTTTAAGCTAAACTCCAAACTGGTTTCCTCGAGTAATTCTCGAATCGCGCTTTGTTCAAGAGTTTCATTGGCTTCGGTACTGCCACCAGGAATCACAAAATAAGTCCCACGATTTGGTTTATGGCGCTGCATCAGCAATACCTCGGGATTTGGGTTGTACCTGACAATAAAACCACCGGCTCGGGTGCGTTGCCCATGGGCTGAACTGGTTTGTTGCCCATGGGTTGAGGCTCGAGTTAGTTCTTTGCCTAGAATCGTGTACGGCACAAGTCCGGGCGTAAAGTCAACCGAGTCGAGTAAAGTCTGATAGCCATTTTTACGATAAAACTCGAGGGCTGCCGTGTTATTGACTTGGGTACTCAGTGCAATTTTTGGGGATATCACCGTTTTTAGAAGCGCATCGTGCAACGCCTGAGCTATGCCTTGCCGCCTTGCCGCTTTGAGAACCCCAAGTTCGACCAAGCACCAAGTTTGCGAAAGATTCACCAAGCCAAGCAAGCGATCATGCCACCACTGCCCAGCATCAACCACCGAACCAAAAGCAAAACCTTGGACCACCCCAAATTCATCTCGAGCCAAGAAACCACGCCACTGCGGGAATGTTGTTTGGCGCAAGAAAAACTCGATACTTGCAGCCATTGGTTCGGTATTGCCACCCCACACACGCTGATAGACACTGACCACCTCAAAAAAGGCTGGGGTATGCGGATAGAACGGCTCGAGAACAAAAGACATAAAAGTAGAAGGTATCTTAAATGAAAAACGGCAACCAGAATTGATTGCCGTTTAGCGTCTTTGGTGGAGGTGGAGGGATTCGAACCCACGACATCCTGCTTGCAAAGAAGCTAAGGCGCGTACTGTACAGTGTTTTCTTGTGTCTGGTAGTGCGTTCCTTGTTTTATGTGGTGTTGCCTTATGTTGTCTCTTGTTGCCTGTCCTGCGGTCAGTTCTGCGGTCAAAAGTAGCTCGAGAAGAATTTTTAGAAAATTGACACAGGTTATAAAAATGTTGCTGGGTACTTTCACGCTTGGTTTTAATCATCTTAAAATTTCTACATCGTGCTTTGCGGTTTGGTTTGAATCTATTACTTATCACTAAATAAATCAACATTGTCATACACGACTTAAAATGAAACTAAGCCACTTGAAAAACCTTAGGCTTTCGCATACAGTTACCCCAAGATGTGACATACCACAACACCTTAAAAAAACCCAGTCAATACACTATAAAACGTGGTGACACCAAACAAAACACCGAAAACTCAGTAGCGCTAGGTCTGATCAACTCAACGCGCTACCGAGACCCCAAACAAAAGGGTGTAATCAAATTACACCTAACCGACCCCAAGGGGAAAGGTAGGAAAAATATGAACCAATCGGAGAGCCAAGTCCCGAAACTCGCGTACAGCGTGAAAGAATTCGGGCAAGCCGTGGGCATCGGGCGTAGCCTCGCGTATCAACTTGTTCGGAGTGGCAAGATTAAAGTTCGGCAAGTTGGAGACCGTTTAATTATTCCAGCCAGTGCAGTTATGGAGTTTCTTGAGGGGTCAAAATAATGTCCCGCGTCGTAAGCGCGGGACTCTCGAGGGCAAAACAATCTGATACCAAAAGTGTAGCACCTCGGGTCAAAAACTTAAAGCCGATTACTGACACCATCACTTGGGAGCAATTGGGCGGCGGACTCGAGTACACCGAAGTACCCCTATACCCAGTTGCCCAAGTCCAACCACAGCCAGTGGTAACGAATCAGTGTACTTGCGCTAACAGCCTTTCATGGTGCGGTGCGCGGCACAACCCATTTAGGATTGAATGCTCGAAATGCGGCGATTCTTGGAACGTGCCGCAATGGACACGCCACTTGGAGCAAGCTGTTGCAAGGACGGGTGTACTGTGACCCCAGTTTCTAACGAAGCACTCGAGCGATTACAGGCAGGGTGGTCAGTTATTCCATGCGGTAATGATAAAAAACCGCTTGGTGCGTGGAAAAAATACCAATCAAAACCAATGGACAGCCAAGAAGCACAAACCAGATTCAAAACTGCCCCCGCTTTTGCTGTGATATGCGGCAAAGTTTCTAACCTAACCATCTTGGATTTTGAACAAAGCAGTCTCGAGCATCCTGAAGTTAAAGCCTTGCTCGAGCTTGCCAAGGGCGCACCCATGGCAAGGAGCGGCGGCGGTGGTGTGCATTTGTTCTTTGCCCATACAGGTGAACGTAACAAGCCACTTGAAATAAACGGGCAACACATCGGAGATATACGCGGCGAAGGTGGTTATATCGTGCTACCCCCAAGCGCTCACCCAAGCGGTAATAAATACCAATGGATAGCCAAGCCAGATGGCGACCTCAAGCCGATGAGCCGAAAAATAAAAACCATGCTCGATCAAATGACCAAACCCAAGGAACAGCCCAAGACCGCACCAAGTAGGGCAATAGAATCCAAATCCTCGAGCCAAGATGCAATAAGCAAATATGTACAGGCAGCCCTCGAGCAAGAATAGACGTTATCGGAAATTAGGATAAACTATTCGAGTGCTGCATTACGACAAACTCGTCAAGAATAAAACTCGCTTCTTAGCCCTGACTGGACTAACCAAAAAAGAATTCCAAGCCTTACTTCCATACTTTCAAGAAGCG
>JANNVX010000018.1:0-201110 GCA_031414595.1 Deinococcales bacterium
CTTCTTGAAAGTATGGAAGTAAGGCTTGGAATTCTTTTTTGGTTAGTCCAGTCAGGGCTAAGAAGCGAGTTTTATTCTTGACGAGTTTGTCGTAATGCAGCACTCGAATAGTTTATCCTAATTTCCGATAACGTCTAATGTTTTCTGAATGATTTCCCTTTCAGATTCTAACTCACGCATTGATGAACTGATGAACACTTGTATACTTTTTTTTTGCACAATTATTCCTTTGTATTGGTATTTCTAAAACGTTCTTTCTATCATGTATTTTGCCCAGAATAAAAGTAATCTTTTGCATTCTGAGTCGGTAATAATATCTAAATGGGGTAAGGCTTTTTCAATGTATTGTTTGGCTAGGTCTTCAGTTCTCTTAATTCCATTTAATGAACGCAACAGTGATGCCACCTTTTTTATATCTTCAATACTCGAGTCACGATTTCCTAGTATTTTTGTTAAAAAGTCATACTCTGTTGGTTTTGCATTGCGAAGAGCTTCAAGCACAATGATAGTTTTTTTTCCTTCACGAATATCTGAACCAAACGGTTTTCCAGTTTGGGATTCATCTCCTACAACACCAATTATATCATCCTGCAATTGAAAAGCTGTACCACAAAGACTTGTAAAGTTTTTCATTGCTTGAATTTCGGGGTCATCAGAATTGTTTGAATTCTTCCCGATCATTGCACCCGCCCAACCCGAAAATTCATAGAGAACACCTGTTTTTAGCCAAAGCATTTCTACAATTTGTTCATCAGTTAAATTTCTTGACTCAAAAGTCGTCTGATAACTATATTGAACATCTAGGGTTTCACCATAAACTAGCTTAGCTAGAACATAAGACTGAAGTTGGTAAACGATTTTAAGTACAACCTGAGGTGATACAACTCCTGAAATAGCCATTTCAAGGAATAGCGTTGTTGCCCAACCATGTTGAGTATCGCCAGTTAATATTGCAAGATTTCTGCCATATTCCTTAGCTAGTATCTCGGACAGTCCAAGATTGGACTTTCCTAATTCAGAACCTAATTCATGTGCTGAAGGTAAACCACGTCTCAAAAGATCATTGTCAATTAAATCATCATGCACTAATGTCCATGTGTGAAAAACCTCTATGCCCGCGGCAGCAGGTAATGCATGTTTCCGATCTCCACCAACTGCTCCTGCCGCCAAAAGTAAAACTGCTGGTCTAAGCCGTTTTGCTGGGCGTAGAATGTAACTCCAAACAGCAGTGCTAATATCTTGAGGTTTGAAATATGTGGCAACTTGATGAGATTTTAGGTATTCCAAGACTGAATTATCAACTTTTAGAAGATATTCAAAAAAGCTACTTTGTGTTATTTCTTTATTTTTATTTTCCATATCTTAAAATCCTTTCTTACATTGTAAACATTATTAAACTAAATTTCAAATCTAGTGATAAAGCCCCGTGCCTATCAACACAATAATCCCGCAATGTTTGACATTCTATCAAAGATGAATAAAGGATACCACAGTTTAAACTAACAAAACTTTCCTTGGGATGATTGGGGATGATTCACCGCACCGCCGAAGGGCAGCACATAGATTTGTCTTGGGTACAAAATAAACGCTGGGATATGGGTGTAGAAGACTATTTGCAGTTGGTGCGCCTAAAAACTGCTTTTTATACGGTGGTTGCGCCGTTACAGCTTGGGGCTTTGGCGGCTGGGGTTGAGCCAGATACAGGCTTACTCGAGGCTGGCTTAGATTTAGGTATTGCTTTTCAGATTAGAGATGATGTCCTGAATTTAACGGCTGATTTTGCTGTGTATGGCAAAGAAATCGCGGGAGATATTTTTGAAGGCAAACGCACTTTGATGCTGATACGTTTACTCGAGGTGGCTTCGGTCACAGAGCGCTTAGAGATTGTGGCGATTCTCGAGCAGCCACGCGAAGCCAAAACCAAAGCGCAAGTGGGGCATATTCTCGAGTTGATAAAAAAGTATCATTGTGTAGATTTTGCCCAAGAAATCGCAGACCAGCACGCAAAAAAAGGCTTAGAGCAACTAGCCCTAAGTTTAGAAGCTGCACCCAACCGATTGGCAGTGACCGAAATCCTCGAGACCGCCCGTACCCTCGCAACACGTCACGCCTGAGACTTGCAACACGTCACACCTGAGACTTGCAACACGCCACACGACAAGCCTGAAACTTGGTAGACTACGCCTATGGCAAACATTTTGGTACTTGATGACGAAGCCTCTTTGCTGCGTCTGATTGTCACCATTCTCGAACGTGGCGGGCATAGCGTGACCAGTTTCCAAAAACCTTTGGAAGCCCTTGCGAAGCTCGAGAATTTTGTGCCAGATGCAATTATTTCTGATATTTCGATGCCAATTATGACTGGACTGGAATTTTGTAAAAAAGTGCGAGAAATACCGCATTTGCAAACCACACCGTTTATTTTCTTAACAGCCTTAAGCGAACGCCCAGACATACGGGCTGGAATGAATGTCGGCGCAGATGATTACTTACTCAAACCCTTTACACCTTCTGAAATTCTCGAGGCGGTAGATGTTCGCTTAAAACGGGCGGCTTTGTCGCGCCCGTCTGCAAACGTTATTAGCTCGGGTTTAGCCATAGAAGCCAAAGCCCTTGGTGGCATTAACGTTGTTTATAAAGATGTAGAAGTGGCTTGGGCTTCTAAAAAAGCTGCCGAATTCTTTTTTTATTTACTCGAGCGACCCAATGGTGTGACCACTTGGGAAGCTGCTGAAGCCTTATGGCGCGATAAAGACGAATCTCGAGCCGCCAGTGTTTTCCATACCACTTTGCATCGTCTGCGTAAAACCTTAGATGAAGATGTGGTTTTTACCAAAAATCGGCGTTATTACCTAAAAACAAATCTCGAGATTGAATTTGATGTCACCCAGTACCAAGGCTTGGTGCGTCAGTGTGAACTTGTTCCAGACGAGGCGACTTTTTCACAAGCCATTCAATTATATGGTGGCTCATATATGGCTGGATGTGATTCTGACTGGTGCGAGGATAAACGCGAAATGCTCCATGCCACACACCTGAGTTTGCTGCTCGAGGCATCGCGTTTTGCCCAAGCCAATCAGGATTTGCGTCGGGCTGCTTGGTACGCTCACCTTGCCACCCAACACGAAAATTATGCAGAGCAGGCTTGGACGGTGTTGTCTGGAATTTATGAAGCCCTAGGCGATTCTAAACGAGCAGAACGGGCAAGGCTTCGGATTGCTGCCTGGGATGAGTAACCACATCGGTACATGGACGAGTAACCACATCGGTAGGTACATGACTTTACTTGGCGCTCAGGACAGCAAACTGGCTTCGGCTCGAGCGCGAAACGCATCTATTTGAGCTTGTTGCCATGCTTGGTCACGCCCAAGTTCTTTTGCCATGAGGCTTGCCACAAGCGGCGCAGCTTCAAGGGCGGCTCTGGCATCGAGCAATAAAGCTCGGGTGCGTCTGGACAAGGCATCTTCTAAAGTGCGGCTCATTTCTTGTCGCACTGCCCAGACAATCTCGGCGGTGATATACGGTAGTTTTTCGTGGATTTTTTGGCTCAGTTCAGGGTTGTCTTGAATCATGCCTTGGATGTGCTTGGAGTCCGTTCCGTACATGCTCAGGCTTTCTTCAAACGAACCACCGATTTGGTCTGGAGAATCTGCCATGCTTGGCGCACCATGCAAACGCATTTCTGGAGTCGGGGATTCTTTAAGCTCTAAACCAGCAATCGGTGCAGCTTTGTTAATCACATCTTCGCCCATTTTGCGGTAGGTTGTCCATTTACCGCCAACAATTGTTAATAAGCCCGTGCGTGAAACCAAAATCGTGTGGTCTCTCGAGAGCGCCGAGGTGTTGCCATCTGAATCTGAGGCTTTGACCAATGGACGTAAACCCGCATAAACCGCCAACACATCGGAACGCACTGGGTCTTTGGTCAGGTAACGCCCAGCGTGTTCGACTAAAAACTCGAGTTCTTGCTCGAGTGGGCGAGGCTCGGCATCAATGGTCGGCACTGGTGTATCGGTTGTGCCAATAATCGCTTTGCCATGCCACGGCACAGCAAATAACACCCGTCCGTCATCGGTGCGAGGGACCATTAAAGCATTGTTGCCCGGAAAGAATTCTTTGGGTAGCACCAAATGCACCCCTTGGCTGGGTGAAATCACACTTTTGGCTTCTGGGTCATCCATTTTACGAATGCTGTCGGTAAAAACACCCGTCGAGTTAATCACGGCTTTCGCCCGAATTTCAATTTCACGCCCGCTCTCGAGGTCAAGCACAATTGCACCAACCACACGGTTTGCTTCGTGAATCAGGCTTTTGACTGGGGTGTAGTTACAAATTGCTGCCCCTTTGTGACTGGCAGTTTGCGCCAGTGTAACCGCCAGTCTCGAGTCGTCAAATTGTCCATCAAAATAGACCACCCCGCCTTGCAGACCTTCTGGCTCGAGGGTTGGAATGCGTTCAAGTGCATTATTTCTGGAAATCAGTTTGCTGCTTCCCAAGTTCAGTTTACCCGCCAGCACATCGTAAACCTTTAAGCCGACCCCATAATACGGACCCGCCCACCAATCATAGGCTGGAATCACAAACTCAAGGTCACGTACCAAATGGGCAGCGTTGCGACGTAAACGCCCACGTTCACGCAGCGCCTCACGTACCAGCCCAATGTTGCCTTGAGCCAGATAACGCACCCCACCATGCACCAATTTGGTACTTCGGCTGCTTGTGCCTTTGGCAAAATCATGGCTTTCGACCAGCGCAACTTTATGCCCACGAGCCGCAGCTTCAACCGCCGCCCCTAATCCCGTTGCGCCACCGCCAATAATTAAGAAATCAAAAGGTTCAGATTTAGAGGACTCGAGACGGGATAGGCTATCGTTGCGGTTCATGGTGAATAGTTTATACCTTGTAGCCTTGGGAATTCGAGGGGCTGGGTCTACACTGCTTTTGCCATAAAGGTCAGCACCCCAAGTATGGCTGGCAGTTCTTGGATGCTATAATCGCGTAAATCCAAACGAACATCTGTGCCTTGTAACTCGAGAAAACGCCAATCTGTGCCGCTTGTAACTGCCCCATAAATTTTTTCTTTAGGTTTACCTTGGTTGATATTAAAACGTTGTGCCGCTACCATTTCTGCGACACATTGAGCGATGCCCCCCGAAACATCTTCGCGCTTAGCTTCGACCAACATAACAACAGGAGCTTCTATTTCAATCAACATTGGATTTTGGCTGATGAGAAAATCACAAAAACCATGCAGTCCTAACTTTCGATCAACATTAAAAGCCACGCCAGAAAAGATTGCAATTGACCGCTCAAGGACTTCCCTAACCTCGAGGAGTATTGGCGCAATAATGTGTTCTGAACGAGCTTTCTCTGTCCCTTTGCTAATAACCAAAGGTAAGCCACGATCTAAAACCGCCACCAGCAATTCGCTCGGAGCAATTGGCGCTATCGCATCAAATAATTGATTGACTTGAGTAATGGTCAAACCAAAACGCTCAGTCAGTAACTTAAACGTAAAACCTTCGTAAGACATAAAACTCCTAAATTAAATCACTGACTTTCTCGGCAGCTTCAAAATCCAAAGCCGTAATTCCACCAACATCATGGGTGATATACGCCACCCGAAGTTTTTTGTACATGATTTCTAAGGAATCTGGGTGATGATTGATTTTTTCCGACAGCATCGCAATTTCTACTGCCAGTGCCACACCACTGGCATAGGTCGGGCAATTAAAAAACCGAGTCAGCTTGCCATTCTTAAATGTCCAATCTGGCAAGTGACTTAAACGCGCTGTAATTTCGCTTTCAGATAATTTCATGGCTTCACTCTACGCTCTAAATCCTCGAGTGTCACGTTTTGTAATGTTTCCAAGCGAATCACCCCACTTGGAAACTCGAGATGCTTGGTCACAGCGTTCGGTATCACCACACAGGCAATTCCAGCCGCTAGAGCCGCTCGTGCGCCGTTGGGCGAATCCTCGAGAACAACGACTTCATGTGGCGCAAAACCAAGTTTATGCAGTGCCAATAAAAAAAGTGCTGGGTCTGGTTTGACATGTTCAACCTCGTAACGTGTGGCAAGGGCATCGAACAATTCTAAAATGCCATGTTTTTGTGTCCAACCAGAGACCCAATCATGGTCACTCGAGGAAGCAATGGCAAGTTTGAGACCAATCGTTTTTGCCTCGAGCATCAAATTTTTTGTGCCGGGTAGCAACTCAGATTTTCCAATTAAGCGCAGTACCTCAGTCCGATGCTCAGCTTGCAGGGTTTCTCGAGGTAGGGCGTGTCCAAGTTTTTCTTCAAGGTCAAGCCAGGGGTCAAAACCACCCCAAGTGCCAATACCACGTCCCCAATCGGTGGCACTTAAAACTTGTCCGTAACGCTGATAAAGTTCAGTCCAAACCGTAAATTCAGGGGTTTCGGTGTCTAGGATTGTGCCATCAAAATCAAAAATTAGGGCTTTCATGGCTACCAGCTTAACGGGTTGTGTACAGGGCGTGTCATCTTGGGTGGCGTGGTGTCGTGTCATACTGACAGAATGGAATTACCAGATGTTTCAAAACTCGAAGGTACATTAGGCGATATTTGTCGTCCGCGAGCCTTAGATTATACCGATGCCAGCCATGAATTAATCGCTCGAGAAAGCTCACGGCGTTTTGAAAATGCCCTAACTGGCTCAAAACTGAAACTGATTGCCGAGGTCAAACGCGCTTCACCACGCGGCGACCTGAACACTGGCTTGTCCGCACTCGAGGCAGCCCAAGCCTACGCTGCGGGCGGCGCAAGTGCGATTTCGGTGCTGACCGAACCACGGCGCTTTCTGGGGTCGTTTGAGGATTTAGCCTTGGTCTCGAGCCAAGTGCCACTACCGACGCTTTGTAAGGACTTTGTGCTTCATCCCGCGATGCTGGTGCAAGCTGTCCAAGCCCAAGCTTCGGCGGTGCTGCTCTTGGTCAATGTGCTGGGCAAACTCACCAAAACTTATCTCGAGGCTTGCCATACCGTGGGTTTAGATGCCTTAGTCGAGGTTCACACCGAAGACGAACTGGATATTGCCTTAGAAGCTGGCTCGAGAATTATTGGGGTCAATAACCGCGATTTAATCAGTTTAGACATAAACCTTGGCACAGCCCCAAGACTTGGTTTACTGGCAAGAGAATACGACTTTGAAGGGGTACTGATTGCCTTATCTGGGTACTCAAACCGCGCTGAGTTGATTTCGCTCGAGGGTGTCTTTAATGCGGTGTTGGTCGGCTCGAGCTTGGTCGCTTCGACTGACCTTAAAGCCAGTGTTCAAGGGTTACTCGGACATTAGCCAAGAATAATATTTTGCGGATTTTGAATAATTCGGTTCTTACCAGTGTGTTTTGCCATTAAAAGCGCTTGGTCAGCCTCGGTCAGCTTTTGCTCGAGTTGTTCTGGCGAGTTGATTTCTGCCATACCAACGCTAACACTGACCATTTGCTTAAACGGTTCAACAATTTCTAAGCGCCACTGCTCGAGTCGTTCTTCGGCAGTTTCTGGAGAGATATTTGGCAGTAACAAGGCAAATTCATCGCCACCAAAACGAGCAACCAAATCATTGGGGCGTACCCGTTCACATAAACGGCTGGTGATGGTTTTGAGGACTTTATCACCCGCATCATGCCCAAAAACATCATTGACAGTTTTGAATTTATCCAAATCAAACATCACCACCACACTAGAAGTGCTGGTCTGACTGAGGATTTTTTTAGCGCGGTCAATAAACTCGGTGCGGTTCAGAAGTTGGGTTAATTCATCGGTGGTGGCGCGTTTATACCAAGTGTCTATCGGACTCGAGATTCGCCAAATCAAAGGAATTGCACAGATAATCACTAAAAAGCTAACCACAACAATTTGCCATAATTGACGGTTAAAAACGGCTTCGCTCGAGCCGACAAAATCATTTTTTGGCGCATGAATACCCAGCAACCAATCGGCATCTTGGTTAATCAGTAAAGGACGCATCAAACCCACCCATTGCTTGTTAGCAACTTGGTAATTTTGCAAACTCTGGGTTTTCGCCCCCAATTTTTGTAAAGCAATTGCTTGGACACTGCCAATTTCAAGTAATTTAGGCAAGGTTCGGCTGTTGGGTTGTAGTTTCTTGGTTAAATCTGGTAGCCCCACAACCTCACCAGCTTTGGTGACAATAAAAGCTGCTCCATTTTGACTGGTTGGAATATGACTCATAAAATCAGACAAAACCGAAATTTCAATATCAACCCCAACCACACCGATTTTTTGACCATTTGCTTGGGTAACAGGCAAGGCGGCAGTGATACCTGGTTGCTGTGAGGTAAAAAAAACATAGGGACCCGTCCAAATTAGGGCATTTCGGCTTAACGCCTTTTTGAACCAAGGGCGAACTCGAGGGTCGTAACCATCATCTACAATTTTTGCATCAGAAAAAACGGTTGTTTTGGCATCAAGTTTTCTGAACTTAATCATCCGACGACCCTGCGTGACTTCGATTTCCTTAAAACTAAAACCATAACTTTCACGCCTTGCAAAAATAAAACCACCATCGTTGCCACCAAAGTACAGACCAGTCAATTGCGGCACAGCCCGTAACTGCTCGAGTAAATAATCCTCAAAAGCCTGTCCTTTGGGGGCAAGTGAACCACGATTGATTAAGCCTTGTAGCACTCGAGCCGATTGTTCGGCGGGGGCAAGAAAACGTTGGGTGCGCTCGAGAACACTTTCGGAAACATGCTGCATAATCATTCCAGCATTCTCGAGTTGTAAAGTTGAGGTGTTGGCTCGAGCCGCCAACAGCAGCGCAATAATGGCAATACTTTGTAGAACAACTAAACCCAACAATAGTAATTGTCGGATTGGGGGTTGAAAGTTTTTCAAACGCTTACGGCTAAACATACGGGGCGAAGCGTATCATAAAAAATAAATTGCTTAACTGTGCCAACGGTCAGGTGGAATACCCTGAGCTAATCGGTCTTGGCTACCAAAGGACGCACAAAAAACACCACCCGTTCAGTAGCAACAAAACCCAATGCCAGATGGACATTTTGACTAACCAAATTATCTATAGGCACATCGGAAGCCAGTTCTAAACAACCCTGTGATGCTCCCCAAGCGGCAACCGCCTCGATTAAAGCAGCCCCAACGCCCGATTGACGAGCTAAAGTTTCTACATAAACCCCCTCGAGATATGCCACAGGGCTAGAATTTGTGCCATTGACATACTCGTGGCGAATGGAGGTTTCGGCAAAACCAACCGCAACGCCGGCACTCGAGTACGCCATAAACTGAGCGCAGTTATCAGCATCCTCGAGTAATTCTTCTATTTCTTCGCGGTGTTCCTCGAGTGTCGCATCTGACCAAAGGCTGTAGCGCATCCGCAGCCAATCATCATTGAATGTGTTGATTTGAACAATCATGATTGACCTTTAGAAAAATGTGATTTATGTTGTGATACAGGGCGAACACAGGGGTCATGTACTCCGACTTAATCATTTTTGCTGTTTGTGACAATAAATCTTATGTTCCAATTCGTGACTTGGCACTTGGTTTTGTCCTCCCCGCGAAGCAGGACGATTAGCACTGCGTGCTAATGGTGGCAAGCAAAGCGCGTCGGAGGGGTCTTGCACAGCGTCTCTTCGTTTCCGCGCCGCAGACCCCTCCGTCACTCGTTGCACTCCTGACACCTCCCAACTGTCTAACGACAGGGGAGGACTTTTTCGCGTTGCACACGTTTTTCTTGATTAATTCGGAGTACATGACACAGGGGTTCGCCCCTACGAAAATTTATGTCAGACCTTAGCAAGCCCGATTTGTCCACCTTCCTCGAGACTGACCAAAAAATCTGTGGGTAAAGGCGCGGCGTACTCGAGTGAATCACAAAGCGTATCTTCACGCAAAGTGGCTTCCCATGCTCTGGCAGCCTCGAGCGTGTCGCCTGTTAGCTCGAGCCGTAAAGCAATGCGGTTACTGACTTCTAAGCCAGAATCTTTACGGGCTTGCTGCACAGCACGGAGTAAATCCCGAGCTAAGCCCTCAAGAATTAAATCCTGGGAAAGCGTTGTGGTAAACGCCACTAATAAACCATCTTGCTCTACGGCGGCAAAGCCTTCTGGGGATAAAGCATCTACCAGCACGTCGGCTGGCTCGAGGTCAAAAGCACCATCATCGGTCTCGAGTAGAAAATTCTGGCTGCGATTGACATGCGCTACAATTTTACTCGAATCGCTATTTTGTAAGGCTGTTCGGATGGCGGGGATGTTCTTGCCGTATTTGCGCCCAAGCGTCGGTAAATTCGGTTTGAGGTTATACGAAATTAGGGTTGTGCCTTCCTCGAGTAACTTTACGGCTTTGACATTCAGTTCTTCGGCAATGGTACTCGAGAAGCGCTCGAGTGCCAGATTATCAGCGTTTTCCCTTGCGCGGAGCATGACTTCTTGTAAGGGTTGACGAAGTTTAAGGTTGGCTTGTCCACGTGCTGCCCGACCCAAATCCACAGTGCGAATTACAACTTGCATCTCAGAAACAAGTTGAGCATCAAAACGACTTGGGTTAAACTTGGGAAAATCACATAAATGCACACTTTCAGGCGCACTCGAGTCTACGCCGCAAACCAAATTCTGATACAAACTTTCAGATAAAAACGGCGTGAACGGCGCAGCCAATTTTGTGACTGTCACAAGTGCCTCGTACAAAGTTGCATAAGCGCTCGAGTCTACTGCCCCGTCCTGAGTCCAGAAACGCCGACGATTACGGCGCACATACCAATTACTCAGTTCATCCACAAAGGCTTCCAGTGCCTTACCGCCCTTACGTGCATCATAGTTATTGAGGGCATCGGTCACGGTTTGGGTCAAACCCTCGAGTCTCGAGATGAGCCAACGGTCAATTTCTGGGCGTTCGAGAAGTGGTGGGGCGGTGTTCAGGTCTGGATTATCGAGGTTGGCGTACAAAACAAAAAAACTGTAAACATTCCAGAGTGTATTGATAAAACCGCGTTGCCCCTCGGCAATTAAACGCTCCGAGAAACGCTTGGTATCGCCCGGTTCAGAACCCGTGAACATGTACCAACGCACACTGTCCGCTCCGAACTTATCAAAAGCGGGCAAAGGCTCAACCACATTGCCTTTGGATTTGGACATCTTCGCGCCTTTTTCATCCACCAAATGCCCGAGGCAAATTACATTTTTATAGACTGGTTGGTCGTACAAAAGTGTTCCGATGGCGTGCAAACTGTAAAACCAGCCGCGAGTCTGGTCAATTGCCTCGCAGATGTAATCGGCTGGGAAGTGCTTATTAAAGGTCTCGAGATTCTGCGCCGTACCATCTTCCCCAAGCATCAAATGCCACTGGGCATAAGGCATTGCTCCAGAATCAAACCAGACATCCAGCACCTCTGGGACTCGAGAAAACTTCTTGCCGTCCTTGATAAACGTTGCATCATCAATGTATGGGCGGTGTAAATCTTCATTCTCGAGTTTTTTGCCCATTAAGTTCTCGAGTTCCTGCACTGAGCCAATACAAACATAATCGCGCCCATCCTCAGAGACCCAAAAAGGCAACGGCGAACCCCAATAGCGTTCACGGCTGATGCCCCAATCCACATTGCCCTCGAGCCACTTGCCAAAGCGTCCATCGCGGATATGTTCAGGCACCCAATTGATGGCTTGGTTGGTCTCGGACATGCGTTTTGCCATTTTCTCGGTGCGAATAAACCAACTCGGACGGGCAAAGTACAAAATTGGGTCGCCAGTGCGGTCATGGAATGGGTAACGGTGCTTCAGCGTACCCGCGTGGTACATCACGCCCCGTTCCTTCATGATTTTGATTAAGCCTTTATCGGCATCCTTAAAGAACTTACCGCGCTCATCGGTGACTTGCATGATGCCGTTGCCGTTTGTGCCAAAGCAGAGAACGCAGTCGTAGGATTTCCCAACTTCCAAGTCTTCTGCGCCGTAAACTGGGGCTTGGTGTGCTAGACCAGAACCATCTTCGTCGCCAACAAAATCGGCTAGGACGACAATGTGCGCTCGAGGGTGGGGTTTGGTGTTGGGCGAGGCATGCCTCGCCCCTACGGTGTTTGGTTTTGGTAGGGCGAATTTTTCGAGGTTTAGACCAAGTTCTTCAAAGACTTCTGGGAAAGGCTGCTCATACTGCCAAAAGTGCATCAGTTCGCCTTTGAAGGTTGCCAACACCTCGAGCGGTGGGGCTTCTTTGTTTAGACTCGAGATTCGCTCGACGGCATTTTTTGCAATGATGATATGACCCATCGGGCTGCCGCACAAGGCATACTCGAGATTTGGATTGACGGCGGCTAAAGTATTGCTTGGCAGTGTCCACGGTGTGGTTGTCCAAACAATCAAGGCTGGCTGCTCGAGCTTGGTTAAATCTATGCCTTGTGCCTCGAGGCTTGACTTTAGTGCTTCTGGGGTAGTCTCGAGTTTAACTGGAAGACGCACATAAACACTCGGGTCATCCACCATTTGGTAACTGTTTTCGTCGCCCAGTTCGGCTTTAGAAAGCGTGCTGCCAATGCGTGGCGAAACTGGCACAACCTTAAAGTCACGCTCGACCAGACCCTTATCCCAAAGTCGTTTTAAGAGATTCCAAACCGATTCAATGTACTCGTTTTTATAAGTCACATACGCATTCTCGAGGTCTACCCACATCCCAAGGCGTTCGGTAAAATAATTCCAGTCTTTGATGTTGCTAAACACAGACTCACGGCACAAGCGGTTAAATTCCTCGAGTTCGGCGCGGGATGAGCCGTGGTTGCGCCCCTTCATGCCCATTTTCTTCTCGACAGCGATTTCCACAGGCAGCCCGTGGGTGTCCCAGCCGCCTTTTCGAGTGACATGAAAACCATTCATGACCTTAAAACGTGGAAAAATATCCTTGAAGGCTCGAGCCAGAACGTGATGCATGGCGGGTTGCCCATTGGCGGTAGGGGGTCCTTCGTAAAAAACAAATTCGCCACTAGGGGCAGGTTTTTGTTCGGTCTGCCCGAAAATGTCTCGAGACTTCCAGAACTCGAGAACGGTGGCTTCGACATCTTTGTAACTGACTTGTGGACTGACTTCATTAAATTTCATAAGACCTCGTTTGCATGGGTTGTTTGGTTTTTCGTAGGGGCGAGGTATGCCTCGCCCTGTGGAACGACATTATTTGAAATTTCCTTTGAATTGATTTATGGTTCTGTCTTTGGCTTATCTCGAGAAACGCCGTCCTGATTTCAATAAATTCCATTTCAATCTTTTGAACTACGAATGATTTTTGATATTTCTTTGTAAAAACCCATTGCAAAATAAGCCGAGCCATAAAATTTGATGGCAGCGTATGGATCATCATATCCAATGATTTGAGGGAAATCCTTTAAGGTTTGGCTAAAGAAAAGTCCCATGAAATACTGTTCCATAAAACCAGAGAATAAAAACAAAAATATCAAAAGAGAAAATGATAATATGTAAAATAACAAACAGACGTATTTTCGGTTTTTTTCAAGATAAAAGTTTCCAAAATCCCAAAGTAAAGCAATCAAAAAAATCGAAAAGAAAAAAAGACTTGCATGAATGTTTGCTCCAGTAAAACCGCTATCTCCATTGCGATAAACTTTTTTAAGAATCAATGCTGAAATTTCTTTTGATAAATCAGCATTCGACTTTCCGATAAAAATTTTCTCGTTAGTAATATTTTTTGAGTTATCAATCCGAAAACCCACTATGACATTATTACGGAAAAAAAAAGTAGAGAAAATGATTAAAACAATTATCAGTAAAATCCATCTTGAATATTTTTTTGGAATTTCGTGAGTAGCTATGAAAATACCAATAGGGAACATATTTCTCCTTCAGTTCTCAGCAAATCGCAATAGATGTCAGAATCTTTAATATAGCAGGGCGAACACGAGGGTTCGCTACAATTGATTGGTTTTGAATTCTCGAGATGTTGTGCATAAAATTGTTGGAGATATTTGTATTTGCTGTCATATAATTCATCCTCTAAAGTCAAGATTTTTTAGGTACTGCTCGGCAACTTGCCCAAGACATAAGCGAATTGTTGTGAAAAACGGTCTCCATTGATGATCTAAATAACGACTGATTAAGTTTAAGGTCACGTCTCGGTTGGCATTTCGCCATTCCTTTTTGTTATGTTCTATGTTTCTGAATACAACAAGCCGTTGCTGTACCAATCGGTCACAGTTTAAGTTGAGTATTTTTATAGTGTTTTCGACCAATTCAAAAACACTGCTAAACTTATTAGATTCTAATTGAATGGTTTCACAGTGTTGTGCATTTGGCTCGAGAAAACCATTCTTTGGGTTAAACCAAAACAAACAGGGTGATGCAATTATGGTTAGTGGGTTGAGAATAAAGCCTTCGCAGTCTTTTGATATTTTCCCCATCTGTTCCATATGATTTTTGTGCGAATCACAACTCAGGTTTTCGGGCAAAGGATACGGAGGGTTGCGTTCATGCAGGTAAGGTTTATCACCACCATTACAAACGCCAATCATATTTGACCAAAGTAATGCCCAATTGATTAAGGGGTCGGTTGCATCTGATTTTGGATGAAAATGTTCTACTCGAGTCGTGAGTGGTTCTGAACCCGATATTTTGCATTCGCAATAAGCGCAAAGTCCATATTGGTCGTTGATAATTTGGTCTCTAATGCCAGCATAGACATTTTCAAAGTTTCGTAAATTTTCCCAAGTGGCTTTTGGATCGTCACGCTCAAAAGTGGATAATTCTCTAGGGGCAACAGGATTTTTGAAAACAAGTTTCATTGGTTCTGCTCCCAAGTGCGGTTCTCAATGAATAAGTCAGCCTCGAGCAAGGCTGGTTCTTCGCCAAGGTAGCGTTGATCTAAAATCGTTCGTAACTCTTTGGCTCGAGGTGAATTCCATTGGTTCTTGTAAACAAGGTCTTGATACTCAAGTAATTCTCGAGTTGCCATGTTGTTCTGCGGTCTAGGGTCAACTCCCAAAATGCGTTTTAGGATTCGATTTGACTCAGCCCCTTCTGTACCAGAAGGAACAAAAATCTGATTGTTTTCAATAACCCGAATACATTCTGCTGGAACTGTAGATAAAACTTGTGGACTGTGGGTACTAACAATAAATTGTGTGTTTGGAAAAGTACGTCGTAAATCCTCGAGAATTCGTTGTTGCCACATTGGATGCAAATGCAAGTCTATCTCGTCAATGATAACAATGGCTTCTTGGTGCAGTGGATCACTACCAGTTTCCGAAAATGGATTGGCTTGCGCCATTCGTAACGATAAGTCCATAACAAGGGCTAACACAGTACGAAAGCCATCACTAAGCTGGGAAAGACGGAGTGTTTTAACAGTTCCATCCTCGAGTGTTTGATCAATCACAAATTGCAAGGGTTTAAGTTTGGTACGCGGATGCTTAAATCCTGGAAGCATGATTTGGATGGCTTCACGCATGGCTTTTAAGTCTGGTAACTGATATTCAAAATCTCTGCGTTCCTTTTGAGCTTCGTTCTCGAGACGTTCAAAATAATCAAAACGTTCATAGATGGTACGAAAATTACTCACTGCCCCAAAAGCGCCTTCTAAGGCTTCAAATCGCTTAAACTGCTTACGGAAGTCGGTTCTTCGTTCTACTTCCTCGAGAAAAACACGATTTGTGCCATAGAAACGAATTAAAGGTAATTCATAGGATAGATTACTATTCTCGGAAGCAAGTAGATTTTTTATAAATTCTTCAAAAGCCCCATCCGTTTTAATTTCTTTAGCGATACCAAAATCTATTTCAGTTTGCTCTGAAATGATTTTTGTATTTTTATCACGGCGTTTGGCTGCCAACAGTCCTATATATTGAGTAGAGATGTTTGCCAGCAAACCAATCTGCGTAGAATCAACTAACTTGTCCTTACTGTCAACTCGTATGTCATTTTGAATCAGTGACTTCCCATCCTTACGAATAAGTTGAGTTGCAAACCGACTCAGAAGGATATTGATTGCTTCAAGAACCGATGTTTTTCCCCCACCATTTTCAGAAACAAAAACAGTCAGATTATTATGAAATTTGACGTTAAGACTTTCAAAAGCCCGAAAATTTGTGAGTCGTAAGCTAATTATTTTCACATCACTCCTGTTTTAATTTAGCAAACATTGACGAA
The DNA here is from genome assembly GCA_031414595.1 of Deinococcales bacterium. Taxonomy (GTDB): domain Bacteria; phylum Deinococcota; class Deinococci; order Deinococcales; family JAAFIG01; genus JAAFIG01. The sequence continues at coordinate 16,149 of JANNVX010000018.1, forward strand.
ACTCCACAAACCCTTGATGTTTTTGTAGCTGACTTGTGGACTGACTTCATTAAATTTCATTGATTCCTCCGAATTTCAAAAAACGGTTAAATAAATAGGTAAATAATGGAGATAAGTCTCCATTTTGAATAAGAAATCGCTCTCTGGTTTCCTCGAGAAACCTATCTTCAAAAGGACTTGGACTTAAAACGACTGAGCCGCAATTAATCTGTTCGTTTGAAGAATTAATACCTGTGACAATATCCCAATCAAACTCACCGCTCCGCCAAGCAGTAAAGGAACAAATTACACTCCAATCTCCTTTTGAGTTTACCGATACAAGGTCAATTCCACCTGAGTGCAAATTTTCTGGAGTATCCCAATGAGGATTGCGCCACGTTTTTTCAATCTGCAAATGATTTAGTTCAAGAATGACTTGATTGTTCTCGAGCCATTCAAGTAATTTCTCGGGATATTGCAATTCAGTCATGATTTCCTTGGGCAATCGAGAATTTTTTTTGATTTTGTAGGGACAGACCCCCGTGTCTGTCCTCTGAGAAAATATAAATTGGAATTCCCTTTGAATCATTTTTATTAAATCCAATTGGTTCATCTCGAGAAATGCCGTCCTAGCAGGGCGAACACAGGGGTTCGCCCCTACAGTTGATTGGTTTTGAATTGTCAAAACGTTGAACATAAAAAGCCCTTTTTGTTTTCGTAGGGGAGGGTCTTGTACCCTCCCGCGTGAGACGACATTATTTGAAATTTCACATTTAATTTTTTGGTGTACCTCAAGAAATGTCGTGTGGCAGGGCGACCACAAGGGTCGCCCCTACAGTTGACTGGTAATCAATTGTTGAAAAAATGGTTTAAGAATAATGTCAAAGGACGATTCTGAAATGCTAATTTTTTTTCTACCTATTCCGTCATCATCCCCACTTGTTTTTTCTATCTCGAGAAATACTGAATCACCCAATAGAAGGTCATTATCAGAGCTATAAACCAAAAAATCGAAATGTCCAGCTTGCCAAATTGTCACATCTCCTGCATTGAGATTTGTCCAAAAAATTGCCCGTGCTGAGTGTAAAATACTTGGATTGTTCCAATCTGGATTTTTATTTGTTTCAATTTCATGAATCCCAAGCGCTAACAATCGCTTTTGATTTTTCTGAACCCACTCGAGAAATATTTCTGGCAACATAAAAACCCCAGCCAACGCATTGTGCGTTCTGCTGGGGCGCTGTTTGCGCGTTACCACCCAACTTCACTCGAGCCTCGCGGTTCTCGAGCCTTATGCCGTCTTGAACGGCTTGCGCTGTGTCGGGCGCTCCCGAATGGTTCTACTCGAGATTTGGGTCGGCGTGTCACCGCCGTCTCTTTCTTCCATTGGCTCGGAGGTGATGCTGATTGCTCAGGTTCTCGTCATTGCCGTATGCCTAGTTTACGCAACTAGGGGCGGATGTGTCAACGTGGTATTATGGCGTATGCGTTCCGCGCCGGTCAAAACCGCTTTGTCCTTTGAACAGTTTCTCGAGTTTGAAAGCTCGAGCCTCGAGCGGCATGAATTTGTGAACGGCAATATCCATGTGTACGGTGAGGCTGGAATCGCACATAACGATGTTGTAAGAATTGAACACGTTTTGCACGGTCTTCAAAGGGTACTTGCAGTCTTTGAATTGCAAGTCGTTCGACCAACAGAATTGCTTGTCTTTGTTGCAGGTGAATTGACAGCTGTCTTTATGGTTTTATCGAGTATGGCAGAATTGTTGGCTCGTGGTGAGAAGTGGCAGAATTATCAGACCATTCCAAGTCTCGAGCAGTACGTGTTGCTTTCACAATCCGAGCCTTTAGCCGAAGTGTACACCCGTCAAGCAGATGGTTCTAGGCGCTATCAGTCGTTTTCGGGTGCGGCAATCATTTCTTTTCCAAGTATTTCTTTTGAATTGTCTCTAAAAACTTTATATGCCGATTTGCCTGTCAATTAATATCAGGTAAGCATCAGGTTTTGTCTTTAGCATGAAAGTCAGAAGTACGTGAAAGGAGGTGCTTTGGCATCTAAACATCCGTTTTCGTTTTTCGTCATTTTTTCCACTGGTGCAGACAAAGAGAGGCGTATCCTGACTGATTACAAAAAAGTTGTTGCTATCTCGAGTGCGTTCTGTGTTAATTCTGGGATGCACTCGAGATTAATGTTGTGTGACAGAAGTGGCAAGACCAGTTCCGTGGGTAAATTCCCGATTAAATGATTGCCAGCAAATGGACAACCGCCAATCCCACCAAGTGTTCCCTCAAGCCATGTAATTCCAGCATCTAAGGCGGCTTGGGCTAGACCAACAGCAGCTTCGGCTCGAGCATGGAGATGCACACCGATGTTTTGATTGCCAAAATTTTGAACGACTGCGCTTGTAACTTGTTGCACTCGAGCAACATCGGCAATACCGTAAGTATCGGCAAGAACGATGTTCTGAATACCAATTTCGCGTAGGTGCGCCACGCTCTCAAGGACTAATTCCACATCCCACGGGTCATTGTATGGGTTGCCAAATCCCATTGAAAGGTAAACCACCAACCGTAAATGCTCGGCTCGAGACTGAATTTCTGCAACCAATCCCCATGAATCCTCGAGTGAAGTGTTGGTGTTGCGGCGCTGGAATGTATCTGAAATGGACAACGGATAGCCAACACTACTTACTTTTTTGCAAGCCAAGGCTCGAGTTAAACCTTTTTGATTGGCGATGATGCAGAGTAAATCGGCTTTTGTTGCGGGTAGTGCTTCAAGTACCGCTTCGGTGTCTGCCATTTGTGGGATGGCGTGACTCGAGACAAAACTGCCACAGTCAAGGTGCGTAAATCCTGCTTCAAGCAGGTTTTTGAGGTGTGCAATTTTTTGTTCGGTAGGAATAAATGTTTGCATCCCTTGCCAAGCATCGCGTGGGCATTCAACATAAATCACAACAGCCTCAGTTGGGCTAATTTGGCTTCCGTGACCCGATTTTTTCCGTTTTTCTTGGCGTGGTATTGGGCATCATCGGTGCGTTTGATCAGTTGGGTCAGGTTTTCTTGTGGCTCGAGTTGGGCTACGCCGACACTGACGGTTACTCGGATGTTTTTTGTTTCAATCACAAACGGGTGGGCAGCAATAATTTGGTTTAGTTCCGAGGCGAGTTTGACAGCATTCTCAAGTGGACAGTTTTTTAGGAGCATTAAAAATTCTTCGCCACCCCAGCGAATCATCGTGTCGCTGTTGCGGAGTACGGTTTTACTCAAACTCACCACTTCGCGCAGTACCGTGTCACCGGCACTGTGTCCGTAGGTGTCATTGATTTTTTTGAAATCATCAATATCAAAAATAATCAAACTCAAGGCTTTTTGTTCACGCTTACTTTCTTTTTCGGCTTGCTCGAGTAGGGCTTCGCCAATCGAACGGTTATTTGCTCCTGTCAACGCATCGGTGGTGGCAAAAAACTCGAGCCGACGCTGATACTGATTGATTGCCAGTACCGTCAAACCCAAAACCAGTGCTGTGGCAATAATACCAAACAATAAATTCAGTAATAACAAGCGTAAAAATGGGGCGGTGGCACTGCTTTCGTCTTGTTCAATCAGTAAGTACCAACCAAGTTCGCTGATGTATCTTGAATTGAGTTGAACCGTCGCGCCTTGGCGGGTAAACGAAGTTTGTTTTGCATTTTTGCTACTTAAAATCTGAGCCGCCACAGTGCCAAGCCCTTCTAGGTCTTTAATCGAAATTTGACGGATGTCTTTGACTCCAAAGTGTTGTTTATCTGCCAACATCAGATTGCCCTGATTGGAAACAAAATAAACCCGTTGTGAAAACCGATCCTCGATTCTCGAGATCAGTTTATTGAGTGAATCAAAAGTAACCCCAACCCCAGTCACGCCAAGTAAACGACCTCCAGCATCAAGTAAGCGGTAATTGATAAAAATAGTCAGTTGGTTGCGGTTGGCTTGGTCGGTATCGGAACTGAGTTCATAGCGGGCTTTTTGGGCGGTAAAGCGAAAATACCAGTCGTCTCGAGGGTCGGTTTTCGCTAAAGTTTTTAAGATACCGCCAGCGTAATAGTATTTCTTGCTGCGTTCGGAAATAAAAAAACTGGTGTTGGCATTAAACTGTTTTTTGATGTTGGCAAGGTAACGAATCACCGATTGGGGGTTATTTTCGCCACTCAGCACCCAGTCTCGCAAAAAAGTGTTTTCTGCCATTTGTGCCGAAATAAATATAGGACGAAGCAATTGGCGTTGAACTTCGGAGTAGACACTATCGCCAGCCAAAGGCAGACTTTGGGTTTGAATGCTGCTGCGAACCGAGGCTTGGGCAGCAAAAAATCCAAGGATACTGATGCTTAAAAACCCCAGCCCAAGAATTAAACCAAGTACCCACAGCAATTGCTTTTTTTGCACCATAATCCTAGTTTAGCAAGTTTTTTAAGAATTACGACTCGAGGGCAGTTTCTAAGGCTTTGATAAACACTTCAGTGTCATCAAACCAAGGGTAATGCCCAGCCTCAAGTTCAAACAGTTCGGCTTGCAGTAAATCCACCAACCAATCAGTCTGGCTCGGGTAACTGGTGCTGTCTTCGATGCCAGCAATCACAAACACTGGGATTTGGATTTCAGCAAAGTACAACGGGTACTCGAGTTCCCATAAGTTATTAAAAACCAATCCTTCCTGCATTGTACCACTGCCAAAAAGCCCGCTTTCAGAATCAATAAATTCCATATGCAGCCGCGAAGCTGGATTTGGGAAATGCAGGGTTAGCAGTAAATCTTCACGCATTTCAAAGGCAGTTTCGGCTCGAGTTTGGCTGTTTTCAGATATGGGAACATTGCGTTCGGTCATTCGACTGGCAGCATCGAGCAACACCCGTGATAACTCTGGAAAATGCACCCAAGGATTGACCACAATTACGCGGTCAATGTGCTTGTTAAAACGTCTTGCGTACTCGAGGGCAATGACTGCCCCAAAACCATGTCCAAGTGGTACAAAGCTCCGCAAGCCAAGGTGCGCCCGCAGCGCCTCGAGATCATCTACCAAAGCATCTATCGTAAATAATTCTGGGTTGGCTTCGAGTTCTTCAGACCTGCCACAGCTTCGTTGGTCTAAGTAAATCACTCGGTACGACTCAAGCATCTCGCCGCAAACCTCGAAGAAGCTATAACTGTTATAGCCAAGGTCATGTAGGTAAATAATCGCTTGGGCGTTGTCGCGTCCAGTGTCAGTGTAAAATAAATCCACGCCATTTAAGCGCACATAATTTTGTCCAAGTTCAAGGTCATCCATCATCCTAGCAGTCTACCCGTTTGACACACCGCCAAGTCAGTGATAAACTCCTCGCCGCTTAAGTCACCCACTTAAACGGCGAGGCGTTGTAGCCAAGTGGTAAGGCAAGGCTCTGCAAAAGCCTCATCCGGCGGTTCAAATCCGCCCAACGCCTCCACAATTCGTTTTTAGGCTCGTAGCTCAGGGGTAGAGCACTACATTGACACTGTAGGGGTCAGCAGTTCAAATCTGCTCGAGCCTACCACGCGAAAGACGCATAAATTCATTTTATGCGTCTCGTTTTTTTTTGCTTTTACACCCTAACTACACCCTAAAAGTCCCTTTACATGTCTAGCCCCTTTAGCGTCATAGAAGCTAAACAGAATAGTTCATGAACTTCAAATGCAAATCAGATTTTTGATGACCATTTTTCACATCAGACTGGGTATACTAAGACCATGACAGGTCTACTTTCTCGAGTCTCGCGCCCCTTCGTTCTCGTGCTGTTGATGCTCATGCCTTTGGCACAAGCTGCACCGCTTGGTTTGGTGCTTGAATCGGGTTTGACGGCTCGAGTCAATTATGCTTTTTCGAGTAATCAAGCCCTTGCAATTGCCCTCGAGTTTGAAACCCCGATTTCTGTGCCACTACCGATAGATGTCAGTTTGACGGCTCGGGTTGGGTATAACTTTAACGCTGGTGGTTTTGACGCTGGCTTCTTAGCCAAAGCCTTGGTCTTAAATTCGATTTCGGGGGGTTTACTCGGTGTTGGCTTATGGTTTGACATTGATGCGCGAAATATCGGTTCGACCTTAAATACCTTCAAAGTGGCTTTTGGTCCGTTTATGAACATTAACTTTGACCCACTTTATGCCACCCTTAGCGCTTCGATTTTTTCTTTGTCGAACGGTGTCTATGCCTTTGACCTTGGATTTGCAGCCCGCTATTACTTTGATATTTTTGCCATCGAATTTGGCATTGATTACAACACCATTGGCTTGGCTCGGGCTTCGTTTGGGTTGCGCTTTAGTCTGTGAAACTTAAATATGTCTTAACCCCCGGTTGGTGGGGTGTAGTGCCGAGTCTAACGCTGCTGGCAATTTTTGTGATGTATCCGCTTTGGCAAGTGCTGCAAATCTCGAGTCTCAAATGGGATGGCGTGGTGGCTGGCGAAAGTATTGGTTTTGGGAATTATGTAAGGCTGTTTAGCGATGCTGACCTTGGGCGCAGTTTAATCACGACCCTGACTTTGGCTGTCTTTGTCCTGCCTATTTTTGTGACTTTATCGGCGATTATTGCGATTGAACTCGAGGGGACTAAGTTTGAACGGGTCATTAAAGCCATTTTGTTCCTGCCCGGACTCTGGACAATTGGGGCAAGTGCTATCGGTTGGTACACCCTGTACGCCCCAGATTACGGAATTATTGCCACCATCACCAATGGCGCGGTTGCCTTGCCATGGGGCGACCAAGGCTGGGCAGCTTTAACACTGGTTGGGGCGTTTACGATTTGGCAAAACATTGGCTATGCGGTCTTGGTGGTTAGCGCTGGGCTAAAAGGAATTCCACAAGAAACGCTCGAGGCGGCAAGGGTGGATGGGGCAAATGAAAACCAAGTGCGTTGGAAAATTGTGATTCCACTCCTGCGTCCTAGCCTGACCTTCTTAGCTGTGATTGGTGGCTTATACGCCCTGCAAAGTTATACGGCGGTGTACTTACTGACCCGAGGTGGTCCTTTTGGTAGCACTCGAGTTTTAGGCTACTTTTTATACGAAACGGCATTTGAAAAGTTTGAATTTGGCTACGGCGCAGCGCTTTCGATGGTTGCGCTTTTGCTGGCGTTCACTTTTGCAGCGCTTCAAGCTCGGGCGCTGCGTGGGAGCGAGCAATGAAAACCGCTCGGTTATCTGGGACGTGGTTTGGAAAAATCATTGTCGGGATCGTACTGGTTTTTGTGACCCTGCCGATTCTTTGGTTAGCGTACAGCGCTTTTTTGCCACCCGATGCGGTCTTCAAAACCGACGGTATTCCCACGGGTTTCACGCTCGAGAATTTTGCCAAGCTGCCATTTGATACACTCATCCGCCCGCTCATTCTAAGTTTAATCGTTTCGAGTCTGGTGGTGATGCTGCAATTAACTGTTTCCTTGCCAGCAGCGTATGCGATTCGCAGTGGGGCGAAGCTCTTGCCTTTGTATTTGTTGCTGCTTTCGATTCCCGCCGAGTTAATGCTGATTCCAATTTACGGACTCTTAAAGGACTTGGGTTTACTGAATAACCCTTTGGCGTTGGTTTTTCCATTTATTGCTAACCCGTTTATTGTGTTTTTACTCTATAGCGGGATTGCCAAATTGCCTTGGACATTTATCGAGGCAGCACGGTTAGACGGGGCAAACAATTTGCAAATCCTCTTAAAAATCGTTGCACCGCTTTTGCGCCCAGAGATGACGGCGGCGGCGGTGTTGGGTTTTGCGGCACACTGGAATTTGGTGCTGTATCCTAAAGTTGTTCTCGATAACCCACAGTGGTGGACAGTCCAAGTTGCCTTGACCGAAATGCTCCGTAAAGACCCGAACGCATGGGGCAAACTCGGGGCGGCGGCGATGTTGACCAGCTTACCAATTCTGATTCTGTACATTATTTTTGAATCTCGAGTCACCAAAACACTCGAGGGCGGGCTTAAATAGAGGCGAAGGGCAAAAGGCAAAGGGTAAAAGGGTAAAAAGTGAGTTTGGATTTATCCCGAAAAACCAATATTGCCGTCGGGGATATTCATGGCTGTTTTAAGCAGTTACTCAATTTACTCGAGCGTGAAGATGTTATTGACTCGAGCCGAAATTGGAGTGCTGGAAACTCGAGTCTGATTTTTCTTGGTGATTATATGGACAGAGGCGAGGACGGCATTGGTGTGTTGGACTTTATTATGCACCTCGAGACCCAAGCCAAAAATGCGGGTGGCGAAGTGATTGCCTTACTTGGCAACCACGATGTAATTATGCTCGAGGCTTATTATTTTGGAAACCGAGTAGTCGAAACCTTGTTGCTATATGGACAGAATTTAACTTTTAAGCAAATGTGGCTCGAGAATGCAGGTGGTCAAATTACCGACCTTGAAAATTTTGAGCCAAAGCATCTGCAATGGCTCAAAAGTCGCCCAGTCATGCACCAAATTGGGGAAACATTGCTGCTTCATGCCGATGGCGAATTTTATCTCGAGTACGGTAGTAGTATTGCGGAAATCAACCAGACAATAACAGCCATTCTTATGCAGCCAGAGATTAAAAAAATAGACCATCTCGAGGAGCGTTTTGCAAGCCGAAAAGCCTTTGTCTATGATACCCAAGTGGCTCGAGATTTTGCTCAGTTTTTTGGAGTTAAACATATTGTTCATGGACACACACCTATTTTTAGACTCTGCCAACTCGAGGTTAGTGAAGTCACTGAGCCTTTTATTTACGCTGATGGCATCTGTATCAACTTAGACCATGCGCTCTGTTACGGCGGACTGGGTTTTGTTTACCGTTTTTAAGCCCCGGTCATGAATCATTTTTTTTTCCGTAGCTCGAGTTACAACTGTCTGCCTTTCTTTTGCGCTAGACTAATTCAGAATCAAAACTAACTCGAGGCAAGCTGCTTTTATCGGTAAGCTCGAGAATTCTATTCTAGGAGCGTGACAGATGTTTCCAGCAAACTTCGAGTACATACGATCCCACAGCATCGATGAGGCTTTTGCTGCCCTGCAACAACATGGCGGCGAAGCTCGAGTTCTTGCGGGTGGGCAGAGTTTAATCCCAGCCATGCGTTACCGACTTGCCCGCCCTGCGGTTTTGGTGGATATTAACCCGATTAAAGAACTTTCTTATTTACACGAAAAAGATGGTTTTTTGGTGATTGGCGCAACCACCCGTGATGCTGCTCTCGAGTTTGACCAAAACATTTTGGCGCGGTACAGCCTGATTACGGCGGTTTCAAAGGTCGTCGCTGACCCAATTGTGCGCCACATGGGAACAGTTGTCGGTAGCATCTGTCACAATGACCCATCGGGCGACTGGACGGCAACCGCGCTGGCTGCTCGAGCTACAATGGTGGTGCGTGGCGCAAATGGCACACGAGAAATCCCAATAGATGAATTCTTGGTGGATTCATTTACCACTGCCATTTTAGAGGGCGAAATGGCGCTTGAGGTGCGAATTCCCATCCCAGATGCCCATACCCAAGGCAGTTATCAAAAAATCGAACGTAAAGTTGGTGACTATGCCACTTGTGCTGCTGCTGTGCAGTTATCCATGAATAGTGATGGCACAATCCGCCAAGCAGGAATTGCGATTACGGCGGTTGGTCATATTGCCATGCGCGTCAGTGTTGCCGAAGCGATGCTGGTTGGTCAACGTCCAAGTTTAGAACTGATTAAAGCGGCGGCTGCCGAAGCGCCAAAAATTGCCAGTCCCAACGCTGACCAACGCGGTTCTGCCGGGTACAAAAAAGACATGGCAAGGGTCTTGGTGGCTCGAGGCATCAAAGAATCCTTACAACGCTTGGGGGTATCCGCATGAGCCAAATCAGTCTGAGCATCAATGGTAAATCTCACACTGCCGAAGTCGAGAACCGCACCCTTTTGGTGCATTTTATTCGTGAGCAAGCCAAATTGACCGGCACACACGTCGGCTGTGACTCGAGCAGTTGCGGTGTCTGTACTGTTTTAATGGATGGTGTGCCTGTCAAATCCTGCACCGTGTTTGCAGTCATGGCAGAAGGTCATCAAATTAAAACAGTTGAATCCCTTGCGCCTGGCGGTGTTCTACACCCAATCCAACAGGCTTTTTGGGATCAACACGGCTTGCAATGCGGTTACTGCACCCCCGGGATGATGATGACCAGCCTTGCGATGCTCGAGCAGAACCCCAACCCAAGCGAACACGAAATCCGCGAAGGGCTAAGCGGCAACTTATGCCGTTGTACGGGCTACAACAACATCGTCAAAGCTGTGCAGCAAGCTGCGACTACCATGTCCGCCCAAGCTGCTGATGATTAGAACCGTAGAGGCGAGGCGACCCAGCCCGTCAGGTGCATCTTTAGGGTCAAGACAGCATGCCTCGCCCTGTGACCAATAATGCCAAGGAGTTCTCTATGACAACTGAAAAACACGCGATGGGAAAATCCATGAAACGCAAAGAAGACCCGCGTTTCTTGCAAGGCAAAGGTAATTATATAGACGACATCAATTTACCCGAGCAACTCTGGATGGCGTTGGTGCATAGTCCGTATCCGCACGCCAACATTAAGGGTGTTGACTCGAGTGCTGCCATGCAAGTTCCGGGTGCAGTGGCAGTCGTCACCAGCAAAGAATTAAATGCCTATAAGGTTGGTTGGTTGCCAACATTTCACGGTTTAGATAAGCAAATGGTTTTGGCAGACGGTAAAGTTTTGTACCAATACCAAGAAGTCGCAGCCGTTTATGCCGAAACAAGGGAAGCCGCCTATGACATGGCAGAACTGGTGGATGTAGATTACGAACCACTGCCCGTGATGGCAGACCCGTACAAATCCATGACCGATGAAGTGATTTTGCGCCCAGACCGAGCCAATGCCACCAATCATATTTTCAATTGGAATGTCGGTAAAAAAGCCGAGACCGATGCGGCACTTGAGGCATCTGAACATGTGGTTAAGCAACATATCAAGTTTCAGCGTTGTCATGCCGCGCCACTCGAGCCTTGTGGTTGTATTGCTGAGTTTGATGTCATGGGACGCTTGCAGTTTTATGTGACTTCACAAGCCCCACATGTTTACCGCACGGCACTGTTTTTGGTGTTGGGTATTCCTGAAGATAAAATCCGTGTCATTAGCCCAGACCTTGGCGGCGGCTTTGGCAACAAAGTACCAGTCTACCCCGGTTATGTCTGCGCCATTGCTGGTGCATTGGTCTTAAAACGCCCCGTCAAATGGATTGAAACCCGTACCGAAAATATGACCTCGAGTTTTGCCCGTGACTACCACATGGACATTGAAATTGGCGCGACCAAAGAAGGTAAAGTCACAGCCCTAAAAGTTAATACCGTAGCCGACCACGGAGCATTTGATGCAGCAGCTGACCCAAGCAAATATCCAGCTGGAATGTTTGGGATTGTCACAGGCAGTTATGATTTCCCTAATGCTTACGCCAATTTAGATGCCTACTTCACTAATAAAATGCCTGGAGGAGTGGCGTACCGTTGTAGTTTTCGTGTGACCGAAGCCAGTTATGCGATTGAACGGGCAATGGATATTCTCGCAGACGAATTAAACATAGATGCCGCCGAACTGCGCCGCAAGAACTTTGTGCAACCCGAACAATTCCCGTATCAATCGCCCTTAAATTTTATTTACGACTCTGGCGATTACGAAAAAACCATGGACGTTGCTCTCGAGCGAATTGGTTACAAAGAACTGCTGAAAGAACAAGCCGAAAAACGCGCTCGAGGCGAGTTGATGGGTATTGGATTAAGCACTTTTACCGAAGTGACTGGCGCAGGACCGAGCAAGCACTTTGATATTCTCGGGATTAAAATGTTTGACGGCGCAGAAATCCGTATCCATCCAAGCGGCTCGGGGATTATTCGTACCGGCACAAAATCCCAAGGACAGGGACACGAAACCACTTGGGCGCAAATTGTCGCCGAAGAACTGGGTTTAGACCCGCAAAACTTCTTGGTTGAAGAAGGCGACACCGACACCGCCCCATACGGACTCGGCACGTATGCCAGCCGCTCTACCCCTGTGGCGGGTGGCGCTCTGGCTCTGGCTGCCCGAAAAATCCGCGAAAAAGCCCGTAAAATCGCCGCCCACGTTCTCGAGGTAAGCGAACACGACCTCGAGTGGAAAGATTATAAATTTAATGTTATGGGTTCGCCCGGTAAAAGCATCACCATGCAGGAAGTTGCTTTTGCTGCTTACACCAACCCCGGTGATAACGAACCCGGACTCGAGACAACCTTGTACTACGACCCTCCGAATATGGTTTTCCCACACGGTACATATGTCGCCGTGGTGGACGTAGACCGCGATACAGGCGAAACAAAAGTGCGGCGCTTTTTAGCCATAGATGACTGCGGCACAATCATCAACCCAATGATTGTCGAAGGACAAGTTCATGGTGGTTTAACCGAAGGCTTTGCGATAGCATTTATGCAAGAAATTGCTTACGACGACGAAGGCAACAATTTAAGTACCAATTTCACCGATTACCTTGTGCCGACCAGTCTCGAGTCGCCACATTGGGAGACGGGTCACACCGTAACACCCAGCCCACACCATCCAATCGGTGCAAAATCTGTTGGTGAAAGCCCGAACGTCGGCAGCCCAGCCGCTTTTGTCAATGCGGTGATTGATGCGCTATCGCCGCTTGGGGTCAAGCATATTGACATGCCACTGACCAGAGAAAAAGTTTGGAGTGCCATCCGAACCGCCGAAGCCCAAGCCGCCGATTAAAACCAACCGTAGGGGTGGGGCTTGCCTCGCCCTGCAATTCAACCGTAGGGGCGAAGCATGCTTCGCCCTAACCAGCCAAAGCCCAACAGTCTAGGCTCGAGATGAAGGGCTGACGTAAAATGGTCAGTCAGCCCCTCATCAGCCTTCGGCAGCTTCTCCCACGGGAGAAGCGCTCTCAGGAGTAGATTATCTACGAGCTTCGCTTGGTTTATGGCTATTCTATGGGAGAAGCGCTCTCAGTCAATGTATAAGGAGTGATTTTTTGAAACTCGAGTATAATGGAACAGAACAAGTGCCACTTGGTAAGGATGCAGTTTGGGCGTTTATCAACGACCCACAAAAAGTGGCTTCTTGCTTGCCAGACGTAAAAACCGTGACGGTACATGATGATAAGAATTTTGATGCTGTGGTTAGTATTGGCTTAGGTCCGGTGCGTGGGAGTTTTAAGTTTAAGATTACGCTCGAGCCGCAGGAGGGCGGCAATCGGATGAATGTCAAAATTAGCGGCGGCGGTTTTGGCAGCGTGGTGGATTTGCTGGCTGGCGCAGATATTAAGGACAATGGCGATAACACCACCACCCTTGATTGGAGTGGGGCGGCAACGATGCGTGGTCCGATTGCCACGGTGGGCGGACGGGTGTTGGATGCCCAAGCCCAGAAGTTGATTGCGGGAACGTTTGCCAATGTTAAAACCCGCATGGCAGAGTTGGGATAAACGGCATGAGCGATAACATCTCTAAGCATTGGGCGACTCCGATTTTGCGGCGTTCTTTTGATCATGCCGATGTGGTCAATGCGGATTTGGTTGAGCTTTTTTACGCGCATCGTCAGGCGGATTTGGAAGCTCAAAGGGCGAAGGTTGGGAATTTGTACTCCTCGAGCGATGATTTACTGAGTCGGTATGATAACGCCAGTCTTAAAGAATTGTTTGGATTTGTCTCCGAAAGTGTGTTTGAAATTGCATCCGAGATGAACGCCCAGATTTGGCAAGGCATGGGTGCGAGCAAATTGCAAATGCACATTGTTGGGGCATGGTTTCAAATTGCCAACCGCTATGGTTTTCATGATATTCATAACCACGGCAATTGTTCTTGGAGCGGCGTGTATTATGTGCAAATAGACCCACTCGAACGCCGTCAAGACCATGCGATGCTTGGGTCTACCAATGGGATTACACGGTTTTATGGGCATCAGCTTGGTTTGCTTGGCGGGGCGCACATGGACTTAGGCAATGCTTACTTGCAACAAAGCAACTTTGATGTGATTCCAAAGGCTGGCGACTTAATTGTTTTCCCAAGTTGGCTAAATCACAAAGCCATGCCATATGACGGTGATTCAGACCGAATTATTATTTCATTTAACGCCCAAGTGCATGGTACAAGCGGCGATAAGGCATTTAATTATGGTTTCCATTGATTTTAACCGTAGGGGCGAGGTATGCCTCGCCCTCGTTCTGGCGATTTCATGCCATGATTGCAAAGGCACATGATGAACACAGATTTTTACCAAACAGTATTATCTCTAAAATCCTCTGGCTCGAGTTTTGTGACTGCCACAGTGGTCTCGAGACGAGCGCCAGTGTCTTCACATCTTGGCGACAGGGCGCTGATTTTTGCCGATGGTCGAATGCAGGGTTTTGTTGGTGGTTCGTGCAGCCGTGAAATTGTGCGTAAACAAGCCCTCGAGACCTTAAAACTTGGTAAACCCCGCCTTGTGCTGATTCGTCCAGATGCCACCCTCGAGACACTGCATCATGCCTCTGATGCCGAAGGGATAGTCGTTCCAATGACTTGTGCTTCCGAAGGGGCGGTGGATGTTTACCTCGAGCCACACAGCCCAGTACCGCTTTTGTTGGTGGCTGGTTTTACCCCCGTTGCCGAGGCTGTGGCGCGAATAGCGGCGCTGCTTGAGTACAAGGTGGTGCGAATTGTCACCCTGCCAGAGATGCGAGACCTTGAGCCAAATAGTGCGATTGCCCTGCCAGATTTGCCAGCGTACCTCGACAATTTAGCTTTAGAAACTCGAGCCAAATTGTCGGCTGTGGTTGCCACCCAAGGGCATTATGATGAACCTGTTCTTGAGGCGCTACTTTTGGCGGGTGTTGGTTTTGTGTCCTTGCTTGCCAGTCGTAAACGGGCGGTGACGGTGCGGGAACTGCTCGAGTTGCAAGGCGTGCCGCAGGAGAAAGTTGCTGCTATTCGTAATCCAGCAGGACTGGACATCAACGCCAAAACCCCTACCGAAGTGGCGGTCAGTATTTTGGCGGAAATTATTCAAGCCCGCGACTCGAGCCGTGAAATGTTCACTAACTCGAGCAGTTATCAAAAGCCAGAAATTGGGAATGATAAAAAATCGCTGGTCACAGGGCTGGCAATTGAAAATGACGAAAAGTCGTTTGTCACAGGGCGAATACAAGCGACCCAAGCCCGTCAGGTGCTGCTTTCGGGTCAAGAAGATTCGCCCCTACGGGTTGCGGAAAATGAATTGGATTTCCGTAGGGGCGAACTTTATGTTCGCCCTACCACAAAAAATGGGAATAATGATTCATCTGCTGAGCCTGCTTTTGCAATTTCTCCCGTGGATGGTGAACGAATCGAAATTGCCTCGGCGGTACATTTTGCGGATTACAACGGTGTGACCTATTACTTTACCTGTGCCAATTGTAAACGCCGTTTCCTGAAAGACCCAGATAAATTTTTAACGGTTACGCCATGATTGCAGATTTAAGGGCTGGTTTTGCGGCTCGAGGGTTTGTTACCTCAGATGATTTTGCGGTTGCCTTGCAATTAATGCTTTCACTCGAGAAACCACTTTTAATCGAAGGACCGGCAGGAGTTGGTAAGACCGAAAGTGCCAAGGTACTGGCTGAGGCTTTGGGAACGCGCCTAATTCGTTTGCAGTGCTATGAAGGCTTAGATGTCTCGAGTGCCTTGTACGAATGGAATTACCCTAAACAGATGCTGCGGATTCGCCTGACCGAAGGACAAGGTTCGCTCGAGGAACGTGAGGCACAGATTTTTTCTGATGCGTTTTTACTCAAACGCCCCTTGCTCGAGGCGATTACCCAAGAGGTTGCGCCAGTGCTTTTAATAGACGAGGTGGATAGGGCAGACGAAGCCTTTGAAGCCTTTCTGCTCGAGCTACTGGCGGAATTTCAAATTTCTATTCCCGAACTTGGGACAGTCAAAGCCAAATCTCGTCCACGGGTGATTCTGACCTCCAATCGCTCGAGGGAGTTGTCTGATGCGCTGCGGCGGCGCTGCTTGTATTTATGGCAGTCGTATCCGACGGTTTCGCAGGAACTCGAGATTCTAAGGGCGCGTTTGCCAAGTATCAATCCGCGTTTGGCATTGCAAATTGCAAATTTAATGGAAGCCTTGCGGCGTTTGCCGTTTCATAAAGTCCCTGGTGTGGCTGAAACCCTCGATTGGGCGCTTGCCCTGATGAACTTGCATCATGAGGCACTTGATGCCAAAACGGTGCTTTTAACCCGAGGTTGTATCTTAAAAGCCCGTGAAGATTGGGTGTTACTCGAAAATAATCTTCCAGCCCTCGAGAAAATCTGGAATGACAAAATAGGTCAGCGCAAACCCTTTGAAACAGATTTTGGAATTGGCACGGTTACGACCCGCTAAACCCCTGAGAATGCAATGGCACTGCTCGAGAAAATCACCGCTTTTACCCAAATTCTGCGCCTCGATCATCAATTCAAAATTGGTGTTGGTGAAGTAGCGGATGCCCTGCGCTCGCTCGAGATTGTGGAGATAACCCACAGCCGAGGGTTGTTGCAATCGGCGTTGCGGGTGGTGCTTTGCGCTAAACTCGAGGAGATAGAAATTTTTGATGCGGCGTTTCAAGCCTTTTTCTTTCCAGAACGGGCTGGGGTGGCTCAAACTTTGCTGCCATCAGACGAACATCAAGCCTCGGTGACAGATAAACCCGCTAATCATCCAAGTCCGCAGTCCCGAGAACAACCGCCAGAAGACAATCCAGAACAAGACCCAGACTTTGTGGGTTCTAAAACCAAGCACCGCCCCGATGAGGATGACACTGAGGCTTCACCAGTCGAACGTTGGATGCGTGACTTGTTCAGTGCCGCCACTAGCCTTTCCGACGCACCCACAGTCAGTGCCGATGGTCTCGAGGCGATGCTTGGTGCGGCAGGGCATCTGGTGCGCTCATTGCGGCTTGGGCGCTCGAGAAAATGGCGCACCTTGCCAAGTGGCGCTCGGTTTGATTTTCGTAAAACTTTGCGGAAAAGTTTGGCTACAGGTGGTGAGCCGATTCATCCGTTTTGGTTGGGGCATCCAAAGCGCAACCCACGGATTGTGCTGCTTTTAGATGGCAGCCGTTCGATGACCCAAACAACCCAAGCCACCTTGCAATTTGCCTTTGCCTTGGCGCAGCGTTCACGGCGCGTGGATGTCTTTACCTTTTCGACCGAACTGCGGGATGTTTCTAGTTTTTTGTATCAGCATCAACTCGAGTTACCAAACTTAGCCGCAGCTTGGGGTGGTGGTACTCAGATTGGTCATAACTTGCGGGTTTTTTTGCGTGAACATGCGCCTCGGGTTTTAACCCCAGATACCTTGGTGATTATTTCCAGCGACGGCTTAGAGGTCGGTGAAACGCAGCTACTCGAGTCTAGTCTACGCGAAATAAAACGCCGTTCGGCTGGGATTATTTGGCTCAATCCATTGGCTAGTCAAAAAGGTTTTATGCCAGTCTCTCGAGGTATGAAAACGGCTTTGCCATTTATTGCAAAACTAAGCCATGCCCAAACGCCAAGCGAATTCTCGAGCTTGCTTGATAGTTTTTTGGCGCGTTGATTGACGGTATTTGATTTAGGTAGAATCATCTATGTCCTTTGGTTTTGTTGCTTCGTTGCGTTTACAAGAGTTATCGGATTTATTTGCAGTCAATAAACGTGATTTTGCCTTTCTTGACGAAGGTATTCAACTTGCCGAGCAGGCAGCCAATTGGCTACTGTACGCTCAGTTTTGCGAATTGTTTGTGCAACGAAGTCGGGAAAAAGGGCAGTTGGCGCAGGGTTTGGAATTGGCAGATAAGGCTTTACTTGTCTTGCCAGAGTTGAACTGGCTGTTGCCTCGAGCTTTAATCAGGTACGAACGCAGTCTTATTTTTATGGTGCTTGGGGATTATGAACTCACCATCAGCCAATTGATTGAATTGCATCCTATTTTTGAACAAGTTGGTTCGCCGCGTCAAAAAATTGCGATTGTGCGGAGTTTAGGTGTGGCTTTTTCCAAGAACCAGCAACCAGAACAAGGTTTGCAGTATTACCACTTGGCGGTTGAACAATGCTTGGCAATCGGTGATTTAATTGGGGCAACCTATACCAAGAACAACATTGCAATCAACCTAAAAAACTTAAATAAACCTGATCAAGCTGAACAAATTTTGCGTCAGTGTCTTGCCGATTTACCAAATTCGGGGCATGACTTTGCTTTAGCAGGTTTTAGTTCTAATTTGGCTTTGATTCTTGATAAACGAGGTTTATTTGCCGAAGCCGAGGTTCTGCACCGCCAAGCCTTAGAGATTGCCCAAAATACATCGTCGCTCGAAGGCGAAGTTGAATTTTGTTTGTGTTTTGGACGGCATTGGCTTTTGCGGCAACAACCCTCTGAAGGTTTATTTTTGTTGCAAAAAAGTTTGAAATTGGCAGAACAAGCCCACATGAAAGCCAAAATTTCCGAAACTCATTTTGAATTAGCGGTTGCCCATAAAGCATTGCAACAATTGGATTTGGCATATGCACATTTAGAACAAGGTTGGATTCTTGAGAAACAAGTTTTTAATGACACCAATGCCCAACGAATCCAGCATTTGCAAATCCGTTTTGAAGTCGGTCAGCGTCAACATGAAGCTGATTTAGAGCGTGGCAAACGTCAAGAACTCGAGGTGGTCAATGCCGAACTAAGTAAAGTCAATCAAGAGAATTTAGATTTACTCGAACAACTCAGTAAACAAGCCCGTGAAGACGGTTTAACCGGCTTACTTAACCGCCGTGCTTTGGATGCTGCCCTAAATGCAGCTTTTTCGGCGGCGGTGCGACATAACCTCGATTTGTGTTTTATTCTTTTTGACTTGGATCACTTTAAGAATGTCAATGATCGTTTTGGACATCAAATTGGTGATGCTTGTCTGCGTGAAATTGCCGATTTACTGCGTAGTTCGGCTCGAGATTCGGATATTCTAGGGCGTTATGGTGGTGAAGAATTTGTGATTGCTTTTTCACACAGTTCACTTGAACAGTCTTTGCTGTTTGCCAACCGTTGGCGTGAATTGGTCGAACAGTATGCTTGGCATGATATTCACCCCGAGTTGCATTTGACCATCAGTTTGGGATTGGCGATGTACACCAATCATAAAAATTATGAACGTTTGCTTGCCAGTGCAGATATGGCACTCTACCAAGCAAAAAATCAAGGTCGTAACAAAGTTGTGGTGAATGAATTTTAAGCCAAAGCAATCTGGACTCGAGTTCCATTCAATGCCGCATTTCCAGACACATCAAGTTCCAAGTCATCGGTTAAATCATTGATGCTCACGCCCTTAGCGTGTGTCATCACATCATTTCTTGTGGCATGTCCATACCCGTGCGGGATGCTGACCACACCACGGGCAATATCGGCGCTTATCTCGAGTGGAATTTTTACACTACCGACCCTCGAGGTAATGCGTAGGCTTGCGCCGTTGCTTGCCCCAATTCTTTGTGCGTCTTCTGGGTGGAGGAGAGCCGTGCAGCGTGGTTGGTCACGGTTGAGCCGTGCAACGTGGTGCATCCAAGAGTTATTGCTGCGGAGTTCACGCCGTCCAATCAGCACAAAACCTTCGGGTCTGGTCTCGAGGTCGTTCTCGAGCCGTTCAAGGTCGTTCATCACCAAACTCGGGGCAAGCCGAATGCGTTTCTCTGGGTTTTGCAGCCGTTCGGGGCATTGTTCGGTCAGTGCGCCAAGGTCAATGCCGTGTGGATTATTTTTAAGTTGCTCGAGACTTAAGTTATACCGTCCGCGTTTTAAGCCAGCCTCGATGATTTCGGCAGGGTTTTTGGCGGCTTCGCCTCCCATGCGACTGGCGAGTTCGCCAATAATTTCCCAGTCGTACATGGCATTGTCGCTTTTAGGAACAGTCACTTGGCTGTACTTGGCAAAGTTATGCACTGACAACGATAAAAACGTCACATCGTAATGCTCAGTCTCGAGTCCCATGGCGGGTGGCAAAATAATATGTGCGTGTTTGGTTGTTTCGGTGATGTACGGGTCTATGGCGACCATAAACTCGAGTGATTCTAGGGCAGTCTCGAGATTTTTGCCATTTGGGGTACTTAACACTGGATTACCGCAAGTAATCACAAAGGCTTTAACTTGGTCTTGTCCTTCGGTCAGAATTTCTTCGGCTAGGGCTGCGACTGGGAATTCACCATTGGCTTCGGGCAGTCCACGAACTCGAGTATGGGTTCTGCCAAATGCCCAATCGCCCTTGCTGCGAACCGTTTCAAAGGCTGGTGCGGGAAACATCATTCCGCCCACTCGGTCAAAATTGCCTGTCAGGATATTGAGGGCGTAGACCAACCATTGGCAAACTGCTCCAAATTTTTGAATGGATAAACCAATCCGCCCATATGCCACGGCGCTTTCACTGCTCGAGAATTCCCTTGTTAGGCGCTTAATCTCTTCACTCGAGATGCCAGTTTTAGCAGCTACCCGTTCTGGGGTAAATGGTTGTACGGCTTGGCGCAGTTCTTGCAAGCCGTCGGTAAACCCCTCGAGTTTACCCAGCTTGACTAAATTTTCGGCAAAGAGGGTCTGAATTATGGACAGTAGCAAAAACGCATCTGTTCCAGGGGTAATAAAATGGTGTTCGCTTGCCATTTTTGCGGTCTCAGTTTTGCGCGGGTCAATCACCACGACCTTACCTCCCGCCGTGATGATGTTCTTTAAGTGGTCTTTGACTCCGGGTGCGGTCATTAAGCTGCCGTTACTGGCAAGTGGGTTTGCCCCAAGAATCAGCCAGTATTTTGTGCGGCTAATGTCTGGTACTGGCAGTAAATTTGGATTGCCGAGCATCAAACCACTGATGACTTGTTGCGGCAGTTGGTCAACACTGGTGGCGCTAAAGCGGTTTCTCGAGCCAACTGCCCGCATTAGGTTTGGCATACTTAAAAGCGTCCCAGAATTATGCACGGCTGGATTGCCAATAAAAAAAGCAATTGCATTTGCTCCATCTCGAGACTTAATCTCGGTTAGTTTTGAGGCTACTTGGCTAAAGGCATCTTCCCAAGAAAGCTGTTCCCAGCCTGATTCTGTTCGCCTTACTGGGGTACGAAGCCTATTTGGGTCGGTGTTCATGTCGGCTAGGGCTGTGGCTTTTGGGCAGATATGACCCTTAGAAAAAGGGTCGTTCTGGTCGCCACGAATGCTTTTAACCACATTCCCCTCGAGTTCAATCTCGAGTCCACAGATGGCTTCGCACAGGTTACAAGCTCGGTATTTGGTTGTCATGATACAAGTAGTATAAGGCATATTGATTTGAAGACGCTCCTGCACCTATGCCTTTGTCCATAAACCCATAGCCTTTAAGCTCAAGGGAGCATTTGTGAAGGTAAACTCTGGGATAAGCTATAAGCTATTGGAGATTAAGATTAAATAATTCGCGTGTTATCATAACGGCAATGTTTCGTTTCATAGATTTATTTGCTGGAATTGGCGGTTTCCGAGTTGCCCTCGAGTCAGTGGGAGGTGTTTGTGTCGCCTCTGCCGAAATTAACGCCCAAGCCATCGAAGTTTACCGTGCAAACTGGATTGAAGACGAACTAAATCATAATCTAGGCGATATTTCAAAACTTAGTTTACTTCCCGAACACGACCTGATGGTTGGTGGCGTTCCTTGTCAACCGTGGTCAATTGCGGGACAGAACAAAGGTTTTGATGACCCTCGAGGGCAGCTTTGGGGCGACGTGATTCGCTTAGTTGAATTTAACCGCCCAAAAGGATTTATTTTTGAAAATGTCAAAGGTATGGTAGACCCCAGACATACCGATTGTCTCGAGACTATTTTGTCTTCATTTAGGCAATTGGGCTACCAAGTTCAAGCAAAATTACTCAATGCCTTTGATTATGGCGTTCCGCAAAATCGAGACCGTGTTTTTGTGGTTGGGACTCGTACTGACTGTACACAGTCGGCTTTTGTTTACCCGCCCTACCAAGAAAATAAATTGCGTTTGCACGATATTTTTGATATTGAAGCACCAAAAAAACAGACCCCAGAAATCGAATTAGAGCGAGACTTATTTGGTGAGCGTATCGGCACGGGCTTTAATAAACTCACGCCAAAAGACCAATACAACGAATTTTTTATCCTTAACGATTTACGCCACGGACCAACCAGTATTCATTCTTGGGAAATCTATGACACCACAAACCGCGAAAAAATGATTTGCCTAACCCATCTTCGCAATCGTCGGAACAAGAAATTTGGCGACCTAGACGGCAGTCCACTCAGTTATCCACAGTTGCTTGAACTGATTCCAGATTTGCAAGAAATAGAACTCGAGAATTTAGTTGAAAACAAGATTTTTATCAAAACAGAGTCTGGTAGCTATGAATTTCTAAACCGGCGAATGTCGAGCGGAATTAACGGCACATACCGAATTTTCTTACCAACCGCCCGTTTTTTTGGCACACTCACGGCTCGAGGGATGAATGATGAAATTGCACAAATTGCTGTGACTGGCGATACACCCGCCGAATACAAGCAAAACTTTATTGCACAAATTTTGCGCCCAAAGCTGCATCGTCCGATTACGGTGCGTGAAGCAGCCCGTTTGCAGGCTTTCCCTGAATACTTTGAGTTTCATAAAAGTGATGCCGTCAGTATGCGCTTACTTGGCAATAGTGTCGCCATCAAGGTTGTTCAAGCCGTAGCAAAGTCTTTACTAGAAACTGGTGTCTTTTCTCGAGTTAGCACAACCCAAAAGGAATTGATTTTAGCATGAATACCGACATGAAAATAGCCATTCAAAACGTGATTAAAACCATGATGGACAAGGTTATGGAACGGGTTTTACAGACCGACCCATTTATTGCCGAAACGCACCACGCCAGCAAACCGCTATATGCTGCCCTTGTACCGGACGAAATTTTTAAGGGTTCGCATTTTGAACGTCGGTTTGTTACCCCGTTTGGTGGAGTCTGGGAAAAACTAGCCGTGGTAGCTGCCGAACAAGGCTCTGCCAAGTGCATCCAGCAACATACCATTCGTGGGAATATTCAAAGTGGAAGACTGCAACGAATCCAAGAAGTGTTAAATAAACTCGAGCATCCAGAAATTGGTGTGGAGCGCCAAAAACCCAATTGGAACAGCGAACTTGCTTATATTCTCGAGGGCAACGGCGAACCGATACCTGCCACTGTAGTGTGCGATATTTACACCGAAAATACACAGACGAACCAGCGATTCGCTTTTGAGTTAAAAGCACCACTGCCCAACAGTGACCAAACCAAGCAAAGCAAAGAGAAAATTTTTAAGCTCAAAGCAATGGATTCAAAGCCCGTAGACGCGGCTTATTACGCATTACCCTACAATCCATATGGACAAAAAGCCGATTATGCTTGGACTTTTCCAGCCCGTTGGTTTGACATGCGACAAGACGAAGTGGTTTTAATTGGCGCGGAGTTCTGGGATAAAATTGGCGGAGTTGGCACATATGCAGCCTTTATCGAAGCCATTAACGAAATTGGTTTACCCTACAAAGAACGGATTTACCGCGAATTCTTAGGCATTGAACCACTTGAGCAAGCCTCTAAACCCGTTTTCTAGTCAATACTCGGCATAAAATTCATTTGGCTTAATTCCTGTTTTTTCCTCGAGCCATGCTTGGACACAATCACGAATCTCGGCAATCATTTCAATGTCCCAATCTAAATTGACATTAGTTGTGTTTAAGTTGTTCAGTAAGTCAAAAATTTGTGAATCAACAAAGTCTTGGCGTTCAATCTGAGTATCGGTCAGTTCCATAAATTTCCCCCTCGAGACTACAGCCGCCCTGCCTCAATAATGCTTTTCAAAAAGGCTTGGGTACGTGGTTCTTTTGGCGCACTAAAAATTTGTTCTGGCGTGCCTTCTTCATGCACTACACCTTGGTATAAAAAACAAACCTTGCTCGAGACTTCTTTGGCAAAACCCATTTCGTGGGTCGCAAGCAACATTGTCATGCCCTCGCTTGCCAGTTCTCGCACCAAATCCAGCACTTCTGCCACCAATTCAGGGTCAAGTGCCGAAGTAATTTCGTCTAAGAGCATCAGCATTGGCTGCATTGCCAGCGCTCTGGCAATTGCCACCCGTTGTTGCTGCCCACCGCTTAATTGGTCGGGGTAACTTCTGGCTTTCTGCTCGAGTTGTACCCTTTTTAAGAGGTCAAAAGCTCGAGCCTCGGCTTCGGGTTTACTTAGTCCAAGTACCTGACGTGGCGCTAAACAGATATTCTCGAGAACAGTCATGTGTGGAAATAAATTAAAGCTCTGGAAAACAATGCCAACATCGCGGCGTAAACGGTCTACATCCACCCCAGCCCCAGAAACCCTATCGCCTAGAATCTGAATTTCACCGCCGCTTATTGGCTCGAGTCCGTTAATACAGCGCAATAAGGTGCTTTTACCGCATCCAGAAGCGCCGATTAAACAGACCACATCATGTTCTTTGACACTTAAATTTAAGCCACGCAGCACCTCGAGCGACCCAAAACGCTTGACCACACCGTGCATCTCGAGAAAACTCATTTTGCCCCTCTGGTTTTTCTTGCGTCGGACTCGAGTAATCTGTCTACCAGTCTGGCTTGTGGAATGGTGATCAGAACAAAAAGAATCGCAACAATCGTCACAGTGGAAAGATTGAAATTATTAGAGGCTAAAATTCGGGCTTGGTTAAAAGCATCTATTGTGCCGATGACATTAACCAGTGCGGTGTCTTTTTGCAGTCCAATAAAATCGTTTAAGAGTGGCGGGATAATTCGCCGCACGGCTTGAGGCACAATTACAAAACGCATGGTTTGAAAAAAATTTAAGCCTAGGCTTCGGGCTGCCATCATTTGGCTTGGGTGAATACTCTCGATTCCAGCGCGGTAAACCTCGGCAACATATGCGCCGTAAGTCAGGCTTAGGGCAATAATCGCGTACCAAACTGGCGATAAATCGCCCAATATCGGAATGCCAGTCAGTGGTAAACCAAAACCAATCAGATAAATGGTAATTACACTTGGTAAACCGCGAAAAGCATCGGTGTAGAGCGTCGCCAGTAAACGAATCGGCTGTCCTGCTGCCCCGGGAATCATTCGGGCAAGTGCCACGACCAATGCCCAAACCAGAATAATTGCTTGGGCAACCATAAAAATAAACACATTGGTCAAGAAAGCCTGTCCGACCAGACCTGCCTTACTAACCATCAAATCGAGCTTAAAAAAAGTTGACCCAACCGCCACATCTTTAGCAATCACAAACCAAAGCCCAGTAAACCCAAGCAACATAAAAATCGCATAGCCTATCGAAAACCAAGCGGTGTTACTCGAGTCAGCCGTGGCAACTCGAGCCGAAATTAAATCTTCGGCAACTAAAAACCTTTTGGCTCGAGCGGCGGCTCTGGCACTTTTTATGGCTGGAATAAACAACCAAAGTGGAGTTATGGCTAGAACCCCTAACACCAACCAAGCCCAAATTGGTAATGTTAAAACTCGAGTTGACATTTCTGACCAGTAGAGGTTTTTCTCGACTGCTTTAGTGATATTTTCTTCAGTCACACCAGCCAAAACCAAAGACAATTGCCAAAGCACCCACCAAGCAAAAAGTGTGGTCAGACTCGAGACTAAAAGGGCTGCCAACGAAATTGGCATGGCACTTTTGGGAATACTAGGAGCGCGGAAACGCGCAGAACGGTCGGTCATAAAAAATTGAGGAAGGAGGAAAGAGGAAGGAAGTGTTGTTTTCCTCTTTCCTTTTTTATCCTGCTCTTAAGGTTTGAAGTATTTGATTTTTAACGGGTCAATGCCCCATTCTTTGGAGAGGTACTGCCCGACAAGTTTGCCGATTGTACCATCTTTGAGCATTTCTTTGAGGATGTTATCTACAACTTTGTTGTTGGCGTTTCCTTTGGGGAACAATGCGCCGTAACTTTCGCCGGTTTTGTACTGCCCAACAACTTCAAATTTTCCAGCCGACTCCTTGGCTTGCGATAAGACAATACTGGTGTCGGTCATGGCAATATCTACTCGCTTGGCTTGCAAGGCAACAAACATTCCGGGTGTATCTGGGAAAACACTGACATTCTTATTCTTCAGGATTTTCTGTGCAAAATTCTCGCCAGTCGTGCCTTGTTGTACCCCAATTTTAGCGGTTTTAATGGTCTTTTCGTCCACCTTAAAGCCTTTACGCACCATGACCCCAATGTCGCTCGAGAAGTACGGTGTGCTGAATTCGACGACTTTTTTGCGTTCTTCGGTAATTGAAATTTGGCTCATGGCGAGGTCAAAGTTCTTGGTTTGCCCAGCCACCAAGCCGTCCCAAGCGACATTTTGAATCACCACTTTCTCGAGTCCAGCGCGGTGGGCAAGGTTGGCTGCCATGCAGTATTCAACCCCACTTTTAACCAGTTCGGGCGAATCTCCATTCCAAAATCCGGGGCTGGGCAGATTGGTTTGTACTGTCAATTGTCCAGCAATGGCTGGCGTGAATTTCATTGAACCCATTGCTCCAAAAATGGGGCAATCACCGTACTTAACCATGTTCTGAGCGCCAGAAGTTAAACTTAGGGCGGTTAAACCCGCCAGTCCAAGGGCTGCCAATACTTGTATTTTCATTCTTTCCTCCTAAATGCCACATATAGAATACCGCAAATAACTAAACTAAACGCAACTCCACTGACCAATCTGCCCCGCTTGAGATTTGGTATTTGTCGGCAAAACTTTGGCAGTTAATCGCAATCGCGGCTTGCAGTAAACTGTTGATGTAAATTAAAGGCTGCCCTTGCTCGACTGCGCCAAACGAATGTACAAAAGGCATCCTGTCTGTAAAGCGCTCGGTTGTTCCCTCGAGTATTCGCACATCAAACTGCACCTTATGCAAAATTTTACTTGTCTCGAGCATGGTTTTAGGGATGTTCGTCCAGACATTGCCGAAGTTGATGTCAAGGACTGGAATTACGCCAGTTATGACCCCGTTTTCTAAGGTTGCGGCGCGAATCTCGAGTTGTTGAAATTGACTTAGTTCTTGTCCGATGGCTTCAAAACCCAGTTGTCCAGAAGCAAGTTTTGCCCCGACATAGGCGTATAAATCTCGTCCTAAAAAAGTATAAGAATCAGAAGAACCGGGCAAACGATGCTTAGATTCATCTATTTCTCGAATGCTTTTTAGACAAGGCTCGAGCCAAGTCAGTAAGCCGTTGTCTGGGCAGACGATGATTTGCCCATTGTTCAGTTTGGCTGCCAGACTTTTACGATTTGTACCAACCCCGGGGTCTATAACCACCACAAAAACAGTTTGGTCACGCCAATACGAATGGGTTTGCAATAACCTATACGCCCCTTCCCAAATGTCAAAAGGTTTGACTTCATGAGTCAGGTCAAGAATGCTTAGCCCAGAATCTACATGCAGCGCCACGCCTTTCATAGCTGCTACAGCCCCATCTCGAACTCCAAAATCGGTCATAAGAACCAGCGCTTGACGATTCGTCAAGATTTCACCTCGGTGTTAGGACTAGCCGCAGGAGTAGATGCAAAAGAAATTCGGGCTGTCGGACACCACCACTTTTGAGTCTAACATGAGTTTTGCTATACTCCACCGCATGAGGCAACAGCTTGAATACCCTTAAACCCGTGGCATTTCTTGGCACAGAAGCCCAAAAGGTCGTGACAGCCTTGTATAAACTCGAGGCGCAGTTTTTACCCACGCTTGTGCCAACCAGTGCCAAACTCGAGCGGGTGGTGCAAGGACTCGAGCCATTGGGGTTTTTAGGGGCGGTTTTTGTGGGTGGTGCTTCGACTGAAGCCATGAGTTTTGTGGATGCCGTCTCGAGCAGTGCTGAGCGTGACGGCGGCTTAGATGCCATCAGCGTGACTCGAGGCACGAACGGTTCTCATACGCTTGAAGATGGATTACTTGCAACCCTTGAATCCATGAAGTACCGTGGTTTTGGTGCAAATGCCGTGGTGTTGGGTGGCGGAGCTACCGCCAGTGCCGCCGTACAAATTGCCAGGGCTGGGGTAAAAAGCCTGACGATTGCCGCCCCAGACCGCCCTCATGCCGAGCGCTTAGCGCGGTTTGCTCCTGCGGGTGTCATGATTCACAGTATTTCCTTAGAAGAACCTGCCCTGTTAGAGGCTTTGGAACGAGCCGATTTACTGCTGATTTGTGATGCTAAGTTGAGGCTCGAACCGCGTTTTTTACAGCCGTATCACACCTTGGTTGAAATTGCTGGCGAGACTTCTTTGGCGGTTGCCCTTGAACGAATTGGTGGGCAAGTTGTGGCGCATAAAAAAGTTCGGGCGCATCATTTATCAGCCCAATTAGAGTATGTAACAGGGCGTAAACTCAAACTCGAGGGGCTGATTTAACGATTTTTTGATCTTTACCAGTTAAGCTATAGCTATGAAATCGTTTCTTGCCATTCTTGCCCTGATGCTGCTTTTGGTGGCTTGTCCAGTACAACCCCCAGTCATCTCAAGTTTTTCCAGCAATACCCTAAATTTGCCCTTTGGCGGCGGCAATGTAACCCTTTCATGGGCAACTGAACGCGCCTCGAGCCTGAGCTTAAATAGTGGTGAAGTGACAGGGTTAAACAGTAAAATGATGGCTGTCTCGAGCAGTACAATTTTTACTTTAACGGCAAGCAACGCTGGCGGAAGCGTCACAAAAACCGTTGAGATTGTGGTTGCACCCGCTCCACCAATCATCTCGAGTTTTACAGCTTCTCCAAGCACATTGCCGTTTGGTGGTGGAAAAGTGACCTTAAATTGGGCAACCGAAAATACGAACGCTCTGAATTTAGATGGGACTGCTGTAACGGGTACAACCAGTCTCGAGGTTAGCGTCACCAACAGCAAAACCTTTACACTTACGGCTACAGGCATTGGTGGTACAACTTCTAAAACCGTGGGAATTTTCGTGCTGGATGATGTTCCAGTCATCTCGAGTTTTACCGCCACACCAGACACCCTCGAGTCTGGACTTGTAACCCTTGGATGGCAATCTTTAGGAGCGACAACCCTGAGTATTTCACCAAGTATTGGCATTGTCACGGGCAACAGTCTCGAGGTCAACATTTCAAAAACCACAACTTTTACCCTAACGGCAACCAACAACGGCGGTAGTACCGGTAAAACCGTGCTGGTCGCCAGTACCGCCTTATCGAGTACCGCCCTTGGTTCGGTCAATTTAGCTTGGGACACCAATAAACGCGATGCTGAGACCGACTCGAGTGGACAGGTTAGTTTTTTACCACTGACCTATTCGGATATTGATTTTGTGTCTGGCGGGGTGCGCTACTTGACTGCCACCTACCGCGTCACCAATTTAAGCCCTCAACCGCTCGAGAATATCGCTTTACGGGCTGTGGCAAAAACGGGTAACGTCGGCGAGACGGCTGCTTTTGATATTCGGGCTTTTCCAGATGCCAATAATCCAGATGGCGCATTGTACACAGACCCAAGTGCAGGGCAGCGAATCTTGCCGGTTCATGGGATGCAGCTTGGGGCGACCACACCTGTTCCCGACGAAAGCGCTTCGGACTTTCAAGGCTATCGGTTAAGCGAAAGTACAGCGCTTCAGACGGCTGCTCGAGGCTCGGGCTTAATTGGGGCAACCGAAAGTGTCCTAGATTATTCGTATATTGTCAAAAACAACTTAAGCCGCCGCCTCGAGTCGGGTGGAACAGCACTGGTCAGTGTAGCGGTGCGAATTCCTCGGCGTTTGGTGCAAACAGACCCACTTTCTAAAATTTTTAAGTTTAAGCTCAGTTTTTTGGTCAGTTCCGACAGTGCGATTCGGGTTTCACGAGCATTACTTGAAACAACTACCGCCAGCCAGTCTCGAGCTACTGCTTTAGGCTCGAGCAGCAACCCGACCCAATTGGTGCTGCTTGGTTCGGATTTGGACGCGCCGTCGGATGGGGCTTTGCGTTTGATTCGTTTGCCGAACATTCGGTTTGGTGTGACGACGAATTTACTCCCGTAGCAGCGAACTGCGCCCCTACTTGAACTTTTCATAAAAGAACTTATACTGAGTCTAAGTTTTACTTTCTTTTATCGGCATCAACGCAAGGCTTCTTTGCTCCTTTGAGGTACACCCATGACACAGCACCCTTGGCTTTCCAAATACGACACTGGCGTTCCAAAATCCTTGATTTACCCCCAAAGCCCAATCCATAGCATCTTAGAAGGGGCAGCCAAACGCGCTCCAGACCGTATTGCCCTCGAGTTTTTAGGGTTTACGATGAATTACGCGACCCTGCTCGAGAATGCCCATAAGTTTGCCAATTCGCTCGATGGCATGGGCGTTAAAAAGGGCGATAGGGTAGCGATTATGCTGCCCAATTGTCCGCAATTTGTAATTGCTTTTTTTGGTTCAATGATGCTCGGGGCAGTGGTGGTTAATACCAGTCCGCTCTATGTGGCTCGAGAACTCGAGCAGCAACTTCGGGACAGTGGGGCAGAGACGCTGGTGATGCTCAATTTATTTTATCCGCGTTACCGTGAAATTGCTGGCAGTGTGCCAGTCAAACGGGTGATTATGAGTACCGTGGCTGATTTTTTGCCGTTTCCTAAGAATTTGCTGTACCCCGTCAAAGCCAAACGTGATGGAACTTGGGTTGAAGTCAAGCCCGAACCATTTATTGTCCAGTTCAAAAAATTACTCGAGAAAAGTGTCTCTAGCAGCGCTCCGAGAACCAGTGTTCTGCCCGATGACTTGGCGCTGTTGCAGTACACAGGCGGAACGACTGGCACACCTAAAGGGGCAATGCTGACCCACCGCAACTTGATGAGTAACCTGACCAGTGCTGCCAGTTGGACTCCAACCATGCGGGATGCACAGGAAATCACGCTTTGTGTGATTCCATTTTTTCATGTTTACGGCATGACGGTTGCCATGAACATGACCATTCGGGCGGCTGGGACAATGGTGTTGCAACCGCGTTTCCAGATAAAAGATGTTCTCGAGGCGATTCATAAGCACAAACCAACCATGTTTCCCGGTGTGCCGACGATGTATGTAGCAATTAACAATCATCCAGAAGTCAAAAAGTATGACCTCTCGAGTTTGCAAATTTGTTTATCGGGCGCGGCTGCCCTGCCCATCGAAGTGGCTCATGCTTTTGAAGCCAGTTGTGGTGGCAAGTTGCTCGAGGGTTACGGGCTAACCGAATGCAGCCCCTGTGCCACCAACACCCCAGTCAATGGTGAACGGCGTGATGGCAGTATTGGTATTCCGTTGCCGGGTGTGGAATTGGCGCTATTTACTGAAAGCCTCGAGCCAGTAGGGATGGGTGAAATCGGTGAAATTGGCATCTCTGGGCATAATGTGATGCAGGGTTATTGGCAACGCCCTGAAGAAACGAGTCACAGCATCAAAGAAATAGCTGGTAAACGCTGGTTACTGACGGGCGACATGGCAAAGATGGACGACGATGGTTATTTTTATATTGTGGATCGCAAAAAAGACATGATTGATGCCAGTGGCTACAATGTCTACCCGCGAGAAATCGAAGAGGTCTTGTACAAGCATTTGGCAGTCCAAGAATGTGTGGTGATTGGTGTACCCGATGAGTACCGAGGTGAGACGGTCAAAGCCTTTATTATTTTACGCCAAGGCTCGAGTGCAACTCCCGAAGCCTTGACTGAGTTTTGCAAAGGACAACTGGCAGCCTATAAAGTGCCAAAACAAATTGAATTTCGGCTCGAGTTGCCCAAAAGCCCGATTGGAAAGATTTTACGTCGGGTGCTGCGTGATGAAGAAGAAGCCAAGCACAAAGCCAAAGCCTAAAGCAGAACACCATGTAAAAACACACCTGAAATCAGTTCGGCTAAATGGCTGGGGGGTTCAAAATCGTTTGGGATTGGAATGAACGCCCTTTTGATGCTTGGCTCAAATACCAAGGTGGTCAGTAACCCTGCGTACTCGAGTGGGTGGGCAATTTTAATCACACCTTGCTCGAGTCCGAGTTGAAAAACCGCTTCGATGGTGTGAATAAATGGCTTGATGGCAAAGTCAACCGCAAAATCATGGGAAAAACTGCTGGACAATAAGACTCGAAAAAACCCCTGATTGTGTTGTTGATAGAGCAGCGTTTGACTGACCACAGTTCGCAGTTTGGTTTCAAAATCTGGAATTGGGGCTAAAGCACGGCTGACTTGTTCTGCCAGTTGACCCAATTTGTATGCTCGCAAGGCAAGGATTAAGGTATTTTTATCCTTAAAGTGTTTGTATAAGCCAACCCGTGTCAGTAAAGCGCGTTCGGCAATTTTATCCATCGAGGCATGACCGTATCCATCTTCTGAAAGCACCGCTAACGCCGCCTCGAGAATTTCGATTTTGCGTTTTTGGTTGCGTTGTTGACCTAGGGTTGGTGCGTTCATCAAAAACAGTCTACCTCTTGTTTGGGGCTAAATTGATGTATCCATGGTCTTTGTACCAACCTAATGTGTCGGTCAGGGTTTGCTCGAGCGAGCGAAATGTAACTCCAAGTTCAGTTTCGGCTTTTTGACTCGAGAGTGAATGCAGCGCCAGCAGCACTTGGATACCATCTAGCGGCATGGTTGGAGTTTTTTGCTGTAGCCCAGAAATCGTGGTATCTATTCGCGCCAAAGCCAGAACCAACCAATTGGGCATTTGCAAAGTTGGGGCTTTGACCCCAGAAATCTGCTCGAGTACCCTAAACAGCTTAGAAAAATCAACAAATTGACCAGCCACAATGTACTTTTCGCCGTTTCGCCCGTGTTGTACAGCTTTAATCATTGCATTTGCGACATCTCGAGCGTCCACTGTGCTTGTTCCAGCCCTGATGATTCCAGGAATTTTTTGTGCCATAAAATCTAAAATTAGTTTTCCACCCGAAGTTGGGGCTGCGTCGCGTGGAGCAATCATAAAACCGGGCAAGATGGTGACTATTTTAATGGCTCGAGGAGCGGCTTTTAACCAGTTGCTGATGGCTTGGTCGCCTTTGACTTTACTCCTAAAATACAAGTTACGGGTTTCGGTTGCTAACGGCGTGTTTTCGTCGGCGACGGCATGGTTAGCAGGAATAGAGATTGAACCACTCGAGGAGGTGTGAATAAAGGTTTTGACTCCCGCTTGTTGTGCCGCCACAATCAACTCGAGGCTTGCGTCTATATTGATGCGTTTTAGGGTTGTCCAATGATCATTTCCAGCCTTGAAATACTCCCTAAAGTAAGCAGCTGTATGAAAAACTGTATCTACGCCCTCGAGTTCTGCACTAAAACCAGCCACATTTTCCATGTCCCCTTCAATGACTTCAAGGGTTAAGCCTACAAAAAGTTTTTTGGCTTTTTCTTTTGAACGAACCAAGGCTTTGACTTCCCAACCCTCTGCTAACAATTGACGAACCAAGTTGTGACCGAGCATTCCTGTGCTTCCAGTGACCAATGCTTTCATGATGTACTCCTTTTTGATTCTTTAGTGTTAATTTAGTTTACATTATGTATACTTTTATTAGTATTTGTCAACCATTGTGCCAATGCCTAAACCCAGACCTATTTTGGCAACTTGTCTATCTATCTGGTAGCATCGCCTTATGACGTTGGCACTGACAAAAAAAATTTTAAGTGGTGGGACAACCGCCCTAGAAGTCGTTTCAAAAAGCCTTGAAGCCGCCCAAGCCGATTCGCTGAATGCCTTTATTTCGCTCAATCCAAATGCTTTAGAAACTGCCATAAACCTAGACGCTCGAGTCAAAGCGGGCGAGCATTTACCACTGGCGGGGTATCCCTTGGCTATTAAAGACAACATTGTGATGCATGGGCTTGGGGCAACGGCTGGCTCAAAAATTTTAGAAAAATTTGTTTCGCCTTACACCAGTACCGCTTTGCAGCGCTTACTGGATGCTGGTGCGGTTGTGATTGGCAAAGCCAACATGGATGAATTCGGGATGGGTTCAAGTGGCGAAAACAGTGCTTATGGCGCAACCAAAAACCCTCGAGACCATACCCGAGTCCCCGGTGGTAGTAGCTCTGGCAGTGCCGCCGCCGTTGCCCAAGGTATGGTTTCTGGGGCGCTTGGCACGGACACAGGCGGCAGTATTCGTTTACCTGCCGCATTTTGTGGTGTACTTGGCATGAAGCCAACATATGGGCGAGTCTCGAGGTATGGCGTGGTTGCCTATGCCAGCAGCCTTGACCAAGTAGGTCCTTTTGCCCGTAGCAGTGCAGATTTAGCCGCACTGCTCGAGGTGATGTCGGGGCATGACCCAATGGATGCCACTTCGCTGGAAGCCAAAGCCGAATTCTCGAGTGCCTTGAACCAAGACATCAAAAGCTGGAAAATCGGGCTGGTACGCCAAGGCATGGGCAGTGGCAACAGTCCAGCCGTGCTGAGTGCCGTGGATGCCACACGGGTTGCCCTCGAGCAGCTTGGTGCAACCGTAGTAGAGGTCAGCTTACCCAGTTTAGAAAATGCCTTGGCTGCTTACTACTTGATCGCTTGCCCCGAAGCCAGCAGTAACTTGGCGCGGTACGATGGCATGGTCTATTCAAATCGGGCGGATGGGTCAGATTTACTAAACGTCATGAGTCAGTCAAGGGGCTTAGGGTTTGGGGCAGAAGTCAAACGCCGAATTTTAATGGGAACATATGCCTTGTCCAGTGGCTATTACGATGCTTTTTACAGCAAGGCGCTGCGAGCCAGAGCCATGATTGCTGCCGATTTTGCACGGGTTTTTGCTGGCGTGGAGGCGCTTTTAATGCCAACTGCGCCAAGTGCTGCCTTTGAATTGGGCGCAAAAGCCGACCCTTTAGAAATGTACTTAACTGACGTGGATACAGTGGCGGTCAATTTAGCGGGCTTACCAGCCATCAGTATTCCATTTGGCTATGAAGACAATAATTCATTTAGTACCTCGAGCGGGCTGCCCATCGGTGTCCAATTTATTGCCCCGACCCTCAAAGATGCTCGCTTAATCTCGATAAGTGCCGCCCTCGAGCAACACACCAGTGCTGCTTTTCTTAAACCAGTGCAGGAGTAAAATGCACCCAGACCAAGTTTTTCGCGCCGAATACCTTGCCACCACTTACCATGCGGCGGGTTTAGAAATTCGCTTCTCGAGTACCGAGACAGGACTGGTTTTATTTGCGGGACGGCGTTTTGCCCTTATTTCGGCACAGAATCCACGCAGCACTCCACTCGAAGCCGATGAGAATTTGGCACGCAATGCCATGTTGCAAACGGTTTTACTCGCCAAAGGTTGGTCTTTTGGCAACAGCCACGGACACAACGCTGACCTTTCTTGGTCAGAAGACGGTTTTATTGTCTGGGATGTGGATTTACCCGATATTTTAAGAGTTGCTCGAGATTTTGAACAAAATGCTATCATGTTTAGCGAAGGTTCACGTTTGGCTTTATGTTGGTGTTTTTCGGGGGAGATTGACTGGTTGTATCCGAGTTACCTAGCAAAGGACTAAATGGAACGCATAATTTACGCAGCAGATGTTGTTTACAACGGCGTTGGCTTACCGCTCGAGAACGCTGGGGTGGTGGTTTCTAAGGTTGGTAACCAAGCCACCATTGTTGGTTTTGGCAAACTTGAAGTCTTACAGGCTAGTTTTCCAGAGGCTCGAGTGCAGCGCCTCGGGCGAGTGATTCTGCCACGTCCAGTCAATGCCCATACCCATTTGGATTTATCGCATCTGCCTTTTAAGGCGCTGCCTTATCCGCGTTGGATTCCAGAACATGTGGTTGCCAATGCTGGGCTACGTGGTCTAAAAGCTGCCAAAGATGGCTTAAATACTTTGCGTACCAGTGGTATTGCCGCCTTTGGCGATATTGTCGCTAAAGAAGAAGTGATGGATTTCTTGCTGACCGAAAGTGAACTGGCTGGAGTAGCCTACTGGGAAGTGATTGAAGCCAATCCAGAAAAAGCTGATGCGGTCATGTCGGCTACCTTAGAACGGGTGCGGCGTTGGCGTAAACTCGAGGGGAAACCTGTACGATTGGGATTATCGCCACACACACCGTTTACCGTCTCGAGTAAATTGTTGCAGCGCTTGGCAGAATTTGCTCGCTTAGAAGGACTACCTTTGCAGATTCATGTGGCAGAACACCCCAGTGAACTCGAGTTATTTCAGACGGGTGGCGGTCTGCTTGCAAAAACCATGCAATCTTTTAACGTCCCATCCTTCGAGACTTCTTGGGGAAGAACGCCCAGCACTAATTTAAGTCCAATTAAATACCTAGCCGAGTTGCGGGTACTCGAGGCAAAACCGACGCTCATCCATGCAGTCAATGTTTCTGAAGAAGATGTGCGAATCATTGCCCAATATGGTTGCAGTGTGGTTTCGTGTCCACGCAGCAACCATAACCTCGAATGTGGCAACATCCCTTGGAAACTTTTTGCTAAACATGGTGTGGAATTGGCACTTGGTACAGATTCTAGTGCCAGTGGTCAAAGCCTAGACATTCGGGAAGAAGCCAGTGCCGCCATGCGCTTACTCGATATTGACTTAAAACAGATAGTTCGTTGGGCAGTCAAAGGTGGCTACCGTGCTTTGGGCTTAAAACCACCTGTGGTGCAACGCGGCGATTCATTCTCGAGCCTGACCGTCTGGGAATAATTACAAGGCTTTCCACTCGAGTTTAATGCTGTAGACATCGCGCAGGGTTTCTTCAAAAGAAACTTTTTCTCTGCCGATTTCAAGCATAATATCTTTGCCATCTTTGCTGACCGTACCAACGAGGTTTTTAACATCTTCATAAGGCACAGCCACCCAAAGATTAACCTTGGCTAGGGCTGGCAAACGAGCTTTATCGGCAATTAAGGTTAAGGTTTTTTTGACAATTACCCCTGTGGCATGTTTGACCTTTAAGTCTAGTCCAACCACATCTATACGGCTGGCTTCGGGTAAATTAGGCACGTTTGGCAATGGTTGAAGTGGCGCGGAAAACGCCAAACCAAACATTAAAAACCAAA
The DNA here is from genome assembly GCA_031414595.1 of Deinococcales bacterium. Taxonomy (GTDB): domain Bacteria; phylum Deinococcota; class Deinococci; order Deinococcales; family JAAFIG01; genus JAAFIG01. Next base: position 53,075 of record JANNVX010000018.1, read on the forward strand.
CCAGAAAATACCTCATCGGTTTAATCTAACAATTTTTTTACCCAAGAACGGTGGGAATAGTCCTAATGAGTCTTAATCATTCGAGTTAATTCTTATCGTAAAAAGAATACTGTCTAACTGATTTGCTGGCACTGGTTCGGCAAATAAGAATCCCTGGACGGCATCACACTGTAATTCTTGTAAGATTGCCAGTTGCGCCTTGGTTTCTACCCCTTCGGCAACCACCCGTAAACCAAGGCTCTGGGCTAGTAAGATAATCGCTTTGGCAATGGCTCGGGTTTGGTTTTTATCAATGTCTTTCACAAAACTTTTATCAACTTTTAAGGCAGATACAGGGAAGCGGTTTAAGTAACTCAAACTCGAATAACCGGTACCAAAGTCATCTATTTGTACCTGCACACCCAAGGCTCGTAGGGCAATTAAATTCACCTCGGCACTTTCAAGTAAGGCGCTTTCGGTTATTTCAAGGATTAAACGGTGTGGCTCGAGACCGGTTTGTACCAGCACTTGATGAACAGTGCCAACAAAAGAATCGCTTTCAAATTGCCGACTGGCAACATTGACGCTGATGCTGTACTGGTTTTGCCATTGCTTGGCGGTTTGGCAAGCCCTTAATAGTACCCATGCGCCAAGTTCGACAATCAAACCACTTTGTTCGGCAATCGGAATAAAAACATCGGGGGCAATAAATTCACCGTCTTTTTGTTGCCAGCGCAATAAGGCTTCAAAGCCAAGAATTTTTAGATTTTGCGTCTCGAGAATTGCTTGGTAGTACAGTTCTAATTCTTGGTTGCGAATCGCTTGGCGCAAGGCATTTTCTAATTCTAAGCGCTTATTTAAGCGCACACTCATTTCTTGGTCAAAAAAGGCGATTCTCGAGCGGGTGCTTTTTGCGTGGTACATGGCGGTGTCGGCGGCACTCAAAAATTCATCGACTTTGCTAAAGCCACTGTTGGAATCTACGATGCCAATGCTGCCACTGATGTTTAATTGCTGATTGTTGAGCGTAAATGGTAACTCGAGTTGACGGATTAAGCGCTCAGCAAGCATGGCAGTGCTGATGCTTTCTAAAGTGGTTTTGTCGGGTTTGCTGCGCCTTTCTGCCAGAATTGCAAATTCGTCGCCCCCTAAACGCGCCAGTGTATCGCCTTGACGTACCGTGGTTTCTAAGCGCCGAGCGACTTGCAGCAGTAATTCATCGCCAATTAAGTGTCCTAGGCTGTCATTGACAATCTTAAAATCGTTTAAGTCAAGAAACATCACCGAAAAAGCATCACCATATCTGCTTTGACGCTGCATTGCCCGTTCGATGTAATCTCTAAATAAACCCCTGTTGGCTAAACCAGTTAAAGAATCATACGCTCCACTTCTGCCGGTAATATCGGTCAGCGAACCTGCCATTCGGACAGTTTTGCCATTTTGCCTGACGGCTAAACCACGCATTAAAAACCAACGGTATTCTTGGTTGGCACAAAGGTAGCGGGTCTCGAGCGAAAAATGGTCTTGTTCGCCTTTGATGTGTTTCCAAATTTCTTCGCTGACTCGTTCAAAATCATCGGGGTGGGTCATTTTTTGCCAATTTTTTAGACTGCCAATTGTTTCCACTTCAGGGTAGCCAAGGGCAGCATTTAAGCGTGGAGACTGCCGCACAGTGTCATCTAAGAGTTTCCAGTCCCAAAATCCATCGTTAGAACCACGCAATGCCAATTGTAACCGTTCGTCTGCCTCGAGCAATTCATCGGTTAAATTGACATTGACTTGATTGGCGAGGATTAAGCGCCAGCCGGTTAAAAAAGAAAGAATCCCAATCCCAATAATCAAACCAATCTCGACTATTTTTGGCGCGGTTTCATGGTCATTGCTGCTAAAAAACCCTAAGAAAACCACATAGGTCATGACAAAAACCACATATGGAATGGAATTGACCAGCCGTACCCAGTATCGCTCGATGGTGCTGCGTGTTTCGGGTAGTAAACTGCTGATTCCAGCCGCCGCGAACAGCCCATAAGCCAAAGAAGCAAATACATCTACAAAATGACCTGTTTTGTAGCCGCCATAAGCCCGAGCAATATCTGCCCCTTCGATTAAAATGGCAATGCACAACGTACCCAAACCCAATAACAAACCAGTTCTTAGGGCTAAGCGCTGGCTGAGCAAATTGGAAAATACAAACCCAACCAAACCTAAGCCAATAATCGGTGAAAGAATATCAATCACTAAGTTACCAAAGGGCTGGAATGCGACTTGTTTACCAAGAAAAACCGTCCATAAAATCGCCCCAGAACCAACCATAATAATGGCTGTCTCGAGCAGTAAAGCAGTGCGTTCAGAACTACCTCGAACCCCATTGTCCAAGTAGGAAACACTAAAAATCATTATAAAAGTAGCCACAAAATAGGCAATCGAAAGCCACGGTGCGTTAGCTGGTTGCACTCGGAAGACAATTTCAGTTAGACCATACAAAACATCGGCAATAAACCAAGTAAAAACAGCAGTGCTGACTAGATACCAGCCTGTTCGTACTCGCCCAGCGTGTTGGCTCGAGACCAAAAACAATAAGCCAATGGTTGTCAACGCAGGTGGGAAACGCAACAGTGTTCCCAGTTCTACGGTTGGCGATAGAAGCAGTAAAATCAGATGCAGCACAACAAAAAATAGAGTTAAAACAATCAATGCCAGCAGCCACTGAGCCATTTGTGACGATGTGTTTTGCCCCAGCCTTTTAAGCATCTAAAGCCAGTGTAATACTTTTTTGGCTCTTAAACCTGTAATCCTGCGCTTGATTGTGATGGTGCGTTAGACGTTAGACTGCTTCTATGAGCCTTTCCGCCCGTAAACTCAAACATATTCAAGTTTGTCTCGAGTACCCTGTGCAATTTAGTACCAAGACCACCGGTTTTGAAACACTACCTTGGGCGTACCAAGCCCTGCCAGAACTTAGACTCGAGGATGTCAAACTCGAGACTACTTTTTTGGGTAAACCGCTTAAAGCCCCGTTGCTAATAGGAGCAATGACTGGCGGAGCGGACTTGGCTGGTACAATCAATAAAAATTTAGCCATAGCCGCCGAAACCTTGGGGCTTGGTTTAATGCTCGGTTCGCAACGGGTGATGCTCGAGAACGAAAGTGCAAGGGCAAGTTTTGCGGTACGTCAATATGCACCAAAGGCGCTTTTGATTGGTAATCTTGGTGTAGCCCAATTCAAAAAAGGCTACGGCAGCCCTGAAGCTACAAAAGCCATCGAACTGATTGGGGCAGATGCGATAGCCTTTCATACCAACCCATTGCAAGAAGCCTTGCAGATTGGTGGCGATACCGATTTTTTGGGTTTACTCGAGCGGTTAGCAGAAATTGTGCCAGATGTGGGTTATCCAGTGATGCTTAAAGAAGTCGGGCATGGTATTTCGGGTAGCGTGGCTAAGTTGGTCAAAGACATTGGTTTTGCGGCGCTCGATGTGGCTGGGGCTGGTGGGACTTCATGGGCGAAAGTCGAAGATTTTGCCCATCATGGTAAATTGATGCACCCAGATATTTGTGAAATTGGTATTCCCACCTTAGAAGCCCTCGAGCAGTGCCGCATAGCCTTACCAGAGATGCCCTTAGTGGCTTCTGGGGGTATTCGCTCTGGTTTGGAGATTGCCAAAGCCCTAGTGAATGGGGCAAGTGTTTGTGCAACTGCCATGCCATTGTTAGAACCCGCGACCAGAAGCCCTGAAGCTGTTATGGAAGTTCTCGAGAAGATGATTTATGAACTTCGCGTGGCTTTTTTTGTGGCTGGAATTGCCAATCTAAAGGCACTTAAAAACCAATTGTTTGGCGCTTAAGTTGTTTGAGTTTCGGGTTGTTGTGGCTCGAGCGATTCCCATAAGGTATCATCAAACAATTGGGCTTTTTCGCCAAAGTCCTTGGTTAAGCCGCGCTGTACAAGGTAATACGCCAGTCCAAAAGCCGCAAAACTTGCCAGCGTACTTGGTAAATACAACACGCCATTGGCTTTGGCAACCATGGCGTTAAAGTCTTTTGTGCCAAATTTTGCGGTCACGATATTAAAATTAACCACAAAATTTATGACTGCCATGATGATACTTTCAATACCAATAGCCGCCGTGCCTTGAAACAATCCGCGTTTGACATTGGGCGCACTTAGTAATTTCTCGAGCAGAGGCTTGCGTTCTTCGGTCATATCCTGCATCGCAACCCGCAGAAATACAGCAAAAAAAGGTTTGCCCAGCGCAAGACTGCCGAGCATGATGACTGCAAAGACTATTGGGCGATACGAGTCTTTTAAGGCAAATTGCCAACCATCTATTTGTAAAAATGCTAACCCTCCACCAATTAAGGCACTCGAGGCGGCAACGGTGGTGATGGGGTTAAAGACCCGTGTTCGCAGTGTGTCTATTAAAATGTAAGCCACGGGTATTAGGGCTGCAATCACATAAGCCAGAACTGTGCCAATCAGGTCAGAAACCCCAAATCCAACTGCTTTGCCATCTTGTAATTCTGAGCCTAAAAAATGGATTCCACCCAGCGATAAACTTGGGGAAAGAATAGAAATAGGGATTAAAAGCGTAAAAATTAAATCCCAAACGATTTTTGGGAATCCAGCCGATTTTTTGGTAGTTGAAGCCATGACGTTAGCTTAACTCGAGGGAAGGCAAAAGGCGAAAGGCAAAGGTTCTACTTTCGCCCTTTGCCCTTTGCCTTCTTCACCTCTCGTTTTCGTCAAGGTCGGAGTGTTGTGCCATACGCTCTAAGGCAGCTTTGCTGAGCAAGGTAATGCGGCGGTAGCCACTTTGCAACAAGCCTTCTGAGCGCAGTTCGGTGATGATTTTGGAGACACTTTCACGGGTGCTGCTGGTGCCTTCGGCAATCAGTTCGTGGGTGGCACGGACATACATGCGGTTGTTATCGTCCAAGCCGCCAAGCGGGGTTTGGGCAAGTTGCAATAAGTAACGGGCAACCCGTTGACGTAAATCACCAATTTGTAAGTGGTATTCGTATGCCATGACCCGTTGCAGTTGGTCAGATAAGCTGCGTGTGACCACGCCAAGGCTATCGCCAGTGATGCTTTGTGGGTCTACGGGGACAAGGGTTGCGTCGGTTAGGGCTTCGACTTGATGATCGCGCCATTGCTTATTGAGTGCTTCTTCACCAAAGTAATCGCCGGGCAGCACATGGCGCACGGTCAGAACCCGTCCTTTTGGGGTCAGTTTAGCAATGCGTATTAAGCCACTTTCGACCCGAAATAACGACAAAGCTGGGTCGCCTTCGTAGTAGACAGTTTGTCCACGGCGGTAACGCATTTGGTGTGGGCGGTTCATTCCGACATTCATCATAAAATACTCCTTACATTCGTTCTTTGCGTCGAATGCGCCGCCATAAGTTCTAAGTAGATAATGTTGCACTAGATTGATGATTTGCCGTTAAAAACCGATTTGCGGTACGGGCAGCGTTAAAACCACTGACCGCCACGCCGAGTGTGCCTTGTCCGGGGAAAACAGTCTCGCCAGCCAGTAACAAGCCAGCCAAACCAGTTGTGTGATGCAGCGCCTTAAAATTTGCGCTGTGAGGCATTTGTGGGATGCCACCAACCCTTCCGAGGCTATGCAAGGTAAAACGCTCAAAGGTACGGGGCGTTCCGCTTTCTAAAAGCACAATTGCGTCGGAAAAACCGGGGAATAGAGTCTCGAGGCGTTGTAAAATCTTGTACTCGAGATTTTGTTTTTGGTCACGGTAGGCATCTTGGCTCAAGTTAAAAAATTGTTCGGGCTTGACATGGGTCGAAATGGTCAGGCTGCGGTAGCCTTCGGGCGCACGTAAACGGTCGTCGCGGCTCGAGATAGAAACTAAAAAATTTTGGGTTAAGCCGCTTTGGTCATAATCGGTGATTTGTTCAAATAACAGTGTGTTTTTTGGTAAAACTTTTTCGTTAATCCCAATGTAAAGCGTAAATGCTCCCCAAATTTCGGGCATGTCCTTTAATTTTTCTTCGATGGATTCTAATTTGTGGTCTTGTAGCAGATTAAGGGTGTCTTGAACTGGGGCGGTGGAAATCACCACGGGTGATAAAAAGTTGCGCCCATGGGTTTCGACCCCTTTAGTTTGACTCCTTTCCACTATTAATTTTCTGGCTCGAGTCGCATAATGCACTTGTCCGCCATGGTTGTTGATGTATTGGGCTAAATCCTCGGCAATACTGGCTAATCCGCCCGGGACATACTGAGCGCCAAATCGGTAAACCTCGAGCGCATATGCGCCGTTTGGCAAGGCGCAGTGATTGGAAATGCACTGCATCGAATCGAGCAACTGACCATCTATAAAGGCTTTGTGGGCTGGGTCGGTAATCTTGTGCTTCTCGAGCAGATGACCGACGGTGTTATTTAAGTTCAGCAGCACTTTAAGTACACCTGGGTGAATTCCTTGGGCAGTATCCCAGACATCTTGTAAACTTTTCCAAGGCATACTTGGGAAGCGCTTGGCAGCGTGGTGCATTGTGTCGGCTAGGGCTTGGATTTCTGACCAAAAGGCTTGTTTTTGTTTTTCTTGCCCGGGGAAGGCGCGTGACAGTTCGTTTTTCCAGCCTGCTCGAGTGCCACTGACTTGTACTTGGCGCTCACCAAGGTGCAAACGCATCACGGGGTCAAGGTTTGGTAATTGGCGCGTAATGCCGAGTTGCTGATGAATGTTTTGCAAAATTCCATTTGGCTCGAGTCCAGCGCAGACGGTCGCACCAACCGCAAACGAGAACTTGCCAAGCGCATGGTGGCGTTCATAGCGTGCTGCACAACCACCGGGGTGAATATCGCGCTCGAGAATCCGCACTTTACGCCCACGTTTTGCCAGTAACGCCCCAGCCACAAGCCCCGCAAAGCCAGCCCCGATAATCGTCACATCGGCGTGGAGGTCTTGGCGGTAAACTTTTGGTCGGGCAGTCTCGAGGGCTTGGGTCATGCTTGGAACCCCTTTTGGGCGGCTTCAAGAACTTCTAAAAGATAATCGCGGGCTTGTTCGGCGTTGTTGCCAACGTAAATACCACCGAGTTCTTGGGCTAGACTTGGGCGTTCGTTAAAGACCCGTCCGCCAAAGACAAGGGTTGGCACAACTTCTTGCAATAAATGAATTTGGGGGCGTATTGCATCTACGTTTTCGGCAGAGCCAACCGAGAGCATCACGGCGGTGGCGCGGACTTGCCTCGAGAAACGGGCTAAATCCACAATTGGCATATTTGCCCCCAAGTAATGGGTGCGGATTCCAGCCCGACGCAAAAAAATACCAATCGCCAGTGCGCCAATTTCATGGTACTCGTTTGGTCCACAAGCAATCACCGCCACAGGTCCGCCCCTTGGACTGCCCGCCATTTCAAAGAGTTGTAACATTCGCCCTTTGATAAAACTGGTGGCTTGGTGTTCGTGGGCAATCGTAATTTCGCCGCGATGCCATTTTTCGCCAATTTCGATGAGGGATGGTTGAATAATGTTTAAGACCACATCCTCCACAGGCATGGTGGCATGACCTTGGGCAAGGACTTTTTCGGCTTTGGTCATATCGCCCTCTAAAGTTGCTAGTACCATGGCTTCGACCAACTGACTGGCGGGCATGGCTCGAGGGTGGACCCGTTCTTGGTTGTTTTGGGCTTTTGGGGCATCGCGCCATAACTGGGTGGCACGCGAAACGGGAATACCATCAAGGATATGGTTTTTGATAAATTCGATACATTCAACATCCAAAGGGCTGTACATACGGTAGCCACTCGGGGTGCGTTCTGGACTAGGGATACCATAGCGCCGTTCCCACTGCCGCAAGGTGGTTGCGGGTACGCTTGTGCGAGTTTCGACTTCGCTAGCGGTGAATAGGGGAGTGGTGTCTACAGTTTGACTGGTCATGGTTTCCTTTTGAAGACTTGTGCAACCTTGTACGAACTTTGAACAAGGTTAGTATCGTACAAGGTTTGTCAAATGTCAAGGGCAGAGCCTTACTGAAAGATATTCTATCTATAACGAACTATTTTAGGTTTTATGAAAATGTTTTGATAGAACCTGTTTTGCAAAAATTAGTTTCAAGATACAATTCGTAGGTTATCTTGAATACCACTGTCTAAGGTTATCGCCTTTTGAATAAGGTTGGTAAGCCAAACTTAGATTTTCTTGTGCTTGGCGCTTCAATAGGTTTATACAATTTCTCGAGCCTCTAAAAATTGAAAATATGCTGTTTAGAAAGATGTATTTTCTAAAAATTAAGAATTTTACTAAACTTAAATTGTAAACTAATCTACAGAATAATGAAAAAATTAGGTTTGATGAATAAGACATTTGAAGTGAGCAAATCTTGCTATTTCGAGTTTAGAGTAAGTCAAGCTACAATTGAAATAAAATCTAAGATGCAAATACATTTCAAAGAATTACTTGCGGGTCATGCGGTTTGCACAAAAACTTTAGATATGCTCAAAAATTAAGTTCAGAACGAAAAGCAAAGAACTAGAAGCTACATAAATAATCCCAGTCTCGAGAAATTTAGTGTGGATAGGTGCTGTCTTTGTACCAAGAGCCATGTAAACTGTTTTCAATGACCATCGTCAATAAAATGCCTAAAAATGCCAGTTACACCCTTGCCCAAAGCAGTAACTTCTTGCCTTTGACTGCCCAAATGTATGACTTATGGCGCGAACGATCTTTGAGTCTACTGACCCAAGAAAATTATTCTCTGCAACGAGAATTTGCCTTGCTGCGCGAATGGATGCAGGTGCAAGCCGAACAGACTTTTTTGGACATTGGCACAAGCACAGGTAATTATGCACGGGTTCTTGCCCAAGCAGGCGGTATGGTAACAGCCATAGACATCTCAAAACCGATGCTTGAAAAAGCCGTGGCTCGAGGCAACAACCAAAATATCAGCTATGAACACGCCAACGTCGAATACTTACCGTACCCAGACCAAAGTTTTGATGGCGTTGTGGTTGGCGCAAGCCTGAACGAATTCCATGACACCAAACGCGCCCTAGAACAAATGGCTCGAGTGCTAAAACCAAATGGCAAACTTTTTATGATGTATTTATGCCAGTCAGACACCAGCTTTGGACGATTTGTCCAAGCCCCGTTTAAGCTCAGTGGGGTGCGTTTCCCTAACCGAACTTGGATTGCCCAGACCCTTAGCCAACTTGGACTGCAAGCCACTCGAGCCGAAGTGCGCCGCGCCGTGGCGATAGAAATGTACACCAAGACCGAGTTAAATTCTGAGCAGCCCCAAGCAGACCGCCCCTTGGCTCGAGCCGCCGGAAAACCTGCTCGAGAACCGATTGCTTAAGCAAATGAAATCTAATTTTGAAACACCAGTCCAATCAACCGTGGGGGCAGACCCCCGTCGCTTGAAGCTCCGTCGCCCCTACAAAATTGTATTCAAATTGTTCCTAATGGCAATTTTGTTGACCCTAACCCAACTTATACCAACCCAAGCCCAAGACAAAACCCTAACCGTATTTGCAGCCTCGAGCCTAACCGAAGCCTTTACGCAAATCGGATTGAGCTTTACTCAACAAACAGGGACAAAGGTACGATTTCAATTTGCTGGTTCGCAAATCCTTAAAACCCAACTGGAAAATGGCGCTCCTGCTGATGTTCTTGCGACTGCTGAGCCGAGTATCAACACTCAACTCGAGCAGAGCAAAATTCTCGAGAAAAGCCAAATTTTTGCCCAAAATCGCTTGGTTGTGATTGTGCCTAAACGCGGTGCGGCTCGGGTTAAAACCTTAGCCGATTTAGCCAAGCCAAATATAAAGCTGATTATTGCCCAAGCCAATGTTCCAATTGGCAGTTACACCCGACAAGTCTTGCAAAAACTCGAGGACAGCAAACGCTACGGCACAGATTTTGCGGCTCGAGTTCTTAAAAATGTGGTTTCTGAAGAAAACAATGTGCGGCAGGTGCTGCTCAAAGTCAGGTTAGGCGAAGCCGACGCAGGAATTGTCTATGTGACCGATGCAACCCCAGAAATTCGTTCTAGCCTGATCCAAATTGCTATCCCAGAACGCCAGAACGTGATTGCCCAATACCCAATTGGGGTCGTGCGCCAATCTAAGAATCTTATTTCCGCCAAGGAATTTATGCAGTATGTACTTAGTCCAGCTTCACAAGGTATCTTGCAGTCATGGGGTTTTCTCAAAAAACCATAAACACAAAAGCACCTGTGTGGTTACTGATGATGGCGCTGGGGCTGATCGTGTTTTTGCTTCTGCCTGTGGCGATTATTCTCTTGCGGGGGTTGTCCAGCCTTGGTTCAATCTCGAGCAATGCAGTTCTCGAGGCGTTGCGGGTCAGTGCTTGGACAACTGCCACAACCGTTGTTATTACAATTGCCTTTGGAACGCCCGTGGCATATTTGCTGGCGCGGTTTGAATTCTGGGGCAAACAAGCCTTGGATGCCGCCCTAGATTTGCCCTTGGTGTTACCGCCCGTTGTGGCTGGGCTAGGATTACTGCTGACCTTTGGGCGCAATGGTTTTCTGGGTTCTGGACTCGAGATGGCTGGAGTACAATTGGCATTTTCCCCTGCGGCTGTGGTCATGGCACAACTTTTTGTGGCAGCCCCATATTATATTCGCACGGTTCGGGCGGGTTTAGTGCAACTCGACCCAGATTTTGAAAATGCAGCAAGGGTAGATGGTGCTAACGAAACAATTGTGCTACAACGAATTACTTTGCCCTTACTCAGACCAGCCCTCCTCGAGGGGATTGTTTTAACGTGGACAAGGGCATTAGGCGAATTTGGCGCAACCATTCTTTTTGCAGGTTCACTCGAGGGCAGCACCCGCACCATGACTTTAGCGGTGTATGGGGCGCTTGAGTCGGATTTTTCGGCTGCCTTGGTGCTTTCTGGACTGATGGCAGCCATTGCTTTTTTAGTGCTTTTTTTGTTGCGTTCTCGAAAAAATTAGCGCTTTAACCACTTGGTCAGCATTCCACTGATTGCCCCAACCCGAGCTAAAATTTTTCGGGGGTTCTGGGCTGGCTCGAGCGGTTCTAGGACTCGAGGAGTTGTGAGCGGAGATTTTTGCACCACGCCATTTTGTTCATCCAGACTTTTAATCGAAAATTCTTTACGACTTTTAATGTCCACCAAGCCAAGTTCATGCAGCACATGCTGGGCGGTTTGCGGACGGTCAGAAACGCGCTCCTCGAGCATATAATCGAGGGTACTCGAGAATTTTTCGCTGATTTCTGGGTTGATTCGTGTGACCGGCACAAGCCTTGCACCTTTGCGCCGTTCTAAAGCGCTGGGCGGCGGTACACCTGTGATGGCTTCGTAAAAGGTTGCCCCCAGACTGTAAATATCGGTGTACGGTCCAAATTTGGCTTCTGAGGCATACTGCTCGAGTGGTGCATACGCTGGGGTCACAACCCGATGCGAAATTCGCACACTATCTCGAGGGGCAAATTCGGCGGCACTGCCAAAATCTATTAGCACGGGTTCGCCAGCCACAATCATGATGTTGCTGGGTTTAATATCGCGGTGCAGTAAGTCACGCTCATGTAAATCAAACAAGCACTCGAGTAGCGGCACAAGTAAACGTTTGGCGCTTTTTTCGGATAATTTACCTTGGAGGATGCGTTGTTCTAAAGTTTCGCCCTCGAGCATTTCCATTGCCATATACGCCGTGCCGAGTTCTTCCCAAGTCTCGAGAACCGTCACGGCGGCAGGGTGGCGAATCACACGGATGGTATCGGCTTCGATTTCAAAGCGGGTGGTCAGGGTGCGTAAACTTCTGACTTCTCCAGCTTTTGGCAGTACATAACCAGTGCTGTTGTCGCGGGTCACTAAGCCATCTGGAAAAAGTTCTTTAATTGCCACGTACTCGCGCCGAGAATTGTCGAATGCTCGGTAAGTGATGCCAAAACCACCGCGTCCAATGACTGCCAAAATTTGGTATTGACCATTTTTTAGACTCTGACCAGCAGGCAATTCATCACTGATGGTGCTTGAATTCTGAATTTGTAAAAACGATGTCCCACAAACATGGCAAACAGTTGCCTCGGCGGGATTATCGGCATAACAAATCGGACAATTCTGGCTCATGGATTGATGCGTCTCTCGAGACTGATTGTATGTTTTTATGACGGGCAGTAATGACCCAATCAAAAACGGGACTCGAGTCACAGCATCATTGTTCTAAAGCTGTAATAATCCGACTGGGTTACTCGGAAATATGCTGATTGTTGAATCGCTCACCAAACGTTACCACCCAAGCCATCCGCCTGTGGTCAACAACCTTTCTTTTGATTTGCAAGATAACAGCATCACGGCGATTCTTGGTCCAAGCGGCTGTGGCAAAACCACCACTTTACGCTTAATCGCAGGGTTCGAGCGCCCAGATGCTGGTAAAATTATTCTGGGCAACACTGAATTGATCTCGAGCAGCCTAGATGTTCCGCCAGAAAAACGCGAAATTGGCTTTGTATTCCAAGAATATGCACTGTTTCCGCATTTAACGGTTCTCGAGAATACGCTGTTTGGACTTGGTAAACTGCCTAAAGCGCAACGTTTTGATCAAGCCCGTAGTGTACTGGCGCTGGTCGGTTTAAGCATTTTCGAGAAGCGCTATCCGCACCAGTTATCGGGCGGGCAACAGCAGCGCGTCGCATTGGCTCGGGCGCTTGCTCCGAATCCTAAATTGGTACTGCTCGACGAACCCTTCTCGAGCTTAGATGCTGGACTGCGTGAAACCACAAGGGGCGAGGTACGCGAAATTCTGCGGAAAGCCAATGCTACAGCCCTTTTAGTCACCCATGACCAAGAAGAGGCACTGACTTTTGCTGACCAACTGCTGGTGATGCGTGATGGTAACTTGGAGCAAGCTGGCGCACCCGAAAGTATTTACGCCACACCACGCACCGCTTTTGTGGCAAGTTTTTTGGGTAAAACCAATCTGCTTCCTGCTCGAGTCCTCAATAACATGGCACAGACCAGCCTAGGGTTGTTTCCGCTCGAGAATAAAGACGGCAACACGATGTTATCCATTCGCCCAGAAGACTTGCACTTCTCGAGTTCTGGCGTGAGCGGCGAAATTATCAGCCGAGACTTTAAGGGACACGACATAACTTTTACGGTTAAAACTCAACACGGTTTCATTCTCATTCAAACCCCAGCCCCAAATCCGCAACGGGTCGGCGACTTGGTTTGTATTGCCCTCCAAGGTCAAGCGATAGCGGTTCGCGGAAGCGTTTAATCTTTTTACCCTTTAACCTTTTAACCCTTTTCCCTTAGAATCTCTCCATGCGAGTTTTTATTTCCGATATTGGGCAACACGCCGAAAACACCGTCACCATTAAAGGCTGGTTGTCCGATAAAAGCGGCAAAGGCAAATTGCAATTCTTAAAACTGCGTGATGGTACTGGTTTTATTCAAGGCACAGTTTTTATTGGCGATGTCTCCGAAGAAACTTTTGAACTGGCAAAACGCCTTCCACAAGAATGCAGTCTCGAGGTGACTGGAATTGTCAGGGCAGATGCTCGAGCGCCAAGCGGATTTGAACTGGCGGTGCGCGATATAAAAGTCGTGGCATTGCCCACCGAGGAATACCCGATAACCCCCAAAGAACACGGCACAGAATTTTTATTAGATAACCGCCATTTGCATTTGCGACACCGTAAACCTTGGGCTGCTTTGCGGGTTCGAGACACGATTAAACGTGCCATTAACGATTTTTTTCATGACCGTGGCTTTATTCAGTTCGATAGCCCATTTTTTATGCCAACCGCCGTTGAAGGCACAAGCAATTTATTCGAGATTAACTTGTTTGACGAAGAAAAAGCCTATTTAAGCCAATCTGGACAGTTATATGCCGAAGCTGGCGCAATGGCACACGGTAAGGTCTACACTTTTGGACCGACCTTTCGCGCCGAAAAAAGTAAAACCCGACGGCACTTGCTCGAGTTTTGGATGATTGAACCCGAAGTTGCCTACAACGACTGGGAGGACAATATGCGCCTCCAAGAAGATTTTGTGAGTTACCTTGTCGGGCGCTCACTCGAGGAGCGAAAAACCGAACTCGAGATTCTCGAGCGAGACACAACTAAGCTCGAGCCAAGCGCGGCTGGCAATTTCCCACGGGTTAGCTACACCGAAGCTATTGAAATGATTAGTAAAGCCATCTCGAGCGGTAACTTACCCGAAAATGTCGCAGCCGACACCCAGCCTGTGATTTGGGGCGATGATTTTGGTGCGCCACACGAAACGATTGTGGGTTCGTACTTTGACCGTCCGGTGATGATTCACAGTTATCCAGCCGCGATTAAAGCCTTCTATATGCAGCCACAAGCCCATGACCCACGCCTGGCAGCCTGCAACGACATGATTGCCCCAGAGGGTTATGGCGAGATTATTGGCGGGTCTGAGCGCATTCATGATTACGACTTACTAAAGAGTCGCATTCTCGAGCATGACTTACCACTCGAGCCATTTGATTGGTACTTGGATTTACGCAAATACGGTTCTGTGCCGCATAGTGGTTTTGGGCTTGGTCTCGAGCGCACCGTGGCTTGGATTTGTGGTGTGCCGCATTTACGCGAAGTGATTCCGTTCCCACGAATGCTAACGCGGATGAAGCCGTAATCCCTGGACTTTTTGTGTAAAGCCCAATCGTTTATTGCTGTGGAAGTGAGTCTTGATAAATTCAGGAGTGTCTTTCAAGACATGCTAAATCTTGGGGTGAAGGAAGCCTAAAATATTTCCGAACTAGTGTTGTATCAAAAGCCGATTTAATACGCTCGCCTGACCACACTCATGCCTTGTGTCTCGAGCCAAGCTGCAACCACACCAATAGATTTTTTGACCCCAGACGTAATCAAAGGCTGACCAAAAGATTCTAATTGGGCAATGATGCGCCCATCTTCGTTTTTACCGACACTGATGAGCAATTCTTGGGCATAATCGGGTTCTTCGACTCGAGCCAGAATAATTAAACGGTTTTCTCGAGTGAAGGATTCGAGAAGAATCACGGTGCAATCAGAAAACTGCGCCACGACTTTCTCGAGTGGTTTGGTTGGCAAATTCCCAGTTAATTGTGCGTGTGGCATGATTTTTTCCTTTGTTATCTCGAGTCGAGCGAATTCTTTTTTTGCAACTTCTTTGACCTTAAAGCGAGCATGGTGAATATTTAAGCCCTGAGCTTGCCAACGCATCGCGTACTTGGTTTGTAATGCCGCCTGTGGTGGTTCGGCTGGCATAATGTCAAATAAACCTGTACTGGCAGCTTGCTCGAGCGCAAAATCATAATACGGCGGGTGGTCGGTGGTCAGCCACAATTCACCGTTTGGGACTAAGCGGGACGATAGTAGTTCAAAAGTCCCACTTCGGACAAAGCGGTTTTCTTCGTGCTTACCCTTAAACCACGGGTCTGGAAAATTTAAGTAGACCCGAGAAATACTTTGCTCAGGCAGGGCATTACGAATCAGAAACTCAGCACTCATACGAACCAGCACAGCGTTATCTTTGATTCCCGCAGCAAGGTAGCGTGCAAAGGCTTTTTGTAAACTGACTCCGGAAACTTCGACCCCAAGGTAATTGACTTCCCCCTCGAGATGGTGCTGTGCTGCCCAGAAACGTCCATCGCCAAAACCAACTTCTAAAAACAGTGGTTGGGCTTTAGCAAATAAATCCTCGAGCGGTTGCGGGTATAAAAAATCATTGGGTCGTAAAAAACGCGGCATTGGTTAAGAGTATAGCCTATGCTTTTAGAGTTTGCGCCTATCTGCCACAACTTCAAACAATAACCCTGTGAATACCGTCAGGTTTGATTCAGGGGTTTGTTTTGAGTCTGGTAAAAGTTCACCAATAGACGAACTTGGCGTTGGATTGTTCTTAAAAAGCGTAGTGATAACCTCGGCTTGCTGGGCATTCAAAACCCCAGTCTCGAGACGCTGCACTAATTTTGGAATTTCTGGGGCAAACAGAATTTGGAATTGTTCAAAAGTCATGTCTTTTAATTTTTGTTGATAAATAAGATTTTTTTCTTTTTGGTCGTAGAGCAGAACGGGGCTACTACCCGTTAAAGCAATCGCGGCATTGAAAATAAATTGCAGGGCTGGCAACCACCAAATCAGTGGCAACAAATACCAAAACCAGCCTTTAAGAACCCCAGTCTTTGCGCCAAAAAAATCAAAGTTGTAGCCAAGGCTCGTGCCGATAGAAAGCGGAATGACCATAAAGAAAAATAAAACCAGCACTTCATCGGGCTTTGAAATCGTGCCATCTTTTGCCGTAACCAACAACGTAATGATTAAGCAAGTCAGTAACCACGGAATCAAAAACCGTTTTTTGAATGGCTGATAGCGATTGAGTGGAAAGAGCAACAAGTAACCAAGCAGCGAATTCATGTGACCTCGATTGTTAGCATAACTCATTGTACTTGCTGTACAGACCAAAATTGCAAACGGTGACACAAATCACTTTTGGCTCGAGTAGACTGGTTGGCGTGAGATTTCGTTTTTTTGACTTTATCCTTGCCGCCTTTGCGGTCTGCTTAGTGGTTTCTAACATTGCCAGTACCAAAGTCGCCACGCTTGACCTTGGATTTTGGAAACCCATTTTTGACGGTGGCACGTTTCTTTTTCCCATCACCTATATTTTTGGTGATGTCCTAACCGAAGTTTATGGCTATAAAAATGCCCGGCGGGTGATTTGGTTTGGGCTTATTGCCAGTCTCTTCTCGAGCCTGATTTTTGCGGCGGTTGGATTGCTTCCCACCCATGACTCGAGTTTTACCAAAGGCGCATTTGAAACGGTGCTTGGTTTTGTACCGCAAATTGTACTGGCAAGCCTGATAGCATTTTTCTTCGGTGAATTTTTGAACAGTTTTGTGTTGGCGAAACTCAAAATTGCCACCAAAGGCAAGTTCTTTGCGGCAAGGGCTATTGGTAGCACCTTGGTAGGGCAAGCTGCCGACACCCTTATTTTTAGTGTGGTTGCCTTTGGGATTGGGGTGGGGGCTGTACCCTCTGAGGTACTTTGGAGCATTATCCTGACCAATTACTTGTACAAAGTTGGTCTCGAGGTGCTGCTGACTCCGGTCACAACCTTGGTGGTGCAGCACCTTAAAAAAGCTGAGGGTGTGGACAGTTACGACCACAGCACCAATTTTAACCCCTTTGTATTACGCCACCAATGACGTGACTTGTATTACGCCACCAATAAGCGCAAATTCTCGAGTCCAATGCGGTGACAATAATCCCCGAAGCGCTCATTCTCGAGTCTGATGGATTTGAAATTTTTAAGGAGCGGCTCGAGGGTCGGTATCATTTCTTCGCGTTTGACATTATCTAAAAAGACTTCGGATAGGCGTGTTCCAAGATGACTTCCCCCAAGGTAAATTGCGTAACTGTTGATGCCACGTCCGACCAAACCAACTTCGGCGCTGTAGGGGCGGGCGCAACCATTGGGGCAACCAGTCATACGAATGTGAGGCGCAAGGGTGTCTGACTCAAGATTGTGCGTCTCGAGCAGGGATTGTACTTCGCGGATGAGGTCTGGCAGGGCGCGTTCGGCTTCGGTGATCGCAAGTCCGCAAGTCGGAAAGGCTGGACATGCCATCGAATGTTTAATCACAGGGGCAATGCTGTTGGGTAAGACAATCCCATGCTTGGTCAGCAGTGCCTCGAGCGCGGCTTTGTCTTGTGGGGCAATGTTGCAAAGCAGCATATTTTGTTGTGGAGTCAGGCGAACTTCGGGAACAAATTGTTCGACTGCTTTGCGGATTCCAACTCGAGCTTCGTCTTTGATTCGTCCGTTTTCGATAAATAAGCCTAAAAACCAGTTGCCGTCACCTTGTTCAAACCAGCCCAAATGGTCATCGCCCGAAGTCCACTCGAGAGGTAATGGTGCAGGCAAGCTCAGTCCAAGAACTTCTTCGACTTTTTGCTTAAAGTTGGCAATTCCCATAGATTCGACCAAATACTTCATGCGGCTGTACTTGCGGTCATCACGTCTGCCATGGTCGCGTTGCACTGTCACAATGGCTTTAATCGTCTCGAGTAACATTTCTGGGGGTATGGTAGTCATCGGGTCGCCTAAACGCGGATGGGTGTCTTTGACAGTATGCGATTGCCCGAGTCCTCCGCCGACAATCAAGGTAAATGCCACCAACCGATCGCCATTCATTACGGGGACAATACCGACATCTTGGGTGTAGGCATCCACACAGTTATCGTTGGGGAAAGCAAAAGCAATCTTAAATTTTCTTGGCAGATAGGAAACACCATACAAGGGTTCTTCGGTTAGGTTTTCCTCGAGTGTCACGGCTTTTTCGCCATCTAGCCAAACTTCAAAATAAGCTCGGGCGCGTGGCTTGAGGTTTTCGGACAAGGAAAACGCATGAGCCATGATTTCGTCTCGAGCTTTAGACTTAAATGGGGCTGGACAAGCCACGATGTTACGAACCACATCACCACAAGCCGAAAGCGAGGTCATGCGGTGTGCATCTAAAGTTTTTAGAAGCGGTTTTAAGCCGCCCTTTAGTACCCCGTGGTATTGAATCGCTTGGCGGGTCGTGATTCGCAGGGTGCTGTTGGCGAGTTGGTCAGAGAGGTCGTCCAACTCGAGGTACTGCGCTTTACTCAGCACCCCGCCAGCAATCGCAACCCGTATCATAAACGAATGCTGGGCGCTTAAGCCTTGGGCTTTACGGGCTTTTCGTACATCACGGTCTGATTGTTGGTAAATGCCATGAAACTTTAAGAGCAGTTCGGAGGTGTCTATAAAATGGTCTTCGCTGTTCTCGAGTTCGCTTTGTAGTGTGCCACGCAAATAATTACTCTCGAGTTTGACGTGTTCAACTTTACTTAGGGTATTCATATTATCCTTTTGGCATAAAAAAAGCAGACTAAAATCGTCTGCTACTCTAAAAACTAAACTGATTTACGGGCGAAACGGTGCGGTAACATCCGCCATTGAAAGTATAAAAAGCACCCGACGCAAATTCCAGTGGTTAAGTTCAGCATTGCAAGGGCAAAGACAATAATCGCTACAACCCAAGCCGCAACAGTTGCACCCGTTAAAAATAAAATACTCGAGACAAGCATAAAAACCCCGCCAAGTCCTTGGGCAAAATTGTGTGGACGTGGGTCGTCTTGCTCGAGTTTAGGCGTGATTTTTAGGGCTGGGCGTAAAAAGCCGGTGTAGAACTGCTTAAAAAGTGCCAAACGTGGCTCGAATGTCCCAAGCAGCATAATTGCGGCGACCAAAAACACAATTGGTGCAAATTGTAAGGCAAAAGCAACCGCAATCAGACTGACAATACTGACTTGGTTAAAGCGTAAAACATTGCTGTCAAATTGTTTCATCTTTCTCCCATCGAGTCGAGCGATTCAAGCAGTGCCTTAGAAACTTCGCGCTGAGCGGCATCGGCAATCAGCGCCGTGGTCAGTAAAATCCAGTTTGGGACATTTCCCGCTTCTAAGCGAATTGGTTGTCCACCATGAACTGTTCCCTCGAGCTTATTGCCCACAATCCAAAACTCGAGCGGATAGCTTTGGTCGCCTTGGAAAACTTGCCCCGTAAAATGATCCGAACCCAGATAAACCACGGCTCGTTCGATGTGCCTTGAACCAGAGAAACGAATCTCGAGTTGGTTGCTGCTGACTTGGGCGCTGATTGCAAGGCGCACAGCGCTGCTTAAAACCGTGCCAAGCAAGCTGTGAACCCGCCGCTCGAGTTTTAGGTTTTCGGCAAACCACCAACCGCCAAGCCTTCCCTCGAGTTGCTGACCATCCCAACGCAGGGCGATGTCGTAACGGGCAAGTGGGTCGTGGATTGCGCCTTTGATGCGCTGGGAAGTGCGGGTGATGTGGATTGGGTTTGTACCTAAAAGTAATTGCATGGTGTTCTCCGTTTTGAATGTGGGTTTTGTCTTAATGGTTGGGAATTTTTAAGGACAACAACGCATTCGTGGTTTTTGGAGGACACTAAAATTCATGACTCAACTTTATATGGTTTACAAAAATTGTCAAGTATTATTCAATACGCAAATAAAGTTTTCTCGAGTACAATAGTGCGCCCTCTCGAGTACAATAAAAACGTGATTGGATCAGAAATCTTGGCACTACTGCAACACCTGTCAAAAAGGCTCAGCAGTAAAACTAGAAATTCTCGAGCAGAACGCAAAAGCTGAGACTCGAGGCAAACAAAATCTCAACTGCTCGAAATGGGATTCAAAGCGCAAACTTTAGCATGGCATAGGCACAAGCCACCCGTGTACAGGTTCTAGGGTCAAGTTGAATGTAGCTATTGGCAACAAAATACAAGTGGGTTAAGATTCTGCACAAATAAAACTTACTGTGCAACTCTAATTTAACGTGAGTTCGGGTTAAGCCATCGTCAATTCTGTCGGCATGAACTGCAAACTTGGTTTTTTCTCTTGATGACAATAAGCAATTAAGCCACAAATGAGGTTCGCTAAGAAATTCATTGGACTACGATGCCTTGAATGCTCAATTTGACTAATGTTTTTACACTGGTCAATAATCGTTTCAACAATACTTCGTTTACGAAGAAATAATGCGTCTTCATTTGGCATTGGTTGCTCACATTTCATATTCTTTTTCAATCGAGTAATCAATTGAATACCATGCTCTTCAATCAATTTCTGAAATAATGCTTTAGAAATATAACCTTTATCACCAAAAATCTTATGAAAGATATTCGAGAATGGATTCTCGATCATTTCCAGTAATCCTTTTCGGTCATCAAGATTACCTGCACTCAAGTCAAGCCAGATAATCTCACCAGCATCATTGAATAATAAGTGCAACTTAAATCCGAAGAACCAACCCACACTGGTTTTACCACGAGCCGCTAGACCAGCAAAGACTTTGTGGTTATGAATTCGACGATTGTGACAAACACTGAGTTTGGTACTATCCACAAAACTGATTCCCGAACAACGTCCTAAATGAGCAAATAGATAGGCTGATAAAGGCAATACTGAACGAGGTATCCACTCAACGAAACGATTATAACTTGGTAAAGTTGGGAACTCGCTTCTTAGGTAAACACAAACGTGTCGAGTGTAAAACCATTTGAAATCACGATAGCGTTGCTGATGGAATAAAATTAGGATAGTCATGATTTCGCTACCTGTCATACTTAAAGCCCGTTCTCGAGTACCAGTGGTGCTTGGTAAGGCGTTTTTAGGGTGGGTTTTGATGAATTCTTGGTTGAAATCATCGACTTCGCAGAATAATTCGAGTAAAGTCATACTGTCCTCCTTGTTGTTTTGTTGCAATTACAGCGTACAGGAGGACGCTTCTTATGTTGATTTATTCTATGAGAACAGAATGCAGTGGTGTTTTCTGTTAATACCTTTAACCCGAACTCACGTTAATTTAATTCTGGTCTGCCAGTTCTTGCCACCCAATGTCAAATAAAATAGTCTTGGCTCGTCCGGGGTTGTTAATGCGATGAATAAATGGTTTTGAACCTTCTAAAATTTCCACAACGTATAACCAATAATTCTTGGTCTTGCGTTCTCTAATTGCTGTTCTAAATTCATTTGCACTCAGACTCACAAATGCCCGTTCTTTCCAAGTGCCTCTTATTGCTTTTAATTCAATCAAACGTTTTTCTCCGCCGCCTTCAGAATAAATATCGTACCCATCCCAAGTTTCCCGACAATCCGTAGCCTTTCTTTTTTGCGAAAGCTCAAAATCTACAACTGCATCAAAACCGATTTGTTCAGTCTCTTTGTTGGTGATGTAACGCTGCATCCCGTCTTCACTAGGTCTTGTATCGCTCGATGCTCGTACTTTAGTTCTGTCACTTACAGGTCGGCGCTTAGAACTTCTTTTTGACTGTGGTTTTGATTGAGGCTGCGATGATGAATTTGGCGGGGGTGTTTTTGGCATTCTGCGGGCTGTTTGATTTGGTTCTTGTGACTTAGAACTTGCCGAGCTTCGGTTTTGACTTTGGGTATTGTTAATCTGTGGAATTGGCAGTTCGGGCGGGAATGGCTGAGGTGGTGGTTTTGTCTCGACACTTTGCGAAAAGGAGGATACTTTTCCTGCATCTTGAGTAGCCGAAGGTTCTGGTTTTTCGTCTTGCGAATTGTCTATGGGGAAGTCATCTTCATTTATATCTTTATCTTCGGAATTTTCGCCCTGTAAATCATCTACAGAATCGGTGTCTAAATCTTCAACTTCTGGTTCTTGAGAGACTGTGGCTGGAATACCTTCATTTTGCTCTGATTCTTTAAGTACAAAAAATTCAGCTTCTTCAAGTTCGGAATCTGTAATACTTTCATTAAAAACTCGGACAAACCAATTTCTATTATGTGGTTCGATGTCAAATATGTGACACAAAATTTCATGTATTTCTATGTCTTCATTGGTCAAAAATAATTCATTTATTTTTTCATCAAAAAAGTATTTTACACGGCTTATTTCTCGCTTGTATTCGTTGCCATAGTTCACTTCCCATCTCACTTTAATCTCTGAGACCATACTAGCTTTTAATCTTTGATATATTTTTTTATACTCTAGTAGTTTAGTTAGTTTATTTAGTATCCGAAATGCAATTTTTTCTTTTTCAATTAATTTTTCTTTGAGTTTTTCATGTACAACCAATTTTTCTTGATTATCAGTTGGAATTCTTATGACTGTTAGTACATCAGTAAGTTTTTTAATTCCTAATTTTTCATATAAAGTTGGAAATTCTGATGTTTCAAGTAACCTTAACTGCGATTTATCAATCTCAAGATGATCGGCTTTTACTTTACTTAAGTCATCAATAATGACTTCTTCTGGCAACCACCAACAGTTTGGTTCATTTTTGAACTTGTGATAAATTATCTTTGCGCTTCTTAGGGTAGCGAGAACATCAAGAACTTTCGAGTCTAAACTCGGTTCTGCCAAAATGTGGTTTAATTTTCCTAAACAATAATCATAAACAGTCCTATCTTCTGTTGTAAATTTTTTACTCTGAGCAATTTCAAGAACCACATCTCGGTAATCTTGATAGCCAGGTGGGTTTTTGATGCCCAACATTTCAATTAAACGCTTTAGTTCTTTATGTTGCGGTCTTAATTGATGACGTTTTTCTCCAAGGTTGTGATTATCTAAAAAACTCTGGTTCGCAGTAAAACCATCAAAAAGTGGCATCAGTTTCAATTCTGATACAACATTACCCAAGTCTCCTTCTGAAAATCGATTTAAGCGCTGAAGAAATTTCAACTGCAATTTTTCATCTCTAATTATTTTTTTGATATGGTCAACAAAATATCTAATCTTAATCTCCGCAAAACGCAGACGGCTAAAAATAGCTTTGGGAATCTCAAAATCTGTAAACGAATATCCGCTTGGAGTACCATACTCCATAAAAACTTTCTCGGTCATACAAAATAGGTTTTTAGGTGCAAACCACTGATTATGGTTTTCATCTGGTAGCCACGGAAAATCAAATATTTTCCAGAAATCAGGATTTTTCACTTCTTCCCGTTTTTCGAGGAATTCGAGAATTTTAATCCGTTTTTCTCGAGTTTTTGTACTTATTGGAGTGGCTAATTGGCTTTTCAATTGGTCAGCCACATCTTGTACTGTTGGTGATTTTCGCACCCCTAATTTTTCTAGGAGACTGCAAGCTACTTGGTCAAAATCTGAATGGATTTTTGTGTATTCTGAGCCGAATAAATCATTCATGACTTCATTTGGAAACCAAACTTCATTGGGTTTTCTCCAGTTTTCATCGGTGCAAAACACTATTTCAACTGATTTCCAGGCTTCCATTTTTACTGAATCTATATGTTTTGACAAATGTGTAAAAATGTGGCGCTTCTCGGTTTTATCAGATAAGGACTTAAAATAATTCAAAAGTTGGTCATTAAAATAAATATCTGGCTTTAGCGGTTTGATCTGGATTGTTTCAAGCCAAGTGGTGTACTTTTTGGCAAATTCTTTCTGAAGTAAAACTTTTACCTCAAATGGGTCATCAAATTCTTCACCAATAACAACTTCATTATGTTTATGGAAGTTTCCAAACGCGTCAGGGAAAATACATAGCTCTTTAAGCATGAGAAACTCTGGTATCTTGGGGTCAATCCTACAGCTTAACCTAGAAATTAAGTTATCTAATCTCCAATTATCCTTGTATTTAATTTCAAAATCTTTAATATCTTGCGAACTTGATTTGGCAATTCTTTCTAATGTCTTATCTAATCTTATTCTGCAATGTGTCTCAATATATTTCTTTAGTCTTTCTGGAAGCAAACTGTACCACTCTAGGTTAATAATTTCGTCCAACCTGAACCAAGGATAGTAAGCTGCTTGGCTGTCTGCATCAAGATAAAACAAATTGCTTATTTTTGTACAAGTTCCATTCTGAGAAATGCAAAAATGGAGTTCTGACAAAGTTTTACAACTGTTTTCATCAATATCGTTTTCAAATAGCTTTAGTGTTTCTAAAAAAGGCTTAATAGAATCAAAAGTAACATAATGCTCTCTTTTTTCGGTCAATATAGATTTGAGGGCATCAAGGTAATGATTCAACCTAAATTTCACGACGTTAAAAGACGTTAAAATTGTTTTGTATTCCTCGAGAGAGGGGTGAGGAAAATGCCAATCTTGTTGCTCTCTGATGGCGTGCTTAACAACATCGGAAATTTTATCGTTAAACGTAAAAACCTTGCTGGAATTTTCCCATTTTTCGGATTCGGTATAAATCCAATTTCCTTGCGAACTAATCTCTTTACATTTTTCCCAGTATTGAAGCACAAATTTTTTTAAGTATCTTTCGGATTTGGTATCTGCATCCTTAACTCGAGAAAAAAATATATACACTGATAAATGGCTCGAATTATTTTTCAGATACTCGAGCATTGGTAGAATTAACCCCTGAATATCTTTTAATACACAGGAATTCCACTCTTCGTTGTTAGTCCCTGATTTCATTTCCAATCTTTTCCGACTTAGCTCAGGATAAAATCCAGCATTGATATGAAATGGTAAACCTGTTGCTTCATCTGTTGGCAAAAAAACAAAAATCTTTCCTTCAAAATGATCCATTTTTCTTGGCATGACAACAGATATATTGGTATCGCGCCCTAGTTCTTTATCTTGTTTCAGTTCTTCCGCCTGAAGCCATGCTTGAGAATTAGCAGAAATAGGCTGGATACCATAAAAATACTCTTCTGCTGTTCCTGGCTGCTCAACAATGGTGACATTTTTTTCATGAACCGTCTTCTGAATGCGAATTTGTTCTACCGAATTTCTGTATAAAATAAAGGTGGTCAAATGGCGTAAAAAGAAAATGACATGGGGCATTATTTCTTTTGCGGTGTCAAAATAGCTTTGGATGTCGGATTTTTCAATCTTTTGAAGCCCCAATCCCTTTCGGGTTTCAGAATATTCAAATGCCCAAGGCAATTCAAAAGTGGTTAAAAATCGTTGTGTAACTGGATTTTCGATTGGATAACTTCTTCCTTGATTTTCTCCTTCTACTTTTGGAACCAATTCCCATTTCTCTTGTCTGGAATGAACAAAGGCTGTGTCGCAAAATTGATAAACAGATACGAACCCAATACCAAATTTTCCAATGGCAGTGGAGTCTTCTCTTTTATAGCCACTGGCAATTTCTCGAATTTTTTTAAGATGTGTTGCTTGCATTTCCACATTATTTCCAACGACGATTTTATCGTCTTGAACATCGAAATGAAATTTTGTAGCATAATTTGCAGCGTCATCCTCAGTATCCTTGGCATCATCAGCATTTTGGAGCAACTCGTGCAGCATTGCATCAAAACCGCTCATTCCCGATGATAGACTTATGCTAATCAAGTTAAGAGTATTAGCGCCATATTCTTCGGACTTACCACGTTTTTCATTGCTCATTGTCAAAGCCTCTTTGCTACAGAATTAAAACTCGATATGGCAGACAGCATAGCATCCAAAAACAAAAATGCGCCCAAGCCATAAGCTCGAGCAACCCGATTTTCTACGTTGCTGTATACTCCACGCATGGTTGCTTACCCACCAGAACTCGAGGATTTACCGGAATTATTTAGCTTAGACGATTCTTCTGTGCATTTGGCTTCATTGGCTGCCATCTCGAGACTCCAAGCCAAGGGCATTGATATTTTTTATTTTGACGAAGATTTAGCTGTGCATATCCTA
The DNA here is from genome assembly GCA_031414595.1 of Deinococcales bacterium. GTDB lineage: Bacteria > Deinococcota > Deinococci > Deinococcales > JAAFIG01 > JAAFIG01. The sequence goes on from JANNVX010000018.1 coordinate 79,215, forward strand.
GAGAAACCTTCTGGACAACGTTTCGAGATTCGCTACACTGGCGAACCTAAAGCTGCTTTTGAAATTATCCGTGCCTTAGATGCTTAAAGCACCACGCTTAATTATTTTTGGCAGGGCAAACGGCTCAGGCAAAAGCACCCTAACAAGTTTCTACAAACGAAAACTCATTACCTCGAGTGTGCTTCTTGACCCTGATGCCATTGCTCGAGAATTAAACCCAAATGAACCTGCCAAAGCTGCGATTCAAGCCGCTCGATACGTTTTGCAGCAGCAGCAAATCTTCTTAAACTCTGGTCAGAGTTTTGTTTTAGAAACAACTTTATCCAGTCAAGGGAATCTTGAGTTGATTCAGGCAGCTAAAACCCGTGGCTGGCTGGTTCGGTTGTTGTATGTTGGCTTAACTGACCCAATGATAAATGTTCAAAGGGTTGCAAGCCGAGTGCTTGATGGCGGTCATGATGTTCCTGAAACTGATATTCGGCGGCGATTCGAGCGTTCAATGAAAAATTTGTCGGTTGCGGCTGAATTGGTGGATTTACTGAGCATTCACGATAATTCTGGTCGTTCCATGCGTCGGGTGGCTTTAATCAAGCAACAACGGATTTTGCGGTTAGAAACAAAAAATAGTGTTACATGGTGGGAAATTGCACTGTCTCCATATTTGAAAAAGCTCGAGTCTTGAATTGAACCCAAATCCTGAGAGCATCTTCTCGAGTACAATAGTGCGCCCTCTCGAGTACAATAAAAGCGTGATTGGTTCTCAAATCCTGCATTACCAAATCACCCGTCAACTTGGCGAAGGTGGCATGGGCATTGTTTACCAAGCCTTTGACACGTGGTTAGAACGCACTGTCGCCCTAAAATTCCTGCATCAGTCAAAACGCTTAAGTTTAGCGGCACTGCGTGGTTTTGCCAGAGAAGCCAAAATTGCCGCCCAACTCGACCACCCAAACATTGGTACAGTCTTTGCTTTAGAGCGCAGCCAAGATGATGTTTTTTTAGCAATGGCGTATTACCCCGGACTTGGACTCGATGCTCGGCTTGAACAGGGTACAATACCCATACCAGAAGTGATGCAGTACGCCCTTGAAATTGCCAAGGGACTCGAACATGCCCATTTGCATGGCGTGGTTCACCGCGATATTAAACCCAGCAATATATTTTTAGCCCAAACCCAAAGTGGCTCGAGTTGTAAAATCCTTGATTTTGGCTTATCTAAATTAGGTGAACGCAGCACTGTCCAGAGCATCAATATGGTCGGAACACCTGCTTATATGTCGCCAGAACAATTGGACGGCAAAGCCTCGAGTAAGTCTGACCTTTGGGCTTGGGGAGCAGTGGTTTACGAGATGCTGTCTGGGGTGTCACCATTTAAGCGTGAATCCATGATTGAAACATTTCAGGCACTCTTGTTAGAAGAACCTGTTCCCTTGCAAACTCGAGTGCCAGAAGCACCCGAAGTGCTGCTAAATTTAGTGCAGCAGTGTTTACAAAAAAATCCCGATGAGCGCCCCCTCGATGCTCGAGAATTGGTACGCAGTTTGAGTCAACCAAGTTTAAGTACAAATCGAAGTTCGATACTGTTACTGCCTGTGCCAGCGACTGCTTTTATTGGGCGCGAGAACGAATTAGGCGAGTTGTCTGAGCGTTTTCAAAATACCCGACTTGTGACAATCACGGCGGCTGGCGGTATGGGCAAAACCCGTTTAGCCCTCGAGTACGCTCGGATTCATCAGTCCGATTATGCGGGTCATGCCTACTTTATTGATTTAGCCAAAATCACCGATGCAAATTTGGTGGCGGGTCTGATTCTCGAGACGGTGCTTGGGCGGGCATCTGAAGACCCTAAGCAGCGTTTATTCCAAGAACTAAGAGATAAAGTGTGTTTGTTGGTGCTTGATAATTTTGAACACTTGATGTCAGCTTCAACCTTTGTGGCAGAGTTACTTGGTCAAACCAATCAAGTGCATCTGCTGATTACTTCCAGACAAACCCTTGGGTTAAAAGCCGAAACGGTTTTTGGACTGACGGGTTTAAGCACACCCACCGAGATTGACTTTACTTCTAACCACGCCGTCATACTTTTTACTCGAGTGGCTCAACGTTTTGATGCTAATTTTAATTTACAGTTTGAAGATTTTGAGCTTTTCAATCAGATTTTTATGGCGGTGGGTGGAATGCCTTTGGGTTTAGAACTGGCAGCCTCTTGGTTACGCAGCCTGAGCCTAAAAGAAATCCTACAAGAACTGCAAAACAACACCGATTTTCTAAAAAGCCAAGATGACCATGTGTCTGAGCGTCACCGCAGTATCTCGGCGGTGTTTGCCTCGAGTTGGGATTTATTAAGCGCAGTAGAACAAAATGCCTTGGCACAACTGACGATTTTTCAAGGTGGTTTTGACCGCGACTTGGCTCGGGTTGTCTGTCAGGTGGATATGGTGGTGTTACAACGTTTGGTCAGTAAATCCTTACTTTACAAATCTGAACAGCACTTTCGTTTTCATGAAATGATTCGTCAGCAAGCAGCGAACCGATTAAGCAGAGTAGAACAGCCGCGTTTACTCGAGAATTTAGTGAACGAATGTTTAAGTATCGCCAAAAATTGGTTTAACAAACGCCAAAGCGGACAGCAGCACCAAAGTGTTTTTGAGCGTTTGACCCAACTGACCGATAATTTTCGTTTGGCTTTAGAATACAGTTTAGAACATCAAAAAAGTAAATGCCTCGAAATCTTTTTGCTCTTGGGGCATTACTGGTCTATTCGAGGTTACTTTAAGGAAGCCCTGTACTGGCGTGAACAATTGCGTCAAACCATGAATTTCACAGCCCTAGAAAACTTATCAGTCGAAACACTTCATATCCGTTGGTTGGATCGCACAGGCAAGTACCGTGAAGGTTTAGAAATTGGTAAAACCTGTTTAGAACAAGCCATAAAACTCAATGTTGCGACCCACCAAGCCCAACTGCATTTACACCTAGGTCAAATTTTACTAAACTTAAACCAATTGGAACAATCTAAACAACATCTTCAACAAGCGGTGCGTTTTTTTCGCTATCAAAATCAGACTTTTAGCAGCATTGAAGCGATTAATTCGCTCGGTGTGATTCATAATTTACTTGGCAACCTCAAAAAAGCCCGCTCGAGTTACCAAGAAACGATTCGGATTTGTCTATCATTTGGTGAGGAACGGATTGCACATCTTGCAGCAATCAATATTGCCACCGTAGATTTGGTCGAAAGCAACACGATTATCCACCTAGAACTTTTTACCAAGGCACTCGAGTACGTCAAAAAAATAAAAGATTTGGTCAATCTTTCCGAAAGTTATTCACTGCTTGGCTATTATAAAATCACAATTCAAAATTTTAAGGAAGCCAAACAGTGTTTTCTCGAGGCGCTGCATATCTCGAGTTCCTATCAAAACGAAGTCGAATGTAGTGTCCATCTGCTTTTTCTGGGTTTTATTGCTGGGCTGGAAAATAATGCAGAACAAGCCCAGCCTTTACTCGAGGCTTCAAATCGGCTCAATCCAAATTTTGCCAATGGCTATTATTCTTTTGAATTATTCGCTAAACGGATTAGTAACGATCCTCGAGTCAGTCAGCTTTGGGAGCAAGCTAAAACGCAAACCATCAGCCCGATGACTTTGGAGTTGGCAGTCGGGCTTGCCTTTGAGTAACATATGGATAGAATAGCGAATGTAGGGGTTATCTATTCGCATCAGTTTGACAAAATTTACAGTACAGGACAACAAAACCTAATCCTCAAATTGTATTGCCCATATCGCGTTCCAACCCTCACCCAACTCGCTTAGGCTCGTTACCCTCATCCCGCTAAACAGCGCGGGAGAGGGTTGTTCGGTTTGTTTTGCCGCTTTATATTTGAGACTTGAAAACCAAAAAATACTGTTTCAAACAAGTTTTTTGAGGCAGACAAAAGTCAAATCCCAAATCCCAAACCCCAAACCCTCCCCAAGCGAAGCGTGGTTTGGGGGAGGGTGGCGAGCTTCAAGCGAGTCGGGAGAGGGGCTGACTGACTGTGGTTCTATGCGTGCTGAAAGGTTTTTGTTCTCAAATTTATACCTGTGGGAGGGGCTTGTTCCTTCCTTTTGAAGGCTTTAGTCTGTAATCTATTGCTGTTTTCATGTAGAATTTTTGCGTTCTGACCAGTAGAATCTAGCTGTGGTTGGGTCTAAGGTGCTTCATTATCAAATCATTCGTGAAATTGGCACGGGTGGGATGGGCATTGTTTATGAAGCCTTTGACACATGGCTAGAACGTCCTGTTGCCCTTAAATTCCTGCACGAATCGCAGCGCCTAAGTTTGGCTGCCTTACGCGCCTTTGCCAGAGAAGCCAAAATTGCAGCCCAGCTTGACCATTCACATATTGGCACGATTTTTGCCTTAGAGCGCAGTGAAGAAGCGGTGTTTCTGGCAATGGCGTATTACCAAGGGGAATCGCTGACTGAGCGCTTAAAACGCGGGGCATTGCCGCTTGAAGAAGCCAAGCGTATTGCTTTAGAAATCGCCAAAGGGCTTGAACACGCCCATTTGCATGGTGTGGTTCACCGCGACATTAAACCAAGCAATGTTTTTTTGGCGAGCCAACCAGACGGCTCGAGCAGCACGAAAATCCTTGACTTTGGCTTGTCCAAACTTGGGAGTCGTTCACCTGCCAAAAGTCAAGCTGTGGTTGGAACACCCGCCTATATGTCGCCAGAACAACTGGACGGCAAAGCCTCGAGTAAAACCGACCTTTGGGCTTGGGGAACTGTGGTTTATGAAATGCTGTCTGGGGTTTCGCCGTTTGAGCGTGAAAGCATGACTGGTATTTTCCAAGCTATTTTGTTGCAAGAGCCAATACCACTCGAGACTCGAGTCCCAGATGCGCCCGAGGTACTGCTTTCCTTGGTGCGTCAGTGCTTACGCAAAAACCCAGAAGAGCGCCCACTCGATGCCAGTGAGTTAATCCGTGCCTTACAACCTATCCGTGTGCTTTTGGCTCGAGTCAATCAGGATCATTTGCCAATGCCGACCACGGTTTTTATTGGACGAGAACACGAACTACTTGAACTTGAACAACAATTTGTGGGGACTCGGCTTTTAACCATTGCTGCGCCCGGTGGCATGGGTAAAACCCGTTTAGCGCTTGAGTATGCCCGCTTGCACCGCGCAGAATTTGCCGACGGGGTACATTTTATTGACTTAGCCCGACTTCAGGATGCGACCTTAATTCCAAATGCAATCCTTGAAGGTTTGGGCTTAAACACCGACGAGAACCCCAAGGAACGGCTTTTAAGCGAATTGTCTGAAAAAAACGCCTTATTATTGCTTGATAATTTTGAACACTTAACCCACGGTTCTAGCTTGGTGGGCGAATTACTGCAAAAAACCACTGGCTTAAAAGTGATTGTCACTTCAAGGGAAACGCTTGGATTTAGAAATGAAAAAGTCTATGCGCTCCAAGGTCTGCGCCTTCCTAGTCACACCGATTTTGTGGGTAACGATGCGGTGATGCTTTTTACCCGAGTTGCCCAGCGTTTTGATGCCCATTTTAACCTTGACCCAAATAAGGATTTAGTCGTTTTTCAACGTATCCTAAGCGCAGTCTATGCCATGCCGCTTGGTTTAGAACTGGCTTCGAGTTGGTTGCGCTTGCTGTCTTTAGAAGAAATTGCCGACGAACTCGAGCGCAACCTCGATTTTTTGGCAACCGAATCGCCAGATATTCCCGAGCGTCACCGCAGTATGGCGGCTGTTTTTACCTCAAGTTGGGAATTATTAAGCAGCCAGGAACAACAAAAATTAGCCCAACTGACGGTTTTTCGTGGCGGTTTTGACCGAGAACTGGCCGATGTGGTTTGCGGTATTGACATGCTGAGTTTGCAACGCTTGGTCAGTAAATCCTTACTCTATAAAGTCGAGCAGCAATACCGTTTTCATGAAATGATTCGCCAGCAAGCCACTTTGTATTTGCCCGAACCCGAGCGCCAGCGTTTACTCGAGAATTTGGTGGATGAATGCCTGAGCATTGTCAAAGATTGGTATGAAAAACGCCAAAATGGAAAAAACAACACCGCTATTTTTGCCAAATTGTTAAAACTGACCGATCAAATCCGCCTTGCCCTCGAGTGGTGTTTGGCGTATCACCCCAAGAAATTACTCGAGTTCTTTTTAATTCTTGGGCAATACTGGTCTATTATTAGCAATTTTCAAGAAGCCCTGCATTGGCGTGAGCAAGTTCGTCAAACCAACGACTTAAGCCCAGAAGAAGATGTTGCCCTCGAGACGCTGCATTTGCGTTGGTTATTTATGACTGGGCATTATAAAAAAGCCCTGCGTTTGGCTGCACTTTACTTACCTAAAGCCGAACAACTGCCAGACCGAACTTACGAAGCCCAACTGAACCTCTTGGTTAGTCAAACCCACTTAAACACCAACCAGTTTGAAATTGCCAAGGTTCACGCCAGAAAAGCCGTCTTTTTATATCAAAAAATCGGTGTGTACTTTGGTTTTATGGCAGCCATCAACATGATTGGGGTGCTGCACAACTGCATGAACAACCTTAAAAAAGCCCGCTCGAGCCTAAAATTTGTGATTCGATTAACTGGTGCTAGTCAAGACGAACGCAGCTTATCTGTTTCGACCCTAAATCTTGCTACGGTGGATTTGGTCGAGACAAACACGGTTCATGATATTGCCGCTTTCACCCATTCGCTCGAGTACCTGCACCGAATCAATGATTTGGTCAACACTGCCGAATGTTACGCGATTCTTGGTTATTATCACATCACCCAAGCCGATTATGCTGCCGCCAGAAATGCTTTTGGCGAAGCCTTACTCATCTCGAGTGGCTACCAAAATCAAATTGAATGCAGCGTGCAAATTTTATTTCTTGGTTTTGTGGCAGCCCTACAAGGCAAAACCAAACGAAGCAGCGAACTGCTGCACTTATCGCACTGTATCAACCAAAGTTTTGCCAGTGGCTATTATGCCTTTGAAACCTTTGCCAAGCGAATTGCCGAAAACCCTGAAATTGCTGCGCTTTGGGCAGATGCCCAGCAAAAATCTAAACCCAGTCATTTTTCGTTTGAAAATGCAATCAAATTTGCTTTGCAACCCTAGGAGCGACTAGCTTATTGGTGTTCACGTATTTCTCGAGAAACACGTGCCATGTAATTTTCTTAAAGTCGGCGCAGCATCATCGCTAAACCATTTGCCCCACCCATGCACAGACTGGCTAAACCAATTTCTTTTTGTTGCTGTTCTAAGGCATGAAGCAGCGTTACCAGTATTCTTGCGCCACTGCATCCAATTGGATGCCCCAAGGCGACAGCCCCACCGTTGATATTAACTTTACTCGGGTCAATACCGAGTTCTCGAGTCACGGCGAGGGCTTGGACGGCAAAGGCTTCGTTCAATTCAAATAAATCAATGTCAGCTAAACTCATTTTTTGTTGCTCGAGTAATTTTCTTGTGGCTGGCACGGGTGAGAGTGTAAACCACTTTGGCTCGAGTCCAGAAGTAGCATACCCGACAATCTCTGCCAGAGGTTTTAGCCCGTGGGCTTTGGCGGCATCTTCGGACATAATCAGTAGCGCGGCTGCCCCATCGTTGATACCGGGTGCATTACCCGCCGTGACTGAACCATCTTTTTGAAAGGCTGGACGGAGTTTACTTAAACTTTCTAAGCTCGAGTCAGACCGAGGGGCTTCGTCGGTGTCCAAAACCACTGCGTCTTTTTTGGTCTCGAGAGTTAGTGATGCGATTTCGGACTTAAAACGCCCCGCTTGGATTGCCGCGACTGCCTTTTGATGCGAATAAAGTGCAAATTCGTCTTGCTCGAGTCTCGAGAACCCCATTTCTCTGGCGGTTAGTTCGGCAGCGTCGCCCATGCGCCAATGCTCGAAAGCGCACCATAAACCATCGAGCATATTGGCATCTTTGAGTTCTTGATGCCCAGCCTTGAAGCCTTCCCTTGCGCCAAACATCAGGTAGGGTGCGTTGCTCATGCTTTCCATGCCGCCAGCCACGGCAATGCTAAAATCCCCAGCCCGAATTCCAGAAGCTGCCATCATCACGGTTTTCATCCCCGAGCCACAAACCACATTGACCGTGGTTGCGCCACTTGAGGGCAACATTCCCGCGTTTAATGCCGCTTGACGGGCTGGGTTCTGCCCTACGCCAGCTTGTACCACGTTTCCCATGATGGCTTCTTCGACCAAGCTAGGCTCGAGTCCCGCCTTGGCTATTGCAGCCCGAATTACATGTGAACCGAGTTGTGGGGCGGTTAGCCCTCCTAAGCCTCCCAAAAAACGTCCAATTGGAGTCCGCAGCGCCGAAACAATTACAGATTTCATAGTCATTATTCTACATGGAAACCCTTTGGTCTCGAGCCTCGTATTGCTAACTATGGACTGGATTCCCAATGCACTCTTTGTTTTAATTTGGCTTGGCGCTCTGGTGGCGACTTTTATTCCAGTTATTCCAGCCACATTACTGATTTGGGGAGCGGCACTGCTTCATGCACTTTTGACTGGTTTTCAACCCTTAACTTGGGGCTATTTACTGGCGCTAGGCGTTCTGGCAGCCGCCGCCATGCTGGTAGATAACGTGGCAGCCGCTTGGGGGGCAAAAAAATTTGGTGGCTCGAGTTATGCGGCTTGGGGTGCTTTAGTCGGCGGCTTACTGGGGATTTTTCTAGGTCCAATTGGCTTTTTAATTGCGCCGTTTATTGGTGCGGTGCTTGCCGAAGTTCTGTTTGCCAAAAAAACGTGGCTCGAGGCTGGCAAAAGTGGTTTTGGCACATTGCTGGGTATTCTTGGTGGGGTTGGTATGAAACTGCTGATTCATGTCGGAATGGGTGTTTTGGTTTTGATACAAATTTTTTAACCTATGCCTAAGTTTGACAATCTGAATGCCTATCGCCATGTAGAGTGGTGATAATGGCTTTAGGTCTAAACAAACAAACCTAGTAACCTCGGTATTGGCGCACAAGCCATTTGGCAATGGCAACCCGATGTCTCGAGTCGCCTCACCCTCGGACTCGAGAGTACACTGCTGTTTGGTAACGGCATCGGGATTACTGGCGGATTCAACTTTATTGGCTTTGACTCGAGCCTTGGTAATTTTAGTGTCAAACCCGGATTTTATATTCGGCTCGAGTTTTTGTTTAGCGAACAGACTTTTGGATTGCGGTAGGGGTAAACTCAATCCGATTTGTAACGTCCTACAGGCGACCATGCCCGACAGGTGCGCGTTTATGGTCAAGAGGGCGAGGCATGCCTCGCCCCTACGGTTTTTTGTTAATATTTCGTCCCACCTTCTAAACTTTCACCATACGGAATCCAAATGTTTTTGACTTGGGTGGCTTCACGCAGGGCTATTTTTGGCTCGAGATTGCCGACATCTAAGCCCTCGAGATTCCATGTGCGTTTTAGGTTGCCAGCACTGGCTTTTTCAAAGGTTTCGCCATGAGCCGCAAACCAAAGGGCATCCACATCCAAATGTTCGGCTAGGGTCTTACCAAGGCTGCTCGGGTCGCCCGTGACGATATTGACCACACCGCTCGGAATATCTGAAGTCTCGAGAAGACTGTAAAAATCGGTAGCCACCAAAGGATTTTCTTCGCTCGGCACAAGTACCACTGTGTTACCCAAGGCAACCGCAGGGGCTAGAAGGGCAATCATGCCCAAGAGTGGCTGTTCGGATGGGCAGATTAAACCAATCACACCAATTGGTTCATTCATTGCCAGCGCCACACCACGCATTGGGATACTATGAACAGCCCCATCAAATTTGTCCGCCCATGCCGCAAAAGTAAATAAGGTTTCGATGCTTCGTTCAACCTCGAGTTTGGCGGATTTTAGATTGCCAGTCTGGGACGATAGGCGGTTTGCAAATTCGGTTTCTCGAGAACTCAGATTCTCGGCTAAGTAATACAAAATCTGCGCCCGATTGTGCGCCGTGGCTTTTGCCCAACCAGAAGCCGCCTGAGCCGCCTGAGCCGCCTGAGCCGCTTCGACTGCGTTACGGATGTCTTTGCGGTTTCCGTCGCTGACTTCGCCGAGAAGAACCCCAGATGCAGAATAGACAGGTCTCGAGTACCCAGAATCTGGACGGGTTTGTTTACCACCAATGAATAATTTCGGGGTTCGGTCTATCGGGGGCATGGTTGAATCATTGATTTGTGGTGAGACCCCCGTCGCTTTAGGCTCCGTTGCCCCTACGGTTTTTGCCTTCGCCTTTTGCCCTTCGCCTTTTGCCTTTAGGTACTCATACATCCCTTCGCGTCCGCCTTCGCGTCCAAAACCAGATTCCTTGACCCCTCCAAAACCCGCCGCCGCGTCCATTTGATTGGTGCAATTAACCCAAACAATGCCCGCTTTGATGCGCGGGGCAACCTCGAGCGCCAAGTTGATGTTCTCTGTCCAGACACTCGAGGCAAGACCGTACACCGTGTTATTGGCAAGCCCAATCGCTTCTTCGATGGTGCGAAATGGCATCATCACCACCACAGGACCAAAAATCTCGAGTTGGGCTACAATACTGCTGGGCGATACCGCACTAAAGACACTGGGCGGATAAAAGTAACCATTGGTGGGACATGTCCAACTTGGTTGCCACAAGCTCGAGCCTTCGGACACGCCTTGTTGCACCAGACTGCTGACCCGCTCGAATTGCTCGAGGCTGCACAATGCACCCATGTCAATGTTTTTTTCTAGTGGATTGCCGATTCTAAGGGTTTCCATTCGCGCCCTCAGCTTAGTCAGCAGGGCATCATGGATACTCTCATGCACCAGAATTCTCGAGCCAGCACAGCAGACCTCGCCTTGGTTAAACCAAATCGCATCTACCACGCCTTCGACCACGCTGTCTAAATCGGCATCATCAAAAACCACAAATGGTGATTTACCACCCAACTCGAGCGAGAGCTTTTTGCCTGTGCCAGCCGTAGCTTTACGAATTTGCTTACCGACTTCGGTACTGCCAGTAAAGGCGATTTTATCCACACCTGCGTGGTTGACCAGTGCTTTACCCGTTTCACCATCTCCCGTAACAATGTTCAGCACACCCGCCGGAAGCCCAGCCTCGAGCGCAATTTCAGCAAACAACAATGCGGTGAGAGGCGTAAATTCGGCTGGTTTAAGCACCACGGTACAACCCGCCGCTAGTGCAGGAGCAACTTTCCAAGCCAGCATCAGCAGTGGAAAATTCCACGGAATAATTTGTCCGACCACACCAGCCGCCTCAAAACCAGCAAATTCTGTCCCCAGCAGTTGCGCCCAACCTGCATGATGATAAAAATGCCTTCCGACCAGTGGCACATCAATATCTCTGGTCTCACGGATTGGCTTACCATTGTCTAAGGTCTCGAGAACCGCCAATAAACGGCTGTGTTTTTGCACTAACCGCGCCAAGGCGTACAAGTACCGCGCTCTGGCATGACCAGACAGGGCTTTCCATGCGGGTAAGGCTTTACGAGCGGCTTTGACGGCGGCATCCACATCTTCGTTTCCGCCAGAGGAAAACTGCGCCAGTACAGATTTATTAGCGGGGTTAATCGTCTCGAGGGTTGTGCCAGATTTGGCTTTGACCCATTTGTTATTGATGAACAGCTTGAATGATTTTTTATGCGACTCGAGCCATGCCAAGGCTTCGGCAGCGGATTCGGGGGCAGCACCATACTCAAGGGTATCAAAAATTTCGGCAACAGTTGGCATAGGGGAATTCTCCTTCATGATTCTTGAACTTGATTACTAGCTCATCTTATTTACACAATTACATAACCACTACATAAGAAAAATCCGCTCTAAAAGCAATTTATTAAATCTAAGTCAAAAGAAAATTCTCATCATTACACAAAACCTAAGCCCAAAAAGGCAAATAACTCATTTCTTTTTTTGACTTACCTTCAGGATTCGACAACTTTACTAAACCATTCTCGAGCGTTTCCTTAATAATTTTTGAAGCCAGAGGATAATTTCGCTCTTCTATCTTAAACCTTGCCCGAACAGTTGCATTGGTCATTTTTTGACCACTCACCCATAGTAGGCTGGCATGTTGATAACAAGCCCTGATTTTTTCATCTCGAGACATACCTGACAAAGAACGCGGTGCAAACAAAACAGTCACTGTATTATCGCCAGAAACACGAAAGTCTGGTGGGGGCAATTGAAATAATTCAGCCTGAAAAATCACTTTATCAATCCCCGAACCACGTTCCTCACAAAAATACATCCGACGCATTAACCTTGCCAGCGTTTCATTACGTGAACGAGGAGGTTGATCCAAAAACCGATTTGGTTCAATCAAAGGCGCACCGGGATTGACAAATTCAATTCGATCCTCAAAAACTTCAATCACCACACCAGCCCCAACAATCCCAAAATCTTGATGAATCAACGAATTGACCAACAACTCACGCAAAGCCAATTCTGGATACAAACCAACTTCTTCACGTAAAACCTGACCGATTTGTTCATTTGAAGGCAAATGTTCTTGAATAAACCGAACTGCGTCATCAATATCCAAAGCATACCCACGCAATTGAATCTGACGTTCACGAATTGTTTCTACTTTGTTGCGACCTCGGTAAACAACCACCCGCAATGCTTTGCGTTCTAGCCGCTTAAAAATACTCAAGTCTCGAGCAAAAAGTATTGCCCCACAATTGGTGATCGAAAAAAAACCATTGCGCTCAATCAAAAACCCTTCTTCAGTCAAGCGATGCAGAATCAAATCACGTTCAGTGGGCAAAGGCAACTGCATTCGCTTAAAAAACTCAAAGTAATCAAGCAACCCAAGCACAGCATCAGCAGTCAAATCAGACAGCGCAATATCGGTTTCAAAATGTGTAACTTTGAACAACTCCCAAAGTCGGCGCTCTTTCTCGGGATAAGCACTGAGTTGGGTTAAATTCTCTCCAACCCGAATGTATTCTTCTTTATCTTTATTGAACCGCGTTGGCGAGCCTCGAGCCGCAGGAACTTCAAGAATTACCACAGATAAGCCCACTACATCAAACTCGAGAAAACGAAAATCCAAACGCGGAGTTAAACTAACCTGCAACCACAACTCCAAAGCCTGATTGCCAACTCGAGCAGTTCGGGGTTGAAAAGAAGTCCCAACAATTTGGCGCGAACCATCCTCAACACCCCAAACAATATATGCAAAAGGTTGAATGTGCAAAGCTGCCGAGTTAGACAAGCCAGAGATATACTTTGCAATTCGTTCGGGATCATCGTTATTATGCTTAAACTCGAGCCATTCCGTTTCAGACGGGAATGACAACAAGTAATCTAACAATTGCCCAGAAGAATCGTTCATATCAACTCGAGGGTATCAAAAATTTCAGACAACTTTGGCATAGGCTTAGTTTACTCGAGAAACGAAACTGGTGATGGCTTGTACCAGTCTAGCTTGTATATCTATAGACCCAAGTACATTCCCCGCAATCTCGAGGCTGTGATTTGCACCTTCAAAAACAATCACTTGACCATTATTTGCAGCCCTCACTGGCTCGAGTACAACTGGGTCGTAATGCTGGTCGCTCGAGCCGATAAAAAAAATACCCTGATGAGATTTTGTGGTAACGACTTTGAGGAACTGCTGATTCTTAAAAAGCGGTGTTAGCCAAATAAACTCAGTCTCGAGGTTTAAGTCCTGCTCGAGAATTTTTGCCAGCAACAGTGTTCCCATTGATTTTCCAACCAAGGTAATTCGGGTGTACTGACTTAAACCCTGAATGGTCTCGAGGATGGCGATGGAGTCTGCACCAATACTTTCTTCTTTTTCACGATCAGTAAACGCCTTAAATTTTGACCTTCGGTACGTTGGTTCAATTTTCAATTCATCCGCACCAAGTTGATGCAGCAGCCTTCTCGAGTAGTACAAGGCAGGATGCTCTAAGGTATAGCCAATTCCGGGCAGAAAAACCGCGAGATGCGTATTATTTTCTTTTTCGCAAGTCAGGGCGTTTTCTAGCAATTGACTTGAATATCCAGTAATTTTCAGTTCTCGAGTTCCCATAGTTGTAAGCGTATCACACATAAAAAGTGGTCAGTTTCCGCTATTTGAGTCTGCCAATATCATGTACTTTAGCGGCATGAAAATCTTTGTTTTACTACTGATGCTCCTTGGCTCAGCTTTTGCCACCACTATTTTTGAATTTAGCCCCAAAGAAACCACTTGGTATCTTCGCAACGATTCGGTCATGGGTGGAATCTCGAGAAGCCAAATTGCTTTTCGGGGCGGCATTCTCGAGTTTACAGGGCGGGTGCGCTTAGAAAACGGTGGTGGTTTTTCTGGGATTCGTGCAATCGCAGGGCGCTACGATTTATCTCAATTTTCGAGTGTCGTGCTTCGGGTTCGCGGCGATGGTAAACGCTATGGCTTGCAACTTGGAACAAATGCTAATAGCCGAATAACCTACCGAATGCAGTTTAATACTGTGGCAAGTAAATGGATAGAAGTTCGTTTGCCCTTTGCGGCTTTTCGTGCCATGCGTTCAGGTGAATTTATCAAAACTGTACCCCTTGACCCTAGCCGCATTGCCTTTTTTGGCTTGACTTTTGGCAATGGCAAAGCAGAACGCTTTAAGCTCGAGTTGGATTGGATTAAAGGACGATAGGCGTTCAACTATCGGTGACAACCAGAATTCCTTAAGCAAAACTTGAGAAATCATGGTCTAAACGGAGTAAATCCATATTTGGCTTAAAAAATCAGCTTAAATAACCACCATGCTGCCAAACCCCACAGCAAAATCATAAAAATCAATCCACCAAGACTGATGGGCTTCTTCTCGAGCAGCCCAGCTTTGGCTCGAGCCTCGTTGATAACATCGGCAGGAATGAGTTTAAGCACCAACCAAACCCCAATTGGAACAAGAATAATATCGTCGAGCATACCAAGAATGGGGATAAAGTCTGGAATTAGGTCAATCGGCGAGAGTGCATAGGCTGTGACCAAAATTGCACCAACCCGAGCCAAAAGCGGTGTGCGTGGGTCTTGTGCGGCACAATACAAAGTTAGCACCTCGCGTTTAAGGTGTTTGGCAGCTTGTTTGATGGTTTTGAGCATTATCCTAGTAGGGCATCTATGAATTCTTTGGCATCGAACGGTTGTAAATCTTCGGCTTTTTCGCCGACACCGATAAATTTAAGCGGCACACCAAGTTCACGCACTATCGGTATCACAATTCCGCCCTTAGATGTGCCATCTAATTTGGTGACAATTACGCCCGTTAGCCCCACCGCTTCATGGAACTTTTTGGCTTGCTCGAGACCATTTTGCCCTGTGACGGCATCTAAGACCAACCAGATTTCACCAGGTTCTTTCTCATCGGCTTTTTGAATGGTTCGTTTAACTTTTTTTAATTCTTCCATCAAGTTGTGTTTGTTGTGCAAGCGCCCAGCCGTATCAACAAATAATAAATCTACGTCTCGAGCCTTTCGAGCAGTCGTCGCATCAAAAGCCACTGCCGCAGGGTCAGAGCCGTCTAAGCCCTGCACCACACCAATTCCAAGCCGTTCACCCCAAACCCCAAGTTGAGTTCCAGCCGCCGCCCTGAAGGTATCACCCGCCGCAAACATCACGCTTTTATTTTTTGAAGTGTAATACTGCCCGAGCTTAGCAATGGTCGTGGTTTTACCCACACCATTGACCCCAATCATCAAAATCACTTTACCTTTTAATTCCACCGTGCTTTTTTTGGCATCTGGGGTAAAACCAGCTTGGCGAAGTTTTGCCCGAAATGCGTCTGGCTCGAGTTGCACCGTCAGGGCTTGAGCAAGGGCTTCCCGAAGGTCGCGTTTACCGCTCTGTTTCATATATTCACGCACATCATCTAAAATTTCGTTGGCGTATTTAGCCCCAACGTCTGCGCCAATCAAAGCAAATTCTAAATCCTCGAGCGTGGTTAAATCGGGTTTCTCGGGGGTAATTTCTATCGCCCCGAGTGGACCTGCCATTTGGTTAATTGCGGTGCGGGTTTTAGAAAGACCGTCTTTTAAGCGCTGAAGCCAACTCACATACAGACTGTAGCATCTTTTAAGCGGGATTCTTAAGCGGGTGTTAGACTCAAGCGCACCAAAAGGACTCAAAATGCGAAATGCCACCACCCAAGACATTGGAAAACTCATCGAATTGATGACCGAGTTCTATGCCGAATCGAATTACGAACTGAATACTGTAGAGGCAACTCGAGCTTTTGAAACCCTGCTGAGCGATTCGCGCTTGGGTTTCGTTTGGATCATCGAAGCCAACAATACAGAAGCTGGCTATTTGATTGTGACCCTAAAATTTGCGATGGAATACAGTGGCACAAGTGCTTGTCTCGATGATTTATTTGTAAAGCCGAAATTTCGCAACCGTGGTTTAAGCAGTGCTGCATTGCAAGAATTACGGGTATACTGCCAAAATAATCATATTCGAGCCATGACCGTAGAAGTCGGTAAGGATAATGCCGCAGCCCAAAAGGTGTACCGCAGAACAGGTTTTCTCGAGTTGGGAAATCGGGTTTTGCTTGGTATGGCTCTTGCAAACCCAAGTCATGTTGTTTAACTTATTTCAGCCAAACCAAGACCCCTGCATTCATACCTGTGCCTCGAGCCAGTTTGCCCAAGATTTAGCACATCTAAAGTCGTTAAAATACAACCATGAAGTTTTTTATCTTGGTTTTGTTTTTACTTTCCTCGAGTAGTTTAGCCCAAGGCAGTAATGAAACCATTCCGCCGGGTGTGTTTGCAGCTTTTTTGGCAGGTTTAATTTCATTTTTGTCGCCTTGTGTGTTACCGCTTGTCCCGAGCTACTTGGCGGTACTTGGCGGCGGTACAGGAAAAAAACCAATTGTTGGCGCACTGCTTTTTGTACTTGGTTTTACAATCGTCTTTATTTCTTTTGGCGCAGGGGCGAGTGCTTTGGGCAGTTTAATGCGTCAGAACAAGGATTTACTCGGTCAGATTGGTGGGGCGCTGATTATGATTTTTGGGGTAATTTTTTTAATCAAAGACCGTGTACCGTTTTTGAACCAAGAATATCGTGCTGACCTTGGCACAGCTTCTAAGTTTGGGCTGGTGGCATTGGGGGCGGCGTTTGGTGCGGGTTGGACCCCGTGTATTGGACCGATTCTGGGCGTGATTCTAAGCATTGCTGGCTCGAGTGGAAACTTAGGAACTGGGGTTGGGCTGCTTTTTATTTATTCGCTTGGTTTAGCTATTCCGTTTTTGCTGGCAGCATTGGCATGGGATAAAATTGGCTCGAGATTTAAGACTATCGGGCGGTATGTGGGTGTGGTTGAAAAAATTAGTGGGGTATTGCTGATTGTGGCTGGCTTACTACTGGTGACTGGTAATTATGCCGAGCTTGGACGGCAACTCCAAGCCATCACTCCGACTTGGTTACTCGATTTTGAACGCAGCTTAAAGTAATGATGTGGTTTTCAGATTAAAATCATTGATGAAAATTTCAAAAATATTTTTCAATCTTTTATTCATGTTTTACATGATTGCCTGTGCTTTTCTGGTTAAACCGAGAATTCGCTCGGGATAAACTTAATTCAAACAGGAGCAACATGAATCTCAAAAGAGCTTTTTTATTAACTGTCACCGCCCTAGGTCTCTCAAGCGCAGCTTTGGCAGATGGCTTTAGTGCCACCTTGGAAGTGCCAATAGTGCCTACTTTTTCGGCTAAACTGGGCTTAAATTACAGCCTTGAAGTCAGCCCGAACCTGTTTATCGGTGGCAGTCTTAACTCAACAATTACGCCCGGTGCGACCAATGTTTTTGGTTTGACGGCTCGAGTTGGGGCGAAGTACGTGCTGTTGCTCTTAAAAAACAGCACCACTTCAGTCAATGCCTATCTTGGCGCAGGGGTCAATGCTTCGGTGATACCAGCCCCGTTTACGATTGGATTAGACCTGAATGCGGGTATCAATGCAATCACTGCCATTGGTGGCGGCTTTAAGTTCTATGGTGGGGTTGATGGAGTCGTTGCCTATGTTTTCACAGGAGGTGCATTTGTGTTTTCGCTTGCGGCTAACGCAGGTGTTTTTTTTGAACCTGTTACCAACCTCGAGTTTCGTTTGCAAGGCTTGGTCGCTTTGGTTGGTACGGCTGGACTTACGGGCTTTGGATGGGGTGTTGGCAGCAGTTTGTATTATACCATTGTCCCACAATTTAAGGTCGGTTTAACGGCTGCTTATGGCTCGAGTGGTGCGTTTGTCTTTGGTCTTGGCGCATTATTTGCCGAGAAGCCCGGTACACTTGGAATCGCTGGAAATTACCTCCCATAAATTTAAGCCCAAGAAAGCGGCGGCTTATGGCTGCTGCTTTTTTATGCAGCCAGTTTTGTGACTACAACCTTTTTAAGCTCGAGTGACCCAGCCAATAACTTTGAACTTCATGGTTTGCTGGTTTTGAAACTTGGAAATCGGTAAACTAAATCGTATGAACCCACACGATTGGAATTCTGTTGCATCACACTTTGCTGCTCTCGAGTCTGCCCCATTATCGGCGGCGACCGCCCAAACGTGGTTACAGTCTTGGAGTGATTTAAGCGCCGAGATGACCGAAGCCTATTCTCGAGCCTACCGTGCCAAAATGGAAAACACGACCGATGCTGCTGCCGAAGCAGTCTATTTGAACTTGGTCGAAAACGTTGTGCCAAATCTTAAAATTGCCGAGAACACCTTGGAAAAACGCTTTGTGGCACTGACCGATTATACCGATGCCCAGACCTTTGAATTTTATAAGCGCACCAAAGCCAGCTTAGCCATTTTTGCTCAAGCCAATATTGCCTTGTCAGTCGAAGAAAGCAAATACGAAGTTGAATACGATAAACTCATCGGTGACATCAATATCCAAATTCGCGGTCAGGAACTAACACTGTATGGTGCTTGGGCTAAGTTACTCGAGCCAGACCAAACTTTGCGCCAAGAAGTTTACACCGCACTGATGGCAGCATGGCAAAAAATCCGTCCTCAACTCGAGAAGATGTTCTTAGAATTGCTGTCTTTACGGCGGCAAATTGCTACAAATGCTGGTTTTGCCAATTACCGAGAATTTATTTGGCAAGCCAAAGCGCGGTTTGATTACACCCCCGCAGATTGCCTTGAGTTTCACCAAAGCATTAAAAAAATTGTTGTGCCAATCGCTGCCAAAGCCTTTGCCAAACGCCGTCAAACCATGCAACTCGAGACACTGCGCCCGTGGGATACATCCGTTGACCCAAGCGGACTCGAGCCGTTGCGACCTTTTGCAAATGTCGGTCAACTGATTGACCAAAGTTCAAAAATTTTCTCGAGTTTATCCCCAGAATTTGGTGAAATGTTCGACACTATGCGTCAAAAGAACTTGGATTTAGACAGTCGCAAAGGAAAAGGACCCGGCGGATTCTGCGACTTTTTTAATCAAAGTGGAGAAGCCTATATTTTTATGAATGCAGTTGGTACTCAAGATGATATTCAGACGCTTTTTCACGAAGGCGGACATGCTTTTCATGCCTTAGAAAGCCATAAACATCAAAAACTGATTTGGAATTACCACGGACCAATGGAATTTAACGAAGTTGCCAGTATGGGTATGGAAATGCTGGCGATGCCATACTTAGAAGCGTCCAAAGGTGGGATGTACACCGCACCAGAAGCCAAACGCGCTCGAGCCGAACACCTTTTTGATGCGGCGGTGGTGTTCCTGCCATACATGGCGTGTGTGGATGCTTTCCAGCACTGGTTGTATGTGGATGCACCAGATGATGTCAGCATCAGCGCCATCAATGCAAAATGGGCAGAACTTTACTCGAGTTTCTTACCGCATTTAGATTTTAGTGGTATCGAAGATGGAATGGCATTTCGTTGGCAACGCCAAAGCCATATTTTCACAGCCCCGTTTTATTACATCGAATACGGCATTGCCCAAGTCGGTGCGTTACAAGTTTGGCAGAATGCCGTTGAAAACGAAGCAGAAGCTGTCCAGAAATACCGCCAAGCGTTGCAACTGGGCAATACAAAAGGCTTAAAAGAACTGTTTGAAACGGCTGGACTGACATTGCGGTTTGACTCGAGCCACTTAGCGAGTTTAATGCAATTGGTTGAAGCTGCCCTCGAGTGATGCGGGTACTCGAGTGGGTTTCCTAAATTCAATATCCTCTGGTTCGCCACCATCTTCTCGCACAATCAAATTGGGGTTCTGAGCGCGTAGAAATTCCACAATGCCCCAAACCAAATCGTCTGGTGTGCTGGCGGCACTGGTAATCCCCACGGCTTTCACACCATCGAGCCATTCGCTTTTGATGTCACTGGCACTGTCCACGCGGTATGCCTCGGCGGTGATTTCTTCAGCTAGTTCGACCAAGCGCATTCCGTTACTTGAAGTCAGGCTCGAAACAACCAAGAACAAATCCACTTGTGGGGCAATGATTTTCACGGCTGCCTGACGGTTTTTGGTGGCGTAACACAAGTCGCTTCTCGAGGGGATGGTTAGGTTCGGAAAGCGTTTTTTGAGAATCTCCACGGTTTTATCGGTGTCATCTACACTTAAAGTTGTTTGGGTTAACACAATGCACTTATTGGGGTCTGGGACTTCTACGGTCTGTGGGTCTTGCATTTTTTGGTCGGCTTTGCGGTTTCCCACGACGTTGACCAGAATTGTGTTGTCTGGGGCTTCGCCAAATGTTCCAATAATTTCTTGGTGCTGGCTCGAGTCGCCAATCAGTAAAATGCTGTAACCCATACCAGCATAGCGTTTAGATTCAGAATGCACCTTAGTGACCAATGGACAAGTTGCGTCCAGTGTGGTCAAACCGCGTTTATTTGCCTCCTCACGCACTTTAGGCGAAATGCCATGAGCGCTAAAGACCACGGTTGTCCCCTGACCGCTCATCCCCTCGAGTTCGGCTAAATCCTCTACAAAACGCACGTTATGCTCTGCCTCGAGACGATTTACCACTGTTTGATTATGGACAATCGCGTGATAGGCAATGATGTCGCCTTCGTTACTGGCTTTGTTTTCTAAGGCAGCATCTTTCAGGGCATCAATTGCCATGACCACCCCAGCACAGTAGCCACGCGGACGAGCCAGAATTACAGTCTCTATCATGATTTTACAATAACGCTTGTGGTTAAGACAGGTGTCTCGAGTGAGCAAATCCAAGCTCTTGATTTTTCAAATAAATAGTGCTACATTCTGAGTTAGTTCACAATCTAAATTAACTAACTCAGGAGACTGGCATGATAGTCAAAGGCGATCCAAGCGCCCTCAGAACCATGAACCGCACTAGCATCTTGCGTATTTTGCGGCGGGTTGGACCAATTAGCCGCACTCAACTTGCTGAGCTAACTGGTTTGAGTCCAGCCTCGGTCAGTGGGGTCACAGCCGAACTGATTGCCGAAAAACTTCTGGTTGAACAAAGTATTGGCGAAGCTGGCTCGAGTGGTGGAAGGCGACCCATTTTTATTAACATTGACTACTCGGCGCACTTTGCGATTGGCTTAAAACTCTCCGAGCATCGGCTTGAGGCTGTGCTAACCGATTTGTCCTTGAAAGTCCTGACGCATCTTACTGAAGACCTCACCGAACACGACCCAATTCGAGTCACAATGCAAATAGCCGCCCTTTGTAAAAAACTGTATAAACGGGCGAAGGTTTCACCCGACGACCTGATTGGCATTGGCATTGGGCTTTCGGGTGTCATAGATGCAGTGAATGGTATTGCTGTTCATGCGCCGTTGTTGGGTTGGAAGCAGATAAAAATAGCCGAGATGGTCAGTCAAAAAACCAATTTACCAAGCTGGATAGACAATGATGTCAATTCTTTTGCGGCGGCTGAACGGCTTTTTGGTCATGCTAAACACGCCAATAGTTTTATTGCTGTCGCCATCGGGCGTGGTCTTGGTGCAGCCATCATTTGCAACGGCGAAATTCACCGTGGGCGCGATGGTGGGGCTGGCGAATTTGGGCATAATAAAATTCTGCTTAACGGACGGACTTGTAGTTGTGGCAGACAAGGTTGTTTGGAAGCCTACACCACCGAACCAGCGCTTTTGGGACTTTTTCTTGAACGTTTCCCAGAACACCGAGGAATAAGCATTCCAGATTTGGTACAACTGGCAAACGCACAACACCAAGGCGCAATTTCTGTACTCGAGACGGCGGGGGCTTTACTAGGGCAGCATATTTCTTATTTGGTCAATGCCTTTAACCCAGAACTGATTGTCTTTGGTGGCGAAGGTGCAGAACTCGGCGATGCCTTTTTTGAACCGATGCGCCAAAGTCTGCGTAGTCTAGCCTTCGATGGTCTAGCGACTGAATTACCCTTAATTGTTGTGCCGTGGGCAAATGATGACTTTACACCGTGGGCGCAAGGTGCTGCTAGTTTAGCAGTCCAACACGCATTTGATACAGGAGTGCTACTCAAAAACGCCTAGACCTTAAGACTCAAAACCGATTCTCGAGTACGAACCGTATCGTAACTCGCTTTAGAAAATACGCCCCGAAACCCTTCGCCCTCATTCTATTAGGAGACTCAATCATGAACAAAAAAATTCGTTATACCGCCCTAGCTGCTTTTGCTGTACTTGCGCCCATTGGTTTAATGGCAGAAGCCCAAAGTAAAAGAGTCGTGTTTTTATCGGTTCAAAACGCCACTGAAGGCTTTACTGGTGTGATTGGTAAACTGGCTGCCGAGTACAGCAAACAAAACACCAATGTGGCATATGAATACCAAAATGCACCGCAAGCCGACCTTGCCCAAAAATTGCAATTATTGACTGCCAGTAACAGCCTACCGACCATGTACAATGTGGCAGAACCAAGCCTGCTGATGCAGTTAGCCGAAAAAGGACAAGCTGCCGACATTGAAGAATTATTTAAGCAATACGGTATCTTTGATAAACTGAACCCTGCGGCTGTGGCATTGCAAAAATCAATTACTGGTGGAAAATTACTTGGGCTGCCGCTCGAGTTAAATATTGAAGGAATCTGGTACAACAAAAAACTCTTTGCTGACAATGGCATCAAAGAACCGACCACATGGGATGCGATGATGGCAGCCGCCGCCAAGTTCAAAACGGCTGGGATTCAACCCTTTGCGGCGAGCGGCGAACAAAAATGGCCCATCACCCGTTTAATCAATGGTTATGTCGCCCGTAAGTACGGTGCAGATGCAATGGCTCGAGTTGCCAAAGGCGAATTAAAAGTCACCGATGCCGGATTTGTCGAAGCCGCTAGAGCCGTACAGGACATGGGTAAAAAAGGTTACTTTGGCGCGGGAGTCAACACCCTTGATTACGGTAGCGCTCAGGATTTATTCCTCCAAGGCAAAGCCGCCATGTTCTACATGGGTTCTTGGGCATTGGGCAGCTTAAACGACCCGAAGCAAAATAAAATCGGTGCGGAAAACGTCGGCTTTTTTAACTTCCCAACAGTGCGCGGCGGCAAAGGTACACGCAACGAATGGTCGTTAAATACGGGTATTGCCACCGCAATTAACCCAAAGCAAAACGATGCGGCACTCGGTGCATGGCTCAAGTATGTTTTTAGCAACTACGGTGAACGCGCCCTAACCGACAATGGACAGATTTCTGGTTTTAAGGTCGCTAAACTCCCCGCTAACTTGCCCGCTTTAACCAAAGCAACCTTGGCTAAACTTGGTGCAGCCAAGAATGCCTACTTGTGGTTTGAAGCGAAATTTAGCAATAAGGCTTCCTCGGTGGCTGGTGACAATGTGCAATTGCTGGTGACAGGCGACATGACCCCAGAAAACTATCTGGCAGAATTACAAAAAGCCTTGAACTAAACCGAACCTAGGGCGGTGTCAAAGCCGCCCATTTATGCTCGAGAACGGAGGTTGTCATGCAGGGAACGTTGCGCGATTGGAAAGCCGTTCTGGTTTTTGTCGGTCCAGCTTTGCTGATTTACACCATCATTTTACTTGTTCCGATTGTCTGGTCGGTTGGTTATACTTTTTTTTCAGGTTCACCGTTGGCTGGCTTTAAGTTTGTGGGTTTGGATAATTATGGACAAATTTGGCAGGATCAAAAATTCAAGGAAGCCCTTTGGTTTGGTACAAAATATGCGGCGGTGGTCAGTCTTGGACAGGTAATTTTAGGTTTGTTACTGGCGATGCTGTATATGTTTTATTTGCGTAAATCCTCGGTTTTGATTCGCACCCTCGTTTTTTTGCCTGTGGTCTTACCAACTGTAGCAAGCGCCCAGATGTTCGCTAAACTTTTTGCGATAGCACCGCAGTACGGGCTGGTCAATAGCCTGCTACAAGGTCTTGGTCTCGAGTCTTGGGTGCAGGGCTTTCTTGGACAGGCAAACAGTGCTTTTTGGGTGATTGCCGCCATGGACATTTGGAAAGCCATGGGCTTTTATGCAGTGCTGCTGTTTGCTGGTTTGGTTGAAATCCCCGAAGAAGTCTTAGAGGCAGCCCGAATAGATGGAGCGCAGGGTTGGACGTTATCAAGGTTTGTGGTCATGCCGTTGCTGATGCCAATTATCATCTCGAGCCTGATTTTTAGCTTAAATGGCACACTCAAGGTTTTTGATTCCATTCTGGCTTTAACGGGTGGCGGACCGGGTACAACCACCATGCCCTTAACGCTATACATGTATAAAGTCTCGTTTACCTATAACGATTATGGGTACGGCTCTACTGTGGCATTGACCTTGGCGGTACAGTGCGTACTGGTGACGCTGTTGGTACTCTGGCGGTCAAGAAAAGGACAAAGCTAATGCGAAACTCGAGACAAAAAAGTATTTTACAACACCTGAGCAATATCCCCGTTCTTGCTTTGGTCTTGCTGGCGGTGTTGGTCAGTGTTTATCCTGTCTTTTGGATTTTTATCTCGAGCCTTAAAGGGGTCGAAGAATTTTCAGGAAGCCCGATGTGGGCGTTACCCAAGGAATTGCACTGGGAAAACTATGCTAGAGCTTGGACAGAAGGGAAAATGAGTACCTATTTTTTGAATAGTATCCTCACGGTTGTGCCTTCCTTAACTTTGGTGGTGCTGCTTGGGGTCAGTGCAGCTTTTGGGATTGAAATTATGCAATGGCGTTTTGCCAACCTGACCACATTGGTTTTTTTGACCGCAATTATGGTCCCACTGCAAATTGTGATTCTGCCGCTTTTTACGATGTACTTTGCGACCCGTTTACTGAATACCCATCTGGCATTGATTATCACGTATGTAGCCTTTGGCTTGCCGCTGGTGGTGTTTTTTATGACTGGCTACTTTAAGACCTTCTCGAGAGAAGTGATTGAAGCGGCAATTATGGACGGCGCGAGTATTTACCAAGTCTTTTTTAAGATTGCCCTGCCAATGGTGATGAATGCTGTGGTGACGGTGGCATTGGTACAATTCTTTTTTATGTGGAATGACTTGTTGGTTTCCTTAACCTTTACCACCAGCCCAGATATGCGAACCGTTCAATCGGGCTTACTGAATTTTGTCGGGCAATACGGGCAGCGAGAATGGGGTCCAACCTTTGCTTCGGTGGCAATTACGGTTGCTCCAACTGTGTTGGTTTACTTATTCCTCAATCAATTGGTGATGAAAGGACTTGCTTCTGGCGCGGTGAAAGGATGAATAGCGACTGGCAGAACTCGAGTTTAGTTGCTGAACAAGTCAAAATTTTACTCGAGCAGTTGAGTTTAGAAGATAAAATCCGTTTGGTCAGTGGGCAATTTATCCGTGGTAGTACAGTAAAACCACTATCTGACTTACCACTGTTTAATATGGCAGATGGTCCTGCGGGTATTCGCACCTCACCCGATGCCACCACTGCCACGAGTAGCACTGCCTTACCCGCACCGATTGCTTTAGCTGCCACTTGGAGTACAGAGTTAGCCACCAAGTACGGTCATCTACTTGGACTCGAGGCGAAACTGACTGGGCATAATGTGCTGCTTGGTCCTGCCATAGATTTGGCTCGAACGCCACTGGCTGGACGTACTTTTGAATCGTTTGGCGAAGACCCCTTGTTGCAGTCGCGCATGGTTGTCCCCGAGGTACAAGCCATTCAAGCCCATGGGGTTCAAGCCAGCTTAAAGCACTTTATTGTCAATAACCAAGAGCATGACCGCAATTCTATAAACGTGATGGTAGACCAACGCAGCCTCTTTGAAATCTATTTACCGCCGTTTGAAGCCGCAATTCGCCTTGGTGGGGCTGCTTCGGTGATGGCAAGTTACAACCGTGTGAATGATCAATTTGCTTGTGATAACCAAGATATTCTCTCAAAGATTCTGCGTGACCAACTTGGTTTTCGTGGCTGGGTGATCAGTGACTTTCTGGCGAATCACAGCACTGCTAAATCCGCCAATGCTGGGCTGGATTGGGAATTGACCATGCCACATGCCAGTCAATGGCGCTCCCATTTACTCGAGGCAGTGAAAAACGCAGAAGTTTCACTCGAGACCTTAAATGAAATGGTTCGCAGAATTTTACGTCCAACCATTGGTTTGGGAATGCTCGAGTCTGGGTTTGAGCAATTGATTTTAACCCATGACCATGCGGCGGTGGCGCTCGAGATTGCTGAACAAAGCATGGTGTTACTTAAAAACGTCAATCACTTATTACCGCTTTCGACTGACAAAATTAAAAGTATTGCGGTGATTGGTGCAGATGCCGATACCGTTTCGGCGGCGGGTGGCGGCAGCGCTTTGGTGCAACCTCTGCGTGAAATTTCAGTGCTTGATGGCATTAAAACTCGGGTTGGCTCGGGGGTAAAGGTTCTGTACGCGGCTGGCACAGATGCCATTGGTGCGGGGGTACTGCTGCATGGTGACAACTGCATTCCATCGTCAGTCCTCAAGCAAGCCGATGGAAGACAGGGTTTACTGGCACAATACTGGAATAACCTCGATTCTACGGGTGAACCCGTTATCACTCGGATTGAACCGAATATCGAATTTATTCGTGGTTTTTTTGATTTTCCCGGTTTTCAAATCAGTGCCGCTTCGCATCACCTCGAGTTTTTTCCAATGGCGGTTGAACCTATTTTTTCGGCTTGCTGGACTGGGTTTTTCATACCTCCTATGACTGGAGAGTATGCCCTGTCCATCACTTGTGCGGGTCGAGCAAAATTATTTATTGACCAAGAGCGATTACTCGAGGTACAAAGTCAACTTAAACTTCATGCTGACGCATTGCACTGGGACGGCTCTGGAGCAGCTTTTCAGAGTCAAACCATGCAGCTTATTGCTGGGCAAAAATACGCAATTCGCCTCGAGTACGCTTCAGACTTCCCTGAACTTTGTATGCTTTACGGCGCTCAGTTACGGCTTGGTTGGCAGCCGCCGAAAGGCACACTCACACCAAAAATGCAGCAAGCTGTAGACTTGGCTCGAGTTTCGGATGTGGCAGTTGTGGTGGTGCGTACTTTTGAATCCGAAGGGCTGGACAGACCAAATTTGCGGCTACCATCAGGGCAGAATGAACTGATTGAGGCTGTCAGTCGTGTCAATCCAAAAACCATTGTGGTGCTGATGACTGGCTCGAGTGTAGATGTTAGTAATTGGGAAAGCACTGTCCCAGCTATTCTCGAGGCTTGGTATGCAGGGCAAGAACAGGGTAGCGCTGTGGCTCGGATTTTATTTGGTGATGTTGTCCCATCGGGTAAATTACCAATTACTTTTCCACGTTCCCAAGACCAAATGCCGCCGCTCGAGTATCCGGGAGTTGATGGTCAAATAACCTACGCCGAAGGCTTAAACATTGGCTATCGAGGTTACGACCAACACAACATTGAACCGATGTACCCGTTTGGTTTTGGTTTGTCTTACACCAGTTTTTCGTACAGCAACCTAGAAGTTTTGCAAGACACACTTGTCACCATTCAGTTTGACCTCGAGAACACTGGAGCTTATACGGGTATCGAAATTGCCCAGCTTTACCTCGAGATGCCAGATAACCAAGCACCAAAGAAACTGGCTGGTTTAGCTCGAGTTTGCTTACAGCCACAAGAAAAGCAAACCGTTTGCATTTGCCTAGATGCCGATTCGCTCGAGCGCCCATTTTCGATTTGGGATGATGGTTGGAAACGTGTTTTCGGGCAGTACCGCATTTTGGTCGGTGCGTCGTCAAGGGATATTCTTTTAGAAGGCATCTTAGTGGTGAGTCCATGATTGAAATTCCGCTCTGGCACAATCTAGGCTCGAGTCAGAGCGAACAACTATCGTGGAGTTCAACCCAGCCACCGTTTCGTTTGGTACGCAATGTCAGTCAGCCCAGCTTAAGTGTTTTCCTACCAGACCCAAGCATCAACACACAAGCTGCTGTGCTGATTTGTCCGGGTGGAGGGTTGCACGTCTTGGCAATTGACCATGAGGGTTTTGAAGTGGCTGAGTGGCTTACGGCTCGAGGTATTGCTGCAATGGTTCTCAAATACCGTCTGCTCGAGACTCCGCTTGATGATGCCGAATCTGAAGCGTACATTCAACACAACTTGGCTGACCCAAACATTATGCGCCACTTTTCGACTCTTCACCAAGCAACCATTCTTGCCGATGGACAGCAAGCCATGCGTTTGGTGCGCGAACACGCGTCCATTTGGAACATTCGCCCAGACCGAATTGGCATGATTGGATTCTCAGCCGGTGGTTTTCTAACCGCGTCTGTGGCACTTGTTCACGATGTCTCGAGCCGCCCAGATTTTGTTGCCCCAATATATGCTGCTCTGTGGGAAAAACCACAAGCACCACCCAACCCCATGCCGATGTTTTTGGCACTTGCCAGTAACGACAGCTTTGGACAAATCATGATTCAAAGCAGTTTGAACTTATACAACGCATGGCAACAAGCGGGCGTGAGTGTCGAACTGCACGCCTATGCCCAAGGACAACATGGTTTTGGCATGAATAAACAAGGTTTACCAAGTGATTACTGGATCGAACGTTTTCACGAATGGCTTGAGTCCCAAGGTTTGTTCGAGGTGTCCGTATGACTCTAACCATCTCGAATTTGCGTTGTGAATCCTTAACCAACCCATTGACGATTGTTGTGCCGTATCCGCGCCTAAGTTGGATTGTTGAATCTCTGGCGCGTAACCAAGTGCAGAGCGCTTATGAAATTTTGGCAGCAAGCTGCCCTGAATTGCTCGAGCCAGCCAAAGCAGATTTGTGGTCGAGCGGCAAAGTTCAAAGCGATGAGACACTGAACATTGAATACTGTGGGCAGAATCTCGAGCCAACCAAGTATTGTTATTGGAAAGTTCGGGTTTGGAATGGCGAAGGTATCGTCTCGAGTTGGAGCGAAACGGCTTATTTCGCGGCGGGTTTAACCCACAACGATTGGACAGCCGATTGGATTGGTTTTGATGCTACCCGTGATATAGAACTGCCACTTGCTCCTTTTGAAAATGCCAAATGGATTGGCACTGACTCGAGTGCGGTTTTTCTGGGTGAATTAACCTTGCCAGAAGATGCCAAAATTGCCGATGCTCGAGTGATGATTGCCTCAAATGGACATTTTACTTTGTATTGGGCGGGTGAGTATTTTGCCCAGAGTCCTCGTGACCAGCATCCCTATATGCGGCGCATGACCGAACGCTTAGAAGCGGGCTTAAACCGCTTTATGATTCGGGTAGAAGCACCCGAATCGGTGGCGCTGATTTTTCGGTTGGTGGTGCTGCTCGCAGATGGACAAGAAATCAGTTTTTGCTCAAATGAATCTTGGAAAATCAGCCCGAACATCCTCAAAAATTGGTACGAAGCAGAAGCCCATTCGTGGGTAGAAGCCCGAGTTTTGGCAAATTATGGCGATGCCCCTTGGGGGTTTTTGTATGGTGATGACAATTTTTTACCACCACCAAGTTATTTGCGCGGCTCACTCGAGTTAGAAAAACCAATCAAGCAAGCCACATTATTTGTTACGGCACTTGGTCATTTTGATTTTTTTATCAATGGTCAGCGAATCAACCACAGTTACTTTGACCCCGGCTGGACGGATTACCATCAGCGTTTGTACTACCGTGCTTTTGATGTCAGTCAGCACTTGCATTCTGGCAAAAATGTACTTGGTGCAGTCCTTGCCGATGGTTGGTTTAGTGGTTATATCGGTTGGTATCACGAGCGCGACATTTACGGCTTGAATCCGCGTTTGCGAGCGCAGTTACACCTCGAGTTTATGGATGGAACAAAAGAAATTGTGACCACCAACAGCACATGGCAAGCCAGCCTTGGGGGAATCAGGGAAGCCGATATGCTGATGGGCGAAGTTTTTGACTCGAGGGTCGAGAAAACGGATTGGAATACGCCTTTTTATGATGCTTCTGACTGGCAGGCTGTCAATACTGGTACAAACTTAAATCCAATCTTTGAGCCTCATCCCGCCCCGCCAGTCGTGGCACTCGAGGCAGCGTGTTTTGTGCCTCGAGTGATCACCGAGCCAAAGAAAGGTATTTATATTTTTGATTTAGGGCAGAATTTTGCTGGTGTGGTGCGCCTCAAAGTAAAGAACCCCAGTTCAGGGCAGCGAATTACCATTCGTCATGCCGAACGCCTGAACAGCGATGGAACGCTTTATACCCGTAATCTTCGCACGGCTCGAGCCGTAGATGTTTATATTTGTTCTGGTCAACCCGAAGAAACTTGGTCGCCGCGTTTTACCTTTCATGGGTTTCAGTATGTCGAAGTAACAGGTTTAACTTCCGCGCCAGATTTTGAAACCATTATGGGAATTCCGCTCAGTTCTGATACGCCGTTAGCTGGTTCGTTTGAATGCTCCGATGAACTGGTCAATAAATTGGTGAGCAATACCTACTGGTCGCAGCGTTCAAACTTTCTTGAAGTGATTACCGATTGTCCGCAACGCGACGAACGGCTTGGTTGGGGCGATGGTGCTTGGACTTTTATTGGTGCAGCCGCAATGCGAAGTGATGTTCAGACTTTTTATAACAAATGGACACAAGATTTTATTGATGCCCAACTTCCCGATGGACAATTCCCGTGGTTAGCCCCGTTGGTGGTGCTAAGTGCCAACAACATCGGACCGCTTTGGTCTGGCTCGAGTCCGGCTTGGTCAGATGCGGGGATTATCTGCCCGTGGATGATTTACCAGCGTTATGGCGACCTGCGCCAACTCGAGCGCTCGTACCCAGCCATGGTTAGGCAAATTGAGTGGTATGTCAATACTAGTGGCGCTGATTTACTACCGCCCGAAGAATTTGTCAGTCTGGGGGATTGGTTAAACCATAATGCCCCAATTCCGCACGATCTTTTCCGCACGATGTTTTTTGCGTATAGCACAAATTTATTGGCGCAGTCGGCTCGAGTTTTGGGGTATCTTGAAGATGCACAGCGCTTTCTGAATTTGTATGAGCGGATTAAAACCGCTTTTCAAGCCGAGTATCTACTGCCTGACGGACGAATTTTCGGCGATGTCCAAGGTTGTTATGCCCTCGCTATTACTTTTGATTTACTCGAGCCAGACCAAGCCAAAAAAGCCTTAGAACACCTGATTAAAAGAATCGAAGCTGACCAGTTTAGACCCAGCACTGGACTCGAGGCAACGCTGCCCTTGATGCTGGCTTTAAGTAAAATGAAACGTTCCGATATAGCCTATAAATTGCTGCATAACCGCGAGTTTCCTGGTTGGAATTTTTCTATTCTGAATGGCGCAACCACGATTTGGGAGCGCTGGAATTCTTGGACTCCTGAAAACGGATTTGGTGACTCGAGTATGAATTCGTTTAATCATTTTTCTTTGGGTGCGGTGTATCAATGGATAACCGAAACGATTGGCGGGATTCGACTGAGCGGGGTTGCGTTTAAGCACATCATGATTGCCCCACAACTCGGTGGAGTTGTTTCCTCGGCTCAAGCCGTTTTGAACAGCCCCCGAGGGCGAATTAAAACTGAATGGAAAATTGAAAACGATCACTTTTACCTAGCTGTAGAAATACCAGCCAACACCACGGCTACCCTTGTTCTGCCAAACTCGAGTCATCAGAATGTGACCGAAAACGGTTTGCCACTCGAGTCAGCTTTCATTCATTCCCAAGAAGCCAAACAATTGACTTTAAGCCTTGGTTCAGGGTTGTATCAATTTTTGGTTAAACAGTTTGAGTAGAAATTTCTGCCAAAAAAGCCTTGACCCGTTTTGTTAAACGCTCGGTCTCGAGCAAAAAAGCATCATGCCCATGTGGGCTGCTGAGTTCCCAATACTGCCCGTTTTGTACGGTTTCGGCAATTTCTCGAGCTTCGGCGGGTAAGTACAAAATATCTGATGAAATTCCGACGCTTAAAATCGGTACAGCAATCTGCTCGAGTTGAGCAGGGGAGAGGTCAAACCTGTCCATTGCCTTGGTAATGCAGATGTAACTATTGGCATCAAAGCGCTCGAGAAGCCGCTCACCTTGGTGTTCTAAGTACGTTTCCATCGCAAAGCGCTTTGCGTCGGTGGGGCTGGGACGACGACCTTGGGTTAGCCCAAAAGATTCTGGACTGCGAAAAAACAAGGTCGTGATGGCTCGAGCCAGTGCCAAACCTTGGGGCTGAGCCGTGTATTTGCCGTTTTTATAGTCTGGGTCGTTTTGGATTGCCATTCGTGCCAGATGATTAAAAGTAATCCCCCATGCACTATGTCGGGCTGGAGCGCCAATAATTACCCCAGCACCAATTTCGGGGTATAAACGCAGCCACTCGAGGGCTTGCATTCCGCCCATGCTGCCGCCAACCACCGCTTTGATGCGTTGTACCCCCAGATGCTCGAGCAGGGCAGCTTGAACCCGTACCATGTCGGTGATGGTGATGTCTGGGAAATTGTTGCCGTAAGTACGGTTGGTGCTTGGGTCAAGGCTGGTAGCCCCTGTACTGCCATAACAACCGCCCAGTACATTGGCGCAAATAATAAAATCGGTTTCGGTGTCAAGCATTGCCCCCGCGCCAAGGCTTTCCGACCACCACGAAGCCACACTGCTCGAGCCAGTCAAGGCATGACAGACCACCACAGCATTGTCTTTGGCTTGGTTTAACTGCCCGTAAGTGCTGTATGCCACCCGAACCATTGGCAAAGTACCACCCATCTCGAGTTGCAGAGGCTCTTGGACAAACAAGGTGGTGTGACGGACATCCAATTCTGAGGGTTTGGGTTCAGGAAAAAGTACCCGAACCTCAAAATCCCCAAGGCGTTCAATTTCAAAGTTTTGTTCTGGCTTAAAAGATACGGTCATGCGACTTCCAGACTATCCACCAAACAATACTCGAGAATGATGGCTTCTATCCCTTCCAGTAAAGTATTCTTGATGACTAGGCTACTTGTTAGGTCAAATTCTCGCTTTAGAATCTCGAGTTGTAAATGCCAAGGTTGTAGGTCATGTTGGCAAACAAATTGCCCTCGAGGAAAACGTCGTTTTTGGATTCCAGTGGCATAATGCACCAATGTACGATATGAACCACAAGTTGGACAGTCAAGCATTAAAATCCTTAAACGGCAACGACTTCTAAACGAACCGCTTCGAGCGCCTGTGCAATATCTTCTTTAATATCATCAATATGCTCTAAACCCACCGAAATACGCACCAATCCGGGGGTCACACCAGCGCTGGCTTGTTCGGAAGCCGTTAATTGGCTGTGGGTGGTGCTGGCTGGGTGAATCACGAGGGTACGAACATCACCAACGTTAGCCACTAAGCTCGAGAGTTTAACACTGTTGATAAAGGCTTCTCCGGCAGCGCGTCCGCCTTTGAGTTCAAAGCACAGTACCCCACCAGCCCCGTTGGGCAAGTATTTTTTGGCTCGTTCAAAATGCGGATGGCTTGGTAATCCGGGGTAGGTCACATGGGTGACTTCGGAATGCTGTTCTAACCACTGGGCAAGCGCTAAAGTGTTTTGGATATGGCGTTCGGCACGCAGAGAAAGTGTCTCGAGACCTTGCAAGAAGTTAAACGAATTTTGCGGACTGATGGCTGCCCCAAGGTCGCGTAAGCCTTCAACTCGAGCGCGAATGGCGAGGGCGATATTGCCAAAAGGTCCGCCAGTTCCAAAGACCTCCCAGAAATTCAAGCCGTGATAACCGGCGGCTGGCTCGGTAAAGAGTGGGTAGCGCCCGTTGCCCCAATCAAACTTGCCAGAGTCTACGAGCAGTCCACCCATGCTTGTGCCGTGTCCACCTATCCATTTGGTAGCACTGTGAATCACCACGTCAGCACCGTGTTCGATGGGCTTAAACAAGTAGCCGCCCATACCAAAAGTATTGTCCACAATCACGGCTACGCCCTTGGCGTGAGCGGCGGCAGCAATGGCTGCAAAGTCGGCAATGTTGAGGGCTGGGTTGCCAATCGTCTCGAGGTAGACAGCTTTGGTTTTATCGTCTATCAAGGCACTAAATTCCTCGGCGGTCTCGGCGGAAGAAGTGAACTTGACGTTTATCCCAAGGCGCGGCAGGGTCACTTTGAACATATTGTATGAGCCACCATACAGATTCGGGGTGCTGATGATGTTATCGCCAGCTTGGGCAATCGTGGTGATGGCTGCAAATTCGGCAGCATGGCCCGAAGCAAATGCCACCGCCGCCGCGCCACCCTCTAAGGCAGCAATGCGCTGCTCGAGAACATCGGTGGTCGGGTTCATCAAACGGGTGTAAATGTTGCCAAAAGCCTGTAAACCAAAGAGTTTAGCCGCATGTTCAGCATTCTGGAAATTATAAGCCGTGGTTTGGTAAATCGGCACGGCGCGTGAACCTGTGGTTGGGTCGGGTTGTTGACCAGCGTGGATTTGTAAGGTTTCAAACTTGGGCATGGGGAAATCTCCTTGGTGAAAGAATTTTTTTGGATTTGCGCTGACTGAATAAAGAAAAAACCCCTCCTATTCTCGAGAAGGGGTGCAGGACTGCATTGAATTAACCCATTCTCTTATCTCTGCCGCGTGGCGGCTGGAATTAGCACCGAAAGGGTTAAATTTGACTTTTATTACAACACAAATTCACTCACCCTAATCGGTGATTAAACATTCGCATTGTAAAGAGTTGAGTCATTTGTTTCCTAGGTTGCTGCGACGCTCTTTCGTGTTTTGCACGGATTTCGAGCCAGTCTCTTGCGTCGCTCTGGATAAGTGGTGTGGCACGCCGATGAAGCGCACAGGTTCGCAAAAAACTGAACTTAGTAAGAACTGTAAGGTACTTGGGCTAAATTTGTCAAGTGCAAAAAAATTACTCGAGCGATTTGCGTTCGCGCCGAGCTTCGCGGCGCACTTTTGGGTCTAAACCAATCATCAAAAAGAAGTTCTCCAAAGCGTTTTCTTTACCTTTGATGTCTGGATGTGCGTCTTCGGCTGTACCATTGACGAACGGTAGGGCGCGGTACAACTCGAGGGCTTTGACCACCACATCTTCAGCCGCGCCCGATTCGGCGAGTTCTGCCAGTGTGCCGTAAATTTCGCGCCGACTTTCGGCATGTTGCGTGAAAGTTTCAGGGCTTGGTGTTTCGGGCGCTCTGAGTAAATCCTGTTTGGCAATTCGGCGATAATGCTTTAAGCCACGTAGAATTTCCTCGCTCGAGTAGGTTACATTCATGCCTTACCTCCTAGAATTGTGGACACAAATGCCGCCCGTGGGCGGCGAAGTTGAAGAAGCCAAGTAAGATTCTGATTCACGATGCCTAGAGTATAAGTTTCTAGGGGAATGGTGTCAACGCACCCAAAAATTAAATTTTTCACACTCGAGCCACAAAGTAGGTTAGATAGGTTGTTTTGCTTGGGTGTGCCTACCATGTTACCTTAGCAGCCATGACCGAAGTCCAAAAAGGTTTTTTTGCGGCTCTGGCTGCCAGTGCAATTTGGGGTGGAATGTATGTGGTCTCGAGAATCGTTCTCGAGGTGATTCCGCCGCTTCCATTGGTGGCATTGCGGATGTTGATTTCGACACTTTTTATTTTTGGATTGTATTTTTTACTGCGCCGTGAATTGCGTATCCCCAAAAGCGCATGGTCTCGAGTGGCGGTCATGGGGATTGTTGGCTATGTGGTCAGTATCTCGGCGCAATTTATTGGCACAAAACTGGCGGGTGCAGCCCTTGGGAGTTTAATCACCACTGCCTCACCGCTTTTTACAGTGGCAATCGCGGCTCTTTTTGGTTTTGAAAAAGTCGCACCTCGGGCATGGCTTGGTTTAGGGCTGGGGATGGTGGCAGTTTACTTACTCAGTGGCGTAAGTGGCGGCGGTGATGCCACAGGTGCATTGTGGTTGGTTCTTGCTGCCCTCACATGGGGGGTACTTGGAGTGGTCGGCGGTCAAACCGTGGCTAAACTCGATGCTTTTGCGGTGACAGCATGGGCAAGTTTAATCGGATGTATTGGCACATCTGCCCTGATTCCCCTCGAGACCAGCCCAATTCGTTTTGAAGCAATTAACCTTCCCGTTATTCTAGGAATACTTTACTTGGGGATTGTTTCAACTGCTGTTGCCTTTGCCTTGTGGGTGTATGGAGTCTCGAGGGCGGGCAGTGTTTTATCTGGAATCGCTTTTTTTGCCCAACCCGTGGTTGGGTCTTTACTTGGGGCGTTACTGCTGAATGAAAAACTGAACTCGAGTTTTATAATTGCCGCAGGGTTATTATTTTTTGGTGCTTGGCTGGCACGACCTACGCCAAGCAAGCAACCAGAATCCGCTTAAGGACAGCAACAACAACAGCACTGCCAAGGCACTGGCTTCGCCAATCTGGTTAGGACGGGCAAGACGTTGGTAAATCAAAGTGGTTAGGGTTGCCCATTCTGGACGCGAGAGCATTAAAGTCGCAGCGAATTCCCCGACGACCACAGCAAATGCAAGGGCGATGCCACTGCGAATAGAAGGCTCAATTAACGGCAGCAGAATAAACCAAAATTCTTGCCACCTGTTTGCTCCATCTAAACTGGCAGCTTGGAGCATCTCTGGCTCGAGTTGCCGCAATGCCGCAAGTGTGGCTCGAGTGATGAGTGGGTAGGCGGTTAGGGCATACACAGCAATCAGAAGCGGCAGACTGGCGCTTAGGCTTGGGTACGAGACCAGATAAGCCACCCCAAGCAGGGTACTCGAGATGGCAAGTGGCAATAAAGACAGCGCATCTAAAAAATTGTTTTTGCTGCGCCAAACGGCGAGCGCGTAACTGATGCCTAATGGTATGGCAACCGCTAAAGCCAAAGCTGCAAAGCGAAGATTGTTCCAAATGGCGGTGCTAAGACTGATTTGAAAAACACTGCTCGAGACAGCAAAAAGCTGTTGGTAATGGCGTAATGTCAGTCCTGTAGGACTCCAAACACTTTTTATTAACACAGTTAAAAGTGGTGCAAAAGTCAGAAGTACCAAAAATCCGATGCTCCCAATCAATGCCCCTCGAGTCCAACCAGTGGCTTTAGGGCGGTACGCATCAAAATTTTGGCTTTGGCTGTGGCGACCTTCAAAACTTGTCACCAACCACGCCGCACCAAAAGTGATTAAAAATTGTAGCAAGGCTAAACCAGCCGCCACCTCGAGTTCAAGACGTTGGATGCTTAAGTACATCTCGACTTCTACGGTGGCAAAAACAGAACCACCCAGTAAAAGTGGCACACCAAAACTGGCAAAGGTGTACAAAAATGTAAAACCCGCTCCGATAAATGCACTTGGCAGCGCCAAAGGCAGCGTCACAAAACGCCAAACTTGCCATGTCGTTGCTCCTTCAAGCCTTGCCACATCCTCGAGTTCAAGGCTACGTGAACCCAAAGCCGTCATCACAAAGCGAATGGCTAAGCCAAGGTTATAAAAAATATTTGCCAGTAGCACCAGCCACAGCGTTCCCTCGAGATTATAAATCCAGCCTTTTGCGCCAAATAAGCCCAGAAAACCAAGGCCTGCCACCAAAACTGGCACGACAAAAGGAATGCTGAGTATGGCTTCTAACCAAGGCTTACCACGAAACGAAAATCTCGAGAAGAAACTGCCAAACATCAAAGCCAGAACCAGAACCAGCAGACTCGAGAGGCTGGCTTGCAGTAAAGTCATGGCTAAGCGTTCAAGGATAAACGGGTTAGTAAAGACTTGTAAATTGATACCTCGAGCCAGCAAGGTCAGGGTTGGAATCACCAAACAAAATAGTAAGAACAGCAAAAGTGGTATTGAGAGCAGCATTGTTTTTATTGTCTTGCAATTCGAGTCAAAACACAATGGTTTTTGGGTAACGAGTACAATGGTTTGCTGCTAAACTAAGTGGCATGAAAATTCAGTCATTCAGGTAATGGATAATGCGGCTTGATAAACTCCCTCCTGTTGGTCATTTTGAACGCTCACAAGATGAGATACTTTCGCAAAGCATCACGGCATACTTCTTGGGACGTTGTGAATTCCCAAATAATCAAGCCGAAATCAGTATTCTTGGACATGAAACCATGCCGCCAACGGTTTATGACCTCGCTTGGAAACTCGAGCCGTCCGAAAACTGGTTCGCCCACCGCCTCGGCACGATTTACCATGATGTTAATGCCAAAGGTGAATTTGTCAGTGCTGGCGCAGCCGCGATTTTGGTCACGGACAGGCATGTTCGTCTAATGGTTGGGGCTGGTGTCTACAATAAATCCTTGGCGGTGCGTGGTTCGCGTTCCGAAGGCACGCATTTGGAAAAGTACGTTTTTAGGTTTATTGAATTAGCCAGTATTGCGGCTGGCGACGTTTTAATTTTAGAACACTGGAAACTCGGCAAGTTCTTTCTCAAAATCCCGTGGGCGAGGTCTTTGGCAGCACTTATTTCGGGGCTTCGTGTCAATGCCAAATCGCCTAAAATTCTCGAGAATAGTGTCATCACAAGCGCCCAAAAAAACCGTCTTGGTTCGGTTCGCACCGTGCAGATTTTGGATGTTCAGGGTAAAGTGTAGTCAAAGAGGTCATTATGAAAATAGGTTTACAACTGTACAGCATCCGTGATTCCCTTGGCTTAGATTACTTGGCAACCTTGCAACAAGTTAGACAAATGGGGTACTCAGGGGTTGAATTGTTCGGAGAGCATCATTCGGGTGCTGACACCAAAGCCATGCTCGAGACTTCTGGTTTAGTGTCAATAGCCCATCATTTTACTTTTGACCAACTGCGCTCTGATTTTGCAGCTTGTGCTGGACGCGCTAAAGAGATTGGCACGGACTTTTTGGTCTGTGCATGGAGTATGCCGTCTGAAACACTCGGTTGGCAAGAAATTCTAAACGGATTATCTGAAATTGCCCAAAAAGCTCAGCAAGCCAACTTGCGTTTTGCTTATCACAACCACGACCATGAAATCCGTCAAACCTTAAATAATACTTCAGTGATGGAGCAAATTTTATTGCTGACAAATGGCGAAATAGATGTGGCTTGGGTTCATGCTGGCGGACAAAATCCAGCCGTTTTTCTCGAGCAACATGCTCAAAAAGCACACTTGCTGCACATTAAAGATGTTTTACTCGAGGGTGAGACTTGGCAAACTGTAGAACTCGGACATGGTACTGTGCCACTGAGCGAAGTTTTACAAGTTGCTCTAAAAACCCCGTCCGAATGGCTGATTGTCGAACAAGACCACAGTCCAGACCCGTTAGGCAGCGCAGAACGCAATATACAGTGGTTAAAGGCTGCTCTGGGATAATGAAATACTTGGTGCTGCTGCTTGTCTTGTTGTTCTCGGATGCTTTGGCGCAGACTCGAGACGCTTGGGCAGCCCCTTGGGATGGTTATTTTCTGCCGCTCGGCACAGCCCCAATAGCGGGTGGTTGTGCCATAGACGCTGGGTTTCGGATTGCCAATTACCTCAGTTACAATTCGGGCGCATGGGGCAATATCAATACCGATGTTGAGGTCTGGACAGCCAAAATTGGAATTCGAGCCTCGAGTCCAATTGGTGAATTTAGTGCCGCCATTCCAATCTATTTGGCATGGGGCGGAATCCTAGACCCTGTGCTAAATGTGATTCATCGCTGGCTTGGGGTTGGGGTTAGCCCAGAGCCGCCGCTTTCCGAAATTCGCTACAGTTTAGCCACTGGCGAAAGCAAAATTGTCGGTGGTACACGCTTCGGCATTGGCGACGCGCTGCTTTCTTGGGCGTACAACCTCGAGCCGTTTTGGGTACGAACCACTCTAGGTATTCCAACGGGTGATGCAAACCAGTTTTTTGGTTCTGGCGGCTGGCGAATTCAACTGTCGGCAGGTCTCGAGCAGAAATTATTCGGGGTGCAAATCGGAGTTTTAATTCCGCTTGGGATACAAACTGCTATTGAGGTCTTCAAACCACAAGCCAGTCTGCAAATGCGATTTTGGTGGCAACTGCCGTATCAATTACCTCTGCTGCTCGAGCTTCATGCTACTACTAGCCCTGTGCAAATCGGTGGACAATTTGCGGCTACGGTCATTGCAATTCGGTTTGTTTGGCAGACCAATGCAGGGCAGTTTAGTTTTGTTGAAGATATTTCACCAACCCTCCCAGATGTGGTTTTGGCTTGGGATGGAAGATTTTTATGCTAGATAAAACTTGACATGCTCTGACTTTGTGACTACATTGTAATTACAAAGGAAGTGTTTTTATGCTAACTACTCATACGCAATTGGTGAAAATTGGTAATTCCCAAGGGATTCGGATTCCAAAAGTGATGCTCGAGCAACTGGATTTTGAGGGTGGCGTAGAACTCATTGTTTCAGCTAAACAACTGATTGTGCGTTCTAAACGAATACCGAGACAAGGCTGGGCAGAACAATTTAAGCAAATGCACAAGTTGGGCGAAGATCAATTGCTTGAACCAGAAATCATAGAAACCACTTGGGAAAAAGAAGAATGGCAGTGGTAAGTCGTTTTGAAGTTTATTTGGTCAATCTCGAGCCAACTGTTGGTGCAGAAATTCAAAAGATTCGCCCATGTGTGATTGTCTCACCAGATGAAATGAACGACCATATTCAAACCGTGATTATTGCGCCAATGACCACAAAAACTCGGCAATTCCCAAGTCGAGTAGCTTGTCAATTTGAGAACAAAGCCGCTTTTGTTGTGCTAGACCAGCTACGAACCCTTGATAAAATAAGACTGGGAAAATACTTGGGTAAACTCGAGCTTCAAACTCAAGCAGAAATTCTTGGTGTTTTACGCGAAATGTTTGAATAATACTATCTGGTTAATTCCTTTCTTGCCGTACTGACTACATCGGTTAGACTCAAATCTGCCCAACCTTTGGATGTGCCAATAGCGCGTTTGTAAACCTCGAGAATCCGTTTGGTCATGGTGGTGTGCGACCCTTCAATAAAGGCAAAGGCTTTAGCGGCTGCCGCAAACTCGAGGCGTTTGGGTTCGTTTTGCAGTAGCTCCAAGGCTTTATCGGCAAAAGCCTGTGGGTCGGTAGGGTCTACTAAGAATCCTGTTTTTCCATCTAGTACACAAGTCGTGATGCCCATTTCGGCTCGTGCCACAACGGGGCAACTGCACACATTGGCTTCGAGGGCAACTAAGCCTTGGGTTTCGCTTACGCTGGCAAAAACAAATAAATGAGCGTGTTGATAATAGCCACTGACTTCGGTGTTTGCCACATAACCCGTGAACGTCACGGCTTGCTCGAGTTTAAGTGTTTTGCAGTAGGCTTCTAAGGTTTTGCGCTCAGGACCGTCACCAACAATAATCAGGTGCGTTTTGGGCATGGCAGTGTGAATCAACTTAAAACGGTCAAGGAGTGCGTCTATGGATTTTTCCTTACCGATTCTCGAGACGGTCAGCAATCGCTTATGGTCTTTTGGAATGTTGTGCTTTGGGAATGGGTCGGGTTTAGGTAAGGCTAATGCCTCGAGGTTGATACCGTTCGGCACAACTGAAATCGGACTTTGCACACCCATTTCCACCAGTTCATCCGCCATTGGTGCGGCTGGACTAATAATCTCTAAGTTACGATTGCACAACCATTGGTCTATTCGGGCGGCTAAGGCTTGGGTGCGGTGTTCTAAACCATCACTCAGGCGCTGCGAAACTCTGGTGCGGCTTCTCGAGCCGCGCACATACCAGCGTTTATCGTTCATTAACCATGACATTGTGGCATAAAACGGGGCGTAATGCACGTAATCCCTGAATCTTGTGTGGTAAGTCATGACCACAGGAACATTCAGTAAGCGCCCAATGCCTAAACCAATCACTGGCATGACCACGCCGTGGGTGTGAATAATATCAAATTTCTTTTGCCTGAACTCGAGAATTTTGCGTAAACTAGGTGGAAACGCATACCGTTGCTCTGGTTGCGGGCGGTACGTGGTTGAACGAACCCGAATCACATTGGCTTCTGGTATTTGCTGCGGGTGTTTTGGGGCAACAATCGTCACAACATGCCCCATTTCCTCGAGTCCACGTTTTAGATTGACCACACTGGTGACGACCCCGTTAATTTGAGGCGTATAAGTATCGGTAAAAAGAGCGACCCGTAAAGGGCGGTTTGTTTGAGCCATAAAGTAGTTTACGCGATTTTGTGGCTCAAGCGCAGGGTTTAATTGAAGGCTGCTTTTGGCTGTATGTTTTGGCTTAAACCTTGGTGCAGTAATTCTTGACGCAGTTGCTTGGTGCTGCCCGACAAAACAATGATTTTTGCGTGGTCAAGCGCCATTATCGTGGTGTTTTGATGCTGATAATCGGTTTCGTAAACCGACCAAGCCATAAACGGGGCGATACTTTTGGCACAAATCATGGCAGCACTGATGTCCGGCACAACGATTTCGCTGTAGGCTTGGCGTTTTTGTTCGTCTAAAAGCCGCATTGCTTCGAGTAAAACTGCACTGGCATTCAAAAACATTGTGCGGCTGATAGCTTGTTTAACAAACTTAAAGTAACCAGTCTGGCGACCCACAATTTCTAAGGCGGCTTTCATACCGTGTAAGCGCAGATGCTCGAGATGGGTAATCACCCCACGCTCCAAATGCAGCGTTGCCCCATTGACTTGCAGCACACCAGTGGACTGACTTTCAATTAAGTAGGCAATTAGCGACCCCATGCCGTCTACGTGTTCAAGAATGCCTTCTAAGTAACCTGAGGTGATAACCGTCTGATTGCTGGACATAAATTCTCCTAATCTATAGCTTCTAGGCAATGCCTTTGATGCTTAAAAGAATAGTTCTACAGCAGTTTTTTGTCGTCCACCCTTGAGTCTGGGATAAAGCCCAACTTTGGAATAGGAAGGGGATTTTGTGTTGTACGGTTTTCTCATTTCACGATGATGGGCAAAACCCAACTTGCTTGACGCTCAGGCTGTTTTTATGCCTCGAGCCTTAAGTGTTTTACTGGCTCGAGGCGGGTAAAGCGTTTGTTCTCGAGTAGGTAAAACAGGGCAGGTACAACATACAGCGTAAGAATTGTGGTGGTCAGTAAGCCCCCAAATATGATTGTGCCAAGTCCGCGCCGTAATTCTGCCCCTTCGCCACCACCAAGAATCAGGGGAATGCTAATCACCATCACGGTTAGCGTGGTCATGATGATTGGTCGTAAACGCAGTCCTCCCGAAGAAATCAGGGCTTCGGCTAGGGTCATGGTCTTGCTGCGCTCAACCACAAAATCCAGAAGTAAAATCGCATTTTTGGTACTTAAACCAATCAAGACAACCATGCCAAGTACACCAATCACATCAAAGCCAATCCCAGACAGTGCCAGCGCCCAGACTCCGCCAACGATGGCAAGTGGGACGGGGACAAGTAAGTAAATCGGGTAACGAAAACTATTAAATTGTGCGCCTAAGACTAAGTAATTAAGAATTAAAGCCAAACCGATAGCAATCGGGGCAAAGCGTACCAAGTCGCCAGTTAAGGCAGCATCAGAACTCGAATCGCCACTGCCAAAACGCACTTGGTCATCAAGGACTTTTTGACTTATTAAGCGCTGCTCGAGGTCGGTGGTAAAGGCACTGGCAGCATCGGTAGACTTAAAATTAACGTTGATTCTGGCAGAATAGGCTTTGTTGTTGCGGTTAATTGTGGTCGGGGCTTCGCGCAGTTCAAAATGTCCGAGTTCGCCAATCGGTAAGCTCACCCCAAGGCTGGGGGCTAGTATGGGTAAGCCGAGTAAGGCTTGGGTATCGGTGATGGTTTCGGGACGTAAGCCAACCATAATCGGGATGCTTTCGCCGTTCGGTGAGCGCATTTCGCCAGCTTTGCTCCCCTCGAGTGATTCGCGTAAGACATTGGCTAGGTCAGCACTGCTCAGTCCTGTGCGCTCGAGTTGAATCAAATTTGGAATAAAAACCCGTTCTGGGGCGCTGATACCTAAGCTGCTGCGGCTGCTGGCAACCCTGGGGTCAGCACGAATGGCTTTTAGGACAGCCAAGTGCCGAGCCTCGAGCAATTCTTGGCTTTGGGCGTTGAGAATAATCGTTGTACCTGTACCTGTGCTGCCTTCTTCACCAGCCAAAACCCGAACTTCGGCTTCTGGGTTTTTGGCAAATAAGGTTTTGACTTGGCTGCGCCATTTTTCTACCAGCACAAATACATTCTGGCGTTCTTTGGGTGGTATTAACTCGAGGTTGAGACTGGCACTGTCGCTGTTGACAGTGGTGGTGGTGCTTTTGACCTCAATCTGCGCGGCAGCAAATCGTTCTAATCGCCGCGTCAGGGCATCGGTGGTTTGGAGGTTTGTGCCTGATGGAAGGCTGAGTTGAATCGTGGCAATACTGTTATCCGAAGCGGTTTGGAAGGTAAAAGGCACAAGCCCAAATGCCATGCCGCCAGAAAGTAAAAACAGAACGGCGGCAATCAGAACAATCGGTGACAAGCGCAAAACTACCCTTAAACTGCCTTCATAGCCACCCCGCAACCACTCGAGAAAACTGTTGGTCACAGTAAACATGGCATTACTTAAAGTTGTAAAAAGAGTAAACGCAAATACCACGGTGTGGCGTAAAACCCAGAGCAGCAAAGGATAGAGTAAAACACCCAGCACCGCCCACGGACTGACAAAATACAGTCCGAGTGCCA
Source organism: Deinococcales bacterium (assembly GCA_031414595.1). GTDB lineage: Bacteria > Deinococcota > Deinococci > Deinococcales > JAAFIG01 > JAAFIG01. The sequence continues at coordinate 124,104 of JANNVX010000018.1, forward strand.
AACCAAGCCCACCAAGCCAGCCTAGCCAATTTTTGAGGATACCAATTGTCCAAATGGTACTGGCTCGAGCCTCGAGTAAACTGCTAAATGCCCCACGCCACGATTTAGGTTTTGGGTCTGGGGTATACGCCATGCGTACCGTTAAAAAGAAAATTGCCTCGAGCCACGAGAAAAAAATCGCGGCAGCTAAACCAAGTGCAAATTCCCTGAAGAACTGCCCAACGATACCAGGTAAGAAACTAATTGGCAGTAAGACCGCCAGCAACGACCAAGTTGCTGCACTGACGGCACTAAAAATCTCGGATGTACCTTTAAGCACCGCCTCTATTCTCGAGTAACCCATATGGATGTAGCGCTCAACATTCTCGGCAACCACAATGCTGTCATCCACCACAATACCCATGGCGACAATTAGGGCAAGTAAGGTAATGATATTTAAGCTAAAACCCATCAGCGAAAAAAGTAAAGGGGCAGCCGCCAATGAAATCGGAATGGCTAGAATAACCGCAAAAGCGGTGTTGACTTTACCAAGTGCCATCAAGCAGATGATGGCAACCGCGATTGCCACCAAAATACCTTCTTTAAGGGTGTCATCAACACTGTGCTGGATATAACTAGCGCCGTCGCCAACGGTTGTAATCGTAAAACCAGTCGGTATATTCACACCAGCCAAAGCCGCCCTCGAGTCGCGTACCACACTGACGGTATTGGAAATACTGGTTTTACGAAGGCTCAGTAACACCACAGCTTGCCCATTGACCCGAGAGTATGACTCGAGTTTAGATTCGCTGCTTCTGACAAAAGCCACGTCCAGTACCCGTAAACCACGACTAGCATCTATTTGAATGGCTTCGATGTCCTCCACACTTTGCAAAATGTTGCGGGTGGTGATGCCAACCCTACGTCCGTTAGCATCAAGCGTACCAGCTGGCAACTCGAGACTCTGATTTTGGATTGCCGCACTGACCTGAGCGGCGGTTAAGTTATAGCTGCTGAGTTTATCAGGCTCGAGCCTGACTTGAACTTCGCGTTTAGACGCACCGAGTAGCTGCACCGCACTAACCCCAGAAACACGCTCAAGCACAGGTTTAAGGTTCTTATCTGCCCATGTACGGGCAGCCTGTAAACCCTTGGGACTCGAGATGGCAATTTGCAGCACAGGTACAGCCGCCAAATCAAATTTTTCAACCACTGGTGCATTGGCGGCACTTGGTAATTCGGCACGGAGACTCGAGACTCGTCCTGCCAATTCATTGGCAGCACTGTCTATATTTGTGCCATTCTTAAAATTGATGATCACTTGGCTAAAACCAGCCCCCGAGGTGCTGCTGATGTCGGTCACACCAGCAAGGGTCGAAATGTTGTCCTCAATAATTTTGGAAACACGCCTGTCCATGTCTAGCGGCGTACCACCGGGGTAGACTGTGGTGATGGACAAAACAGGGATACTCAGGGTTGGGTATAAGTTCACACCCAATCCGGGTATGGCAACCAGCCCAAACAACACCACAGCTAAGAACATCCCGATTGCCAGAACATAGCGTTTGATCATAAATGCAATCGCGGGATTGGTTTTGACGGTTTGGCTGTCAGAATCGGTCATGGTTTGGCGGTGGTTCATGGTTTCACCACGCTGACTATTGCTCCTGGCTCGAGCGCGGCTGGAACAGGAAAAACCACCACTGCCCCGCTTGGAATCCCCGAAACCGCAACTTGACCGGCACTTTCGGACAGCACCCGAACGGCTGCCCGTCCTGCAGTGTTATTTTTAACAAGGTAGACAAAGTAATTCTGCCCTTCGGCACGAAGCGCCGCCGATGGCAAAATCACCCCTTTAGCCAGTCGTAAATTGTACTCGAGGCGAATGGTCGTACCAAGTTTCAAACCCGTTAAATTTTGATTTGGTAAAATTCTGCCACGCAAGCGCACCAAACGATTCTCCGATGGCACTCGAGCCTCCTCCGAAACTTTTGCAGCAACTCGTTTGCCCTGCACGACAACACTGAGCCGTGTTCCTGTTTTTAGTAAATCGGCATCAAAAGCTGGCACTTGAAAAACCAATTTCAGGCTACTCGGGTCAATCAAACGCAGCACTTTAGTACCTGCGGTGGCAAATTCACCTGTTTCTACAAAAACCTCGGCAATTTCACCCGTAAAAGGTGCTTTGACACTGGCTCGAGCCACATCTGCTTGCAACTGCACCACCCGATTTTGTGCCTGCGCCACTGCAATACGTTGGCTTTCTAAGCCCTCAGAAGTTGCCCGACCAATCCGCCCCAAAGCCGCCCGTGCTGTCTCGAGTTCGGTCTGGGTATTTTTTAGTGCGGCTTGCGAATTTTGCAATTCGACTAAGGAAACTCCACCCAAGGCATAAATTTTTTGATTGGCTGTCACAATTCGGGCTGCATTATCCACTGCCACCAGACTCGAGGACAAGCGCAAACGTGCCTGACTTGCATCCTCTGGATTCTGGCGTGTTGCCGAACGCCACGCCACTTGTGCCGAAGTGAGGGCTAAACGCGCATCTTCAAGGGCATTTTGGGTTTGCGCCGACTCGAGCAGCAAAATGGTCTCGCCAGCTTTGACCAAAGCACCAGCTCGTTTCAGGATTTTTAAGACCCGCCCAGAAGCCTCCGCAACCACGTTAGCATCAGTAACTGCAACCAAGTTCGCACTGACGCTTCTCGAAGTGCTAAGAACACCCTCAGTGCTTTTGATCACCTGAACAGCAGTCCGTTCAATAACAGGCTGAGAGGTAATAGGTTGAGCCGCTTTGGTTTCCTCGGCGCAGGACAAGAGGCTCGAGGACAGAAAAAGCGCGACTAGGAGTTTTGGCAAAAGCGCGGGTGTGGCAGGGCGATGACTACGGAAACTCATGTTATTCATGCGTAGGGGCGAACCTTGTGTTCGCCCCATAACAGATGATTCATCGGTCATGACCCTTTCACCAATCCTGTCACGTCAACCCCTGCGGCTAGGCTCAAGCCTGATATAGCCCGCAAGTACCCATTTTCGGCTCGAGCCACCGATTGTTTGGCTTGTAACTCGGTCAATTGGGTTGCCTCGAGTTGAACTTTTGAGATTAACCCTTGTTTCAGGCGCTCCTCGTCATTTTTGGTGTTACGGGTGGCGACGGTTAAGTTCTGCTTGGCGACCCCAATGCCTTCGGCAGCCGCATTGACCGTGCGAATGGTGTCTCGAAAGGTATTGACGGCGCGGCGTTTAGTGCTGGCAAGCGCACGGCGGGCATTCTCGAGTCCCGATGCAGCCTCGCGTTTTTGTTGTTCTGGGGTGTAATCGTTGTCGGTAATTTTGACGTTTAGCTCGGCAAATTCTACCGCTTGGATGGCTTGAACCAGTTGTGGTGCGCGGTCTTCAAGGTTCTGCTCGAGTTCGGCAATGTTTAATTTTACCGCCCTATACGCTGGTGCTTCGGCGATATTGACTTCTGCCCCACGTGCTAAACCCAACACCCGCGCAAGGCGTGCCATGATCACAGGACGGGAGGCTTTGGTGTCTGACAATTGTTGTTGCACACCTGCTACATCGGTTTCGGCGCGTTGGACATCTACAGGTGTGGCAGTTCGGGCTTGCAGTCGGGCTTTGGTGATTTCAAGGGTGCGGCTGACGAGTTTTAATTGTGCCTCGAGAACTTCTACTGCGTCTTTGGCTTCGGCTAAATTAAGAAATTCACTGACAGTTTCGTTGCTTACGTCTAGTCGCACACTGGCGAGTTGGGCGGTACTTATTTCTGCGCTGTGCTTGGCTTGTAATAAATCGGTAATCAGGGCGGTTGGGTCGGCATTGCGAGCGGCGAATGTTCGATTGGCTAAAACCAAGGCATTCTCGGCATTTTTAATATCGCTATTGGCTTCCAGTGCCATAACCACCCCACGTTCAAGGGTCAGTAATGCTGGGGTCTGAGCGATGACAACAGAAGAAAGGGCAATAAAAGCAAGCGAGATTAAACTAGGGATTTTCATAATAGACTCCTAAAATCGGTGTACTCGAGTGGCTTAAGGCTGGCAAAGAACTGATAGGTACTTAAAATGCTTTGCTGACTGGCATTTTGGACTTCTCGAGTGGCTTGGGCTTCGAGTAGTTTGCTTTGCTCGAGTTCCAGTGTGGTGCTGAGTCCTGCGGTCACTCGAGCTTCGGTATCGGTTCGGCGCTGCCGACTGGTTTCAAGGTTGGCTTTTGCCAATTCCACTTGGGCATTGGCAGCGAGGTATTGGAAAAATTTAGTTTGTACCTCGAGTTCGATGTTATTTTGGGTGTTCTCAAGAATAAGCTGCGTGGTTTGTAGCACAGCTTTAGCGGTGTCTATTCGAGCCTCATTGCTTGGGGCAAGAATCGGAATACTGATTTGCAAACTAATGCTGGTGGCACTGGCACTACTGGCATTGGGGCTGTACGCACCGTTTAGGCTGAGTACGCCGGTGCCTAGATTCAGGCTTGTTCCGATTTGTGTACCTGTGGGTTTGCCATCGCTGCCGATACCACTGACCGTGGCGTTAATACCAAAATTGGGTAGCCACCTATCTCGTGTGGCGATTGCCAAGTTATCTTCGGCTTCGCGTAAGTTAATCAAAGCCCGACGAAGGTCTTGTCGGCTGATTTGGGCTTGTTTGATGTAAGCAGCTAAGTTACCTTCTTCGATTAAAATAGGTTTAAGGCTGCTGACTAAAATAAGCTCTTTAGGGGTTTGCCCGAGGTTAATCAAAAAACCACGAATGGTGTTGTTTTTGAGACTCCCAATGGCTTGTAGGTTAGCTTCAGCACTTTTTAGTGCAGCCTCGGCTGTCAGAACAGCTTCTCGAGTTGTGGTTTTGGCAACCAATTGCGCTTGGGTGATTTGCAAGCGCAACTTGGCAAAAGTCAGGTTTTGAGTTGCCAGTACCAGATCGGATTGTAAAAGTTGAATCGTCAAATACTGGTTAAGCAGTTGCAATTGTAAATTACTTCGGGTCTCGAGTAAATCGAGTTTAGCCCGTTCCAGATTGCGTTCGGCAACACGGACAGCATCAAAAGCTGGACTCCACGGCAGGACTATAAGACTGGCTTGGGCATTGACCGAACCCATAAAAGCCGTACCATTCAAAGCTGGGTCAGTAGGACTCGAGACTTGATTGCGGCTGCCCTCTGCACCAATCGTGACGGTCAAACCAGCCGCACCTCTGGCAATAGCAAGGCTGCGTTCTGCCGTCAAGTACACTTGGTCAGATGTTCGCCAAGTGAGGCTCTGGGGTAATAATTTCCAAGCCTCCTCGAGCGTCAAAGCTGTTTGTGCCAAAGCAACTGGTGTTAAACATAAAAGTAGGCTTAGGGTAACGAATGTTGCTGTTAATAAAAATCTCTGCATCTTTACCTCCTGATGCAGAGTTTCTACGATTACTTTCAAGGTTTACTCGAGGGTTTGACAAGATTTGGTCAAGTTTCACGAGGTTGTACTTAAAGGTCAATTTCAATTGCCAATGACCACACTAAAGGCAATCGAACCTTGTTGTTTGGTCAACGGATTAACCAAGTTCATGGTCATCGGGTATGTGCCACGTTTCAAGCCAGAATCGAGTTTAATCTCGAGCCGGATGACATCGTAATTGGCTTGGAACTCGGCACGTTTGAATTTGACATTGATTCCAGTCACCACACCAATCGTTTGGGTTTCAAGAGCTTTTTCTAACCGACTGGTTTCAATTGCACCAATCGCAAATTTGGGGATTCGTACCGCCAATTCCACGTTTCTTGAGCGCAATAATTCGCCAAAGTTACGTTCTGGTAATTCCCTAGCAATCCCATTGGCATGACTCTCAAGGTTAATGTAGATTCGGGCTGGGTCTATGCCGTTTAAGTCACGGGCTTCGAGTGGTGCAAAACCTTGGGCAAACGCAGCAATTCCTAGGGCGAGGCTAATTGCACAAGCAGCAATTATTTTTTTCATGTTCAACTCCTATGTTCGAGGTTATCTCGACTTGGCTATTCTGGGCTGCCTTTGCCAAGTTCGATTCGAGCTTCTGTCAAGGTCTTGGCGACTTTTCGGGCTTCATAAAAATCCTTTGATAGACAGCATTTTCGATGTTTTTATGGCTAGTCTTGTGCAAATCTTGATAAATTCTTTGAGTAATCTTGGTAAAACCACTTAAACTGCTGCTTATGAATCCCAATCCTTTAATTTTGATTGTTGAGGATGAACCCGATATTGCTGGGTTACTCGAGGCATACTTGCGCCGCGATGGTTTTAGGACTGAACGAGCAGCCGACGGCTCGAGTGCCATGCGTTTGTACAAAACCGCCAAACCAGATTTGATTTTACTGGACGTAAATATCCCAGACATAGATGGTTTTGAGGTGTTGCAAAAAATTCGCAGTACCAGCCAAACCCCAGTGATTATGGTCACGGCGATGGCAGAGGATTTGGATAAATTACTGGGCTTAAAACTTGGTGCAGACGATTACGTGGTTAAACCATTTTCACCGCTCGAGGTCGTGGCTCGGGTCAAAGCTGTGCTGCGCCGAGTTGGAACACAAACCGCAACACAACCCTTGCGTTTTGCCAACCTTGAACTCGACCCTGTGGCAGTCCGTGTGCGCGTGGCAGGGCAAAGACTCGAGACCACCTTGACCGAATACCGTATCTTGGAGCATTTGCTGCGCCACCCAAACCGCACCTTTACGCGAGGTGAACTCCTCGAAATCGCCTTACCCGAATCTGATGCTTTAGAGCGGGTGATAGACACCCATCTGGGCAATTTACGCAAAAAACTAGAACGGGCTGGAATACCCGAAATGATTGAAACTGTGCGTGGCATGGGTTTTAGACTATGCCTCGAGTGAAGGCTTTATGGTTGTATTGGCGCAGAAAAATGCGTTCAATCGGTTCAGATTTAGGTTGGACAATGTTTGGCTTAGTGACCTTTACAGTGATTGCTGTTTTTGTTGTGATTACTTATATTTATCTTCTTTACTGGGATAATTTTAGTAAGTTTAGTGCTGAAATTTTAGCCAAGCGCTACAAAATTTCGGAAACTGCACTCGATAAATTGGTAGATGAAGCCAGTTTGCGGGTTGAACAAAAATTTGACTCAAGTTTTCTTGACCCTTCGGAACAAATTTTTCTATTTGTACTATTTTTAACCATGGTCTTGTTGCCAAGTTTATTGGCTTGGTGGTTGTCACGCCGCTTTGCCAACCCACTGACTGAATTATCCAAAGCAGCCCACCAAATTACCAATGGTGATTTCTCGGCACGGATCAAATTAACCAAGAATCTCGAGAAACGCGAGGATGAAACCGCCTTGTTACTTAAAGATTTTAATGTCATGGCACAATTTTTAGATAACTTTGAGCAGGAACGCAAATACAGTTTAGCGGCAGTAGCCCACGAACTTCGTACCCCAGTAACAGTCCTGCGCGGACGGCTCGAGGGTGTACGTGACGGTGTGTTGATGGCTGATACGGCTGAGCTTGAGAAATTACTGGGTCATGCGGATTTACTTTCAAAACTGATTGATGATTTACAACTGCTTTCCCTTGCCGAAGCTGGCGAACTACGCCTCGAGAAACGAGTTTTTATAGTTCAGGATTTACTTTCACGAATTCATGCCGATTTTCTGCCTAAAGCCGAGCAGCAACAAATCACCCTACGATTGCAGCAGCCACCAGAAATGGTGCAAATCAATGGCGACCAGCAACGTTTGTATCAAGTCTTGAGTAATATTCTTAATAATGCCCTACGCCACACACCGGCTGACGGACAAATTAGATTGCAATTGTGGGTACTTGAAAAAACCGTGCAACTCGAGATTCAAGACTCTGGTGCGGGGTTCTCTGAAGAAACCATGCGTCGGGCTTTTGAACGTTTTTACCGCAGTGCAGACCGCGCCCGAAAACATGGTGGCAGTGGACTTGGTTTAAGCATCTCAAAATCGTTAATCGAAGCCCACAATGGTCAAATTCAATTGATGCCAAGCCAGCAAGGGGCATGTATACGACTTACTTTGAAAAAAATTGACACCAAAATGCCAACACCAAAAAACTATTCTCGAGCCACTAACAAGGGTATAAAACCAAAGTAAAACCCAGAAGGTGGTGGATCATTCAAGTAAATCGGTTAATTGCCGAGGGTTGACATCAATCCGTACCCGCACACCACCTTCACGGTAGCTTCTAGCAGGTTCTAGCAGTTGGGTTAGGCGTTCTCGAGTATCAGCCCGTACAAGTAACTGATAAACAAAAAGCCCTTTGACTCGAGCAATTCCAGCCGGCGCAGGACCAAGCAGTTCTAAACTAACTGCGCCTCGGTCACGGATTAAGCCACCCAGTTTACTCGAGGCAATTTCGGCATCCCCAACCCGACGGGCAGAAACTTGAATCTGTGCCATTTGTGCAAAAGGCGGGTACAAAAAGGCTTGGCGGCTCTCGAGTTCACTCTTTGCAAAACTGCTGGAATCTTCAGAATTTTGAATTTGTTGAATAGCTTTATGTTGCCCATCAAAGGTTTGAATCAACAGTAACGGCGCTCGAGTCGGATGCCATTCTAAGAGTTGCCGCAAGAGCAAATGGAAGCGTTCACCCGCCCTAAAATCGGGACTCGAGTGCATTGTATCGGCAAAGGAAATAGCGATTAAAGCTAAGTTTGGCGGTGGCGGCAAGCCCAACACAGCCGTTGTACCAACAACAATTCCACTTTCGCCAGCGTAAATAGGAGTTAAGTCATCTTTGAATTCGCGGTCAAAACGAAACAGGTTGGTTTGCGGTAAAAAACCACGTAACTCACGGACAATCCATTCACTGCCAGGTCCTTTTGGGGACAGCACTGTCCCTTCACAATTGGGACAACGGGTTGGCGGAACGGTGCTGTAGCCACACTGATGACACTCGAGGGTTCGAGCCGCCGCATGGAATTTAAGGGCGACATCACAATGCGGGCAGTACGGAATCCAAGCGCAGTCTTTGCAACGCAGCATCGCGCTGTAGCCACGGCGCGGCGCAATGATCACAGCTTGACGACCTCGTTCAGCAATTTGGCGCAGCACCCGTTTTAAGTCAGTGGAAATCGGAAATGAATCCCGAGCAATTGGCATATTCGACATTGGTCCGGTCTCTGGGGCTTTTGGGGCGGCATTAAAATCCACGACATGGATTCGAGCCGTGGGTGGCGGTAAAACTACCCCGTCTAAGTCAAGGCTTTCGGTGGCGGGTACACTGCCAACAAATAAAACTCGAGCCTTGGCATGTTTGGCGCGGGTTAAAACTGCATCTGGGATAAAAACCCGAGAGCCACCATGAAGTTTCCAAGCATCGGATAATTCATCCTCGAGAATAATTAAAGCCAAATCTGGGAGTGGCGCAAACAACGCCATTGGCGTTCCAAACAAAATCGGGATTGTTCCAGTGGCGCAAAAGCGCCAAACCGCTTCGCGTTCCAGTGGACGCAAAGCCCCGTGCAGCATGGCACTTTTTGCCAGTTCGCCAAGTGCCTTGTATGCCCGCTCGAGTCGTACATGGTCTGGTGCGAGATACAGCACACAATGCCCATTTTTGACGGCTTTGAGGATTAAGGATTGTAAGACCGCGAAACGCTCACGGGGTTTTGCTCCATGTAAACGCGCAGTAGCCAATCCCTCGAGTTTTTGTGCTGCCGCCAGATGCACCGCTTTGACAATTGGTCGCTCAAAAGATTGCCCAAAATTCGGCATGGTCAGAGGTAACGGCTCGAGTTCGCGCCTTGCCGCACCCTTCTCGAGTAACTTCGAGACCATGCTCGGGCTGACCCCAGCCTCCAGTCCCCAAGCCTTCAAGGTGTAAAAACCACCCGCTTCGCGCAGTACCTCGAGGGCTGCCGTTTGTTTATCGGTCAGGGGCAGGTCTGCGTTGGTGGCTTGAATAATTTCACGGCTTGGCAATTCTAAGCGCACATCCTCGAGTAACAAACCCTGTCCACGTAAAAAATCTAAGATACTTGGGTCAAGGGCTGTTGCATTTTGGCGCTGCTCGAGTAGTCGTGCTTGTTCTGGCAGGGTTTCTAAGTTTATTCCAGCCACCAATTGTACACGGTGACTAAAATTTGGCTCGAGACCAAAGGGCATAAAATCTTGATAGACCAAACCATCAAAACTTAGGCTTTGTTGTGCCACAGCTAGAAGGGCAGCGCAAGCATCGGGCGTAAAAATTGGTTCAGTGTCCAGAACTGCAATCGTGTCTTTGATGCTTGTGGCACGGTCTAACGTGCCGTCTAAGACTGCTAGTACCACCCCGACCCTCGAGCCACCCTGCCACGGCACAAGCACCCGCTTACCAAGACCAAGGTGCGGTTTGCCAATGGGTTGGAAATCATAGGCTGGAAGTGGCAATGCCACAGCCACGCGCCAACGAGGGTACTTCATCTTTTTCGATACGTGCGTTTGCTTCGACGCTCAATACCAATAATCCACATTTTATGACTTTCCACGCCAATATAAAAAATAATTCGATCTGGAGGAACTTTTAATCGCAAATACCCAGAATTTTGAACTGTTTCAATATCCCCAGCTTGATGGCTAACGTACATCAGAATTTTCTCGAGTAAACGTGATTGTTGTTTTTTAGTAAAGGTTTTCTCGAATAACAGTTGAACCTCATCTGAATCCCAGTCCCATCCTGTTACAATCACAATCGTTTACCTCGTTGTTCAACAACATCAATCAACGATTGCTCATAAGATGAGGCTGCTTCACCTTTTGGAATTTGAAGCATATAATCTTGCAATTTCACCTTGGCGCTCATCTTTTCTGAGACTGGAATTTCAGGGATTTCAATTTCAGAAATGATTTTCTCGAGCGCTTGTTTACGACTTCTTAAACCATGTATTTTACGAAAAGCATCCAAGCGAACCATAGCCTTTTTGGAAACCACTTGTTCAAGCATTGTCATAACACTATTCTACTCTGTCTCAGCCGTAAAACCAAGTTTGTCTCGAGGACATACCATAACTTAGGGTGTGCGAATTGCAAAGTTCTGGGTTTTTGCTTCGCCTTTGCTCAGACTTAAACTGATGTTAGGAGGGCTGGTTCTGGTCAAATGCCCAACCAACCAAGCATCGTATTGGGTTAAACGCACATAAACTCCAGGCTTATTAGGTAAGGCACAACCGATACCAAAACTAACTACACCAACTTGACGTAAACCTGTTTGATTTGCCACATAAAGTGGTCCACCACTGTCACCTTGGCAAGTGTCAATAAAACCAGCCGCAAAACCAGCGCAAAGCATGTTAGTGGTAATGGATAAACCAGACAATTGAGCAGCACAGGCAGCATTTGAAATAATTGGCACACTGGATTCTTGAAGGTCACTTGGAAATACTTGTGGGTCATTGCCGTTAAGTGCGCCCCAACCGACAATTAAACCATTGACCCCTGCGGCGGCTAAGGCTGTTTCACTAGGCAAAATAGCGCGAATGGTGTCTTTGTTGCTTGGAAGCGATAATTTAAGCAAAGCAATATCATTATCATTCCCAAGGCTGTTGTAACTGGGGTGAACAATAATTTGTGCCACACTTAAGCGAGTTAATGGATTCTCGAGTTTAGTGAAACCGATGGCGACGTTAATACTTGATGCAGAACTCACAACATTGTTTTCTACGACGCAATGAGCGGCGGTTAGAACCCATTCGGGAGCAATCAGGCTGCCACCACAAAATTGTGCATTGAATGGATTCCCCACGCTCGATTGTAAAAGCGCCACGATTGAGTTCCACTTGCCAATTGGCGCAACTGTGCCACCAACAATTTGCGTGGTTAAACGACCAGAATTCACGCCTAGACTCGAGCCGTAGCCAACTGGCATTTCGTGACGCACACGGTAAGAACCAGCCTTAAGGCGGTTAAAACTATAATTGCCATTGGCATCGCTTAGGGTTTGGGCTTCGAGAGTATCCGGTGAACCATTGTTATTATCATCTAACCAAACAGTCCAACCACTTCGGGCGGTATCTAGCCCATCTTGACTAGAATTTTTGTTCTGGTCAAAGAACAATTTTCCACTGACCAGCGCACTTTTTGTAATTGCAATCAATGCAGTTTGGCTCTTACTTGGGTTTGCAAGACTGGTGGCAGTGATTGTGACATTGGTGCTGCTGTCTGGCGGAGTGAACAAACCAACACTGGTAATTGTTCCAGCCGTGGCACTCCAAGTCACACCCGTATTACTCGAGCCTGTCACCAATGCACTTAAAGTCACGATTTCTGCTGACTCGAGACTTGCAGGTGCGGTGAAACTAATACTCACTTCGGGGGCGGCGGTCACATTAACGGTTGCCGAGCCAGATTTTGTGGCATCTTGTTTACTGGTCGCAGTAATGGTGACACTACCAAGTGTATTTGGGGCAGTGAACAAACCACTTTGCGAAATCGTGCCAGCACTGGCTGACCATTGCACCGAAAGGTCGCCTGTACCAACAACGGCTGCATTGAATTGCTGCGTTACAAATGCTTGTACACTGACAGTTAAAGGCGCAATACTGATGCTTTGAATACTGTTAGGGGTAGGACAAGCCGTTAAAGCACAAGCCAACAAGACTATTAAAATTTTATTCGACATAAGACAGCTTATCAAGTAAATTCAAAAATAGCCTGAAATCAAAAAAAATGCGGTTTCTAACGCAAAATACTCGAGCCTAATAAAATTCTTTGATTAAACTTCGCCAAGGTAATTCAGGCTCTAAAGGCATATCGTGACCAATAAAGGCTTTGGCTAATTTCTGAACATAAAAACCAGAACGTTTATCTTGCAATAAACTTATAGCAAGGCGCTTTGCAAACATCGGGTTTAGGTGTGCTAAAGGCTCGAGCAGGTTGGATACACATTCGTAGGCGTTTAGAGCAGAGACAATTTGAATACTTTCAAAAACAGTTTTTAAGTGCTGGGTGGGAATTGTTTTACCTATTTTTTGATCGATATTAACCTTAAGTACAGCAGCCCAAGCAATAAAGGCTCGAGCTTTGAAAGTGGTATTTTCAAGTAAGGCTTGGACTTTTTGGATTTGCTGTTCTTGCAAGTAGACTCGAGCCATGCTTGTAATTGTTTCTTCTTTGATTTCATTTAGGGCTAAGTCCATTGCTGTTTGGTATTGCTTTAAGGCTTTTGGCAATTCTCCAAGCTCAAAATAGACATGCCCAATTCGTAAAATGCAATGAGCAGCCCGTAGGGTATTGCCTGTGTGCTGACAAAGTGCAAGGTTATCCTGTCCTAGTTGTAAGGCTTCTTGGTATTGTCCAAGGGCGCGTAAAGTCTCTAGTTGACCGTTGCCAAGGGCTGTTAGCATTCGCTGGTCGCCCAAGTTACGGACTTCTTTGGTGCTTGTTTTGAGAATAGCCAGCGATTCTTGGTATTTACCTTGGAATTGTAAAGCTGTAGCGAGGTTATTTTGAACCGATTGTAAATTGCGTTGGTCACGAAGTTGAATTAGTAATTCCTCAGCTTCGAGCAATTCTTGTTCGGCGCGTGCGTACTCACCGTTTCGTCCTGCCAGTATTGCCGCATGAATTGGGATTAACGACATGACCCGAATATTAGCGCCGCTTCGAGCCGCTTCTAAGGCGCTTTGGGCTTCTTCAAGTTTCCCAAGGATAGCAAGCACATCACAAAGTTGTAAGTAACTTATGGATTGTTCAAATTCATCGGCGGTTTTGCTTAATTGCACGGCTTTTTCGGCAAACTCAAGACCTTCTAAGGCTCGAGAAGTACGAGAAAAGAGCATTGCCAATTGACGTAAACGAATCAGGTTTTGTTCATTTGATAATAATTCTGGTTGTGCCAAAGCAAATTCGGATTCGGATTCTTTGAATAGCCCTAGATTGGCTTTGGCATGACCTCGTTGCAAAGCAAATTGTGCAGCTAATTCAGGTGGTAAATCTGAATGAGGGAGTAAAGCCGATAATTCATTAAAACGATTGCACAGTACATGCAGTATTGTTAAGCCTTGAAGGGCAGAACTCAGCCTCTCAAATTGCTGGTTCTCGAGTGTCCAAGTCCAAGCAGCACGGGCATTGTGGTAAATCAAATCCACATGGCGTTTGGTCTCCAAGTAGGCTTCGAGGTCTTGAGTACGGTAACGTATGGGCAGTGCTTGTAGCAACTCAAAGTAGTGTGTGGCATGAGCCTGACGGGTTTGCCCTAAGCGCTCAGGATTTTGTGCAGCTTGCTCGAGTACAAATTGCCGCAGTAGCGGATGTAACTCAAGTCGTGTCTCAGTTAAACGCAATAAAGAGCGGTCTGTCAGAGCAACAATCGCAGCGCGGCTTGCCCCACTGACGGCTCGTGCCGAAGCCAAAGTAAATTCGCCCACAAAAACCGCCAAGGAAACCAGAGTTTGTTGTTCTGCACCCCCAAGTAAACGCCATGAAGAATCAAAAACCGCTCGAACGCTATGATGTCGTGGATTGCGGTCTTTAACGGGTCGCTCGAGAAAATCTAAATCCAATTGAACTTCAGCAGCAATTTCTTCTAAGCTCATGTGCCGAATCCAAGAAGCTGCTAATTCTATGGCGAGTGGCGAACCTGCTAAGTGTTCGGTCAGAACCCCGATTTGCTGTTCAATTTTGGTATCTGGGTCAAAACTGGCTTTGACCCTTATGGCACTTTGAATAAATAAAGTTTTAGCAGCTTCAAAACTCAAACCAGATAACTCGAGAATTTGTTCGCCTTGCAGTTGTAGCACACTGCGCGAAGTCGCCAGCAGCTTAATTTTTGCGGCGGCGCTCAGCAAACGCTGCACCCAATGTCCAATCTCGGGCAGATGCTCTAAGTTATCAAGTACCAACAAACAATGTTTATCGCGTAAATAATCAAATAAAACCGTTTCGGCTTGACTGTTTGGTGGGGTTAAACCCAGTGCCAACAAAACACTTTGGCTTGGGTCGTCGGTGCTGCTGATGTTTTCAAAAGAAACCCAATACGCACCATCCACAAAATTATTCTGCCAAGTCCAAGCCGCCTCGAGTGCCAAACGGGTTTTGCCATTGCCACCAATGCCCAGAATCGTCAGTAAACGCCAATCGGTATCTGCAAAAAAATCGTGTAGCACAGTCAGTTCGGCTTCGCGCCCGACCAGTGGCACAGTTGGGGCTGGCAAGGGTGGGCGAATGGTTTTGACTGGGCTTGGTTTGGCTAAGTTGGCAATGATTTCTTTGGCTTCTGGGCTTGGTTCGGCTGCCAGTTCCTCGGCTAGAATTTGGCGGTAACGTTCAAACTGCTCTAAAGCCAAATGGTTTGCGCCTTGGGCGGCGTAATAGCCAATCAGACCAAGCTGGGCAATTTCGGAAGTTGGCTCGAGTTGTAAGTATTTTTTCCAAGCCAGTTCTGCGTGAGTCACATCCAAATTTGCCAGAGTTGCCAGAACTTGGGTTTGTAAACCAAGCAATTCTTGGCGATACGTCTCTGCCCAGTCCTCGTATAAATCTTCAGACATTGGCTGACCATCTATAAAATTGGCGGCTTCTAGGAGTTTGGCTGCGTCTTTATTGGCAATACCTTCTCGAGCCAATGCCATAAAATCGCTCACATCAACACTTAGTCCGCCGATTGGCTCGAGTCGCACCACCCCAGAGACCAGTTTTGGCGCAACCAAATCGCCCAAGGCTTTGCGTAAATTATATAGCGCGTTGTACAACTGCGCGGCGGCGGCTGTTGGGTCGAGGTCTGACCAAAGGTGTTCAATTAAGCTATCTCGGGTTAGTGCATGGCTAGGCTCGAGGGCTAAGAGTTTTAATAAACTACGCACTTTACGGCGAGGCAGGCTTTTGATGGCTTGCGGTTCGCCATGTAAGCGAATGGCAAACTGACCCATCACAGTAATCGAAAGCGCCTCGCGCATTGTGTTTACTCTAGCAAATTTTGGTGTGCTGGGTTGCAAAAGCCAAACCCACAGGAAAAATCTTTGTGGGTTTGGCTCGAGCGGTGTGTCTAAGCTGGCTTCATGGTTTGCGCCAAAAGCCTATAAGCGGCTATCCATGCCTCACGCAGTTCTGGGGTGAAATCCTCGCCCATTGTGGCTTCAAGTGTCCAAATCAGGGCTTCGCCAACCGCGTTGTAATCTGTGTTTTTGACTTTGTATTCGGTTTTGTGCTTTGCCCCAAGTTCTTCTATTCCTTGCACATCTGGGCGCTCGAGATTCTGGACAATTGAACGCAGCATATCCAGTAGTTTCTGGCTTTGCTTGACCATATCGCCTTGGAACATCTGCTTAAAATGCGGTTGAAGGTCAAACAACCTCTGATAAAAAATCTCACCAAAGAACGTTTCAAAACTGGCTTCGCCGCTTGGGATGAGTTGGGCAAAACTGTTTTGCACCAATTGGATTTGAGTTGCGTTCATCAGCTTACCTTCTTGCCAACATAATGGTTGCCTACCGACCGAGGTGGAGTTCAAAGGGCGAAATTGGTGTTATCCACCGCCGATGGTGCGGTTGCGCCTGTTGTGGTTGCCCCGTCACCAAGTTGCCCACTGGCATCTGCCCCCCAACAATACGCCATTCCAGCCGTAGTCACACCGCAGCTATGCAAACTCCCGGCTGTCAGACTCGAGTATGTGTATCCATTCGCCACCGCCGATGGTGCGGTTGCGCCTGTGGTGGTTGAAGCATCGCCAAGTTGCCCATCGGCATCTGCCCCCCAGCAATAGGCTTGTCCATTGGTGGTCAGAGCGCAGTTGTGGTCAGCGCCAGCCTCAATGCTCGAGAATGTAAGCCCACCATCCACCGCCGATGGCGCAACAAAAATTCCAGTCAGCGCACCATTGCCAAGTTGTCCACTGAAATCATTTCCCCAGCAATACGCCGTTCCAGCCGTGGTCACACCGCAACTATGCGTACCGCCTGCTGAAATACTCGAAAAGCTGTAGCCACCATCCACAGGCGAAGGTGTGGTGCTGGTAGAACCCGTGGCTGTAAGCGCATTATCGCCAAGTTGCCCAGCATTGTCACGTCCCCAACAATAGGCTTTTCCAACAAAGTTCAGACCGCAAGTATGGGATAGACCAGCCGAAATACCCGAGAATGTATGTCCGCCAGACACAAGTGAAGGCGTGGTGCTGGTAGAACCCGTGGCTGTGAGTGTATCATCGCCAAGTTGCCCAAATTCATCAAACCCCCAGCAATACGCCGCTCCAGCCGTGGTCACAGCGCAAGTATGCTCTCTTGCAGCCGAAATACTCGAGAATGTAAGTCCGCCAGACACAGGCGAAGGTGTGGTGGTGCTGTTGATTGCGCCATTGCCAAGTTGTCCTCTGAAATCATCTCCCCAGCAATACGCCGTTCCAGCCGTGGTCAGAGCGCAGGTATGGCGTAAACCAGCTGAAATACTCGAGAATGTATGTCCGCCAGACACAGGCGAAGGTGTGGTGGTGCTGATGATTGTGCCATCGCCAAGTTGCCCAAAAGTACCTTCTCCCCAGCAATACGCCTGTCCAGTGCTACCGATACCACAGCTATGCGAATTTCCAGCGCTGATTCGTCCTATTCCCAAGGCATGAATACTGGTGTTCAGCGTCGAGGTAAAGACATCATTTACGACATCAGAAGCCAAACTGGTTGTGCCACGATTCAGACCAAACTGCATCAAACGGCTGGCGCTCACACCTGTGCCACGGGTTTCGGCAGCCGTGATGCTCTCGCTGGGAAAAACACTGCGGGTTACTCGAGACACCGATTCATCAAATACCAAAAAGTTCATCACAAAGCCATACGCCGAAGCAGATTTGGGAACACGCATCGCCACTTTTAAGACACCTGCTCCATT
Organism: Deinococcales bacterium; assembly: GCA_031414595.1. Classification (GTDB taxonomy): domain Bacteria; phylum Deinococcota; class Deinococci; order Deinococcales; family JAAFIG01; genus JAAFIG01. The sequence continues at coordinate 141,878 of JANNVX010000018.1, forward strand.
CACTGCAATCTGTCTGGAGTTAGCGACACATGCAGTTGTACAACGGGCATTAAATCCATAATTAAGGAGTGTATCTCCTGCCGTCATCGCACCGGCTGTGGTGGCAGCACTGGTTGCAGCCGCAACCTCGGCACTGGTGAAGGCTTGGAAACCACCAAACGTATCTATTGCCAGATTGCTCAAAACAGGTGATACCGGTATGGCTAACTTGGCTTGGCGGGTTTGCTCGGCTTGATTGCTGATTCCACCCCAATTGGCGATGCTTTTGATAGCGGTGCCGCCCAAATTTCCACTTTTGGCAAGGGCATAAAGGGTGAGGTTTTGAAACACTTGACTGCTCGAGGTGTTGGTTATTGCAAAAGAAGCAACCAAATAGGTGTACGCCGAATTGGTGGGCGTAATCACTTGGGTGATACCAGTACCAAGGGTTAAATCGGTTTCTCGAAAGGTCACGGCTTGGGTTCTCAGTGGCTGTTCGAGTTTGGCGCTGGCATAACCATCTTGAGAGAAACGTACCTCGAGTACCCCCAAAACTTCAGACGCATTGTTTGGGATTGAGGTTTGCTGACAAGCGGCTGCCCCAAGGCATAATGCACTTAGAAATAGAACCTGACGGTAATTCATTTGTTGCTACCTCCTTGTTCGATGATGGGGTCATCAAACAAACCATTGATTGGAATTGAAAGCCCAGTCAGCAAGGTGTAACTGGCGTGCTGCTCGAGACAAGGGGCTTGGTAGGGCTTGCGTTTAATATCTATCGGTTTCATCGGTTTTTCCTTTTTATAACTGAATGAGGTCTTCAAGTTTGCTTATTCAAACCAATTGGTAACAATGAACTGGCTTAAAAGCGGGTTTGCACTCAGCCAAGCCTCCTTGAGTTCTGTCTTAAAATCTTCCCCGAGCGTCATCTCGAGCGTCCAAAGCAGTGCCGAAGCAACGGCGGTTTTTTTGAGGTCATTCGGCGGGATGTGATGCAGTAAAAACGCGGCGGGTAGCTCGAGATACCCAATGATTAAACGAAGTAAGTTTAGTAATTGCTGGGCTTGAAGGCTTATATCTGTACCAACAACTTCGGGTTGAAGATTCCGTAAACGCTGATAAAAAATTTCGCCAAACAGCACCTCGAGTGCTTCGTCTCCAATTGGCACAAGTTGCACAAAACTTTCTTGAACCAATTGGATTTGAGCCTGTGTCATACAATCCTTCGATAACCAAGGGGCAGAGAATTCTGCGCCGCTTAGAATTTTTAGTCGGGGATGTTAAACCGTGTCTTGATTTGTTCATAAGGCATGGATTTCCAATCAATTTTTGCCCCTGCTCCTGCCAAAGCCACAACCCCAGGAATAATCACATACCGATACTCGAGACCTTGCGGAAAAGTAACCATCAGAGGTTGACCCGGGTAGGCTTCGGCAACACCACTATCAAAGCGGCAAGTTTTGAAAGTATGTCGAAAAACTTTGAGTTTACCTACTGTGTCAAGGGTGTAATGGATTTGGTTGGTTGCGCCACCTGCATCTGAGATATAAGGTAAGGCGAATGGTCCAATACCGCCAACTCGGAAATATACGACAATCATGGATTTGTTAATCACATCGGCAGTAAGGTCTGGTCTGGTTATTGATCGTAAACGTATACAAGTTCCGTCGGAAGTAATATTTGAAGCCGATGCGGTTGGGTCAGAAAACCAAGGGCTGTAACGAACATCACTTGGACCCGCAGGACCTGTTGGACCCGTTGGACCTGTTGGACCCGTTGGACCTGTTTCGCCCGTTGGACCTTGTGGACCTGTTACACCAATCGGACCCGTGTCACCTTTTGGACCCGGAGTGCTATTACAAGAAACCATACCGCCAATTAAACTTGCCGAAATGAGTGCTAACGCAAAGAACTTTTTCATATTTTACTCCTTGGTGTTGAGCTTTAGGGCATCAACTGAAAATAGACTTAGACTTCTACCGAAACTGAAATTCCTAACCAGTGGTTATGCACTACATTGGGCGCGGGGCTTTGTTCATAACCACTCCTTAAGTTCGTTATTGCTGTGTACTCGAGCCTTGGGTCTTGCTTGCTCTTGAGAGACAGTATGCAAAACAACCCCTCTACAAAATCTCTACACGGTTTTTGGGCGTGTAGAGATTTTTATTGAAAGCTGTTCAGGACGGCGCTAATTGTTGTTACGGCTCGAGACTGATTGAGAAAGCACAAGATTTTTCTTGGTGTTTCGCGGCAGCTTTAGCTGGGGACTCGATAAATTGCAGTGCATTGGTCAGTGTCTCGAGCCTAAAACTTCTAAACTCTGGTCGTCTGGCACTTGACAGGCTTGGTATACCACTGATACTCTCTAACCAAGATGCAAAATGCCTTGATTATTGTAGTGGTCGTAGCCCTAACCTCGGGGGTCGCGGCGTAGTATCAGTTTGAAGCCAAGCGACCCCCGCCAAAAGCGGGGGTTTTTTTTCACTCGAGAGAATAGTAAAAGTTAAAAGAAATTTTAAAAGTTCCACAGGAGAAAATCATGACTGGTTCAGAAGCCCTCTTAAAAACCCTCGAAGCGCACGGTGTGCGGCATATCTTCGGGCATCCCGGCGGGGCAATCATGCCCGTCTACGATGCGCTCTACGACAGCCCAATCCAGCATATCTTGGTGCGGCACGAACAAGGCGGAGGTCACGCTGCCGAAGGCTATGCAAGGGCGACAGGTGGACTAGGTGTTTGCATGGCAACTTCTGGACCTGGCGCGACCAACCTTGTGACTGCTCTAGCCGACGCAATGCTGGATAGCCTGCCAATTCTAGCGATTACAGGAAATGTTCCAAGCCCACTTCTTGGCACAGATGCGTTTCAAGAAGCCGATATTACGGGTATCACCATGCCGATTACCAAACACAATTTCTTGGTTCGTAATGCCGATGATGTCTCGAGAACTGTGGCAAAAGCCATTGCAATTGCGCTTGAGGGTCGCCCAGGTCCAGTGCTGGTGGATATTCCCAAAGATGTGCAACAAGCCCAAACCAATGCCGAAATTGTCCAGCCCCACGCCAAACCGCCACGTCTCGAGCCAAACCCAGAAATCATTGCCAAAGCGGTTGCCCTGATTAAAAGTGCCAAGCAACCGCTTTTAATTGTCGGCGGTGGTTCATGTGATGCCGCCCCGCAAATTCTCGAGTTTGCTAAAAAAACTGGAATGCCCGTGATTACCACTCTGATGGGACTTGGGAATTTTCCAGCCTCAGACCCACAGTGGCTTGGAATGCCCGGAATGCACGGTAGTGTTGCTAGTAACCGCGCCATTTCGCAGTGCGATGTGCTGATTGGACTTGGAATGCGTTTTGACGACCGTGTAACTGGTAAAACCAGCCGCTTTGCCAAGAACGCCCAAATTATTCATATAGATATAGATACTGCTGAACACAACAAACTGATTCCAGCCTTTATCCCGATTCACTCCGACAGTGCTGCCGCGCTCGAAGCCCTGACCCACCAAGTCACGCACCTCGAGACCCCAGAATGGTGGGAAAAACTACGCGACTGGCAAGCCCGTCAGCCCAAACGTCCAATATGGGGCGCAGCCGAAGCCATAAAAATGATTTCGAGCCAGTTAAACGGTAACGATATTGTGGTTTCAGATGTCGGGCAACACCAAATGCTGACCGCCCAACTTCATCCCTTCGAGCTTCCCCGCAAATGGAGCAATAGCGGTGGGGCTGGCACAATGGGATTCTGCCTTCCAGCCGCCATGGGTGCAGCCGTAGCCATTAACGCCCACGATGGTGGAGATGCCAAAGGTGTGCGGGTCATCGGCATTGCTGGCGACGGCTCGAGCCAAATGACGATTCAAGAACTGGCAACGCTTCGTAAATACGATATTCCCGTGAAATTCGCCGTGATTAACAACGGTTACTTAGGTATGGTCAGACAATGGCAAGAAATGTTCCACAGCAAGCGTTACTCCGAAGTGTATCTCGAGGACAGCAACCCAGATTTTCCGATTTTAGCCAGTGCTTACCGAATTCCCGGATTTGCCGCCGATAACGCCGCCGATTTAGAAAAAGCCATTCGTTCATGGCTCGAGGTAGACGGACCCGCCGTTCTGGAGGTGCGAGTCCCACAAGAAGCCAATGTTTTCCCAATGGTTCCTGCCGGCAAGGGCTTGGATGAAATGTTAGACGATGACCCGAAATTTAATGAACCCAAGGCACTTGTCCCAGCCTAAAAACCAAAGAACGATGTGTGGCAGGGCGAACACAGAGGTTCGCCCCTACGAAAATTGACAATGTACAGGAGAGACCAAATGAAACATATTTTTAGTGCCTTCCTTAAAGACGAACCCCGTGTTCTGACTCGAGTCACCAGCTTGTTTGCACGGCGTGGCTACAACATAGATTCACTTTCGGTCGGTGCAACTGAAGAACGCGGTATCTCGAGAATGACCTTTATTGCCGAAGCCCCAGAGATTATGGCAGACCAAATTCAACGCCAGTTAGAAAAACTCGAGGATGTGCTTAAAGTCATTAACCACGCCCATGAAAAATTTGTTGACCGTGAATTGGTGCTGTTAAAAGTAAAAGTCTTACCAGAAACACGGCTCGAGATTCGGATGATTGCCGAGGACTTCCGTGCGCGAAATGTGGATGTTGGTTCTAAATCCTATGTTTTTGAAGTGACTGGCGATGAAGGCAAAATCACGGCGTTTATACAGCAAATGCGTCCGTTTGGCATTATCGAAACCATGCGAACAGGTCGTGTGGCACTGTCTCGAGGCAGCAATGCCGATATTTCCAGTCAGGTTTACGAAGGCATCAGCAACGCCTTAGAGCATCCACTTCATTCAGCTAAAGCCTAAGCCCTCATTCAATTCCCGCAGGAGGTTTTATGAATCAAGAATCGCTTCTCGAGCAAATCCAAGGCAGTGCCAGCAGTCTCCTCGAGATAATTGCCGACTTAAAAGCAGGGGAGATGACTGCCCTGCAACGTCTGCAAACCCAAGTGCTGACTTTGAATGCAGAGACGCACCGCTTAGAGGCGGTTTTTGAAAGCCCGATTTACCTTGGTGGTTAATGGATGTTAAACAACGCACATTAAAACTCAACCAACATCAGAGAGCCGAACTTGTCTCGAGATTACTTGAACTTGGAACTGTCGAGATGGTAGATGTTCTGCAAGAAGTTTTTGAAACTAGAGTGCCAGACCTTGAATCTCGAACGGAGCAAAAGTTTTGTCTTGGAATTGCAACTATAAAGCCAAAATTCGCATCACAGCATTTGCAAGATTTGAGGTCAAAAGATGGAGTTTGGCTAAAAGTTGTGCCATACACTGATTGGAAAAATTACCAAGCTACTCATGAAGATTTTGTAATTCCTGAAGGTTTTTATGAATCTGGGCGTTGCCCATCTTGTCTCATTGATTTAATTTCGAGCCAAAGACGGGCAATTTGTCCAATTTGTGGTCAAAGTATTTGGTTGACTTAAGAAGAGATTTTTAAATGGTTGGCGCGACATCTACATCAAATAATTTTCTGTTCCCACTCGAGAAACTTGCGCCCTTCACCAGTGGCATGACCAATTCTCCAAAGCGGCGGCATTCGTCCACGTGCGGGTAGCCACTGAAAATAAAGTTTTGGATGCCCATGTCCACATAGCCCTGAATTTTGGCGGCGACTTGTTGAGGACTTCCAACAATTGCTACACCCACACCACTTCGAGCCATGCCCACACCCGCCCAAAGGTTGTCTTCGATAAAGAAGTCGTTTTTCTCGAGGGCGGCTTGCAGAATTTTAATTTGATTACCTTGCCCAGTGCTGTCAACTTTGGCGTAACTCTTCTCAAAATTAGCTCGGACTTGCGGGTCTATCTTAGAAATCATGCGTTCGGCTGCTGCAATGGCTTCGCTTTCTGTTTCACGTACCACCACATGGGTTCGTAGCCCGTAACTGACTTTGCGCCCATACTCGAGACTCAGTTCGTTCATGCGGTCAATTCGGGTTTGAATCATGGCTTTGGGTTCGCCCCAGAGCAGGTACACATCGGAAAGTTCGGCAGCGATTCGCATGGCGGCTTCGGATGCCCCACCAAAGTACAACGGGATTCGGTACGGCGGCTTAGGCTCGAGAACACTGCCAGAGTATTTGTAGTGCGCCCCTTCGTAGTTAATTGCCCCTTCAGAATCCCAGAAAAGCCGTAGTAATTTCATAAATTCATGGGTGCGTTCGTAACGTGTTTCATGTGGGCTGTAATCGCCATACATCGCATTTTCGGCGAGACTCGAGCCAGTCACAATGTTGATTCGCACCCGATTTGGAAAGAGATTGGCAAGGGTCGCCACCATTTTGGCGTACATCGCGGGGTCAAACATGCCCGTGCGAACCGCTACCAGCAACCCAGCGTTTCGGCTACGCGCCAAAGCTGCGGTTGCCACGGTGAAATTCTCGTGGTAGCTGTGGTAATTGGTAGCAGTCAGCAGACTCGAGAAACCCATTTCACCAGCCGTGTCTATCAAGTTCGAGATATGCTCGAGGGTCGGTTGGCGCGGTGGGAGTTCACGAGTCCCAAGGTACTCACCGTCGTGTTGGAGAACGCAAAACCATAAGAAATCAAGTTCATTCATAAAAGTCTTTCCTTTCAAAACTCGAGGCTGAAGTATTCCACTGCGAAGCAGCAGTAAGCCGTGTTTCCTCGAGATACTTTTTCACGATTTCGTAACCAAGAGTATACCCTGTCCATCTCGGAATTCCACGTTCTTGAGAACCGAAAAACCAGTCATTGTGTGCATAAGTTTGGCTGTGAAATTCTTCTTGTGCCTGCGAGAGTAATGCTGAAATTTGACTTAACTCGAGTGCATTGGCATAAATTGAAATTTGTCCCTGACGAAAATCCATTTCAAAAGCACAAGCTAAACCTTCTGTCACTAACGCCTCGAGCAGTGTTTGACCATATCCCACGCTTGTGTACCTAGCGCAATGATGCAATTCGTGGGCAATTGTGGCTGCAAGTTCTGTTTCGATGTTTGAATCAAAATTTGGATTTGATGGGTCAATATGAATAAAAGCATAGGCTGCATTTGGCGAAAAACCACTAAAACCAATTTCAGGAATTGTCCAAGATGGTTTAACGTGAATAATCACATCGGTTTGTTTGGTTGGAATCAAGTCGGCTATCTGAGCGCAAGTATGGTCGGAAATAATTTTAATACGCTCAATTTGACTCGAGCTTAACCCTTTTGTATTGGCAAAAAAAACAGATTCCAAAGTCATAATTTATTCTACTTGAAAAGCCAATTTTAGCTTTGCGGTACAACTAAACTCGAGAGTGTAACAATTTCGAGGTCAGGATTTTTTATTCGACTATCATTGGTTAAAAATACTTCACAGCCAGTCTCGAGAGCAGTCGCTAAATGTATAGCATCAGGGGTTTTTAGGTTTGGTTGCAAAGCCCGAAGTTCGGCAGCCCGAACTAGAATCTGACGTTCTATTGGAACGACAAGCAAACCGCCTGCGCTCTGGATGGCTTCTTCAAAAAGCTCTTGTAAGGCAGTGTTGTTTTTTCTTATTGGCATAACAAGCGCTTCAGATAGTGCTAATTCGCTGGTAACTGCAAAAATTTCATATTGAGTCGCGGCATTGATAATAGCATCAGATAGCTCTTGAAAATCTGGATACTGTTCGATGCTGTAAATGAAAATACTGGTGTCTAAGTAAAGCTGTTTTGCTAAAAACTGGTCTATTATTCCCACGAATCACGTTCTCCTCGTAGGTACGCATCAGCATCGGCTGGCGTTGCTCCGTAAACCCCTTTACCTGCTCCAAGAAGTTCAGAAAGTCTACTTTTAGGGTTTTTTAAGCGTATTTTCTCGAGTTCCTGCATTTTAAGTAGGAACTGATTACGGCGTTTCAAACGCAGAATCTCGAGGTTCTTCTCGAGCAAAAGCTGTTGCCAGTCTATTTTTTCTGCTTCTATTGGTTCGGGTCGCTCGGCAATCATGATTCACCTCTAAAAACTATCTTACTCCAAGAATTGGTTGCTGCTCGAGAAACTTTTTGTTGGCTTGTTCATCCCAAGGGAAACGATGCAGCCTGTCTGGGTAAATCATTTGCAGTACCGTAAAATCATCAGATTCATAAAACCACTGGGCAGCCCCTAAAAACTCCGAGTAATGGTGTTTTGGAACATCCACAAACATCACTTCATAACCCTCGAGTATGTCTGTTACCACTTGCCCATGCACAAATCTCGAGCCAGATTTTATTTTGTCACCAACAAATTAATTAAGCTGTGCATCGTCTCGAGCCGCAGTCCAAAAAGAATAATTTCTGGATGCCCTAAAGCTGCCGTAAAACCCACCGAGAATGCAAAAGCACTGCCTTCGTCATCCTCGGGAATCATCGTCACTTGCCAGCCGTAATCGCGTACTGTCTCGAGCAATTCGCGCTCAAAGTCGTCTAGGTCTGGGTTTTGTAGTCGGGTCTCGAGATTCACAACTTAGCCCTTGACGCTTCCAGCCGTTAAACCAGAAATAATCTTTTGCTGGAAAATCAAAATAATCGTGATGATGGGGATAATCGCAATGGTAATAGCCGCACTAATAATGCCCCACGGGAAACTAAACTCGCCTTGGTAGAGCGCCACGGCGGGCGGCACAGTGCGGGTAGCTTGGTTACTGGCAAAGGTCACAGCCAGCAAAAATTCGTTCCAAGAGTTGACAAATGCCAGAATACTGGCAGTAGCAACGCCTGGTGCTGCCAGTGGCACGATAATTCGCCACAGTGCGCCAAATCTCGAGCAACCATCCACCATTGCAGCATCCTCGAGGTCTTTAGGGATGCCTTGAAAAAATGCAGTTAAGGTTAAAATGCTGATTGGCAGGCTAAAGGCGGCGTATGGCACGATTAAACTTAAGTACGTGCCTAACCAGCCAAAAGAACGCATCATTTGGTAAAGCGGCACAATTAAACTGACCACCGGAAAGATACTGGCTGCCACTATCAGGGTTTGAATGATGCCGCGCTGCGGTAAGTTGACTCGAGCTATCGCGTATCCAGCCAGCGCCGCGATGGTCACACAAACCAAGGTGCTGATGCTCGAGACAAAAATGGAGTTAAAGAAGTATTTGAGGAACGGCTGTTGTACAAAAACCTGTTCGTAATTGGTGAATGCCCAGCTTTGCGGTAAATAGGAAATCGGGCTGGTTTGCAGTTCGATGTCATTTTTGAAACTGGTCAGTACCACCCAGACCATTGGGTAGACTCCATTGACCACCAGCAGTACCAAGGCAAAAACAACAAAGGCACGGTTGAGAATTAGATTTTTCATGTCTCTGTCCTGACAAAGCGCACGTAAATAGCGGTGATTACCAGTGCCAAAACAAAAAGCCCGAGCGAGACTGTTGCGCCGTAGCCAAAATCGGTGAATTCGACCGTGGTTTTTTGAATGTACATCCCCAGTGTCTCGAGATTTAACGCCCCAGCTTGCTTAAAAGCGTAAGGAATATCAAAGACTTGCAGTGCCGAAAGGGTACGAAAAATCAGGGCAACAGCAATCGCGGGGCGTAGAAGCGGTAAGGTGATGCGCCAAAAAATTTGCCAACTGCTCGCGCCGTCTACTGTGGCGGCTTCCTCGAGTTCTATTGGAATACTTTGTAAGCCTCCAAGCAGAATCAGTGCTACAAAACTTGAGGTTTTCCAGATGGTCGTGACCACAAAAGCAATCACTTGGGTATCTGGTTGCAGCAACCAACGAATCGGTTGTTCGATCAGGTTAAAGCGCAGCAAAAGGTCATTAAAAAGCCCAAATTGCGAATTGAACATCCAAGCAAACATTGTGCCAGCAATCACTTGAGGCATTGCCCACGGGAGAAGTAGCGCAATTCGTACTACCCAGCGCCAACCAGTTTTGACATTAGCAAGCAGCGCCAAAGGTAAACCGACCAGAAACGAACCAACCACGGTTAAAATTCCAAACCAAAGGGTGCGCCAGAACGCATCTATAAAGGCTTGGTCTTTAAATAGCCTCGAGTAATTTTCTAAGCTGGTGCTGACTTGACTTGGGTCGGCGATTTCTTGCACCCGAAAAGTCAGTAATAATACGTTAATCATCGGGTATAAAAAAATGCCAATCAGCAAAATAAAGGCTGGTGCGAGCAACATCCAGCCAAATTCTCGTTCGGCTAATTGCCCAGTCATAAAACGTTGCCAAAAACCAGAAAAGCCCCGATTAACTCGGGGCATGAGCGGTGAAGGTGAAGCCACAAACCCTACTTAATCAATGGCTCGAGGGCGGACTGCATATCGGTCAGTGCTTTATCTACGGTTTTAGAACCAGCCACGACCGCATTGACATTGGTGCGGATAATTTCAGAAACCTTCGGATAATTGGCGGTCACGGGGCGTGGACGGGCTTTTAAGATAACAGGGTAGAGGTCATCGTAGTGTGGATTGGCTCTCAGGACATTGTTGTTGTTGTACAGCGCTTTACGCACCGGTAAGAAACCACCTTTGATGCTGAATTCTTCTTGGGCTTTGGTGTCAGACATATAACGCAGCAATTCAAAGGCTTTTTGCTTGTTCTTGCTAAAATTCGAGATACCCCATGAAGCCCCACCTTGGCAGGTGCTGCTGCCGACTTTTGAACCCGCAAAGGCGGGCAAACGAGCCACACCAATGTTGCCTTTGACGGCTGTTGGTCCGGAAGTTGGTCCGCCGTTGCCTTGGAAATGCGCCCAAGCATATGCCCAGTTCAAACCGAACAAGACATTGCCTTGCTGCATCATGCGACGGCTGTCATCGGTGCGAACTTCTGCCATTAGGGCTGGCGAAATCTTGGTTTTGTTGATTGAATCTACCCAGAGGTTCAGGGCTTTTTTGCCAAAGTCATTATTGACATTGACCTTACCACCCTGCAAGAAATCGCCGCCAGCTGCCCAGAATGGTTGCAAGAACATACAAACCGCGCCTTCAATCGGTGCGCCTTGGAAATTCAAGCCTTGGAGGTTTGGATTACCTTCGGCTGCCAAAATCTTTTGTGCAGTTGCGGTAACTTCTTCCCAAGTTTTAGGCACAGCCACTTTGTACTTCTCGAGTAGGTCTTTACGGTAATACAAGAACTGTACATCGGTGGTGGCAGGCAATGCCCAGAGTTCAGTGCCAATGGTCGTGGCTTTGACCGGACCCGGAACGTAACCGTCAATAAATTCTTGGCGGTCTTTATCGCCACCAAAGTATTTATCGAGTGGCTCGAGCCAACCTTGGGCTTGGAATTGGGCTGGACGAATCACATCAATCAGCATCACATCCAAACTTGGGTCTTTTGCGCCTAGCACGGTAGATAAATACGCGCCTTGTAACTCTGAGGTTGCACCACCAAGCTCGAGAACCACTTTAGTACCGGTCTTCTTTTCAAAGCGGTCAAAAATCGGTTGTAGCAAATCTGGACGAAAGGTTGAACCCGCAAAAACCCGTAAGGTACTACTCTGAGCGCCAACTTGTGAGAGTGCCAATGCACCAACTGCCAAGCCAATACCACCAAACATAACCAATGTTTTTAACTTCATGAGACTCCTCCTAAACTTTTTGAACTCAGTCAATATACAGCACCGAACCCAACTTGAGAAGCACCTATCCCAATTCGGATTCTTCAAAAGGCACATAGTAAGGAAATAAATCCTCGACGGGCATAGACCAATTGGGAACAGCATCACCAGCGTGGGCAAGTTCACCTCGAGTAAAAACTCGCACAGACTCCCCCACGATATGCAGCCGTACCACCTCCAAAGCAAGTAAATCCACATCCCAAACGGCTAATGTACCAGCCAGAAAGTAATCGTTGATTTTAGCAGCAATCTCTCGGTCAGCCGTTTTTCCATAATCATGTTCAGAACGCACTTCTATGGCAAAAGTCGGAGCGCGGTCTAAGAATTTCATACCCGAGTGCGCTCCACGAATAAAGGCTGCATCTGGACTAAAGGATTTTCGATTTGGTAAATCTACCAAGAATCCCTTGCCGTCTGCCACGGCATAGCCAAGTTTGGAAGCTCGAGCAAAAGCCCGTAAACTTGAATAAATCTCATCGGCGGCAAAGCCCGGTAAAAATCCAGTTGGCGACAATGTAATCAACCTCCCATGCGCTAATTCTGCCTTGCCAGAAGTGGCGTATAAATCTGCGATAGAAGCAGTTGTAACCATAGCCTCGAGTATAGGCTATGGGAGGGTGATACTGATGTATTTCAGTTCAAGAAACGCCTCGAGACCCCAACGCCCACCTTCGCGTCCGACCCCCGAGTTTTTCATACCACCAAATGGGGCTTGAGGTGCCATCGCACTTGGCACACCATCATTAACGCCAACAATGCCGTACTCGAGGGCTTCGGCGACACGGTACGCCCTGCCAATGTCTCGAGTCCAAATGTATGCCGCTAAGCCGTACTCGGTGTTGTTTGCCCAAGCTACTGCATCGGTTTCGCTTGAGAAATTTACAAGCGGAGCAACCGGACCAAAGGTTTCTTCGGTCAGAATCCGCATTGATGGCGTGACACCAGACAAAATTGTTGGTTCAAAGAAAAGCCCGCCAGTCGCATGACCACCCGTGACGATTTTAGCGCCTTTCGCTACAGCATCCTGAACGTGTGCCTGTACCTTCTCGAGTGTCGCCTTATCCACCAGTGGACCAATGGTTGTGTCGGCATCAAGCGGATTACCCAGCTTAAAACTCTTGGCTTGGGCTGCAAAAGCCTCTTCAAAACTCGAGGAGAGTGTTTCGTGGACATAGACTCGATTGGAGGCTACGCATTGCTGCCCAGCGTTCCTAAACTTAGAATTAGAAACGGTGAGCGCGGCTGCCACGACATCGGCATCTTCAAAAACAATAAATGGTGCATGACCGCCCAACTCGAGCGACAAGCGTTTAAGGGTCGGTGCAGCTTGGGCGTAAAGCAACTTGCCGACTTCGGTACTACCCGTAAACGTAATCTTGCGAACTCGAGCGTCCGACATAAAAACTCGAGAAACTTCTATCGGGTCTTGGCAGGGCAGTACCTGAAAAGTATCTTTTGGCGCACCAGCTTCGAGCCAGAGCTTGGCGAGTAACAAGGCGGTCAGGGGCGATTGTTCGGCGGGTTTTAAGACCACCACACATCCAGCCGCCAGTGCAGGCGCGACTTTACGGGCAATCATTGCCGCAGGAAAATTCCACGGAGTCACGGCGTACACAACTCCAACAGGTTCGGGTCTCGAGAAGGCGCGTTTTTGGGCAAAACGACTTGGAATAATTTCCCCAGCGATGCGTTCAGCTTCGGCGGCGTACCACTCGATGGCGGTGGCGCTGTAAATACTCTCGCCCCTCGACTCGAGCATTGGCTTACCCATCTCCAAGGTCATGGCAGTGGCAATTTCTTCGGCATTGGCACGAATTAATGCTGCCCATTTTTGCATGATGATACTGCGCTCGAATCCAGAAGTGTGCTTAAAACTCGAGAAAGCCGTGACTGCTGCCTCGAGTGCTTCTTTGGCTTCGGGGATGCCACAATCGGCAATTTCGGCGACGGTGCTGCCGTCAAAAGGATTGATGACCGAGAAAGTTTTGTCTAGGGTTTGCCAACCACCAGCGAGAAGGGCTTGACGGGCAACAGTTTGATACATAGAAAACTCCTTGGAAGAAATTTGGGATTATGTTATCTCACAGGGCGAACACAAGGTTCGCCCCTACGGATTTAGGGGTGGATTTGCGTTTAAGTATTTTGTGATGATTGGTTCAGATTCTTTCCAGACAAATTCGAGAGGCTTAAGTGCTTCTTTGAGTGCATGAGCCTGTTGTTGCAAAATCAATTTATCTTGTTCCCAATAAATACCCAATTTGACATTGGAAAAATTACGAATTAAATCTGGAAGGTTATGGGCATGGTTGGCAGTCAATTGTGCAACTTTGAGATTGTCGCAGTAACGAATAAAAATCGTAGTTGCATACAAGATTTCTAACACTATGTTCTCAATTTCTCGAGGGCAAGTTTTTGTCTGCATACCAGTTCCTAAACTTAAACAAATTAGTTCAGTCCAAAGCGCTCACGCAATTGCTCAAGCGTCAATGTAACACTCAAACCAGCTTTAGATTGAGCGATTGACTGCTCTAAACGCTTTAGATTAGCCTCGCCAAAGTTACCGACAAAATCATGAGCAGGCTTGATGCTTTTTTTTCGTTTAGGACTTACTTTCGGCATTGAATCCTCTACTCGTCTCGAGACTTGTCGGGTAATTTGCCACCAAAAGATATAACCTGCCGAATCTTTCCGAACTTATCAAACTCCACCACATCCATGCCTTCGGATTCCATGCGGTTCTGGTCTTGTAACCATAATCCCCAACCGTAACGCACCCAAAGCCCATGTTCGTGTTTTTGAAAACCACTGGTAAACTCGAGGCGGTCAAAAGCCACGCTGCTGTGGACTTTGGCAATAAATTTGGCAATCACGACTGCGCCACTCATATGGGCAAGTGGGTCAAAGAGTTGTATCCCCGGATGAACGACACTGGCAAGTTTCTCGAGGCGAATGCTTGAATCGCGGGCGTTCCAGGCTTCTAAATAGGTTTGTAAACTGGCTTCAAAACTCATAATTGTATCCCTCCAACCCAAGTGCTTTCGAGATTCCACTCGAGAACGGGGGTGTTGCTGTTGGCGTAAATGTTAAAATCGGCGTACTGACCAACTTCTAGTGTACCACGATTGTTTTGGTCATTACTCGAAATTGCGCCATTCAAAGTGAAGGCTTCGATACTTTCTTCAAGTGTGACTTGATTGCCAGTTCTAAAAGGCTCGAGGGTGGCGGCGTGAATGCCCACCAAAGGACTGACTTCTTTGACTACAGGCGCATCACTCGAGAAGACCGTGGTTAGTCCAGCCTCCATCATGGCACGAAGGTTATAACAATGCGTTGCAAAGGCTTTTGGTAGGTATTTGGCAAAGTTTCCAGCCAGTTCATGCAGAAAAATTGGTTGTGGTACAACAATCACATCAAGTGCCTTGGCTCTAGCCAAATGGGTTGGGTTTGCCAATCCAAAGTGTTCGATTCTATGTCGAATGCTTGGATGAGGGGATTTTGCCAGTCGTTCGTACACCGTTAAAATCTGGTCAAGCGCAACATCACCAATTGCGTGCGTGCCAATCCGAAAACCGTTTTGGTGTGCCTCGAGTGCCAGTTGGTACAATTCCTCGGTCTCAAAACGCAGTACCCCATGACTTGGAGTATCGGTGTTTTGGTAGGGGAGACTGACCGCAGCCGTCGCACCACTTAAGCCACCATCGGCAAAGAATTTAACACTGTCCACCCGCAGGAAACCCGAGACGAATTTCTCGGGTAGCGGATAGGTCTGGTTTCCGCCATCTGGACGACGAATAAACAGCAGATTGACCCGAATTGGTAGCGCATTTTCTGATTCGAGTTGACGGTATGCCTCGAGCAGCGTTGGGTCAACCGCAGGGTCGGTGCAACTGGTGATGCCGTGCTGAGCAAGCCAATCTAAACCCGCCAGAATAAATTTTTTGCAATCCTGTACGCTAAAAGCGGGCATGGCTTTTAAGACTAAGCCGTGGGCGGTTTCAAAAAGCATTCCATTCTCGAAATGAATTTCACCGCCGTGTGGCACGGGCGTAGCAGCATCAATCCCTGCCAAATTCATTGCCCTCGAGTTGACGGCGTGAATATGAGCGCAAGTTCGGGTCAGCACTACAGGATTATGCGGCGCAACCGTATCCAGTACAGTTTTATTGGGGCTACCACTCAGCTTGGCTTCGTTCCAACCACGCCCGAGTAACCACTGCCCAGCCTCAAGGGTACTAACTCGAGAACGCACCAAGTCGTACACTTCCTCGAGTGTGCTTGCATCACGTAAATCCAGCATTGAGGTGCGAAGATGCCCAACTTTCCAAACGTGGACATGGGCATCGTTCCAACCGGGATAGATTGCCAAACCGCCTAAATCTATGGTTTCTCGAGCTTCGAGGTTTGGATTATCCAGCGCCACAATTTTCCCGTCTTGAATGCCTAGGCTGGTAGCAGTTTGCCCTCGAGTTACCCAAATTTTTGCATTGATGAACATTAAGTCAATCATTGACAACCTCCTTAAAAGTGCTATAGTGATTTTTAGAAATGGCTCGCAGCCTGAAAAGTGACCGGATGGTCGCCTGCCGAAAGGATAGGAACGAGTCGCAAAAGAACCTCATAATAGGGGTTCTTTTTTTAATTCTTTGAGCGTAATTTTTGACCGAAGAATTTCTAAGAGTTTTTCAGAATCTTCTCCTCGTTTTTGGCGATGGACAGCACCTGCAATAAAGTCTGCGAGTTGTAGTAATTCTGTCCTTGTTGAATCTACAAAAGTAAGGTCGGCAATTTCAGCGGCTAGTGTTTGACGAATATAAGACTTAAATAACCTCTTAAATTGACGATTATGCGTTCCATCTAAGCGAAAACGAGCTTTGGAAAAATCATTCTGAAAAACCAAGAGTGCTTGAGCAATCATCCACTGATAAGCATCAATACCATTTTGAGAGAAAAAACTTAATTCGAGGCTCGTTTTATCAATAGTGAATACTCGAGCTTCAAAATCAAGTGTTGAAATAAACTGAGCCAGATTCAAACGGCGAGAATTGTTCATTTTGCTAAACTTAAATTCATCACGTTGACCTAGAGATTTTTGAAAATCTGCCAGCGCAATTGCGACAGATGTGGCTCGTTCATCATTGGCAAAAATCACCATTGCAACGACAAAATACCGACTCGAGTTCTGCTCGAACTTAAAACCCGCATCACCACTTTCGTCTACAAAAACCAGCATACTTACCACATCACCGCTTTATTGCGCCAAACAATCAGAATGCCGTAATTGGCACAACTGGCATCCTCGAGATAGTCTGGAATCACCCCATGAATTCTGTAACCGCGTTTAAGTTGAATACTCAGCACAGGGTCAAAGCGCTCACCACGAATGACTTGATGGAGGTATTCCTCTATCGGCATCTCGAGTTTCACCGCGCCGTAACCCTTTGGCATTGCCCCAGCGTAATGCCCATGCAGTCCAAGCCGTACCACAAGGTCTTGACGGGCTTTATAGAGCAAACTCGAGAGTCCTTGACTGCGATACTCGGGCAGCACCCCAATGTCTGCCCCGTACAACCAATGGGCGGTGCTGTCATGGGTGGTAAAAAATCCTTCACCCACGGCTGGAAAGAACTTATGCTGATAATGATTAAAGTCCAACTCGAGCATGATGTCACTCGAGCTTGCCACCACTTTATTGTCGAGCGTGTCCAGCACCACATGCTGCCCATCTGGAAAAATTTTGATGTGCGAAGCAAAATGATGTGCCGACATGATGTCTGCTTCGGCAAGCTCAGGAAAAGAAACCCGTTGAATGTTCTCGAGGGCGTGGGTCATGTCTATAGTGCTATTGACGACGACATAACGCCCGTCAGAACTCGAGACCAGCGCTGGAAGATTGGTCATAAATTACCCCAAATTAACCGTAGGGGCAAGGCATGCCTTGCCCTTATTGTGATGTGGTGGGTTAGGTAAGCCCAACCCCTACGGTTTACGCATTTACAAGTTCTTTGGCTTTATGAACCGCATAAGCCGCACGAATTGCCCCTTGCACCACGCTTAGGGCTTCGTGCAGCATGGCAGGGTCAATATCAAGTTGAGGCAAGAACCGAATGCAGTTGCTGTACAAACCGGCTCTGAGCAGTATCACACCACCCTCGAGACAACGCTTGGCAACATCGGGGACAAGTTCGAGCCAAGGTTCTTTACTTACTTGGTCTTTGACAAATTCCACCACCATCATCCCGCCGATACCACGCACATCGCCAACACAGGGTAACTCGAGCATCATCGGTTCAAACATCTGGCGCACGGTCTTTTCGATATGGGCTGCGCCAGCTTGTAAATCAGAGCTTTGGAGTAATTCCAGTGCCTCGAGCGCCGCGACACAGGCTAACGGGTTACCGCCGTAAGTGCTGCCGACCCCACCAATATGAGCGCTGTCCATGATTTCGGCTCGAGCCGTGATTGCACTTAAGGGCAGTCCAGCCGCAAGGCTTTTGGCACTGATAATTATGTCTGGAATGACATTGCTATGTTCAATTGCCCAAAGTTTGCCAGTCCGCCCAGAACCACTTTGGATTTCATCGGCAATCATGACTGCACCAATGCGGCTACAGACTTCACGAATCTTCTCTAAGAACTCTTTTGGCACTGGAATAAATCCACCTTCGCCAACCACAGGTTCAATCACGATACAGGCAACCGCACTTGGGTCAATATGGCTAACCATTGCATCGTCTAAGTTCTTGCAGCACCACGCTAAATAATCCTCGCTCGAGATACCTTTTGGGGTGCGGTACAAGTTTGGCAGTGGCAAACGATAAACTTCTGGGGCAAACGGACCAAAACCTTTTTTGAACAAACCCCATTTGCTGGTCATTGCCATGGTGAGGTTGCTGCGTCCGTGGTATGCCCCCTCAAAGACAATCACGCCGGCTCTGCCCGTGAATTTCCGTGCCATTTTGACCGCGTTTTCTACGGCTTCTGCGCCACCATTGGAAAGAAGGGTTTTCTTGGGGTAATCGCCAGGTGTTAAACGGTTTAGGACTTCGCAGACTTCAACATAGGGTTCGTAATTGGCGACAATACTGCACATATGTAAATACTTATCAACCTGAGCGTGAACTGCATCAGTGACGCTTTTCGGACGATGCCCAACTGCCAGAACCCCAATTCCACCCGCCAAATCAATAAAGGTATTGCCATCGGCATCTTTGACCAAACTACCTTCGGCACTAACCACCGCAATTCCATTTGCCATGGCTAAACCGCCACTTACCGCTTTGGCGCGACGTTCATTTAATTCCTTAGACTTTGCACCAGGAACACTTGTGACCAAATCAATAAAACCCATAAGACACCTCTTTTACAGTCTCGAGACGAAAAAACGTTATGCCGCTTCAGTCAAGAAGGGCTGGCGGCGGAATCGCATCGAGTTGCCACATAGAAAGGGTCATGGTTGGCTCGAGTCTACAGGTTTTGAGGGCTTAGGGCAACAAAGCAGTTATGGGCTTTGAGCTATGGGCTGTGAGAAAAGCTCAAGGCTCAAAGCCCATAGCCAAGTCCTCTACAGCATCTCGAGGTATCGCTCTAATTCCCATTCGTGAACTGTAGCGGCATACAATTTCCATTCAGCACGTTTGGCATGTAGAAAATGACTGTAAATATGGTCGCCAAGCGCATCGCGGATTACACGGTCAGACTCGAGTTCGTTCAGGGCTTCACGTAGCGTGGTGGGTAGGTTTTTGACTTTATGTTTGCGTTTGTCACGGACACTCATGTCGTAGATGTTGCGTTGAATCGGTGGTGGCGGCTCGAGTTTGGTTTGAATGCCGTGTAATCCAGCCCCCAAAATGGCGGCAAAAGCAAGATACGGATTGGCGGCTGGGTCTGGAATGCGAAGCTCAGTGCGTGTGCCTACACCACGCCTTGCAGGTACGCGAATCATGGCGCTGCGATTACTTGCACTCCATGCGATGGTCGTGGGGGCTTCAAATCCGGGGACTAGGCGTTTATAACTGTTGATGATTGGGTTGGTAATCGCTACCATCCCCGAGGCATGTTCGAGCAAGCCACCAATAAAAAACTGGGCGGTTTTAGAAAGCTGAAATTGTCCCTTGGGGTCTAGGAAAGTGTTTTGGTCGCCCTTAAATAAACTCAAATGTAAGTGCATTCCACTGCCGGGCATGGTAGCGACAGGTTTGGGCATAAAGGTGGCGTGGAGGTTGTGGGCAAGCGCAACCCGCTTAACCACGAACTTAAAAGTGGAAATTGCATCGGCAGTCTCGAGTGCATTGGCATACTTAAAGTCTATTTCATGTTGTCCGGGCGCAACTTCGTGGTGTGCTGCTTCGACTTCAAAACCAAGCTCGAGTAAATGATTGACCATATCGCGTCTGGCTTCTTCGCCTTTATCGAGTGGTGCAAGGTCAAAGTAACCAGCCGCATCATGGGTGATGGTCGTGGCGGTGTCATTAGCACTGCGCTGGAATAAGAAAAACTCGAGTTCAGGTCCAAAATTGGCTTTGTCAAAACCCGCTTTGCTGGTTTTTTCAATCATCCGTTTTAAGGCAAATCTCGGGTCGCCTTCAAAGGGTTTGCCGTCGGGTAGGGCAATATCGCAGATGACTCTGGCTACCCGTCCGCGTTTAGCGTCCGATTCGCTAAAAACAGGATAAACCCTAAAAGTCTCGAGGTCTGGGTGAAGCAGCATGTCTGATTCTTCGACTCTTGTAAAGCCTTCGATACTGCTGCCGTCAAACATAATCTGCCCATCTAAGGCTTTGGAAAATTGGTTGATTGGCACTTCGACGTTTTTGGCTACGCCAAGAACATCGGTGAATTGAAGTCGCAAAAAGCGAACCTGTTCTGCTGCTAGGGTTTTAAGAACTTCGGCGGTTGTGGTTGGCATGATGTCACCTCTAAACGTGCAAGATGATACCTTATTTTTGTGCAATGTGCGAAATGTCCTTAAGAATCTGTAAGCTCTAAGGTCAAAATTGTTGTTGTGTCTTTAGTTTTGTTGTACAGATTGTTCGGTATTCGAGTTTTTTGTGGTTTCATCGGCAGCAAAACTTAAGGGTTCTTCGGGCGATAAATCTTTTGGGGTGCTGTCTTGCTCGAGTAACTGTGCCATGACGCTTTCACGGTCTCGCATCGTTTGGGTTAAGCGGTCTATCTCGAGTTTTAAGGGTTCTAAACCCGCCAAGTCGGTAGAATTGGCATGGTACGCTCTGCCTAGCCGAGCAAATTGTTGTTCGCGCTCGCGCTCGAGTCGAATCAGTTCAAGCCGCAGTCGTCCGATACGTGCGCCTAACTCGCCTTTTTCTTTGGCGACATTCCAGCCTTGTTGCAGGGTGTTTTTGAGGTTCTCGAGTAAGCTCATAGTAGCTCCGTTGGGCGGCTTGGTACTTTCGGTGTGAGATTTCCCACGTTTTGTTATCGTAGCAAGTCCTTCTTTCAAGAATCTTACAGCACAAATTAAATCCAGCCCACCTCTAATTGGAGGTCTAATTAGCTTAGAAATAGTGCGATTGCCTCGGTGTACAACTTAGCACTCAGTACAAGTTGGTCAATCCGAATAAATTCATTGGCTTGATGCGGAATTTCGCGGTCTCCCGGTCCGATGGTGACAATTGGCACACCAGCTTGGTGTAGAAAAGTTCCATCGGTCGTACCGGGTACACCACCATAACGCGGTTCACGCTTTAAGACGGTGCGGCTGGCTGCTTCAAGAACCGTAACAATTTTGGCTTCTGGGTCGGTGGCAGTCCAAGGGCGGTCATCAATAATTTCGTACTGGGTCTGGGCATCGGCAATCGAATCAAGAATCTGGCGCAACCGAGTATGGATTTCCGAGTGGTCAATCCCCGGAACAGTGCGAATATCTAGGGCTAAAAGTGCTTCGCCGGGCATGACATTCAGTTGTGGCAAACTGCCCGCTTGTAGCACTGTTGGTGTGATGTAAGGCTTACCCAATAAGGGGTGAGCTGGCGTTTTGGCTTGTAATTCTGCCTCGAGTTGCCCAATGCCTAACACAGCTTTAGCCAACCACGGAATCGGATTGATTCCCGCATATGGCATCGCGCCATGGGCTTGTTTACCGATAAAACGCATGGCGACCCGAATACCGCCGCGCTGAAATAAGCAAAGTTCTAATTCTTCGGGTTCACAAATGATTGCGCCGTCTGCCACAACTCCATTTTTTTTGTGCCAACTGTGCCGAATCATTTGTTTAATCCCAGACATCATCCCTTCTTCATCACATGGAATTAAAAGCCGCAACTCGCCGCGTAAATTAAGCACGCCCTCGAGAACAAGGTTTTTAATGGTTTTAGCGGCGACAATGGCAGCCGCCAAACCACCCTTCATATCGGCACTGCCACGACCCCAAAGGATGCCATCTTCTATCTCGCCAGAAAATGGGTCACGGGTCCAAGCACTGCGTTCGCCTTCGGTCACGACATCGGTATGACCCTCGAGAATCAGTAAAGAGCCGAGTTTACCAGTATCAAAACTCGCCATTAAATTGAGGCGTTGGGGTGCAACTTCCTCGAGTTGAATTTCAAAACCAGCTTGCTCGAGGTATTGGGCTAAGTACCGTGCGACTCCAATCTCATGTGGACGATTTGGCGCAGCCACCGAATCCATTCGCACCAAATGTTGGGTTAAATCTATAACTTCTTGTTCATTCAGCCCAGATGCAATTGGTTCGTCTAGCCAAGATACAATTGGTTCGTCTAGCCCAGATACAATTGGTTCGTCCAGCCCAGATGCACTCACTTGACCCCAGTACGACCTAAAAATAGTAATAAAACCCCAAATAAAACCACGTACAACACAATCGCCAATGGCAGTAACCAGCGCCGTTGTGAAGCCTGAACGGTGTTCCCTTCGTAAATCATGGTACTGGTTGGGTCTACTTGTAAGTCCGGCGAATAGCCTTCATCTTTATGCAGTTGAGGTAGTGGATAAGGTTTGCTGCGCGGCATTAAACGCTTGACTCTAGCCACCACACAAGTGATGTTGTCGTGACCTCCAGCAGTATTGGCAAGCTCGACCAATTCGGCAGTTACCGATTCTACAGGGTCGTAAACACGTTCTAAGGCTACCCTTAACATTTGCTGTTCTGTCACCAAATTCGATAAACCATCGGAGCAAATCAAAATAATGTCGCCCTCGAGCAGATTCATGCCAAATAAATCTAGGCGCAATTGTGGTCTCGAGCCAAGCGCATTGGTAATCACATTGCGCCATTTATGGTCTCGGGCTTCTTCTTCGCTGAGTAAACCCTGCCGCACCCGCTCGGCGACCCAAGAATGGTCTCGGGTTAGTTGTTCGATTCGACTACCACGAATTAAATACGCCCTCGAGTCGCCAACATGCCCAACGATAGCAGCGTTACCATCCACCACCACGGCGGTCATGGTTGTCCCCATGCCCCGTGATTCGGCGCGGCGGCTGGCGTGTTGAAAAACCGCTAAGTTACTGCGCTGCATCGCCCTTGGTAAACTCTGGGTTGGTACATCTGCTAATTCACGCATGGCGGCAACCAAAGATTCAGTTGCCATGTTTGAAGCCACTTCGCCCGTCCGATGCCCACCCATACCATCGGCAACCAAGAAAAGCTCGCCATTAGGCAGCGATTCTTTCGCCCAAGTGTCCTCGTTAAGCTCCCGAACTTGTCCCGGATGGGTGAATCCAGCCACCTCGAGTGGCACGATACTCTGCGTCATGGTTCTCCCAGTATACGATGATTAAGTGGTACTTGTGTTCGGTTCATTCTTTTGTCTTTAGTCGCTACCTCAACCTTGGGCATTGCCCCAAACCAATCTGCAAAAGCCATGTCACCATTGTGACGTATTGGAACACTGAAAGTCAAAAACCCATGTGCTTTGCGGTACAGCACCTAACCCAGAATTCGGCAATACTATCCACATGAAAACCGCTCTCATTACTGGAGGCAGCAAGGGCATCGGGTACGCCGTAGCTGCTGCTTTAATCGAAAACAATTGGAATACTGTCATCACAGCCCGTAACCAAAGCGAACTCGAGATGGCTGCCAATACCCTAAACGCGCTTGGTAAGGGACGCGCCATTGGAATTGTAGCTGATGTCCGCGATTACCCAAGTTTAGAAAAAGCCGTAAACACCGCTACCAGCGAATTTGTCAGTCTGGACTGCGTGGTGGCAAATGCTGGCGTGGGCATTTTCAAACCTGTCCAAGATTTAACCTTGGAAGACTGGAACACGGTCATAGACACCAACCTTACAGGGGTATTTTACACCATCAAAGCTGCTATTCCTGCCTTAGAAAAAAGTCAAGGCTATATTTTTAACATCTCGAGTCTTGCGGGTAAAAACGCTTTTGCAGGAGCCGCCGCTTACAACGCCTCAAAATTTGGCTTAAATGGCTTTAGCGAAGCGATTATGCTTGACCTTCGCGCTTTGGGCATCAAAGTCACGCAAATCATGCCCGGCAGTGTCGCCACTTACTTTAATAACCATACGCCCAACCAAAAAGACGCTTGGAAAATTCAACCAGAAGATATTGCTCAAATTATCCTAGATTTGCTGGCAATGCCTGCCCGAACCTTACCAAGCCGCGTTGAAGTTCGCCCAAGCCAACCAACTAAAAAATAGAGGAAAGGGCAATTTTTTCTCTTTCTTTTGTTACACTCCCTAATGCCCAAATGGTTACGCAATACTTTGATTGTTCTTGGTGCGGTTCTTGCGGCGCTTGGCGCAGTTGTTTTTGTCGTCTCGAGACCACTTCCCGCCGAGGCAAAAGCCCTTGCCGCCATGAACTCGAGTGTGACGGTGACAATCAAAAACACCGCTTTGAGCATTTTGTTTAAGCCAAATAAACCCAGCACAAAAGGTTTTATTTTCTATCCCGGCGCTCGGGTTGCCCCCGAAGCCTATGCTGTGCCACTCCGCGCCATTGCCGAAGCTGGATACATTGTGTACATCATGAAAATGCCGCTTAATTTTGCGGTTTTTAACATCAATGCCGCCGATAGCATCATCTCGAGTAACTCCAATATAAAATGGGCAATCGGAGGACATTCACTTGGCGGGGCAATGGCTTGCAGCTATGCCAAAAATAAAGGTGGTATCTCGAGATTGATTTTCTGGGCTGCCTACTGCGATAAAAGTTTTGACTTCTCGAGCAGCCAGATACCCGTCACCTCGATTTACGGTTCTGAGGATGGTCTTGCTACCCCAGAGAAAGTTGCCAATACTAAAGTTTTTGCGCCACCCAGTACCAAATACATCGAAATTAAGGGCATGAACCACGCCCAGTTTGGTGATTATGGTGAGCAGGGCGGCGATAAAAAAGCCAGTATCAGTGCCGACCAAGCCAATAAATCTATTATAGAAGCGACCCTTGAGGCGTTGCGCTAAACTCATTCCCAAAGCATAAACTATTGGTATGGCATTTACAGATTTTACTTTGGAAGTCGTACTTGACAAATTTGAACTCGTACCAGACAGACTTGAGCTATTCTCAGAGCTTTTACCTGTACCACCTTCTGATTGGTTACTCGAGACGCTAAAACGTTTTGAACCGCTTGCCTTTACTTCAGAAAAATCGCGTTCAGAATTTATCATTGCCCCTATTTTATCCGAAGTTCGAAGTAATGCTAAGAATATTTTCACGATTTATTCTGGTCAACGACTAGATGGCGATTCTAGCCTTGGTTTAACTGGTGAATGTGATTTTATTTTTGCTAAAAGTCCAGCCGTTTTTGCCCTTCGCGCCCCAATAGTTAGTGTGGTTGAAGCTAAGAAACAAGACGTTGAAGTTGGACTTGGGCAGTGTGTTGCCCAACTTTTAGCAGTACGGTATTTCAATCAAAAACACGAAACAAACTTCCCAAAACTGTATGGTTGTGTGACCACAGGTGAGGTCTGGCAATTTTTAAGTCTCGAGGGTAATCAATTGATTTTAGATGCGAGTCGGTATCAGCTTGATTCTTTACCCGAGATTCTAGCTGTGTTTAAGCGAATTCTCGAGACATATTTATAAAAAAAACCCCTCGAGAATGTTCTCGAGGGGTATTGCTGTAAGCGGGGTGATGCTTAGAAGTCCATGTCTCCGCCCATACCGCCGGGTCCGCCGGCTGGTGCGTGGCTGTGTGCTTCTTTGCGTTCTGGGCGATCAGCAATGATAGCCTCGGTGGTCAGGATTAAGCTACCAATGCTGGCAGCGTTTTGCAGGGCGGTGCGGGTTACTTTGGCTGGGTCTACAATCCCAAAGCCCATCAGGTCGCCGTATTCGCCAGTGGCAGCGTTAAAACCATATCCGCCTTGTCCACCACTGAGGATCGCATTGACCACAACGCTGCCTTCGTAACCGGCGTTGATTGCAATTTGACGGGCTGGTTCTTCCAAGGCACGCATCACGATTTTTGCGCCAGTCGCTTCGTCGCCAGTTAATTTTTCAAAAACGGCTTTGACGGCTGGGATAACGCGCAAGAGTGTCACGCCACCACCGGGGACCATGCCTTCTTCAACGGCTGCACGAGCAGTTGAAAGGGCATCTTCGTAACGGTGCTTTTTCTCTTTGAGTTCGGTTTCGGTCGCTGCCCCAACGCGAATCACAGCCACGCCGCCAGCCAGTTTAGCAAGGCGTTCGTTGAGTTTTTCTTTGCTGTAATCCGAATCTGTACCCTCGAGTTCGCGCTTGATGGCAGAGACACGAGCATCAATGTCTTCTTTTTTGCCTAAGCCTTCGATAACCGTGGTTTCGTCTTTGTTAATGCGAATCAACTTGGCGCGTCCGAGCATTCCAACATTGGCATTCTCGAGCTTAAAGCCGAGTTCTTCGGCAATCACTTGACCGCCGGTGAGGGCAGCAATGTCTTTCAGCATTTCTTTGCGGCGGTCGCCGAAGCCGGGGGCTTTAACGGCAGCCACTTTAAGTGTGCCACGCAGCTTATTAACCACCAAAGTTGCTAAGGCTTCGCCGTCTACATCTTCGGCAATAATAAGGAGTGGTCTACCGCTTTGGGCAACTGGCTCGAGAACTGGTAATAAGTCCTTGAGGGCGCTGATTTTCTTTTCGTAAATTAAAATGTATGGGTCTTCCAAGACAACTTCCATGGTGTCGTTTTCGTTGATAAAGTACGGGCTGATATAACCTTTATCAAACTGCATACCCTCGACCACGGTTACTTCGGTGTCTAAACCTTTGCTTTCTTCGATGGTGATAACGCCGTTTTGGTGTCCAACACGTTCCATCGCGTCAGCAATTTGTTCGCCGATGGCAGCGTCATTTGCAGAAATACTAGCAACTTCGTTAATGCCTTTGCGGTCATTGACTGGGATTGCCATTTCTTGGATGGCTTTTACGGCAGCTTCTACAGCCGCTTCGATACCGCGCTTCAAGGTCAGTGGGTTTGCTCCAGCCGCGACGTTCTTCAAGCCCTCACGGACAATCGCTTGACCAAGAACTGTAGCCGTGGTTGTACCGTCACCAGTGATGTCATTGGTTTTAGAAGCAATTTCGATCAAGAGCTTCGCGCCGATGTTCTCGAGACGATCCTCGAGTTCGATTTCTTTAGCAACGCTCACACCGTCTTTGGTGATGGTTGGACTACCAAATTTCTTTTCGAGAACCACGTTACGACCCTTTGGACCAAGGGTGACTTTAACTGCGTTTGCAACTGCGTTTACGCCACGTTCGAGTGAACGACGGGCTTGTTCGTCAAATACCAATTGTTTAGCCATGATGTAACTCCTTAAGAGAGCTTCTAGTGGTTAGTTTCTAGCCTTTTCGAGCCAGTGACTAGCCGCTAGTAGCTGATTAGATAATAACGGCGAGAATATCGCGTTCAGAAAGAATGGTGAAAGTTTTGCCGCCGTCAGAAACTTCTGTACCGCCGTATTTGGCAAAGTACACAGTGTTGCCAACTTGAACTTCAACCGCTACTTTTGCGCCACTGTCAAGGGTCTTGCCAGTGCCGACAGCGATAACTTTACCGCGTTGACTTTTTTCTTTAGCGGTATCTGGAACGATCAAACCACCAGCAGTTTTTTGCTCAGATTCTTCAATAATTTCGATGACCACGCGATCACCTAACGGTGCTAATGCCATTTTGTACCTCCGTACAGAATTAAAACAGATTCATTAGCAGTCTCGAGTCTCGAGTGCTAATCTAAAGAAGAGTATATTGCTACGGTCAAGGTTTCGTCAAGTCCTGCAATAAGAACCTTGAGTGTATGAGACTCAGATTTGTAAACTCGAGAAATGACGTAAGCTAAGTCCATGAAAACTTTGGCTGGGACTAAAGAAGAATTTGAGATTGGCACGCAAAAAAGCCTTGAGTTTGGCAACGATTATGTGCTGGTGTTGCGTTCAATCTCGGGGTTTTGGGCAATCGAAGACCGTTGTTCGCACGACGATAACGAACTGCTGGGCGGCGAAATTACCGAACACGAAGGCGCTGCTCCAAGTATTAAATGTGTACGGCATGGCGCAAGGTTTAACCTCGAGAATGGCAAAGCGTTATGTTTACCCGCCGTTAAAGCCGTCAAGAGTTACCGTGCTTGGTGTGAAGAAGATTTGGTCTGGGTTGAAGAAAAATAGTTTATTTGTCCACTACCCAAATATCCTTGGGTGTGCCGTCCATACCATCACGCTGATTGGGGTCATTGCCAAAGTACCGACTGAGAATAATCGGTTGTTCTTTTTCATCTTCTGCGTGACTGGCTGAATAATTCCAGATTGTGTTTGGCAATCAAGAACTTGGGTCATGCTTTTGGTGTATATTACTCTGCGCGATTTTTGTTGAATCGCTTATTTCTTAGATACGTGGTCTCGAGCCACACGGAGGTTGTTATGAAACACGAATTCCAAACCGAAGTTAGTCAATTGCTGCATTTAATTATTCATTCGCTCTACAGCCATAAAGAAATTTTTTTGCGCGAACTTGTTTCTAACGCCTCAGATGCCTTGGATAAATTTAAGTACGCCACCATCACCGATGATCGTTTTAAGGACGCTACATGGTCGCCACGTATAGATATTCGTTTCACCGAAGGCACAAATCGGATTCTCGAGATTGAAGACAACGGCATTGGCATGTCTGAAAGCGACTTAATCGAGAACCTAGGCACGATTGCCAAGAGCGGCACAAAGAACTTTATGGCGCAACTGAGTGGCGATGCCAAAAAAGACTCGAACTTAATTGGGCAGTTTGGGGTTGGGTTTTACAGCGTCTTTATGGTTGCCAGCAGTGTTGAAGTGGTTTCCAAAAAAGCCGGCGAAGAAAGTGCTTCTAAATGGACTTCTGACGGGCAGGGTGGGTATGAACTCGAGAATGTGCAGAAAGACAGCCAAGGCACGCTCATTCGTTTGCACTTAAACGACGAAGGCACAGAGTATGCCAACAGGTGGCAACTCGAGCAGTTGATTAAAAAATACAGCAATCATATTGCTTTCCCGATTTTCCTGCATTTTGAAAAAACTGAGTATGGACAAGACGGCGCAGAAAACACCGTCTCGCAAGCAGTCGAACAAATCAATTCGGCTAGTGCAATCTGGTCTAGGGCAAAATCGGACTTAAAGCCAGAAGATTACACCGAGTTCTATAAATCTGTTTCACACGGTATGGACGAGCCACTTTTTTGGTCGCATGTCAAAGCCGAAGGGACGCTTGAATACACCAGTTTGCTATACATTCCTAAAACCGCACCATTTGATTTGTACCACGCCAATTTTCAAGCTGGCGTAAAACTCTATGTGCGCCGCGTCTTCATTACCGACGACGACAAAGAACTGCTTCCGACATGGTTGCGCTTTGTGCGTGGGGTGATAGATTCCGAGGACTTGCCGCTCAATGTGTCCAGAGAAATCCTGCAACAAAATAAAGTCATGAAGAACATCCGCACTGCCACAGTTAAAAAACTGCTGTCCGAATTCTCGAGAATTGAAAAAGAAGAACCTGAGACATGGAAGACCTTCATTGCTGCCTTTAACCGACCGCTTAAAGAAGGCTTGTACCAAGATTATGAAAACCGCGATGCACTGGCAGAATTGGTGCGCTATAACTCGAGCAAGGAAGCTGGTTTAACGGGTTTTGCGGATTACGTTGCCCGAATGCAGCCAGAGCAAAAAGCCATTTATTACATCACGGGCGGCGCAGAAAGTGTCCTCCGCAACAGCCCGTTACTCGAGGCGTACAACAAAAAAGGGATTGAAGTTTTAATCGCCTCGGACGAAATAGATGAAATTGTGATTTCGGGCTACCCCAAATACAAGGATTTTGACCTCAAAGCCGTCAACCGCTTAGAGACTGGCGACGACCTGAAAACCGAAACCGACGAAGCGGCAGCCAAAGAAGCCGAACCGATTATCGAACGGGTCAAAAAAGCCCTTGGTTTAGAAGTCAAAGATGTCAAAGCCTCGAGCCGTTTGCTCGAGAGTCCAGCTTGTGTGGTCACCGACGACACCGACCCAACTTTTCAAATGCAAGCTATGATGCGTTCAATGGGACGTGAATCGGATATGCCAGCCGTCAAGCCGATTCTCGAGTTAAACCCCAATCACCCTTTGATTACAAACTTAAAAGATGCAACGGATAGTGTGATAGACGATACAGCCCATGTTTTGTTGGCGCAGTCGTTGTTGCTCGAGGGGGCAGAGATTCCAGACCGTGTGGATTTTGTCAAACGCTTAAACCGTTTATTGGGCTAAAAATTACTGGAGGGCGAGGCTTACCTCGCCCTCGCTTAGAATTTAGGCTGCTCGAGGGTTTTTACTGCTAAAGTTTCTGGGTCTGAATTGTGCTTATAAGCACTAAACACAGCGCTTAAAGCAGCAAGTAATTCGTCTGGTTCACGCACGGTGTACAGCCCTGTTTGCCAAACAGCATTATTGGGTTCACAACGCAAAAACTGCCAAATTTGCCCACTCGAGACGATGCCATGCACAGTAATTGGTTTAGGGTTTTGGCTGACGCAAGCCGTCATGCCAATCAAACACTGGGCAATTCCAAGGTCAAACTTGTCTTTTTTGGCTTCAATGGCACACAGTAAAGGCGTGTCCAAATAAGCGCGGCGCGGGGCAATCAGGTAATCCACATTCTAAACCACTAGCATGAGTCCCTAACAATTGTTCTTGACGTATAAACAAACTTCAACTTATACTCCGCCTAGTTATGAAGTGCTTTTTTGATAATTCCTCCGACGATTCTTAGTCGTTGGGGCTTTTGTTTGTTTTCACGCCCCGCTCGAGACTCGAGTGGGGTTTTTTCTTAAGGGGATGTATGCAGCGTACTTTAACAGTTGACTTAAAAAATAACATTGACACAGAAGTTAAACTCGAGGGGTTTGTGCATTTTCGCCGTGACCTTGGTGGGGTGCAGTTTTTGGTGCTGCGTGACCGCACGGGTACAGCCCAGTGTGTACTTGGCAAGGGCATTCATATTCCGCTTCTTGAGTCGAGTGTTCGGGTTTTTGGCAAGGTCGTAGCAAACCCCAGAGCGCCGCAAGGTTTAGAAGTGCAAGTCAGTCAACTCGAGATGATTAGTGTGGCAGTTGAACCCGCCCCAGTTGAAGTTTCTAAAGAAGAATGGAAAGCCAACCCAGAAACGCTCTTGGATTACCGCTATGTCAGTTTACGCGGCTTAAAAGAACGGGCGGTGCTTAAAATCCAAGCAGTGTTAATTCAGGGTTTCCGCGAGGCGCTGATTGCACAGGGGTTTACCGAAATTTTCACACCAAAAATCGTCAGTGCTGGGGCAGAAGGTGGCAGCAGCCTTTTTGAAGTCCAGTATTTTGAACAAACCGCTTACTTGGCGCAAAGCCCGCAAGTCTATAAACAAATTATGGTTGGGGTCTATGAACGGGTGTTTGAAACTGCCTGTGTCTACCGTGCCGAAGAACACGCCACCAGTCGGCACTTAAACGAGTACATGAGCTTAGACCTCGAGATGGGCTTTATAGATAGCGAAGAAGATGTGATGGACATGGAAAATCTGGTCTTGGCGTATATGCTTGAGAAAGTCGCCAAAGAATGCACTACCGAACTCGAGTTATGTGGTGTTCCAGCCCCGACAGTGCCAGCTAAAATCCCGCGAATTCCACTGTCCGAGGCTCGAGCCTTGTGCATTGAAAAGTACGGCTACACCAATGGCGGTAAAGACCTTGACCCCGAAGGCGAACGGATTATCTCGAGGCACTTTTTAGAGCATTTTGGGTCTGATTTTGTGTTTGTGACCAAGTACCCACGCAATGCCCGTCCGTTTTATGCCTATCCGAATATCGAAGATAACACCACCAAGAGCTTTGATTTATTATTTCGAGGCATTGAAATTACCAGTGGAGGACAGCGGGTTCATGATTACCAGATACTGCTCGAGAACATGGCGTACCGCAACGTTAGCCCAGAAGGATTTGGGGCGTACTTAGAAGTCTTTAAGCATGGAATGCCGCCACATGGGGGCTTAGCGATTGGGGCAGAACGCCTAACTGCTAAAATTCTCGAGATTAGCAATGTGCGGTATGCTCGGGCTTTCCCACGGGACAGGAATCGTTTGACACCTTAGTCCTCAAAATTGGTTTTATCGAAATATCAAACCAAAGCAAGTATTGTGTAGACTTTATCGGTCATGCACACCCATGAGATCGAGAAGATTAGACGCTTCATCCAACGGATTGTCCCCATTCCCAACGACGAGATTGTGGCTTTTTGCGGTCATGCTGTACCCAAGCACTTTTCTAGGCATCAAGAGTTTGTTCGTCAGGGGGAGGTCTGTGAGCAGCTATTGTTTATCCACCAAGGTCTTTTAAGGTACGCCTTCCTGACCGAAAACGATGAACACACCAAAGACTTTGCGGTGGACACTTCTAATCCTTTCTGTACAGCCTTTACCAGCCTGATGACCAAGCTGCCTTCACAAATCAGCATTGAGGCACTCGAGGATACTCAGGCTTCGTGCTGGTCAAGCGATTACTTGCAAGAACTGTGGGATGGTTCGCTGCACTGGCAGACTTGGGCGCGGCGCATGACGCAGGGTATGTACATCCGAAAGGAACAGCGCGAGATTACTTTTTTGCGTGACAGTGCGCTTGAGCGGTATCAGCATTTCCTGCGTGAGTTTCCTGAAGTTGTCGAGCGTGTACCTCAACACTATGTCGCCTCATATCTTGGTATCACCCCTGAAGCCCTCTCGAGACTGAGGCGAAGTCTAATCAACTCCGCATTGATTTAGGTCAAGGCGGACGACCTTTGGTTGCAACTAATCTGCTCTTCAGTGTTCGCCAAGGATAAGAAATGTAACTGCGCTACAAAATTTGCAGACATTACTTAATCCAAAGTGAATCAAAGGAGACTGATAATGACACAAACGCAACGACCTATCGCCACAACTTTTGCCGAGTATGCCGCCGCACCGGAAAGCTACCTCAGCATTGAAGGTGTTCCCGCCGAGATTGCCGCCCGTCTGCCTGGTTTTGCTGATTTTGGCATCAATGGCGACCAACTTGTTCGGGCAGTGCAACAAGCAGGGGGACCAGCCACGCCGGGTTGGGCGAGCAACCTAATGCGCCATGGTGATGCAGCCATGGTACTTGGCGAAGCGGCTGAAGCTCGAGGGGATGGAGTGGTGGCAGAACGCGAATTCTTGCTCGCCTCGTTCTGGTATTTTTTTGCCCGATTCCCGCACATCATCAGTTCTGATGGCGCACAGGCATACCATCGTCATACTCAGGCGTACCTTAAAGCCGCTCGACATTTTTCGTCCCCGGTTGAGGTGCTAAAGATTCCATTCGAGGCTGCAATCGTGACTGCTTATCTGCGTTTGCCATCAGGTCAATCAAAAACAGGCTTTCCAGTCGTTGTTATTTGGGGTGGTATTGATGTTTGGAAGAGTGACCTCGAGATTCACGCTCAGGGTGAGGCATTGCTCAAAAAAGGTATCGCGGTACTGGCTGTGGATATGCCCGGTACTGGCGAGAATCCATTTCCAGTCTCGAGCGATGCGGAACGGGTTCTTTTAGCGGTTTTGGATGCTGTTGCCCAGCACAAGGCTATCGACGGTACGCGAATGGGGTGCTACGGTTTGAGTTTCGGCGGTCACTGGGCGCTCAAAATAGCATTGCTTCGACCAGAACTTCTGGGGGTAGTCAACAATGCCGGACCCGTGCATCATGCCTTTCAATCAGTGTGGGCGCAGACTTTGCCGATGGGCGCAAGAATCGCACTCTCAAAGGTCATGGGTTTAGAGCCTCGAATTGAGCCACAAGAATTCTTGACGCGACTTTCAAAACTCTCCTTGGTGACACAAGGTTTACTGCCAGCAAGGCAACACGCCCCATTGTTAAGCCTCAATGGTGAACTGGATGAACTCGTGCCAATCACAGACCTTGAGTTCCTTGGACAAAATGGTGTAAAGCAAGACCGCTTAGTCTTCGCACACGACCGACACGTGGCAAGTCGCAATTGGTCATTGCATGAGTCGTTTGTAACAAATTGGCTTGCCCGTCGCTTGCTCTGAAAAATAAGCCTATTCATGGCTCGAGCCAGCAGCTTAAACCGTGTTTGTCTGGCTTGCTTTCTTTCGCAAAACCAGCGTCAAGTAGACTTGCAAAAACACTCGACCAATACCTGACTTGGAGGCTGCTGAGCTTGTAGTAATCTTAAATCCCTAATTGACGTTGAACAACTTGGACAACGCTCTGCATATCTTCTGCTGATAAGTACCACAGCATATTTATGTTCGACTGTTGAGCTTAGTATTTGTGATAAAAACCTGTTGCACACGCAATTCCGCCCAAAGAATTAATCCAATGTAATTAGGCTTGGGTACTTATACTGCCAATTCTCGAGTCAATCCGCTGTTTGCCGACCGTTGTGATTTGGTCTGCCATTGCTTTTCTTGGTTCACCATTTAAGGTAATGGCGGTTTCGCTGATATAAATATGCTCGAGTTGGCTGCTGATTGGTACAACCTGTACACGGTTTAGAACGGCGTTACTGGCATTGATTGAGATGATAATGGCTGGGCGACGTTTACGAATCTCACCACCAACTGACGGGTCAAAATTGACCCACCAAACCTCAGTGCGTTTCATCTGCAACATCCAGAACGGTAGCTTCTGCCCACTCAAGAGCATTGGCTTCTCTCTTTTGGTCGGCTGCCATTAGCGTATAAGCGGCTTCGATTTCGGTTTGCTCAAGCAGTTCTAAGGCACGTTGTACCACGATGGTTTCGCTTTCAAGAGCATGGTTTTCTTTGTACCTCGAGATAAACTCAAGATGCTGATTTCCCACTTGAATGTGCAAATTTCCATGTGGCATATTGTGTAGTGTAAACCAAAAGCCAGTGTCTGGCAAATTTGTTTTGCGTTCTGTTTTGTCTGACTAAAACCGTTTAACGCCTTAACCAAGTATGCTGTTAAGACATGAGCCTTCCCAATGCAGATTTACAACTTCAGCTTCAAAGACGCTTGGCAAGTGTGGCGGTGCGCCGTTCGGGATTGGCTTTTTGCTTGTTTGGCGAGGCGGGGATTGGTAAAACCAGTGTTGTTGCCCAACTCCTAAAAGATGCGCCTTTTTTGTCTGGCACGACTCGAGCCGTGACTCCTGTGGCTCAGGTCTTAAAGAATTTGCCACGTCCGAAGCGTTTACCTGCTTGGCTCGAGACAAAGTTAGAGACCGATTCGAGTCTGCAAACCCTGCTTAGCTTGCTCGAGGTCAATGCGCCTTTTGTGCTTCATGTCGAAGATTGGCACGAAGCAACGCCAGTGGCGCAAGATTTTTGGTTGCGTTTGGCGTTGGCAGCCCAGCCTAAAAAAGGTGTAGCGGTGATTCTGACCAGTCGGGTGGCGGTTGAATCGGGTCTCGAGTCGTTGCGTTTGCTACCTTTGGATTTGGTGAGTAGCACCGCCCTTTTGGAAGCTGAAGTTGGTGCGGTCTTGCCCCTCGAAGCCAGTGCTTGGATTTTTTCTAAAGCGGTGGGCAATCCACTGTTTACCATCGAGTTTTTTCGGCATTTGGCAAGGCAAGGTTTACTGTGGAACGACACCAAACGCTGGCATTGGCGTGAACCGCCAAGCGATGCGATGCCATTGACCGTCGAAGCATTGATTGAACAATTGCTGTTTGACCCATCGGACTCGCCAGAAAGCCGTTTGGCATTACAAGCCCGTGCTTTGCTCGAGATTCGCGTACCACAACTGCTGCTGGATTCAGATATTTGGGCGCAAGTGGCGGGCTTAGACTTGCCAGAACTCGAGCTTGCCGAATTGTATTTACGGCGGCGTGGGATTCTGAACAGCAATGGTTTTGTGCATCCGCTTTTTCGGGAAGTGACATTTAAGCAGTTGTCTGGAAGTGACAGAGCAGCATTGGCAACCCGAGCGGTGCAGGTTTTTCAAGTGGTACAACCAGAATTTGCGGCTGAGTTTCTGACCGAAAGTCAGTTGCCACCTGAAACTGCTTTGAAAGTTTTACTGTCTTGTGCCAATGCTCTTAAAAATCAACCGACTCGAGCCGCACAACTGAGAGCCAAAGCCGCCCAGTTTCTAAATGGTCAACCCAAAGCCAAGTTGTTACTCGAGGCATTAGAAGTCTTAACCCACAGCGAACCCAAAGAAGCCTTGGCTTACGCCGAATCCATTCTCGAGATTCCAGATTTAACAGATAGCACTCGAGTGAACGCGATTTATTATGCGACCAGCGCAATTGTCACCACGACCCGCAATATCGCCGCAGCCGAGACTTCTTTAGCGCGTTTACCTGAACAGCAGCAAAACGATGCTCGATACATCAGTTCTTTGCTTGGCTATCTGATGATGTGTGGTCAGCCGACTCGAGCGCTCGAGATGTGGCAAAATCGCCCAGAGTTACATGATGTAGCAGAAACTTCGGTGCTGATTCATGTACTATCGGCATTGATGCTGACAGGGCAAGTGCAACAAGCTGAGAACTTATCGCTCAGTATTTTGCAGCATCCTAAGCTCTTGCCGCGTGAACGGATGAGTGTCCTTAACATTCGGGCGATTAGTTTAGCCCAAATGGGGCAGCTTGGGTTTGCCAAAGATGTGGCACTCGAAGCGATTGCTTTAGCCGAAAAACTCGAGCAACACAATGCAGTTGGCGCAATGCTTTTTAATCGGGCATTGACTTTAGAGCGCAGTGGGCAGCGAGAACTGATGCGCGACCATGCCACCCGAGCATTGCTGGCACTCGAGAAAGCTGGTAATCATGGTTTAGCGGCTCAGGCGCAACTGATGCTGGCTAATCTTGACTTCGAGGCTGGACAAGATGATCGCGCTGAGGAGCGATTGAACACAGCATATTTGTCGTTAAAACAGGGTGCAGAAACGCCTTTTTTGGTGGCAGTCGAGTTATTTTTGGTGCGTTTTCATTTGCAACGCCAATTGCAATACAGCCAAACTCTAGCTCTAAAATACGCTCGAGATGCCCTGCGTCATGCCCAAAATCTAGGGCAGCCAAAACTGATTGCCTCGAGTCAAACGCATTTGAGTTTAGCACTGTTGCAAACCCAAGAAATCCGACAGGCTCGAGAATACTTAGAAGCTGCTTTGCCTGTGCTTTTAGAAGTTCCAGACAGCAACAGTTTTTATGTGCTGAGCGCCCAAGCCAAACTCCTAGAAGCCGAGCAACAACCAGCCGTTCTGACTTGGCAAGCCGCGATTGCTCGAGCCGAAGAACTAGGGTTTTTGTTTGATGCTTATTGTTACCGCCTAGAACTGGCACGCTTAGAAAATAATCTGGCGATGGCTCGAGAAACCATGCTTTGGTTTACGGCACAAGGCTTACTGTATGGGGTTTATTTGGCAGAGCGGTATTTTCTAGAACTCAAAACCACCCAAGTCGTTAAGGAATCAGATTTACGGCTCGAGGTTCTGGGGACAATGCAAATCTCAAAGGCTGGTTTAGTCAGTGCCGTCAAAGGACAAAAACGCAAGGAATTACTGGCGGTTTTACTCGAGGCGCGGCTTGTCGGGCGCAGCGAAGTCAAAACTTTGGAGTTAGTAGACGCGCTTTACCCCAATAGCCCAGAAGAAGAAGCACAGGTGTCTTTGCGCCAAACGGTCTTTAAGGCTCGAGCGGTACATGGCGCAAGTGTTATCAGCACTACGGCTAACGGCTATGCTTTAGGCGGTATCTCGAGTGATGCCGAGGAATTTCTAAATACCAAGAACACGCAACTCTGGCGTGGAACGTACCTCGATGGGCTTGGGGCATCAGAAGAAATTCGTGAAATGCTCACTTCAGCTTGCCAAAACCAAGCTCAGAACATCCTCGAGACCAACCCCAAAGAAGTGGCTCGAGTGATGCGAATTTTAGTCGAGACCGACCCTTACGATTTGGTCACGCTTAAATTGGCTTGTGCGGCACTGCGTTTAGACAACAATCACCGCACCTTGCAACGGCTGTACGCGGATGCTCGAGCCAAGTTACTTGAGGTTGGCGAAGTGTTGCCTGAGCGCTGGCAGGAATTTTTGACGTAAGTTGACTAGGAGTAAACGATGAATGGATTTGATATTCACCAAAATACCTTGAGATTAGAGGCTATAGTTGCATCCGAATTAAGCGTCCTTTTAGAGCAACACTCTGTTGGGTCGGCGTTAAATGTAGAACCATCCGCAGGTCTTTTAGCTTCACTAGAGTTGTATATTCCATCATTGCTTTCTCGCTATTATCCAGAATGGAAAAATGAAACTTTAGATGGGTTCTTTTTAGAAACCGCCCAGAGAATTGATTCAATAACTGCCGAGTTTATTGGGGTATGTATTTTGATGAGTGATCAAACTTTGACACCTATTTTCATAAGTTTGACTCTCAGCACATTACACAATTCAATCGCGTCGTATCGGGTATTTTTAGGAGAGTTAGGTAGTGGTCACCTTGGAATCTCGAGACCACGAGAAAAAGTGTTAATGACTACAGTCGCACGCCTAAAGAACATCAAATGGTCATACCGTATTGGAAACGAATTGTAGGGTGGGTTCTGCCTGATATTGTCTCGTATACAACGCAGATAAGCCCTATCAAGCCTCTAGCGCCCGTGAATTTGTTGGTAGCTCGAGACAACAAAAGCCCATCATCTGTAGTTTCTTTTGACTATCGCTAGGTCTAAA
This sequence comes from Deinococcales bacterium, assembly GCA_031414595.1. Lineage (GTDB taxonomy): Bacteria > Deinococcota > Deinococci > Deinococcales > JAAFIG01 > JAAFIG01. Next base: position 180,575 of record JANNVX010000018.1, read on the forward strand.
ACAGTCGGGATTTTCCGATGTTGTTTTTTGATTTGGGCTTCGGTTTGTGTTTGAGGGATATTTGAACTTATAAAACCTTGCTCGGGTTGTTGTGCTAACCATGCTCGAGCAGTTTTAGGGTCAATTTTCATAATTCTCCTTATCAAAATAGTACAACATGAAGGGTTGGCAGTTCGATTTTTTGTTTTTGTGGGTCACATAAGTAAAAAACTTCACATCGGCAAAAATGGCTTCTTAACTAACCCAAAGTAAACCAGCCGTGGCGCAATCTAAGCCCATACTCGAGCCAAGCTCGAGAAGGAGGTTTTATGTTGCTGTTTAGGTTTTTTGGTGTAATGTCGTTGCTGCTGCTGTGCTTGGTGGCTTGTCCACAACCGATTCAAAATGTGCCGCAAATTGTTTCTTTTACGGCAACACCAAGCAGTATCAGCGCTGCTACCAGCGTCAAACTCGAGTGGGTGGTGCAGAATGCCTCGAGCCTGAGCATTAGCCCCAATGTCGGCGTGGTAACTGGCTCGAGTACAACCCTTAATATCAGTGCCAGCACAACTTTTGAACTAACCGCCCAGAATATCGCGGGAACAAGCAAAAAAACCGTTTTGGTGACACTAAACCAAAATCTCAGTCAATTTTTTAGCCCCGATAAAGTCTATTCCCAGCCGATTCCTACAGATACCCAACAGCTTTTACCAGAGGAATTTAAGCGTCAAGTCGAGGCGGGCGAACTGCGTTTGGTGACTGCCCAAAGCCAAGCCAGCGCCGTGCAACAGCAGCAACTCGAGTATCAAACCGACTTTGGTTTCTTGCAAGGTTTAAGTCAGCCGTCAACTGTGGTTATGGACTTGTTGGCTCGAGTGACAGCCAGCCCTAAACCAAACGCCGAACCGCTCGAGATGCAAAATAATTCGGTGGTGCAGTTGCTCAGTCTTGCCGAACAGGTGCAGCAGCAAGCCCAAGCTGAACGCGATTTGCGCGATGTGGCAAAGCAATTGCTTCGTTACACCGACCTGTACAACTTACTCAGTCCAGACTACCGTACCGATTTAAGCACCCCCGAAAGTTTGACTGGGCAACCGCTTGAGGTGATTCAAACCGTACTGGCGGCGCTTGAAACACGCCTGACCGAAATTCCTAATTTAGATGGCGAGACACGGCTCGAGACAGCAGCAGGGGCAAGGCTAACCCCGCAAGTTGCTCCAATTCCCGGTGGCAACCCATACCCAAATCAGGATGGTTGGCGTTGCAACCAGAGCCAAACGGGGTTGTACAAGAACTTTTTTTGGTCGCTCAAGAACTTTGTCACCCCAATTCGTGACCAAGGTAGGCGTGGGATGTGTTGGGCATTTACGGCGGTATCAGCTTTGGAAAGTAAAATTGCAGTACAGACAGGCAATCAAATCAATCTTTCCGAGCAGTTCTTGGTCAATAAAGTCAAACACGATTGGGACGAAGAAGATTATCAAGATGGCTACCGCGCCGAAAGTGCTTTACAGGATATGCTCGAGAACAACCAGTCCTTGCCCTTAGAAAATACTTGGCTTTATAACCTTAGCGATGCTCGAGCCATTTCGGGCGAGGATTCGAGTAGTAAAGCCAGCTACACAGGCAGTTGTGCCGCCTTTACACACCCAAGCAACCCAGCCTTGAATGTGCCAGCCTATAATGGTTCTTGCTCCGAGACTGCCCACCAAAGCGCCTTAAAGTGCAGCACCTTTAACGGCACATTTTGTGGTTATCAAACCATGACCTTTAGCGGTGTTGGCGGCATCGCCAGCAACCCAACCCGCACGCTTTGGTCTGGCAATGCCAGTAACTTTCCACTGGACGAATTACGCTTACGTTTAGCGGGTGGTCAAGTGATTATGGCTTCATTTGGGGTACGGGTTGGTTTTCAAGAAGCCCAGAATGGCTTTGTGACCGATTTTAGCGACCAGCACCGTTTGGCAGATGGCATCAATCTTGGCTCGGGCAGCAAGGGCGGTCATGCAGTCACGATTATTGGTTTTCTGGATGCTGCCAGCGTCCGAGCGGCAGCGACCCCGAACGGCAACAGTTTGCCTGTGGTAATCGTACCGGGTGGCGTGCTGAACAACATTGCGGGGTACTTTGTGGTCAAAAACTCTTGGGGTTGCGTTGGCGATGGCGGCTATTATTACATCCCAGACACCTATGTCCGTCAGTTTTTTAACCGTTTATCGGTACTCGAGTTTGGCGGACGTGGTGCAGCTTGGAATAATCAAAAAAACCCCTTCCTCGAGACCCTCGGCACAAACGCCAACATAGACACCGATTTACGCAGCCCAACAGCTTTGTTTCGGGTCGCAGCCCCCCAAGGGCAGCCGTTATCAGATTTAACGGTGCAAATCAGTTCAAATAACCCAAGCGATAATTTCTCGAGCAGTGATTTCTTTGGAATTCGCACCTACAGCAGCACTTTTGGCAGCGCGGGAATTCGAGTCTTGAGTATTACGGTTCGCAATGGCACAGCTAACCAGCAAGTAAGATTTTTGACAGTCAATGTTAAAAATACTGCTCCAAATGCAATTTTTACCATGCCCAGCCCGATTTATACCTATTCCTCGAGCCTCCCGACCCCAGAATTTAGCCTTGGCATACTCGATAAAAACGAAGCTGACCCACAAACCCTCTGCCCAAATGTGCGCTGGGAAGTGGATTTACCAGATTTAATCGAAAGTAACACCATCACCAATACTGTGATTGGCGGTTGTAAACAAAAAATTCGTTTTGCCAGTGCAGGTTACCGTGAAGTGCGGGTCTCCATCACCGACAGCGATGGTTTAAGCGGCTCGAGTTTTGTCAATGTGCCAGTGCAGAACCCACCTGTCAATCCGTACCCAATCATCTCGAGCGGCGGCGTGCAGCGCTGGGATAGGCTGAATGCTTCTGGGCTTTGCATCAGGGATTTTGCCTTACGCACGATGCTCGATTTACGCAGCCAGACCCCGAGTACCAATTGCTCGGGACAACCCAACCCAAGTACCTTTTACGCCAGCATTAGTGTGCAGAATCCAGATGCTGAATTTTTGGTCTACGACTGGAAATTAACGCTTGTGACTCCAACAGGCAATTACTCGAGCGGGGCGTTTATGACCAGCAGCGCCGAAAATTTTGCAATTCCTGTTGTCAATTACGGCTCGGGCGGTACGTTTGCTTGCAATGTCCAAATTCGGTTGTTGCCAAACAACAACAGCAGCCGCGAGCGCAGCCAAACGGTTTGGTCTGGGCAGTGCCAAGTCGCGGCAGTCGTACCACGTTGACCGATGGGCAACTCGTACCGAATTAAACGGCAAAACCCCTGTCTCGAGCAACCAACAACTAACAGCTTTTGGCGCATAGTAAGCGCAGGAGGGATTCATGGTCAAAGAACGAATTGCTTACCGAGTTTGCCCAAAGTGTGCCAGAGCCGTGCCTTTGGGGAGTGGGGAAAAATTTTGCAGCAACGATGGCGAGAAATTGCTCGAGGCTTGCCCAAAGTGTAATGCCCCCATTACCAGCCCATACGCACGATTTTGCTCGAGTTGTGGTCAAGATTTTTTTACTAAGGAGAAGCCATGAAGTATTTATTCCCCATGATTTTGTCGGCTTTATTAGCGTGTAACCCGCCAACGCCGCCTATAGAAAATAAAATTCCCGTAGTCGGGTTTACGGCTTTAGCCACTGTCCAAGCGGGTACAGCCCTTGGTTTCTCGAGTACCTCTACTGACCCTGACGGCGACGCTTTAACGCTCTCTTGGGATTTTGGTAATGGGGTGCGTGGCGGCGGCGCAAGTATTGCCCATGTCTACCCCAAAGCGGGTTCGTTCACGGTCAAACTTACGGCAGCCGATGGCAAAGGCGGAGTCTCGAGTGCGGAGAAAACCGTAACTGTCACAGCCAATAGTATTGTGGCTGGGGCAGCGCTCAGTGTGGTTGGCTCAATTTTTGATGCTGTTGGCGCACCACTGGCAGGTGTGTCTGTGCAACTAGATGGTGCAACCCTAGGCTCGAGCGATACAAACGGCAAGGTCACTTTGTCTGTACCGACTGGAATTCCAATCAACTTGGTCTTTGATAAAACTGGGTTTAGCCAAGGGTTTGCCGCCCTCGAGTTCCCGAAAGGTTCTAACGCCAGCAATGCCGATTTTACGGCAACGCTGTTGGCTCGAGCCGCTGCCCAACCGATGAACGCCAGTACAGGTGGCGCAATCACTGGCACAGACAATGCCCGTCTCGAGTTACCCGCCAATGCTTTGGTCAAACCTGATGGTACGCCCGTAACGGGAACGGTCAATGTCAGTTTGTCGCCTGTGGATATTAACGACCCTCTCGAGAAAAGCGCTTTCCCTGGCAGTTTTGAAGGCGTGCAACCCAACGGCATAAGCACCGGCATTGTTTCCTTAGGTACAACCGAATTTGCCCTCGAGCAGGGTGGGCAGCGTCTGACCTTAAAAGCAGGGGCGAGTGCCAAAGTGCGCTTGCCGATGTACGCCAACACTAACCTCGATGGCAGCCCGATTAAATTAGGCGATAGCATTCCACTTTGGAGCTTAAACGAACAAACGGGCGATTGGGTACAAGAAGGCATAGGTGTGGTGGTGGATTCGGGTCCTGGAACAAGGGCGCTCGAGGCAACCGTGACCCATTTTAGTTGGTGGAATGCGGATATTGGTTTCATCCCAAGTTTTCCAAAACCCAAGTGTATTAACGATGTTCCGGGGCAGTACGACAGTATTTTTGAACAAGCCACATTCTGTAAATTCTTAGCCGAACTCGATAAACCAATTCCCGCTCTAAACTCGAGTTTACGTCCTCAAGCCGACCCGCCACGCTTACCTGCTTTTGCTGCCACAACCAATTTGCCAATTGTGGGGGGTTTTGGGTTACCCGTCCCAGCCGACACAAACATTCGCTACACAGGTTGTATTGCCAATAATACTTTTTGTGGTTCGGTGGTGAAAAACTTTGTGGCTGGCTCGAGTGAAACTTTTGAAATTCGCCTTAAACGTACTGACACCGAAGATATTGGATTGCCATTTGATGCAGTCCGCAACATCAATGCGATTAAGCGTTTTACTTTTGACAGCAGCACCAATCCAAATGGGGTCAATATCACCTTAGAGCGCAGTGCAGGCTCGAGTTTTACTGGAACAGCTTTTTTACTCGACCCACAAGGCAACGAAATCAGTAACAAAGGCATTGGTGGCACAAGTCAAATCCTAGAATCACGATTATTTGCCAGTGGTAAACACATCCTCGAGATTCGCCCTAGTGCCGGCTCGAGCGGTGGTATTAGAATCCGAGTTGAACGCAAAAATTTTGTCGTCACCAGCAATTGGACAACACTGACGCAAAGCGCCATTAGAATTGAGGATAATCCGAATGTGGTACTGAACAATGCTGGGCAGGGTGCAGCATTTTGGATACAAAAAGATGATTCTATTCAACCAACGCAATACGCATTAAACAGCAGCAGTTTTGATGCGACCAACAACACATGGGATGCTGTTCAACTGCTCGAGACGCAAAGCACTGATTACCCAAATGTTGCACTGGGTGTGGCTGGTAACAATGATAAAATCATGATTTGGACGCAGCGTGCCGCTACAAACACAGTGCGTTGGAGTCGCCGTATTGCCAGCAGTAACGCTTGGAGTGCTGCCACAAACCTTGCGATTGTCAGTGCCAATAAATACGCCACCAATCCACAAATTAAAATGGACTCGAGCGGCAATGCTGTGGCGCTCTGGCTCGAGTTTGGTGGTGGTAATTTTGGAAATCAAATTCGCTTGGCACGATTCACAGCCACAACTGGAATTTGGGCAGTAGAAACCATAGCGGCTGGAAATTTTCCAGATACACCTGTATTGGCACTGGACGCAGCAGGAAACGTAGCAGTGCTGTACTTCGATTTTTCTCCAAGTCTTGGCTATTACTTCAAGCGCAACCTCGCAGGTGTGTGGAGTACCGCCACCAAATTATTCACCCCGAGCGCCGCGCCAAATGGTTTTACTTCGACCAAACTCGAGTTAAGTGCCAGTGGTAATGGCATGGCAATCTGGGATGACGCTGGAACACTCCGTGCTAGGGCTTATGATTTTGGCACAGACACATGGAAACCCGTCCAGAGTTTTGCTGGTACAAACGCTAAAATCGGGCTAAACTCGAGCGGAAATGCCAATTTAGCCTACCTCGAGTTTGCCAATCCAGCCGCTCTGTTCGCCCGGACGTACATTGCCACAACCGACACATGGAGCGCCAGCCAAACCATTTCTGACTCGAGCAATGGTGGTGTGAACTTTGCTTTGAATAACCTCAACATGGCTTTTAACCCAACAGGCGATGCGGTCATAACCTTTGTTAAAGGGCAAGAAACCTTACTGTCTTCTCGAGCCTCGAGTGCCAGTGCTTGGACAACCCCAGTACCAGATGGTGCTTTTGAAACTCGTCGAGTTGCCTTGGACGACACTGGCAGGGCTGTGATTCTGCGAGTTGGATATAACGCCACGCTTTTCAAATACGAAGTTCAAGTTAAACGCATCAACATTCGCTAAAAGGAGTTTTTTATGAAATTACTAGCCCCAATTATTCTGGCTGCCTTGCTGGTGGCTTGCCCCAACCCAAGCCCGACCAACCGCGCTCCAATCGCTGCTTTTACCATTTCGAGCAACCCTAGTACAGTTGGCACAACCCTCAATTTTAATGCCAGCACCTCGAGCGATCCAGACGGCAATGTTTTAACGTATGCTTGGAATTTTGGTGATTCCAGCACAGCAATCGGCGTGACAAGCTCGCACGCATTTGCAACCGCAGGTAGTTTCACAGTTATACTAACCGTCTCGGATGGAAAACTCAGCACACCAATCACCCAAAATCTAACCATTAACCCTGCTCCCTTGAGCTTTGGTAAAATCACCTATACCTATCAAAATAATGTCTATCGAGTCAGCGCCCAAGCTGGCGCAACCCCAGAGAATGTCTCGGCGCTGATCACCACTGGCACACGCAAACCAGAGCGCCGCTTAAACATCTCGCCTAATGGTACATGGCTGGTTCTCGAGACCCAAAACTTAGATGTCGGATGTGATGGCAATTACTGCCTTGCGGTTGCCCCAAGCGCCAATCCTGCCAGTGCCGCAGTGGTACGCACCCCAAATTTAGTTCAAGACTCCCAAGGTTTCCCTGCCATCTCCAGCGACGGCAACCTGATTGTTTACACCGCCAGTGGTGGCGCACATAACTTTGACCTCTGGGCAATCCGTAAGACTGCTAATACTTGGGCTGCGCCAGTGCAGATTACCCAAACCAGCACCCAAAACTACAACGACCAGCCCGCCATCTCGAGCGACGGCAGTAAGGTTTTGTTTGATTGCGGGGTTGTGGCTTTTGGCGAAGGTAACACCAGTATCTGCGAAATCGGCACAAACGGCACAGGTTTCAGGGTTGTGGTTTCCCCGAGTAACGCCCCCTCGAGTATTGCAAGTAAAGGACCGACCCATCATGCTGATTATTTGTCCGACGGAAGTATTGCCTTTGACACAGCTTGGGATGCCGATGCAGTCTGGAAAATTCTTGGCAACACCATCAGCAAAGTCTCGCAGGTCAACAACAACGTCGCTCCATGTGGACTAAGCGGTGGCAAAGTTGCTTCGCTCTGGCTCGAGCGCAGTGGCAATACCAATGGTTATCACGAACTCATCATGACCGATAACAACGGAGCGAATCTTCAAACCATTGTCACGGGAATTGACATCGAAGACATCGGTATTGGCTGTGGAGGGTAAAGGTCAAAAAACCGTAGGGGCGGGGCTTGTATCATACACTCCGACTTAATCAAGAAAAACGTGTGCAACGCGAAAAAATCCTCCCCTGTCGTTAGACAGATGGGAGGTGGCGCGAGTGCAACGAGTGACGGAGGGGTCTGCGGCGCGTAAACGAAGAGACGCTGTGCAGACCCCTCCGACGCGCTTCGCTTGCCACCATTAGCACGCAGTGCTAATCGTCCTGCTTCGCGGGGAGGACAAAATCCAAGTGCTGAGTCACGAATTGAAACATAAGATTTACTGGTATAAACAGCAAAAACGATTAAGTCGGAGTCAATGACTTTGTGTTCGCCCTGTGAGACAACATGATTTGAATTCGCCCTGCTCGAGAAAGGAAACCCATGAAAAATAAATCCCTGATAGTTGCTTTTATTCTCGGCTCGAGCTTCATCGCTTGGGCTGCCTCGAGTACGCTTAAACTCAGCATTAACGGCACAGCGTACAGCCCAGCTGTAATTGTGCAGAACGGCAAAACCTATATCCCGCTCGAGGCGCTACAAAAAGCTGGGGTCAAAGCCATTGTTTCTAAAACCGAGGTCAAGCTCGAGTTGCCGGGCTTTGTCGGTGGCGCAAACCAACGGGCATCACTCGAGGGCTGCCTTGGTGAAACGCTTTTTAATGGGGTCTGGCGCATTAAAACCACCAAGCTCGAGGTGCTTAAAACCGATAAACTCGGCTGGGGCTTAACGCTCGAGGTCAAAAATGGAAGTCCAGCCACAATCACGCCAGTGGATGCTGGTTTTGATGGGACTGGACAAGGTATTCAATTGGCTTTTGCCGATGCCAGCACGCTTAACGTCGATGCTATGGATGTCCAGAGAGTCACTTTTGCCAGTTTGCCGCCGGGTGGTGCAGTAACGCATCAGCTTAAATTCTTTTATCCGTTTGGGACAGCCGATAGTGCTATAAAAACCCCGACGAAGTTCCTGCTTGAGCTTAATCCAAAATCTATTGGCGACAGTACCAAAGCCAAAGGGGTGGCGTTTAGCGTACCTAATCCAAGTTTGCGGGTGCGCTTGGATTGTCAAAAGTAAAATTGCTTGTATTCAACTGGAGACTTGGGCTTAGGTTTTGATTATTGTGGGATAAAAGAACCCTTAACCGCCCCTTTTGGAAAACTACTTCTGCTTTGGTTGAGGGCAAAATTATTGTTGCTTCCTGATTGAAATTGCAAGAGCGTAGGCAAGTTTTAGCGCAGAAATTTCACAAGAACTATTGACTATTTTTATCACGACACGATTTGACGCACTAGCCAACGAAACTCACCTTCGAGCGGTTTTAAGCCCTCGAGAGGAGTTTTATGTTCAAGCGTGTTGTACAAATTTTACTCGCCGTCGTCCTTTTAGCCGTGGTTGCTGCACCTAATGCCAGTGTCACAACCCCAACCCCAGTTTTAATTGCTGGTGACGACCCCGGTGGTGGAACAGGCGGTTAATTTTAGGCGGTAGCGCCAAGAGCATCAGCTTTTGGCGCTACAATACTGACCATGCGAATCAGTCCGACCAATCAATGGAATGAATACTACATGCAATACAAAAAACTGGTTCGTCAACAACATTGGTTTGCTTTGCAGCAATCCTTTCCAGTCGTCTTGCGCTTGGCGCGTAATGTTAAACAGCATCAGGATTTCTTAAAAATGATTGAACCACTGCAAAGCATCATCTTAAATCCGTCGAATCATCTGATTTATGCTGAACTACTACTTCGCGCTCGAGCTTTTACCAAAGCCCTACATTTTCTCGAGACCCTGATGCCAAACCCAAATGCCTTATCTTTATATGCTCTTGCCTTACTGCGAAACCAGCAACCGATAGAAGCCCTGAAACAAGCCCAAATTGCCTTACCCACAGGTATCCGTTTAGACCTTGCCTACCGAGTGATTGCCGAAGCCAGTTTTGAGATGCGTTTACCAAATTGGCAAAAAGCATTTGGCAAAGCAGTTGACCACACCAAAGGTCGTCAGTGCGGCTATGTCTGGATAGAATGGGGACGAGCTTTAGAACTTGAACTTCAAGGGGCTGCCGCTCGAGAATGCTGGGCAACAGCCCAAGATTTTTTTGAGCAAGATGCCTATTACCAAGCCCAAATCATGGCGAATATGGGTTTATCCTGTGTTAAAGAATTAAAACTCGAGGAAGCAGAAGGTCATTACGCCCAACTCTTGAAACGCGCTTCACACCCAGAAGCCAAGAGTTTTCAGTCTCAAGCCTGGCGCGGTTTTGGTTTATCTTGGCGAGCCGCAGGAGAATATCAACGTGCGCTATTTGCTTATGAAAAAGCCTTAAAACTCTCCAAAGAACCCTTTGATAAAATCCAAGCCCAACGTGGCATCGGTCATACCCTGCGCTTACAAGGTTATCCAAGCCAAGCTCTAACGCACCTACAAAAAGCCTTGGCAATCCAAAAGAAAAATAATCTTCCCCTGACCATTTACCCAGACTTAGCGGCAGCACGGCTTAGCAACGGCAACATCGAAGCTGCCTTAAACGACCTCGAGCAATGGCAAGGCAGGGGCGAAGACGAGGAACGCCGTCAGATTGTCTTTGCCGAAATCGCACGGCAACACCAAAATCCTAACCTTGCGCTCGAGTATGCCCAAAAAGTACGTTGGTACAGCCTTTGGGGACGTGAAGAACTCAAATGTTTTGCAAAACTTCAAGCCTTATTGATGAGCATGAACCTGACCTTACCTGAATCACCACCAAGCAATGCAGAATTTCAGATTGTGGTCAGAGCCAGAGGGACATTGCAAATCAGTATTAACCAACGCCGCCTGAGCATTAACCCTACCAGTCGGGCGGCACAACTCTTGGTTTTACTGCTCGAGCATCATCAGTCTCGCAGCGCCCGTGATTTACTCCTCGATTTTTATCCAAACACCACCAAGGTTGAAGCTCGAGCCAAACAAAAACTAATTTCAAAAGCTGTGGCTGCTTTACGTGAAATGCTTGGTTGGAATGAAAGTGTGATGCAAAAAGGTGGGGTTTATAGCCTCGACCCGAACAGCATTTGGCATTACGATGTACAAGAAGCACGGGGAAAAGGCGAAGCGGTTGCGGTGTTTATGACGGGTGTAAGTGAAGATTGGGTACTCGAGCGAATACGATCTTTTGATCATCAACCACGCGATTTGAACTGAGTTAGATGCACTCAGGTTATCAGAGTACAGATACAAATTGTAAATAAAAGCGACCATCAGGCGACAGGGGTGGAGTATTGTCGTGTTAATTCGCTATTAGGAGTAACCCATGAAAGCTACTCAGAAAAAAACCATTCGTTTACAACAAGTACAAAAACTGCTCGAGGCTGCACCACGCACTTACCAAGACCTTTGTAATCGGCTCGAGATAGACCACTCACCAGCCAGTATACGGGCTTTACAACGTGATTTAACCGATCTTACCAACCAAGGTTTTGAGATTACCTCTCAAGCAACACGCCCTGAGAAGTTCAAAATTACCAAAAGTCCACCGCCACGCATGAAACCCGACGAAGCCCTTGCTGCCCATATCGCTTTGCGTCTGCTGTACCACCACTCGAGCAACCCACCAAAAAGTTATCAGAACGCCCTCGAGAAGATTTTACTGACCATGCCACCGCAAATGCAGCAAATCGCCAAGCAGTCCATGCCCAACAACCAAGGTACAGAAGAAAAATTCTTTGAATTTGAAAAAATTGCAAATTGTTGGACAAAACGCCAAACTATCCACTTTGATTATCTGGCATTAAGTACCAGCAGTCAAAAACCCCATAAGACCGAACTCGAGATTTATTTTGTAGAAATTTCCAGAAGCAACTTTGAAATATATGTGATTGGACGCAGAATTAACCACCCACCTTATGAAGTCAGAACATTTATGCTCAGCCTGATGAAAGGCATTACGCCACTCGGTCAGCACTACGAAATACCACTGGATTTTGACCCACAAGTCTTTTTATCCGATGCTTGGGGGGTGATTGGCAACCGTGAGTCTATGTTAGTGCGGCTAAAATTTGACGCTAGTGTACGGCGCTGGCTCGAGAACAGACGCTTTCCGGGGGTCAAGCACCGTCAAACCGATGAAGAGGGTAATTATATTCTGACGATTGAAATTGGGGTCAACAGTAAAGGCGAACCGCAAGAACTGATGCCGTTTATTCGGGGCTGGGGTGCAAAAGTTGAGGTTCTCGAGCCGCAGGGGTTACGGCAACGGTGGCTCGAGGATGCGCGGGAAATTTTACGGAGGTACGAATGAAACCAGAGTATGCGGCACACACGCCACGCGACGCAAAAGACCCTAATTCACCTTGGCACGAATTGCTTGAACATTTGGAAACGGTGGCAAAAGATGCGGCTGTGTTCGCCAGTAAATTCGGTGCAGCCGAAATTGCACACTGGGCTGGAATGCTTCATGATACAGGGAAATTTAGCAGTGCTTTTCAAGCTTATTTATGGGAAGCTCATATTGCAAAACGCGATGACAAATCACAACCAGAGAAAGGCAAAGCACCTCACGCAATGACAGGTGCTGTCATCACAAGACTTTTTGCCTTAAATGATGAATTGGCAACAGGCTTAGAGTTGCCTTGGGTTATTGCAGCACATCATGCAGGGCTAAAGTCTAAAACTGATTTACTCGATAGTATCAAAGAAAAAAGCGAAACTGCTTTAGTACAAGACGGTGTGCAAAAAGCCTTTAGCTGGAAAAAATTAGCATTACTAACACAAGAAAATTTTGAATTTCCACAAACTCACTTCAAAACAAAACTTGAGCGCGAATTTTTTGTCCGAATGTTGCTCAGTTGCTTGGTGGATGCAGACCATTTAGATACTGAAGCCTTTGGTAGCCCACACAAAAGTAAAATTCGAGGGGAAGATAAAATTCCTTTAGAAACCTTACTTGACAAGTTAAAATCGGCACAGCTTGAGAAAATAGCTCAGGCAGAACAAAATGAAGTTAATATAATTCGTGCCGAAGTTTACTACCGAGCTTTAGAACGCGCTTCTGAATCGAAAGGTTTTTTTAGACTCAGCGTTCCTACAGGTGGTGGAAAAACCAGAAGTTCGCTTGCATTTGCGCTACAACACGCCATTTTGCATAACCTTGAACGAGTCATTTATGTTGTGCCGTATTTAACAATTACACGCCAAATCGCACAAGATTTTAGCGAAGTTCTTGGTGCAGAAAATATTCTTGAGAGTCATAGCGGCGTTCAACATGACCCAAATGAAGGCGAAACTTGGACTAAATTAGCGGCAGAGAACTGGGATGGAAAGATTATTGTCACAACAGGCGTACAATTCTTAGAGGCTTTATTTGCTCGGAAACCGTCTAAGTTACGAAAACTACATCGAATCAGCCGAAGCGTAATTATTTTCGATGAAGCACAAACCCTTCCTGCGCCGTTATTAACACCAATTATGGATGTTTTGCATCAAGTAGTAGATACTTACCACTCGAGTATCGTATTTTGCACAGCAACACAACCAGCCCTAGATTCGGGAAGCGGATTTCCAGATTTACAGAGCCGAGAAATTGCACCAGACCCGAACCGTCTTTTTCGGAATCTTGAGAGGGTAAAGTATCAATTTTCGTGGGAGGCGTGGGATTGGCAACGAATTGCAAAAGAATTGGTTCAACATCAGCAAGTGCTTTGTGTGGTCAATACCAGAGCGCACGCTCGAGCTATTTTTTCGGCGCTGAATGACCCTGAAGCAATTCATTTAAGTACCCATTTATGCGGCGCTCATCGTCAAAGACAAATCGCAAAAATTCAAACAAGACTCGAGCAAAAACAACCATGCCGCGTAATTTCCACCCAATTGATTGAAGCAGGAATAGACCTTGATTTCCCAGTTGTGTACCGAGCTTTTGCACCGTTAGATAGCATCGTACAAGCTGCTGGTCGCTGTAACCGTAACATGAAATTGTACCCAGAAAAAGGTTTAGTGGTGGTTTTTCAGCCAGAACAACTAGGTTTACCTAAAGGCGTTTATGAAGCTGCGACCCATAAAACCCAAAGCTGGTTACGCAAAGGAATTGACTTAAATGCTGCCGATACATTTCATAAATACTTTACTGAATTGCATAACGCCACGGATACGGATGCCCGTAAAATTCAGAGTCTACGCCAAGATTTTGATTACCCGAATGTTAGTCAAGAATTTCGTGTAATTGAGGATGATACTGAAGCTGTTTTGGTAAGACAATACGCTCCTGAAATTGTCGCAGCTATTCTTAGCCAACCATTTAACCGTCAAACAATGCGAAAATTACAACCTTACCTTGTGAATGTCTTCAAAAAACAACTCGAAAAACTAGACCGCGCTACCCTGATTCGACCTTGTGCTGAACACCCCGATTTGCTTGAGTGGGTTGGTAAATACGATGACAACTTGGGAATTCTCGAGGAGGTGAACGTGGAAATGACCGTGATGTAAGACGGGCGCATCAGAGGGTGTACCATGATGCGCCACATGAGAAACAACAGGTCTTTCACTATTTCAATCCTCGCTTAATAGCGAATACAAGTTTACACTGAAGTATAACAAAGTACAACAGGTCTTTCACTAAGAATTAAACTATGCTATGTTGACTGGCATGACCTACTCCACATCACCCCAAATCTTAGTTGATACCGCTCATGACTGCTTTTCAAAAGCAATAGATGCTTCTGTCTGTCATGATTGTCCGCATTCTACAGCCCTCAAGGAGCAGTGGCGATTGGAGATTTTGGAGGAAATACATTTTAGAAATATGGATAGTGGCGAATTCAGTGAAGTTGATTGACCGAAAACTCAAGAAAGGAGTGTGAAACCTTGCCAACCAATAATGCTATTCGTCTAAAAATCTCGAGTGACTTTGCTTGCTTTACTCGCCCTGAGAACAAAGTAGAGCGTGTTTCTTATGATGTCATCACACCAAGCGCGGCTCGAGGTGTGTTAGAAGGTATTCTCTGGAAACCCGAAATGCGTTACCGAATTACCGAGATTTGGGTTTTGAAACCAATTAAGCGATTTTCTATTGTCCGTAACGAAATTCAAAACCTTATCGTACCCAAAACAGCCAAAGGTTGGGCGCAGAACGGAGCAGGAGGATATGCGGCTGACGACAACCGTACACAACGCCACTCGCTTATTTTACGTGATGTAGAGTACATTATTCATGCCGAAATAGACTTGATGCCTCGAGCCAGTGACCCATTGCCTAAGTATCTGGAAATGTTCTCACGCCGAGTCGAAAAAGGGCAGGCGCACCGAATGCCATATTTAGGCAACCGAGAATTCACAGCCAGTTTTGAACCTGTGAACGGTTCGGAAAAAGCAATACCAGAAGACAACGAATTAGGCAGAATGCTGTTTGATCTTGAATTTGCGACCCAGAAAAAAGGTGGCATCAGTTTTAAGCAACACACTCCAAACGGTAGCACATGGGTGGATGGCGTGGCTAAACCTAAATTTTTTCGAGCCAAACTCGAGCAGGGCATTTTGCGTGTGCCACAAGAATTATATGGGGGTATCTGATGCTGCTTGAGCAATTGGTGGCATATGCCGAACGCCTTGAACGAGATGGGAAATCCCTACCTTTTATGTACCAAGAAACAAACGTACCTTGGGTGGTTAAGCTCGATTCAACAGGTCATTTTCTTGACCTTGAAAGAACCTCCGATGGGCTTGGTAAAAAAGCAGACCGAGGTAAACCATTACCTGTTCCTAAAATTAAGCGCACAGGCGCAAAAGCCGCCTTGCTTGCGGATGACCTTGAATATGTTTTTGACCTTGCTATGCCAGAAGATACGCCTGAGATTCGGAGTAAAGCCCTTGAAAAGCGACAATTATTTCTCGAAGAAACTCGAGCTTGTTTGGCTGCCACAAAAGACCTAAATGTTCAAGCAGTTCTGACCTACTTAGAGCAATTACCCGAAAACACGCCAATTTTTCCTGAAGGAACAACCCCAAAAGACAAAGTAACCTTTGAAATAGAGGGGCGCAAAGTAACAGCCTTAGAGCTAGTACAAGCATTTTGGGCAAGCAAATACTCGAGTGAAGATGACCACGAAACACCAAGCACCAAAGATGCTGCCTTGATTACCGAATGTCTGATTACAGGAAAAATTGGTGCGGTAATGCGTCGTGAACCAATGCCGATTAAAGGTGGTTTAATCCCCGATGGGCATACCGCCGGTATGGGTTTTATCAGTGCCGATAAACCAGCTTTTGAATCATATGCCCTTCGTAACTCCGAAATCGCACCTGTTCGTACAGAGGTCGCCGTAAAATATGCAACCGCACTGAATACTTTACTCTCAGATGCTAAAACACATTTACGGGTTTCCCCTGTGGTTTTTGCATTTTGGACTCGAGCAGTAGAAACCCCAGATGTTGTTGGGTTTCTCAAAAAACCAAATGGTCATGAGCTTTTGACCAAATACCTGAGTGGGCAAAGTGTTAAGAGTGAAATCAAAAGCTCCCGTACAAGCCAGCACGTTAAAAAACATATTTCCAGTGCTTTTACGGGAAATATATTTGATGACCTTGAGCCAGACGAATTTTATTGTGTTTGCCTATCAGCTTATACAAGTCGTGTGGTTGTTAGAAATCATATTACCAGTACCTTGCGAGAAGTTGGCGAGAATTTAGCAGTTTATATAGCCACACAAAACTTAATTGATACTGAGCCAATGGGTGTATTTGAACTTGCTGCCAGCTTGTATCGAGATGCCAATAAAGAACAAACAGCGCAAACCGTTAATGTCTTGCTTGGGTTTGCACTTGAACGTACACCGTTGCCACAACATTACCTAAATAGCCTTTCCAAACGCAATCGAGCCGAACAACGAATCACCAAGCCTCGTGCTGTACTCACCCGCATGACTTTAATATCACTGGAGGAAATAGAAATGGATGAACTTATTGCTTTACAACCCGACCATCAAAGCCCCGGATACCAACTTGGGCGCTTAATGTCTGCCTTGGAAAATCTGCAATGGATGGCACTGGTCAAATATGGCAGCAGCAGCAAAATCAATACCACTGTCACCGACAGATTTTACGGCTCAATCTCGAGTACGCCTGTTTTGGTCTTTGCGAATGTCATGGCAGGCGCACAAGACCACCTCTCGAGAATCCGCAAATCTGACCCTGCGGCTCATTACGGAGAGGATACGCGGTTACAACAAATTCTAGGGCAACTTAAAACCATCCCAGAAGTGCTTGAACCTACAGACCAAGCCTTTTTTAGTCTTGGCTACTACCACGAAAAAGCAGATCGTTTTGCCCGAATTCAAGATGCAAAAGAAGCAAAAAAGGAGAACCAATCATGATTCATTTAGATGCCAGCAAACGCCACGATTTTGTACTTTTCTTTGATGTCTTAGATGGCAACCCAAACGGCGACCCAGACGCAGGAAATTTGCCACGAACTGACCCGCAAACAGGTCAAGGACTGGTAACTGATGTTGCCATAAAGCGCAAAATTCGCAATTATGTAGACGAATTACACGGAGTAGAAGAACGCTTCAAGATTTATGTGCAACAAGGTGCAATTTTGAACAATCAAAACACTCGAGCTTACACTGCCCTTAATATCAAATCCAAATCCAAAGAAGAAAGTCCAGGGGTACGTCGTTGGATGTGCGAAAACTTTTTTGATGTTCGGGCATTTGGGGCAGTCATGAGTACAGAAGTCAACTGTGGACAGGTGCGAGGACCCGTACAACTGACATTCTCGAGAAGTGTAGACAGAATTCTGCCATTGGATGCGGCGATTACTCGAGTTGCTTTAACCAAAGCCGACGAAAAAAACACAGTTAAAGGTGACGATGGAGAAGATACTGCCCGAAGTGGAACAATTGGACGAAAAGCCTTTATCCCATATGGTTTGTATGTGATGCACGGCTATTATGTCCCAAGTTATGCCAAGGACACGGGTTTTGATAACACAGACCTCGAATTACTTTGGAAAGCCCTGATGAATATGTGGGATTTAGACCGAAGTGCCAGCCGAGGGCAAACTGCTTGCCAAGGTTTATATGTCTTTAGTCATGACAGCGCTTTGGGGAATTATCCAAGTCAGCAGCTTTTCAAACGAATACAACTTGAGAAAGTTGGTGTGGCTCGAGAATTTGCTGCCTATAAAAATGGGTTGGTTATCAATGATACTGAACTACCAAACGGCGTGACTCTGACGCGCTTACTCGAGGGGTAAAACCATGAACGAACCCTCCCAAATTCCCCTTTCGAGCCTGATGCACTACGCCTACTGCCCACGCCGTTGCGCCCTGATTCACCTCGAGAACATCTGGGAGGACAACGAATACACCGCCAAAGGCACACGCAGCCATACTCGAGCCGATGAACCGACCATCGAATTACTCGAGGGAATCCGAATCGAACGCGCCTTACCGCTTTTTAATGATGCCCTCGAGTTAAGTGGTCGTGCCGATGTGGTCGAGTTTATGCCTGACGAAACACCATTTCCTGTTGAGTACAAAAGCGGTAAACGCAAAAAAAGCCCAGACCCCGAAACCGCTAATCTCGAGAAACTCTGCGATGATATTCAGCTTTGCGCCCAAGCCCTGTGCCTCGAAGAAATGCTCGAGATTCGTGTCCCAAAAGGCGCGATTTACCATATTGCCAGCAAACGCCGCCGCGACATTGAATTTAGCCCAGCCTTACGAACCCGAACCTTGGAAGTGATCGAGGCAGTGCGAAGCCAATTGCAAAGCGGTATCACTCCCGAACCTGTCAATGACCAACGTTGTACCCATTGCAGCCTACAAAGTGCTTGTATGCCCAGTGTGCGAAATCTCGAGACTTCTGACCCATTCTTGCCCGAGGAGATGTCATGAACCAAGCCCTAAACACGCTTTATATTCAAACCCAAGGGACGTATCTGCACTTGGAGCATGACGCGATAAAAATCGAAGTAGACCGAGAAGTCAAAGCCCGCGTGCCGCTTCATCATTTAAGCAGCATTGCCGTGTTTGGCAATGTTCTGATAAGCCCGTACTTAATGGCGCGATGTGCCGATGAAGGACGCGATATTTCTATTCTGACCGAATGGGGGCGTTTCAAAGCTCGGATTCATGGTAGCACCACCGGTAATGTGCTTTTACGCCGCGCTCAACACTTAGCGCTTGATAATCCAGAACGTTGCTTGGCAATAGCCAAAAGATTTATTGCAGGAAAAGTCCAGAATACTCGAGGCACGTTAATGCGAGCCGCCCGCGAAAGCAATGACCCAAGCGACTGGACA
Organism: Deinococcales bacterium; assembly: GCA_031414595.1. Classification (GTDB taxonomy): domain Bacteria; phylum Deinococcota; class Deinococci; order Deinococcales; family JAAFIG01; genus JAAFIG01. The sequence goes on from JANNVX010000018.1 coordinate 199,632, forward strand.
ACGCTTCGTAATGCCAGCACAGACTTAGAACAGAGTTTGCGCCACACCAAAAATGCCCTCAACCTCGAGGAGTTACGCGGGATAGAAGGCAACGCTGCTCGAGTCTACTTTGGGGCATTTAGCAGTTTAATCCGCACCAACCGACTGGACTTTGAATTTCTCGAGCGCAGTAAACGCCCACCTCGAGACCCGATTAACGCCTTACTATCGTTTATTTACGCCCTTTTAACCGCCGATTGTGTAGCTGCGCTCGAGGGCGTGGGACTCGACCCACAGATGGGATTTTTACACGTTTTACGTTCTGGACGACCTGCGCTGGCACTGGATTTAATCGAAGAGTTTCGCAGTTACATCGCTGATAGGTTGGCATTAACCTTGATTAACCGCTCGCAAATCACAATCAAAGACTTTGATGAACGTACTGGCGGCGCATGGGGATTAAATGAAAGCGGGCGCAAAACTGTGTTAATCGAGTACCAGACGCGCAAAAAACAAGAAATCACCCATCCGATTACCCAAAGTATCATTCCGATTGGACTTATCCCTCATATCCAAGCTCGGTTACTAGCTCGGCACTTACGCGGCGACTTACTCGAGTACCCGCCATTTATCCCCAAGGTTTAAGATGGACATACTGGTTTGTTACGATGTCAACACCGAAGAACGCGAAGGCAGGCGGCGCTTACGTCAGGTTGCCAACGCCTGTAAGAGCCTTGGGCAGCGCGTCCAGAAAAGTATTTTTGAATGCCGTATTAACGACATGCAGTACCAAGCCTTTTTGGTCAAGCTCGAGAAAATCATTGACCCAAAGACCGATTCGCTACGCCTCTACCGATTACGCGCTCCTCGAGAAGACAATTTAGATGTCCTTGGAATAGACTCATATGTAGACTTCGACGACCCCCTGATTATTTAGCGCCTGTGTGCGCGAACCCCCAGTGCTAACGGAAACCCCGTCAGGTTCGCGGCAATCAAAAACCTCATTCAGCACGAGAACCTTGACAGTCGAATAAAAAAAGAGGAAAATAAAACGGTAATAAACGGCAAGGTTCGCGGGAAACCGCAAGAAAACAGCGTGAACAACGAGTTCCGCGAAACCTACTGTCGGGCGCGGTTTCGATTGCGCTCGAGGATTGAAACATGTTATTTTTGAGTTTACCGACATCAAAACCAGCGTTGGGTACGGGTTCACTCGTACTCGAGGATTGAAACGGAGTTAGGAGATCGAATAGTGGTTCGCCGAAAAAATGGCGTATTTGACGACCTCGAGCGTGAATTAGGTACACTTTCGTGAATATGATTTCGGTTTCAAAATGAAATCGGAGACTATCTTGTCAAAACTAATAGACGTTATCGGAAATTAGGATAAACTATTCGAGTGCTGCATTACGACAAACTCGTCAAGAATAAAACTCGCTTCTTAGCCCTGACTGGACTAACCAAAAAAGAATTCCAAGCCTTACTTCCATACTTTCAAGA
>JANNVX010000019.1:0-6660 GCA_031414595.1 Deinococcales bacterium
TTATGCCACTAAACGAAAAGTCGCAGATGACTTCAAGGATTCGATGCGTATTGTGTTTGATAAGGTCATGCCGCAATGGAATTATGTGGCTAAACCGACTTGAGGTGTAAATCGGGAAGTTATTTACGGACAAATCCTAAATGTCTTCCGACGCACCCTGCTTTACGCGGGACTGCCGTATTCTGCCCGATGGTACACCGTTAATACTGACGGAGCAAAACCCGAAAGCCGAGTCCTTATCTACCTTCGGAAAAAGGATAGTGTTAGTACGCACGCCTTCCAGAAATTCATCAACGCTGAGTTTGTTGGCGCAGTTGCCAGTACGGGCGTACTAAAGGAACTCCGAACACAGGTGTTTATGCCGTGGATCGAGAAGCTCTGGGACACGCCAAACGTAGCCCACGACAACCCCAAGGATCAGCATTTTCACGCCTCCTTAATCCTTGGCTTCACCAACTCCAGCGTGCTACGAGCATTTTTTGCCAGCGACGCAGTATCAAGGCTGTCCGCCAAGCTACCATCGTTTGTCTCAGCCATCCACGCCTACGAGATGCCTGAGGCGCTCACCTATGTAAAAAACGGGAATGCCCTGTCGCAATACGAGAAATAACGATCATCAGCAACCGCAGTTGAAGACTGTCTGATACCAAATTAACTTAACCACTCTCGTTTGACCAGAAAGACGGTCAAACTGTCGTTCATGCGTTAATTTGGTTCTTTTGTCACTCCTTTTAGTCGGTTAATCAGTCAAAATACGCGACTGATTAACACAACTTGGTATGACACAATAGCATTGTCTAATGAATTGGTTGCACAGGCTCTAGCGTTCCTCAGTGAAAAACTTCAAGGAGAAAAAATTATGAAGGCATTTATAATCAATCGCTATGGAAAAAAGAATGACTTACAATTGACTGAAGTGCCAAATCCATTGCTCCAAGAAAATGATGTACTGGTTCAGATTCACGCTGCTGGTATAAACCCTCTGGATTCTAAAATCAGAGACGGAGAGTTCAAACTTATTTTGCCTTACAAATTACCACTTATTTTGGGCAATGATGTGGCTGGAATCGTGGTTCGAGTCGGCTCTCGAGTGCAGCGATTCAAGGCAGGCGATCAAGTCTATGCTCGACCAAATAAAGATAGAATTGGAACTTTTGCCGAATTTATTGCGATGAACGAAAACGACGTAGCAATCAAGCCAAAAAACCTTACCATGGAAGCTGCGGCTTCTATCCCTCTGGTAGGCCTGACTGCTTGGCAAGCACTGATCGAAAAAGCGAATCTGAAAAAAGGGCAAAAAGTTTTCATTCAGGCGGGTTCTGGTGGTGTAGGAACATTTGCAATTCAATTGGCAAAACATTTGGGTGCGACCGTAGCGACAACCACCAGCGCAGCCAATATCGAGTTGGTGAAAAGCCTTGGTGCTGATATTGTGATTGATTACAAAAAAGATGATTTTGAGACCGTGCTACATGATTACGATGTGGTTTTGAACAGTCAAGACGAAAAGACGCTCGAGAAATCATTGCGGGTGCTTAAACCTGGTGGCAAGCTCATTTCAATCTCTGGTCCACCCGATCCCGATTTTGCCAAAGAAAATGGTTTGCCTTGGTTTTTGAAACTGGTCATGCGACTTTTGAGCTTTGGTGTTCGGAGAAAAGCTAAGCATCTTCAGGTGCATTATTCTTTTCTTTTTATGCGAGCAAATGGAAAGCAATTGCAGGAGATTACTTCTCTTATCGATTCTGGTGTTATACGACCCGTTATGGACAAGGTATTTTTGTTTGAAAAAACCAATGAGGCGATGGCTTATGTCGAAACTGGACGGGCAAAAGGCAAGGTTGTAATCAAGTTGAGATAAAAGGGTCTGCCGTAAACTAAAACGAAAAGTATTGCTCAACACTTTAGCATGGCGGATTGGGCGAGGAAATTAAGCCTGAGTTACCCTTGACAAACGCTCATAACTCGAGCCAAAATACCCTAAATCCGAGTAAATCAGTAGGATTTATCGGATTAGGAGAACTATGAACCATAAAAACACCGTTCTAACCATCATCAGCGCCTCGTTAATCATCGGTGTTGCCAATGCCGACAGCCCAGCTGTGGTTAAAACCTATTTGCTCGAGCGGGTAACAATCCAAAAAAACAGCACCAACGCGATGAAAAATGCGGCACAGCGCTACCTAGACTTAGCCAAAGCCCAGAATTTTGATTACACCAAACTGGCTGGGCTTGGAGCAGCCACCCGTAACGCCTTGCGTGATGCCAGAACTGCATGGTCAAGTGCCAGTCCAGCTTACGAAAGCGTCGAAGGAATCGTGGCGGGTGTCGAAATGCTGGCGAGTTTTGACTTGAACTTGGATGCGGGTGCGAGTGTGGCAGATGGTGGCGATGCAGTGGTCGAATTTGACCTGAAACTGGCAGACGGCACAGTTCTGGCTAAACCCGGTAACGCCTTTGGAGTTGCCGAGGCAACACTGTGGGGAACGTACAAGGGGTTCTCGAGTGGCGTAAAGTTTGACCTTGATAACAATGGCAAAATAGATTTTGGCGATCAGCTTCCCAATGCCTATGTGCTATTCGCGGCGGCGGCTAAACTCGATGAACTCACTGGGCAGTTGCTCGAGACGGCTAAAAAATGGAATCCAAGCACTTCGGATGTGTTTGGGGCATTGGTAGCCAATGTTCCAACCGCAGCCAGTGTCTTTATTGAACGCTGGAAAACCAGTCGTTTTGTACTGGGCGAAAAAAGTACCCAACGCGATTTTAATGTCATCTCGAGCCTGAACGATTTAAGCCAAAATGTCAGCAGTTGGCAAAACCTCTACAAAGGCGTTTCAAGTGCCATCAAAGCCAAAAATGCCAGTTTGGACACGCAAATTAACGCTGGTTTAAGCAGCTTAAAAGTCTGGGCGCAGAAACTCGAGGTACAAGAAAAAACAAGGCGTTTTAGTCCAGAACAAGCCGAAGCCATTGGTAAAGAAGGCGAGAACCGAGCCACTGCCATCACGGGGCGGATTTCACAAGCTGCGGCGCTGCTCGGCGTGAAGTTATAAGTATGAAACGTTTTTTGATACTTTTTGCTTTTCTGGTCTCGAGTTTTGCCTTGGCAACTTCTGAACCAAGTGCGGCGGCTGAAATTGTCCGAGCCAGTTTAGCCTCGGCACAAACCGAACTGGTTTTTGATGCCGAAAGTGCGCGGAATCTGGTTTTAACTGCCCAAATTGCCTATCAAAACGCCCAACTCGGTACAGCCAATTTTTTAGACTTAGAAAAAGCCGTAAAAGATGCGAACCCAAAAACCTTCGCTCGGCTTGCCGCCCAAATCTGGACTGGGATTTTAGGAACAAGCTATCAAAAACTCGAGACTAGCCTAAAAAATAACGACTTAGAAACCGCCAAGGCATGGCTACTGATACGAGAATACCGCCGTGCAACCCGTTTTAATCCGCCAGAAACCGAGGCGACACTGGCACTCGAGAATTCAGGCGACCCTAAAAGCCGATTATTGGCTGTCCAAGCCGATTTACTTGGCACATATCAAGCGCGGTTATCCGAAGCGCTACTTGAACTAGAGCAGCATTTAGAACGTAAATTTAGGGTTCTAGCGGTGCAAAATGCGGCTTTGGCACAAGGTTATTTTGGTATTTTGGCAGCCCGATTCCCCAAAGAAAAATTGCTGCAAACCAAAACTGCCTTCTCGAGCCTCGTTGATACGCCCAACACCCAAAATCTATTGTTGGTGCAGGATTTATTACGTGGCTGGCGGGCTGCGCCACTTTCCGAAACCGAGCGCAATAAACGGTCTGCCCAAGTGCTGCGTTTTCTTGGGCTTGTCCCTGTCGAGTATGCCCGTGGTGTACGCACCGAAAACGGCGTGACTCGCGTTACACTCGACTTAGAAATTGCCGAAGCTACGGCATTTTGGCAGGGGACGAACGCGGCTTTTAGCGATTTAGAACCATTATTAACGCAGCGCGATGCCAGCAGTACCCAATTGGCGCGGACTGGCTTAAACACACTTGGCACACAATTGCGTTTAGCTGCTGGGCAGCAGCCTGTGGCACTTACAAAGTTGCAAAATCAAGTTCAAGAAACCACGGTTTTACTCGAGCAACTGCTTCCCATTGAATGGCGCAAAGCCGCCCCAGATGCAGATTTAGATGTCATCCGTGAACACCTTGGGCAACTCGAGACTGCCCTGCGCCAAGGTGCGTATGACCAAGCCGAAAATGCTCGGGTCAGTGCTTATGCCATTTTAGAAAGCGGGGTCGAAGCCCGAATTAAGTTTTTTCAACCTCAACTGGCTTCGGAAATCGAAATGCTTTTCTGGAACGGTTCAAACCCGCTTGGATTGGCTAAAATTATCCGAGAACGCGCCCCACTCGAGCAGCTTCGCAATACCCGCCGTGAACTGCTGGTCAAACTGGTACAAGCCACTAAAATTGTCGGCACGGATTCCTCGCCCGCCGCTACTTTTATCAATGCCCTAGTGATTGTTTTTCGTGAAGGACTCGAGGCAGTGCTGATTTTAGCAGCCTTACTAGGGAGCTTAAAACGCCCCGAAGTACGGCATTTACGCCGTCCATTATGGATAGGTGCAGTTGTAGCTTTATTTGCCAGTGGCATCACTTTTTTAATCATGCGCGGTATTGTCAATGCCTTTGCGGTTTTTGGTGAACGGCTTGAAGCGGTGGTTAGTTTAATTGCAATTGTGGTGCTTTTAATTATCATGAACTGGTTTTTCCACAATATTTATTGGAATGACCGCTTGGCTGGTTTTCATAAACAAAAGCATTCGCTGATGGGCGTGGTGACTGGGCAAGCTCTTGGTTTATTTATTCTGGGTTTTACCGCCATGTACCGCGAGGGTTTTGAAACCGCGCTTTTTTTACAATCCTTGGTGCTGCAATCTGGAATCTCGAGTGTACTGTCTGGAACAGCCGTTGCACTGGTTGGCGTAAGCATCATCGGGGTGCTGGTTTTTGCCTTGCAAACCAAATTGCCCCACAAGAAAATGCTGGTGTTTACCGGCGTTTTAATTTGTGTCGTGCTGTGGATTATGGTTGGTAATACCGTGCGAATTTGGCAAGTGGTTGGTTGGCTACCAATTCATGCGATTAGCAACGGCTTTCCAGCTGCGCTTGGCTTGTGGTTAGGTACTTACGCCACTTGGGAAGGACTGATTCTGCAAAGCCTAGCCGTAACTGCCGTGATTGGCTCGTACTTCTTAGCCGAAGGATTAAAACATCATGCGTCACGACAAAAGATGGTGAATGCCTAATGTGGATTTCAACCCGAGGACAATACGGATTGCGGGCTTTGGTCGAACTTGCCAGAGAAACCAAACCACTAGCCATCAAAGAAATCGCGGAACGCCAAGGCATTTCGGGCGCGTACCTCGAGCAAATACTGGCACTATTGCGTCGGGCTGGGTACATAAAAAGCACCCGAGGCGCATTTGGTGGGTACATGCTGAGTAAAGCCCCAGACCAAATCACCACCCTCGAAGTTATTCTGACACTCGAGGGCAGCCTAGCCCCTGTTGCTTGTGTTGAAGATTCTTCGAGCTGCAACCATGTCAATGCTTGTGGCACAGAAAACCTTTGGCGGCGCGTGGATGCAACCGTGACCAGTATTCTTTTAGGGTGTACGGTGGCGGATTTACTCGAGGAAGCCGAATTTAAGGATGCGGTGCAAGTCATGAAACAACAAGAAGCAAAACCAAATTACCAGAGCTAAAGAATACAAAATGATACGCTGTACCCATGCAAAGTCCAGAAATCCGTTTTGCTAACGGAAAACAATTTGTACTGCAACAACACACCAGCATTGGACGAGATACCATAAACGACATTTGTCTCGAGGATGCTAGTATTTCATCCAAACACGCCGTACTCGAGATAAAACAAGGGAGGGTATTTTTAACCGATTTATCAAGTACCAACGGTTCGTTTGTGAATGGCGAAAAAGTGCAAATACAAGAAGTACGACACGACGACCAAATAACCATTGGTCTGGTCAAAGCCAGTTTGTATATGCCTCTGAACAAAGCCCAAAGAACTAAGCGCCAGCGACCAGCTACGGTAATAACGCAGAAAAAAAGTTTGGGTTGTTTAGGCTGGATGACATCAATTATTGCAAGTGTTGCAGTAGCACTTGGCGGCATTCAGGTATTTTTTGATGACCAAATTGATAACTTTAACCAACAATATCAAACACAAGGATTAAGCTCAAAAGCGCAGATTATGCAAGCCGCTCGAGCCTCGGTCAAGGTTATGGCGTGTCTTGAGCAACGGTGTATAGAACGAGGATCTGGCATTATTATTAAACTTAACGGGCAACTGCGGGTTTTAACGGCATACCATGTGATTGAGGGCGTACAGAAAATAGAAATTCGGTATAACGAATCCGACCCATATAACGAACCAGAAACACGTGATGAGGCAATAAAAGTAAAAGAAGATTCAAATATGGATTTAGCATTACTTCGTTTTTGTGAATTTAGAGCGTGTCCTTCCATTAGACGTTATCGGAAATTAGGATAAACTATTCGAGTGCTGCATTACGACAAACTCGTCAAGAATAAAACTCGCTTCTTAGCCCTGACTGGACTAACCAAAAAAGAATTCCAAGCCTTACTTCCATACTTTCAAGAAG
>JANNVX010000020.1:0-8363 GCA_031414595.1 Deinococcales bacterium
TCACAGGGCGGACACGGGGGTCCGCCCCTACCTGACGTATTTTTATGGATTTTGTAGGGACAGACCCCTGTGTCTGTCCTGCTAGGAAACAATGTTTCATCATTTCCAAATAGGGAAGTTATTTACGGACAAATCCTTAACGAATCTCGAGTTGTTCTGGCATCAACGCCCAAATGCGCGTATCAAAAATTTTGGTCATGGCACTCAAATCGGTTGGTGCAATGTATTTTGCTGGTGGGGTCATGTGGGTGACTGGTGCATCTTCGGGTAATCCAGCCAGTTCTCGAGCCACGCGCAAACCATCAAAGACCGTGCCGAGTTCGTCCACCAAGCCATGTTCTAAGGCTTGTAAACCTGTCCAGACCCGTCCTTTGGCAACAGTTTCTACCGCTTCTAAGCTCAGGTTACGCCCGTTCGCAACCCTTGTTTTGAAAGTCTGGTAAATATGCTCTACACTTCGGTTCACATTGTCTTTTTCTGTCGGGGTCAAGGTGCGGTCTGGCGAGAAGAAATCCGAGTGCTGCGCCATTTTTATGGTTTCGGTGGTGAACCCCAGTTTTTCCCACAGCCCAGCATTGCTTAAATGCAGCATAAATACACCAATGCTGCCGGTAATGGTGGCTGGTGCAGCCAAGATTCGCGTCGCCGCACACGAAACATAATAGCCACCACTGGCTGCCACATTGCCCATGACTGCCACAACGGGTTTGATGGTTTTGGCTCGAGTCACTTCACGCCAAATGATTTCCGAAGCCAAGGCACTGCCGCCCGGCGAATCCACATACAGCACAATTGCTTTGATGTTTTCGTCTTGGGTAGCAGCGCGAATTGCCCTCGAGACGCTATAACCCCCAGCGCTTTGTCCACCAAAAATTGGAATCGGGAGCGGATTATTTTTACTTTCCCCATCAGTGATTCCGCCTTCAATGCCAATCAGAGCGACCTCACCAGAGTTGGACCAATCAAAAGCAGGTGCAGAGGCAAAACGCTGTGCCTCGAGAAGCGGCTTAGCGGCTAAGGTCAGTTCGTCCTCATAGGCAATTTGGGTCAGTAAACCATGTTCTAAGGCTTGATGCGCCAAAAGTGGGGCAGTATCTACAGCTTTTTGCACTGCTGATGGCTCGAGTTTCCGCCCCTCGGCAATGGCTTCTAGCCAATGCAAATTGAGGCTACCAAGTACACTGCTCAGGGCTTCACGGTGCGAATCGGTCAGGCTGGTTTCGGTCAGTTGATTTGGTGCGTTTTTATACTCTGAACGTCGCTCATATTCGATTTCCACACCGATTTTTTTGAACATATTGGCTTGAAAAAGTACCCGACCGGCTAAGCCGACGGTCATCAGTTGCCCTTCAGAAAGGGTGACGACTTTAGAACAAGCACTGGCAAGATAAAGCGTTAGATTATTGTACGAATCGGCATAAAAAGTCACGGTTTTGCCCGAAGCCACCAAAGCCAAAAACATTTGTCGCACGGCATAAGCACTGGCAAAACCACCCGAAAAACCACGTTCGAGAATAATCACTTCTTCTAAGGCGCTGACTTCTGCCATTGCCTCGAGATGGTCTTGTAAGTCTTCCAGCGTTTCGGTCTTTTTCTGCCCCGGAATCGGAATGTTGATTGGCAAAATAGATTTAGGCGTAAACACAGGGTAATCGCCAGACAATTCTAAGTAGACTGTTTTGGGAATCTCACCCGGTAACAGCCTCATACCAGAAGCGACTAAAGCAGCAGCGTTGTACGGAAGGTTACGCAGAAAATTCTGCACGGTTTTTTTGGCATCCATGCTTTGTATTTACGCGACCACAGCCAAAAAAGTTCCTCGAGAAAAACATGGCTTCGCCTAGCCAGAACCTCGTCTTGAAGACTTGAGGTACACTAACCCCCAATGGCACAAGCCCCAGCCCTCGAGTTGCGCTTATTTGGTGTCGGTACAGTCACCAAAGCCAGCAAGGTGATTTCTCTTGCCACCCGTAAAGCCCTTGGTTTAATTGCCTATTTAGCCCTAGAAGGCACAACCACAAGGGGTAAATTGGCAGCCCTGTTCTGGTCGGAGATGCCCGAAGAAGCGGCTCGCAATAATTTAAGAAAAGAACTTTTTCGCCTCAAAGAAACCAATCTTGCGCCGCACTTGAACATATTGCCCAATGAAGTGAGCTTAAACAATTTTAACTGCGACCTGCAAACCTTTATTTACCTTGCCAAGCAAAACAACGAAACCGCCCTCGAGTACAACAAGGGCGAATTTTTAGCGGGCATTGAACTCAAAGCTGCCAACGAATTTGAACTGTGGCTCGAGCAGCGTCGTCAAATGTTTAGGCAAGCTGCAATAAGTTTATGGGTCACTCGAAGTGAGCGTTTAGAAGCCCAATCAGATTTTAGAAATGCACTTGAGGCAAGACTGGCACTGGTGCATTTGGATATGCTGCAAGAAGTGCATCACCGTGAACTGATGCGTTTACACTGGCTGCTCGGCGAACAAGCGGCTGCCTTGGAGCGCTTTGACACCTTAGAACGAATCCTCAAAACCGAACTTGGCTTAAAACCACTTCCAGAAAGCCTAGAATTACTCAGAAAAATCCAGAAAACCACACCAGAAAAGCCAATCACCCTCGAGCCAAGTCTGCAACGCCCCAACCTCAGCCGCCCGCCTTTGGTCGGACGAGAAACAGCTTGGCAGTTTTTAGTCACGCAGCAATCTGCTTTTTGTTTAATTACAGGAGAAACGGGCATCGGAAAAACCCGACTTGTCACCGATTACGCAGTCGCTAACGGCGGTTACTTGGGTTTACGAGGCTATGCCAGTGCTGCCAATACCCCCTTTTACCCAATCGCCGAAGCCTTGCGCCGCAGCCTGAGCAACCAGCGAATAGACCCAAGCAGCATGGACACAATCTGGCGCAACGAAATCGCTCGGCTTGTGCCAGAATTTGCTGACCAAGCCCTCAGCCAAGGCTCGAGCCTAGACGGACGAGCCAAATTTATCGAAAGCCTCGCTAGAGCCATTCAAGCTGCCCTGCGCCCATTTGAGACCCTACTTTTAGATGACCTGCACTGGTTTGACCCAAGCAGCCTCGAGTTAATTGCCCACCTGACCAGACACAACAGCAAAATTATTGCCACTGCCAGAGCATTAGAAATAACCGAAAACCCAAGCGCTCAAACACTGTTGCAAACCTTGGAGCGCGAAGGACACCTAAGCCGTCACGCTTTAACCCCCTTAAGCCAAAACCAAACGCAAATGCTGCTGCAAACCCTGTCTGGCAGAAATGCACCACTTTTTACTCAGCGTTTGCAAATTGCCAGTGGAGGCAACCCACTTTTAACGCTTGAGACCTTGCAAGGGTTCTTTGAAAATGGCAGCTTAAGTCTTGAACCAGACGGCACTTGGAAAAGTGGGATAGATACCCAAACCAATGATTACACCGAATTACCGATTCCTAAAAATGTCCGTGAATTGGTGCTTGGACGAATTACCCACCTCGGGGCAGCCGTTAAACGCATCCTCGAAGTTGCCACGCTTTGTGCCACACCATTTGTGTCCGAAGACTTGTTGCAATCAAGTGCTTTGAGCGAATGGGAGGCATTAACTGCCTTGGAGCGAGCCGTCAGCGCCCAGTTACTAACCCGAGAACAAAACAAATACCGATTTAACCACGATGTTGTGCGTCGCAGTTTACTCGAGGAATTCACCCCAGAACGCCAGAACTTAATCCATAAACGCCTAGCCGAACAACTGATTCGCTCTAACGGCGACCCAAGCCGCATTGCCCATCATTTAGAGCAGAGCGGGCGCAACCAAGAAGCCATTCCCCACCTGATTAAAGCTGCACTGGCTGCCCGAAATTTATTTGCCCATCAAGAAGCCCGCAAGCTCTACGACCACGCCCTCGAGTTAGAACCCGAGCTTGAACACGAATTTAACATTCATGCCCAGATTGCCGATTTAGAACTGACCCTTTTTAACCTCGATGCCCTCGAGCAGCACGCCCAAACGATGCAAGCCCTAAGCCATGCCTTACCACCCGAGTACAGTGTTAAAGCCAGTTTACTGATGAGTAAAGCCCAATTGTACCGAGGACAATTTAGCCAAGCCCTCGAGACCGCCATGCAAGCCTTAGAAGACAGCACAGGCGAAGCCCAAGCCGAAGCGCTGTTGCTGATTGGTACAGCTTTGGTTGGTGTGGGCAGTGTTTTAGAAGCTAAAGAAAAACTGCTTGAAGGTTTACAAATACAAAAACGCGGTTTGATAGCCGCAGAACTTCACTCGAGCTTAAAAGAAGGCTACCGCCGACTAGGGGATTTACCACAAGCCCTCGAGCAAGCTGAATATGCACATGGGATTTATAAAACCTTGAAAAATCGTGAGCAAGAAATTACAGAATTAGCACAAACAGGGCAGTTACTCGGATTGCTTGGGCGTTCAGAAGAAGCCCTTGAGCGACTGCAACGAGCCACTAAACAAGCACGGGAATATGGTCTGGACAGGGTTTTGAGTGTGGCACTGGTCTTGCTTTGTGCCGAACAATTAAGGGCTGGGCTTTTTGCAGAAGCCTATGTACCAATTGAAGAAGGATTAGCCCTAACCAAAGGAAAAATGTTGGCTCGAGAATGCCAATTTATGGCAATGCTTTCAAAAGCCCAATTTCGGACGGGGAAATTGGGGATTTCAATAGTGAATGCAAAACTTGCTTTAGAGTTGAGTTCCGAACTCGCTAATCCAGCCCAGACTTTGTTACAACATCTATGGTTAGTTGAGATATACCTAAGCCTAGCCAATAAAATTTTGGCTGAGTCTCATTTACCACAGGCTGAAGAATTACTTTCAAAAGCGGGTCAATCTTATCTTGTTTCTGTAAGGATTCAACAGGCTAGGCTTGCTTTGCAACAACAGAATATTGAAAAGGCGAAACTGTACTTAGACTCGATAGAAGCGATTATTCATAAAGCACAATTAGAACATCAAGTGCAGTTTGTTTACTGCAAAGCCCATCTGCCAAATCAAAAAGAAGAAACTTTGCAAGCACTACAGAAACTACCGCCACTTCGTCCAGTTTGGCTTGAAGCTCGAGTTTTGATTGCTTATGCAAAATGTGGCATTGAAATTGACCCGCAAGTTGGCAGGATTTTTAGAAAATTACAACCATCACTTGAGACCTTAGTTTTATTGGAAATGACGACTAAAAACCGATTTAGGACTTATGCCAAAGGTTTACGACAGGAACTTGTGCATAGCCTCGAGAACCTGCCTACGGGCAGTATTTTCTTTGGAACGTTCTTGGAACGCTTGAGCTTCTAAACTACTGCTTGGAGGTTTTAGATGAATAATCAAGAAGAAATTTCGTTCCAACTCCGAGTTCAACCACATACTGCACACCAACAATTTTCGATTTGGGTTGATGCAAATAAATTCACGCAAGCTATTCGCTTTCATGACCTTGAAGGTTTTGTACAATACTTACGTTCACTCACGTCAGAAGGTTCAGAAGGGAAGGGTATCCGATGAAAAAATTACTGACATGTGTAATAGGATTCTTGTTTTTGATGGCTTGTCAAACGCAAACACCAACGGATGACCTAAGCCAAGAAGAATTTGATGATTTGCGGGAAATTATCGTCAGTGAGACAGAAAGGACAACATTTAATCTTGGAGTTTCCGAAACTATTTTGGTTGTAGAAAACAAGGAAATTACCCTCCAAGCCCTGCCAGCCAATTGCCGCACGATTGTGGCTGGTTCAGAAACCGATTCTGATTCCGATACCATCCCAGATGATGTGACTTACGAATTTAATGCTGCCAATTGCATCAAGCCCCTGCCCGACAACCGCAGCCGCAGCAAAAGCGGCAGAATTCGTCTCGAGGACACTGGTATCGCCCCAAGTATCGGCTACCGTTTTACCTTTACCAATTTTGAAATTATCGAGCGGCGCTTTGGGGTACAAGTTTTTAGTGAAACCCGTAACGGCACAAGAGGCGCAAGCCTAAGTGCCAATAAATTGCTGCTGACTCGAGACAACGACTTAACCGTAGAACTCAAACGCCCCAGCCGATTACTGCAAACCTTGCGTAATCAAATGAATTTTATCTTCACCTCGAGCAGCCCAATTATGCCCAATCAACCTTTCCCAGCAGGTGCAATCAGTATTAACGGAAATATCGTGTGGACTCGTGGAACGTTCCCAAGCCGAAGTTACTCAACTGCCACTACCAGCCCACTGCAAACCGATCCAAGTTGCGAATCTCAACGAATTATTGGCGGTGTCCAAACCCTGACTCGAGCCAAACTAACCTTAACCTTTGCGTATCAAGCCTGTGGTATTGCCCCAATTGTGAGTAAAACCTTGAATTAAATTCTGACCATATTTTCATCTCGAGTTGGCACAATGGCTTTATGCGTTATGTCTTGGCGGTTTTGGTGGCTCTTGGTTTAGGGTTTTTCTTAGGGCGTTCGAGTATTGCCCCGCCGCTCGAGAATAGCCCCGAAGTGATTTTTGCCCGTGATATGCGCTCACACCATATGCAGGCGGTGGACATGGCGACCAGAGTGCGCGATGTCACCAAAGACGAAATGCTGCGAATACTGGCTACCGACATGTTACTAACCCAACAAAACGAACTTGGGCAGATGCAGGCATGGTTAAATGCTTGGGGTTTGCCACTAACTGGGCGCGACCCACCAATGAATGGCAAAGGAGAGGAGATGGGTTTGGCTTCAAGGGCTGATGTCTCGAGTTTAAGTGTTTTACCCGTGAAAGCCTCCGAAATAAAGTTTTTACAACTGATGATTCGCCACCATCAAGGCGGGGTGATGATGGCAGAAGACCTTCTAAAATCTGGCTCGAGGGAAATTGCTAAATTATTGGCAACGGGGATTGTGCGCGGTCAGAAAATCGAAATAGATGCCATGCGAAGTTTCCTTAAAAAACGCGGTGCAACTGAACTTCCAGCCCTAGCGCCACTCAAAATGAACCATCGGTAATTTGGTAACGTACTCCAAAGAACTGCCTTTTGTACAGCCAAATGGTATTTTAAGGTTACTTGAGTAGGAATAAAGGAGTTTCTATGAATTCATTATTGACATGTCCGAATTGTGGTTTTCAAAAATCTGAGGTTATGCCACTGGATGCGTGTCAATATTTTTATGTTTGTAGTAGTTGCGAAATAATGCTAAAACCAAAAACAGGGGATTGTTGTGTTTATTGTTCGTATGGTTCAGAGCCTTGTCCGCCTAAACAAAAAGGTGATTCTTGTTGTAATTAACCAACTAAAGCCTCGAGAGTAAGGAGAAATATGGATTACGATGTGCTGATTATTGGAGCAGGACCGGCGGGCTTAACGGCTGGTATTTATGCTGGACGTGGCAACTTAAAGACTGGAATTTTAGAAAAAGGCAATCCCGGTGGGCAAATTGCCCAAACCGATGAAGTCGAAAATTACCCCGGTTTTGCCGAAGCGATTTCGGGACCCGAGTTATCGAGCCGAATGGTTGCCCAAGCCGAGAAATTCGGCGCGCAAATTATTTATGATGAAGTCCAGAGCTTGGAGAAATTCGGTCATGGCTTTAGAATTAAAGGTTACGACAAGTCCTACACCTCAAGTGTCGTGATTATTGCCACAGGCGCAAACCCAAAGCGTCTGAACGTCCCCGGCGAAGATAAGTTCTACGGACGCGGTGTCTCCACCTGCGCCACCTGCGATGGTTTTTTCTACCGTGGTAAAAATGTGGTTGTGGTCGGCGGCGGTGATGCAGCCATCGAAGAAGGTACATTCCTGACCAAATTTGCCGCCAGTGTGACGATCATTCACCGCCGTGACACCCTAAGAGCCAATAAAGTTGCCCAAGACCGTGCCATGAAAAATCCGAAAATGAAATTTATTTGGGATACCGTGGTTGAAGAAGTGCTTGGTGAAGAACTGGTGACTGGAGTCCGCACCAAGAACCTAAAAACTGGTCTCGAGACAACCGTACCTACTGATGGTGTCTTTATTTATGTCGGTCACGAACCAAACACCAAATTCTTAGAGAACACCGTCGAACTAAACGCCCACGGCTATGTGGCAGTGCGTGATGAAATCTACACCAGCATCCCCGGTTTATTTAGTGCAGGAGATGTCTCCGACGAGATTTATAGGCAACTCAGCACCAGTGTTGGGGCTGGCACAAAAGCCGCCATGAAAGCCGAAAAGTACATTGCTGACCTAGAAGACCAATTGGTTGCGGCTGACTAAGGATTTGTCCCAGAATAACTTCCCGATTTCAAGAATAGTGTCATTCGGTTCTCGGTTTGGTAAAGTCATTTGAATGCAGACCTACTCACTAAAAGTCAAAAATATGATGTTACGGCTGTACCAGTCACTTAATGAA
>JANNVX010000021.1:0-8049 GCA_031414595.1 Deinococcales bacterium
CATTTCGACTAGCTCGAGCAGTTCTTCGTCATCTACCATATCCACTTTGTTCAAGAAGACCACGATATGCGGCACACCGACTTGTTTAGCCAAGAGAATGTGTTCTCGAGTTTGTGGCATTGGACCGTCGGCAGCGCTACAGACAAGAATAGCACCATCCATTTGGGCTGCTCCTGTAATCATGTTTTTGACATAATCAGCGTGACCGGGGCAGTCTACGTGGGAATAATGGCGAGCGGCGGTGTTGTATTCCACGTGGGCGGTGTTGATCGTGATACCACGGGCTTTTTCTTCTGGGGCTTTGTCTATTTGGCTGTAGTCTTGGGTTTCGATTGACGGATCAGCCGATGCAGCCGTGTATGTAATTGCGGCTGTCAGGGTGGTTTTACCGTGGTCAACATGTCCGATTGTACCGACGTTGACGTGTGGTTTGGTGCGTTCAAAGGTTGCTTTTGCCATAATAATTCCTCCAAAGAAATACGCCCACTCGAGGCGGGCTTATAGAATCTAAATACTGGAGCTCGCGGTCGGGATTGAACCGACGACCTCCCCCTTACCAAGGGGGTGCTCTACCACTGAGCTACGCGAGCGCTTGGAACGCCTTGCAAAAAAACGCACCCTCTCGAGTGCCGCGTGAATATAGCACCATGTTTACTGAATTGTCAAAGGCAGACTAGCCCGTAAGCCAAAAAGCGTATTTCTCGAGGTCAATCAATGAAATGACTGAGTTTAGACTCAATCCAATGTTGTTGATGGACTAGACCCGCACCAATCGCCAAAACCAAAGCCTGTTCTAAAATATCAAATGCCGCAGATTTTTGACGCGATTTAATAAAAGCCTTTCCATATAAACGCAAAAACGAGACTTGATGGACATTGGTTATCCCAGAGGTGAAATTTAACTTTGGCAATAAATCACTCAGCATCTCGAGTGAACGACCCGCCAAACCCAAGCCCAACCAAACTTCGGCTTCGTTGCGCTGGGCAGTCAATTCCCAAATGGCTTTATCGCTACTTTCCAAAGCCCCCAGTGCAACCTGATGGGCTTTAAGTAAATCAAAAGCTACTTTTTTTTGAATCCGAGTATTTAATAAATACGCCAGTAAATTCTCACGGTGAGCATGGGCGTACCATGTACTCGAGGGGTAATGCAAAATAATCTCTTGTTGCTTTTTACGAGCCTGACGATGAAAACCCAGTAAGCGCAACGTCACCCCTTCGGCATAAAGTGCATTGACGTAGTATTCTTTGAAATCCTCAAATTGTTCACGAAGCTCGAGGTCTGGCGAGTACAACAATTGACTGGCGAGTTTAGAGTAGAACATCGCGTCAGGCAAGCGGTTTAAGGTATGGAAAATATCATTTAACACCAAAGCAACTCGAGCCGCATGATAATAGGCTCGGCGAGCCAATAAAATTTCAATCACTTGTACGCCATAACGACTGCATTGCAAAAAATATCGCTTGGCTTGGCTCGGCTTTTGACTGAGTAAAGCACTGATTCGTTGTTGAAAAACGGTTTCAAACATTTGCTGACTGGCTTCGTCGTGTAGTGACAGTTTTGTGATTTTCTGATGCCCAGCAACGCTTTCTAAATGCCACTGAATCTGGTCGTGCAAAGAACCAGACGCACCCAGTAAGAACACCAATTTTTGCACCAAAGAAGATGAGATTTTCTCCGAAGAATCTTCGTGCAGTACCTTAGAAAGATAGGTTTCACCAATGTTTAGACGACCTGCGATTTCACGTTGAGACAATCGGCTGGTTTGCAGTATTTGCATTAAACCAACTCGAGCCGCCGCTTGGTGGGCTTCGGCTTGGCTCTGATGCACATAAGAATCCAACACAGTTTATTTTCTCATAAAAACTTGCAGTGCGGTTTGGCTTCAACATTTCTAAGCTACCCGCATGAATTTCATACCTGAACCACAAGCTCGAGCGCCCCCAAATAAACCCTAACAGTCTGCCGATGTTCTGCCTATTTGCTTGGGTGGCTGGTGATTCTATTGCCAAAACCCAAAATTGTACCACTCGAGGTGCGTTATGAAAAATAAATTGGTTCGTTTAATCGTGATTCTTGGTTTGGGCTTCTTGGTTGCACAAGTTACGCTTCCAATGGCTTCGCCTGTCTTGGCTGAAAACGGTCCGCACTGCTGCTAAATTTCTTTGGGCGGCAAGGTATGCGTTAAGCCTTGCCGCTTTGCTATGATATTTTATGCTGCAAAGCGCCCGACGCGAAACACAAGCTCTTGAGGCGCAAATTGAGTCTTTGCTGATTCAAACCATACAAATAAATAGTGTCGAGCAAGCCCAGCAGATTGTTACAGACTTTGCTGGGCTTGGTCTGGATGTATTGCTGTCCTCGGTAGAAATTGCACAAGCCTACGCCTTAGCTCTTGCCGAAGCTCGAGAAGCCACAACATTATTTGGGTTTGTACAGCGTTTCCAAAACCACTTTGAATATCAGTTTGTACCGCCGATGATGGTGGCTTACTCATGGGCTTTGATTCAACGCGGCAATGTACCAGAAGCCCATGAATTACTAACAAAATTGGTACAGCGCTCCGATATGAACAGCCAAACCATGTGTTTAGCATGGCAGCGCTTGATGTTGGCGCAGCATTTTATGGGCAAAAACTGGCAAGAAGCTCGAGACCAGTACCGCCAAGGTCAGCAAAGTCGTAATTACTCATTGGGTTTATTACTTGAAGGTTTTATTCTGCATAAAAATCATGCCTTCAAAGAAGCCCGCCTTTGTTACCGCGAAGCCCTGTCTTACTTTCGTCACGATGCGTTTCATTATGCCCGAATTCATTACAACCTAGGAATTACCGATTTGCTCGAGTGTCACCGCGATTGCTTACGGCATTTTACTATTGCTTACACCGAAAGTAAAAAATCTCAACAATTTCTCAGTGTGGCATTAACTGGCTTAGGCGCAGCCTATTGTTTTCGTGGCAATTGGCAAGCTGCCGAAACTGCTTACCTTCGCGCCATCGAAGTGGCTACCGACGACCGTGATTACCGCCAAGCCTACCTCAATCTGGCTCGAACCTACCGTTTACAACAGCGAACCCACGAAGCCTTTGAGCAACTGATTTTTGCGGCTGCGTACTTACCGACCGACCTTGACGAAGTGCAATTGGAACAAGCCGCCGCTTATGTACTCGAGCATAACCCAGACCTTGCCCGTAAAAACCTGCAAGGAATTCGAGTTGGTGGGGCAGATATTTGGTTAGCTCAAATCCTGACAGCCGAACTTGAACGCAGGGCTGGAAACTTAACGGCAATGCTTGAAGCACTGCAAAACCTTCCAATGCAATCAAGGTTAGCTCGAGAAGAAGCCCGTGTTTTCCCAGAACTCTTTGCTACGGCTGCTAAATTAGGTATGGAAACCCCCGAGCCATTACCAGAAGCTAGAAAAATATGTATCAAAGCCAAAGTGGTTGGTGTTCTCGAGGTGATGGTAGACGAGCAACCCTTAGAACTAGATGCGGTTTGCCTAGGCGCTCAGGTGCTGGTTTACTTAATTGTGCATCACCACAGTTGCACCACCGAAGAATTGGTCAATGCAATTTGGTTTGATTTGGCTAGGGATAAATACCAGAATAAACGCCGTCAGGTCTGGCAAGCGGTGCAGCGTCTCAATAAAATCATGCCAATTAACCAAGCCATAGAAACCAGCAAAAGCGGGGTTTACCGACTGTCTAAACATCTCGAGTGGCAAACCGATTTAGCAGGGCATCAACAAGTCAGCGCCTATTTAACAGGAATGCACAGCCATTGGATTGATCAAAAACGTCTGGAACTGGGGTTAGAAAAACCTTAAACCAAGTGCAGTACCAAACGCAAACCCAAATCCACTTCCTCTAATAACCATGAAGGTATAATTCCCATTTTTCTGACCAACAAGCCTTTGGTGATTGTTACCAATTGTGTGACATTGACTACAGAATCGCGTTTAAGACCATATTCTTGATCGGCAGGAACAAACACATTGCCTCGGGCTTTGGCTAAATCAAGATTGGTGGTTAGCCCAACCACAATAACCGTGTTCAAACGACTAGCATTAAAAGTATCGTCTTGAACAATCAGCACAGGGCGTTCAAAACCCAAACTGCTATCTGAATTTGGTGGTGCAAGGTTCGCCCACCACAACTCGCCGCGCTTCACGCGTCCCACTCGAGGGCAAGTAGGGCAGCACGGGCTTGGTCATCGAGATGATGCTCTGGGACTTGCGTATAAACCGAATTCAGGTTCTCGAGCAGGCTTTGGTGTTTGCGATGGCGGGTTAAAAATTCTTGCATTGCCACAGCAAAAACTTGGCTTCGGCTCATGCCTTGTTGTTTAGCGAAGGCTTCGGCAGCACGGAAGACATCATTAGGAATTGAAATAGCGGTTTTCACGGCAAAAGTATAACAATTTTTTATACCTTAAATAAGCGAGAAACCAAAGCAAATGTTCATGGTTTTATCATGAATTGTTCATTTTTTACTCGAGTTGAAGAGTCCAGTATTGAAAAAATAAGTCCATCAAAGCATTTTCTAAAAACTTGTCTCGAGGTAAGTCTTAATCTTGTGTATACAGCTTGTGCCGTGATTTCTTTCATACTTTTAGAACAAAGGAGAATTTATGCGAGAAGAATGGACAGACCAAGGAACAGCCAACGTTGGTGGAATCAGGAATTCAATCGGTAACGACTACTATTACCGTTACGCTCGGAACCTCGAGACGAACGCCTTGTGGATTGTAGCAATTAAACCCCATCAAGACTTTGGTGATGCCATTGCTCGAGCGCAATTTGTGGGACGGCATGGCGGTTGGACTTCCGAACCCATTGAATCTTGACTACCCAACATGAACCCCTCGAGAATTCATGTTCAGTTGCAATTCAAAAGCGCTTGGCGAATCCGCCACGGGCATTGGGCAGAAGCAGAATTACCTTTTGACCCAAGTAAACTCGAGGCAACTTGGCATTTTGACGGCAAACCAGTTCATGGAATCAAACTTTGGGGTTCGCTCGAGGGAAGTGAAGGGCAAAAAATTTATCAATGGGGAATCAAATCTCGTTTTGCATGGCTGAACCCGTTTAATTGGAATAAAGAGGAACTTTGGAGTCTCGAGCTAAGCCCAAAGACAGTCTCGAGCAGCGTAAACGCGAAAGGAAACAATATGATGAAAGGAAAAGTTCAAATTGACACCGAGAAGGTACAAGAATTTATTCAAGTCTTAGATGTTTTTATCAAGACCGTCAGGGATCAAACACAGCGCCTTGGTGCTAAGCAGCGTGACTTAAAAGCGTCTTGGAATGACCCACAGTATCAAAAATTCTCACAAGAATTTGAAGAAGCTGCACGAATGATTAACCGCTATCTCGAGCGTAGCGAAGTTCAAAAAGTCGAGCTGCGTAAAAAAATTGCAACACTAGACCCATATCAAGGTTAGTTGTCATTTATGTATTTGGACGATTCACTCTCACCAAAACTCCTGTCATCTCCTCGAGCAGTGCGAGGTGAATTCGTTGTGCCAGTGCGGTGTAATTCATGCCGCCTCGTTCAAAGCCATTTCGGTTTCAATCCGCTTTGGGTGGGCTGCCGCAAAAGCCCAAGCATTGGTCAGGTCTTCGGCTCGAAGGGTTGGGTAATCGCGCAGCAAATCAGCTTCGGAAGCACCAAGCCGTTGCAACTGCATCAACAACCAAACTGGAATTCGGGTGCGAACCACACAGGCTTCGCCACCAAGCACATCGGCACGGCTTTCGATTCCCGCAAAAGCCCCGTTCAAATCCCTCGCCACCCATTGCAAGACCAGAGCTTTTTCGGCACTCGAGAGTTGACCAAGCAGGGTTTGAATTTCTTGAAGCGAAACCATGACCCGAGACTAATAGGCTTTCTTAAAGTTGTCAATCTTTTTTGGAGTGCCACATGACAGTCGCCAACCTTCGAGATACCGCCGCACTGCAACGCCTTGCGACTGGCTTAAAACGCTTTGCTGCCGAAATTACCGAGGCATTACAAAGCAAAACCATGCAAATTCAACGCCAACAACGCGAACTCGAGACCCTAAAAACCGAACGTCAGAATATGTGGCGGCGCTGCATGACAACTCTGCAACAAGCAGCAGCCGATTTAAGGGCTTGTGAAGCCAGTGGGTACACCGACAAAGAAGGGCATTACCACTCACCCATTTGCACCAGCCAAGAAATACTGTACCGCAAAGCCAGAGATTCCGAACAAATCGCAAAAACAGCTTTGGTACGGGTCGAAAAAAAGGTGCAACGGCTCGAGCAGCAAGCCTTGGCGTTTCAAAAACAAGGGCTGCACATGAAAAATTATTTAGAATCGAATTTATTAAAAGGAGCCAATCAACTTCATGCCCTGAGTGGTATTGTGCAGGAATACACCCAAATCAGTCCCTCGAATATCAGCAGTTCGGATTCTGGGGATTTTACCAAGTTAATAGACGCTGCCATTGGCGCACCACTTGGGGTTCTCGAGGCAATCAGTGGCATTCTTAGTCCCGCCAAACCAAACCCGCATTGGCTACCTGATACTTTCCCCAAGCCATACGCTGGCTGCAAATGGGTGTTTGTGCCACTCGAGCAGATAGAGATAACCGATAGCTACGTTCACAGCCCCGAAGATTTTAAGAAAGTCCCACTGGAAGAAATGAAACGCGGCTGGAAAGTCTTTTACGCCGATGTCCTACCGGCGGTACAGCAAGGCAAAACCGAGGATTATTTTGACCAATTGGACACCAGCCTTGGTTTACCTCCTGCCAAGGGCTTTCGGCAAGTGTTTGATGCGTTCTTAGGTACAAAGCAATGGAATGAACCGATTCGGCTCGAGCAAAAAGGAGAGAAGTATGTTGTGACCAACGGCTACCACAGGTTATACGCGGCAAAAGAACTGGGCTTAACGCAAATTATTGCGTCTGTAGTGGGTGAATAAGGAGGAAGTCTAAATGGTAACGGAAGAATTAAAAAAAGCGATCTTAGATGGAATTGCAATTGTCCAAGAATCAGAAAACATAAAACTCAGGTTTAGTGATGATTCCCAGCAGAAATTACAGACTAAGGAAAGTGAAATTCAACAACTCAAAGATTTCACAAACGCCAAAGTTACAGAGTTAAAACGGCGCTTAGAACACGTAGAAAATCTTTGGTCAGCTTCAGGTATTCCATATGTTGAACAATCAAAATTAACCATAGACATAGCAACAGAGGAAGGCTTTTTGACTTCATTTTATGTAGAATTTACTCAAGAACTAGAAAAATTTGTTGAGATCAAAAAATTTAATTCTTTGCCAAAAGGAGGTTAATTATGGCATGGGTTTTTATAATTATGTTTTTTATTGCCTGGTTTATTTATATTACAATTCAAAGTTCAGCAGAACAAGAAAAAAATCGAGTTCTAAATAGTAGGAAAGAATCGCTTAAATTGAGTCTTGAACAACAAATTAAGGATTCAGAATCCAGCACTCGAGAAAATGTTACCAGCAAAGAACTAGAGTTTTCTAATGATACGACGCTCGAGGAGAGAAGAAATAACGAACTTCAAAGTTTGAAGCAACTATCACTGAAATGGGTTACTTATGTTGAAGCCGAAAACAAAAAAGTTCAAGAAAGCATTGGAAACCTGAAATTTACATCTGACATACTACAAAATACAGTTGTTGTACCACTCGTAAAAATCGACTCGTTTTTGCTTAAAAGCGATACTGGTAGTGCTTCATTAAATACATACTTGAACACTTTAGCTTATAAGTTTCTTAAGTATTTACCTGCTGGCACGATGAAATTCTTGTTTCTTGACCCTGTGGGTCTTGGACAAAATGCCGCTATCTTTATGCGTCTCGCAGACTACGATGAATCTTTAGTGACCAATCGGGTTTGGAGTGAAACTCAACATATTAGACGTTATCGGAAATTAGGATAAACTATTCGAGTGCTGCATTACGACAAACTCGTCAAGAATAAAACTCGCTTCTTAGCCCTGACTGGACTAACCAAAAAAGAATTCCAAGCCTTACTTCCATACTTTCAAGAAG
>JANNVX010000022.1:0-43382 GCA_031414595.1 Deinococcales bacterium
CTTCTTGAAAGTATGGAAGTAAGGCTTGGAATTCTTTTTTGGTTAGTCCAGTCAGGGCTAAGAAGCGAGTTTTATTCTTGACGAGTTTGTCGTAATGCAGCACTCGAATAGTTTATCCTAATTTCCGATAACGTCTAATAAACAACGCTACGAACCCCCGAAACTCGAGGAATTCCAATACATTCAAATCACGGCTGGGATTAGTTTACCGATTGGTACGAACAGCCTAGACCCTATGAATGATTTTCTCGAAGTGACGGAGCAACAATGAAACGTTTTTTTCTTAGTTTACCAATTTTAGCAATGGCATTTATGGCATGTCAGCAAGCCCCAACCGCCATTCCGAGTATCAACAATCCTAAAGCCATTGGTCAACTCGAGCTAACCTTTGACTCAATTTCTAGTAAAGCCACGGCTTTGATTCGTTCTGGTCTGCAAACCCAAGCGGTGCAAACCTCGAGCAATGTCAGTTTTACCGCGCCGACTTCGCTGAGTGTTCTGAGTAATGCCTCTAAGCAGTACATCACCGCGCAATTCAATGTTAATAATTTACTACCCAGCACAAGTTTAACCGATTTAACCCTAATTGCGTATCAAAAAACGGGCAATATCGGTGGGACAGCCTTAAAGAATGTCTATAACTTTGCTGGCTCGAGTGTATACCCAATCAATGACCCAGTAGGGATTACTTTTGCTCGAGGTGTCAAACCCAGTAATACACCAAGTAGTTTAGCTCCGTTCACAGTCAATAATGTTGTTTCAGATGTCCAATTTTTTACTGAAAGCGAAGTAACTGCTCTGCAAACATCTGCCAATACTGCAAGTCAACTCAGTGTGGCTGGAGGGGAATACTTATTGCCGTATGGTTTTGTGGCTCGGAACAGCAGCACCTCGAGAACCTTAGCTGCCAATACCAACAATGCTGGTGTGGTGAACATTGCCATTGAAATTCCAATCAGTAACTCGAGCAGTGCTACGACTAGCTATAGATTTAGCATGACCTTTATTATTTTTGATGCTCCAGTGGCAACTCGAGTTTCCGAAAGCCTGCAAGAACAAGGCGCGAGTAGCGGAGCAAATACCCGTAAGACTGGTTTTGCTGCCACACAATTATTTGCGCTTGGCGGCTCGAGTTTACCAGCCAGTCAAATAAGCAATCGTGAATGTGTGCTTCGCACGGCTGGGTCTTCCAGTACACCACTGGATTACTTAGTCAATACTTTTAACTTCTCGAGTGTTTCACCAACCATCAATACTAACACAGCCGCCAATAACGCCAATGTCAGAGTAACCACCAATCAGAATATGAGCGCAGCAACAACTGGTAATTTCGTGGTGCGTGGTGAGTTTACAGGACTTAAAGCTGGAACGTACAGTGGAACAGGCTCGAGTACACTCACCTTTGACCCAACCACCGATTTTATGCCGGGTGAATTGGTGACGGCTCAAACCCTTGGTTTAACCAATACTTCTGGTCAAGGTGCGTGTGAACAGGGAAGCAGAATTTGGCAGTACCGAGCAAATGTGGCAGCAAGGGGGACATTCCAAGCAAAAACCGATTACACCACGGGTACAAATCCTTATTCTGTGGTTTTGGGTGATGTGAATAATGACACCAAACTCGACATCATCACCGCAAACTTTAATGTTAATTCCTCGAGTGTCTTGCTCGGTAATGGCGATGGGACATTCCAAGTAAAAACCGATTACCCCTCGGATTCATTTCTTCAATCTGTCGTTTTGGGTGATGTGAATAATGACACCAAACTCGACATCATCACCGCAAACCTTGGTAATTCCTTGAGTGTCTTGCTTGGCAATGGCGATGGGACTTTCCAAGCAAAAATCGATTACACCACGGGTTCAAATCCTATTTCTGTGGTTTTGGGTGATGTGAATGGCGATGCCAAACTCGACATCATCACCGCAAACAATGCTGCTGCTTCCTCGAGTGTACTGCTCAACCGTTAATTGTACAAACTCAACCACCCCCAATCTGAATCCAAAGGTTGGGGGTGCGTTCTAAATTGAATTTTTGAATTGACCATGTACGATTAGATAAGTAAAGCGAGAAGTCATGCTTATGATACCAAATTGAGAAAGTTCGTAGAACTTCCCGACTAAAAGGAGTATCAATAAATACCGTCTTTGACAGGTACGGAGCAATCCGCGTTTTTTGCGGATTGCATAGTATCTAAATAAAGACGGTATGAGAGATGTTGAATTGGTTACTCTACCGAGATTTTGACCTTCACTACCTGAACCCCTATGTGGTGGGGAATAAACTGCCTTGTTGCAATTCTCGAGTGGCTTTTTGTTGCTTTAAGACCGCCTCGAGTTTAACAAGCATTTCAGGGTCAAAACGAGTTCCAGCTTCGGCTCTGATTTTATCAATCGCCTCGTTGTTGTTCAGGTCTTCGCCTCGGTCAGTGGTCAGCATATCAAAGGCGTTGGCAATGGCAATAATTCTCGAGAACATTGGAATAGCTTGTCCGCGTAAGCCACGCGGTCCGCCAGTGCCATCAAAACGTTCATGGGTGTGTAAAATCGCAATTCTCGAGGCTTCGAGTTCCGAGACCCGCTCGAGCAGATTAAAACCTAAACTGGCAAGGCTAACTTCATCTGCCCCGGGGTCAGATAAACGCCCTAGGTCGTGGAGCATGGCAGTAAACCAAAGGTCGCTTTGTTCTGGGGCGGTTAAACCAAGTTCTCGAGCCATTGCCATGGCGTAACTGGTGACCCGCACGGCATGTCCGAGTTGATTAAATTCTTGGGCTTCGATGGCTTCGACAAAGGTTAGGGTTAAATTCCAAGCAAGGGAACGCTGCTTAGACATGTCCATAAAACCAGCCAGAATACTGGTGACAATACTGCCCCAACGAGTTAGGTTTTCTAAGGCGCTTGGCGCAAAAGAATCCCCACCGTAATTATCGAGCATCATTGCCCCGCGTACTCCACTGCCACGGTCTTTGAAAGGAATCACCAGACTTTGCTTATATTCGCGTAAACCCATGCTGGATAACTTGGCTCGAGCTTCTGGCAAATTGGGATTAAAAAAGTCGCCACTGGCATTGGTGGATAACCGAGATGTCCCATCGTTCCAAGGTCCGACCAATTCAACCCCAAGGTATTCATTGCCGTAACCTTTAAGCGCCGTTATTTTGTCTGTGCCGTTGGTACGAATCACTGCCCAAGCTCGGGTAGCAGCAGGGGCAAGGGTTGTGGCACTGTTCATGGCGCTCTCGAGCAGACCTTTGAGTGTCCGCGCAGTCAATAACTCTTGGGCGGCACGCAGATAATCAAAGGTCTCGGAGGGTTCGGCTACTTTACGTCGAAACATTGTTCTTGAGTATACGCTAAATCACGAGTCTAATAACGACTCGGCTTGGAAAAGATTGATGCCGCTTTCTATCAGGGCAATTAGGCGCTCAAAAGTGGCTTCTTCCTCGACTTGTTCGGCTAAAAACCATTGCAAAAAACCAAAACCAGTAAAGTCAGCTTCTTTTAAGGCAGTGGCTGCCATATTCTGAAACGACTTGGTGACTTTTTGTTCTTGCTCTAAACTCTTTTGGACAGTCTCGAGGGCGCTGGCATACTGCACTGGGGCTTCTGGGATGGCTGGGAGTTTAGTTGGGCTACCAGTCTCGAGTAGAAAATGAAAGATTTTTAAGGCATGTTCGCGTTCTTCTGCCGCTTGAGCTTCAAAAAACTTTGCCCAACCATTCAGGTTTTGGGCATGAAAATAAGCCGCCATACCAAGGTAGTTTTGTGAGGCGCTCAGTTCATATCCGATTTGTGTTTGCAGGGCTTGGGTTAATGCAGTTGATAGCATATTTTTCTCCTTTAGGAATCTTCTTATGAGGAATCTTAAACTCCCTTATTAGGAATGATTCCTAATAAGCATAGCAGATTTCTCGAGCCAGCACGTTAGCTGGCACACGAAATTCAACCGACTACGAATTTGGTATTAGACCAATGCCAGTACAATCGTTAATACAGGTAGTGCCAGTAAAGTGCTGAGCATCACAGATGCCATCACAAAATTAGGCTCGAGGTCGTTCTCCAAGGCAATAATACTGGCAAGTACCGCCGTCGGCATCGTGGCTTGGATAATCCCTACCGCCCGCTCGAGTCCAGTCACGCCAAAAACGGGCGCAAGCGCAAAAGCAAGCGCGGCTGCGCCAATTAAGCGGATACTGCTGGCTATCCAGACATCAGGGGTGAATTTTGGCATTCCAGTGTTGGCAAGTTGCACCCCTAGCCCAACCAGCATCACAGGAATCATTGCCTCTGCCAGTAACTGTCCGCCTCGAGCAATCGGTGTGGGTAGCTCGAGACCAAGCAGATTAACCACAATGGCGGGGATGAGGGCAATTAAAGCTGGGGTTTTGAGGACGCTAAAAAGCGCATTGAAGCTGATGCCTTTGTGCCAATTGGCGGCGGCGACACCGACAATAAAACTGATTGTTAGAATCGCCAGAAAGTAAACCACAGCAATCGGTAGGGCTTCTGCGCCCATGTCAAATTTAACAATCGGTAAGCCCATATTGCCCGTATTGCCAAAAATAGCAATCAGCACATAAGCGGCAATCGTGGCAGGTGGGCGTTTGAGCAGGGTTGCAACCAGAAACCCTAGCACCGCCACGCCCAAATGCACCGCCGTGGTGTAGAGCGTCACTCGAGCCGCCACAGTTAAATCTATTTTGGCACTGGAAAGGGTCTGAAAAACAAAAGCGGGAATAAATAAGTAGTAGGCGGCTCGAGAAAGTGTACGGGCTTGTAGCTCGAGGGGTTTAGCAATCCATGCGCCGAGTCCAACCAAGGCAAAGACGGGCAGCAGTGTGCCAATGAAAATACTGAGTAGTCCGGTCATGTTAAGTCTCGAGGGGGTGAGGCTATGGGCTATGAGCTTTGGGCTTTGAGGGTTAAAGGGTTAAAGGGTTAAAGGGTTAAAGTTTTCTACCTTTTTACCTTTTTACCTTCGCCCTTTGCCTTACTGTGGGCTAAGTAATCTTGGCGTAATACCTGTGCGTTTACTGTACTCTTCGGCAATGCCTTCCCCAGCAATGCGCCCATGTCCAACATCGGCAATCATCACCACACTGCCGCCAAAACCTCCGCCAGTCAGCCTTGCGCCGTAAATCCCTTTGCTGTTGCGTGCCAGTTCGACAATCAAATCTATTTCGGGTTCGGAGACATCATAATCATCAGTCATCGAGGCGTGCGAGGCGTAGAACAATGTACCAAGGGTGGCGAGGTCGCCCGTTTCTAAGGCAGCCACAGCTTTTAAGACTCGAGCGTTTTCGCTAATCACATGCTTGGCGCGGCTCGAGAAGGGCTTGGGTAGACCCGCAACCCGTTCAAGGTCGTGCGGTAGTAAGTCGCGTAGGCTCGAGATTCCCAGTAATTCGCAAGCTTGTTCGCATTCAGCACGGCGGGTTTTGTAATTGCGGCTGCCATGTTCGGTAGCGGATAAACTATGGCTGATACCACTGTGCAGGATCACCAACTCGAGGTTCTTGGGTAGTGGCACAGTGTGGGTTTCAAAGGTCTTAAAGTCAATAAAGAGGGCTTCGCCGTCTTTACCTAAGCTACATGCCATCTGGTCAAGCAGTCCAACTCTTGCACCAACCAAACCGTTCTCGGCACGTTGGGCAATTTTGGCGATTTCTAAATCAGATAACCCTAGTCCGTAAGCGGTTCTTAGGGCTTTGGCAGTACAGACGAGTAAGGCAGCACTCGAAGATAAACCACTGCCAAGCGGAACATCGCTCGAGAAGACCGCATTAAAGCCTTTGAGGTGATGCTTGTCTGTAGAAAGTACCTCGGTGATGCCTTGGATGTAATCGAGCCAGTCCAGTCCAGCCGCTTCTTGTCCTAGCTTATATTCCATGGTCTGATTTTTTTGGACGCTAAAAATCCGTACTGTTTGGTCGGCTCGAGGTTCGAGCAACATCGTGCAGCGCTGTATAATTGGTGTTGGCAACACCAGTCCATCGTTGTAATCGGTATGTTCACCAATTAAATTGACCCTACCCGGACTCGAAGCGAGGGTACTGGCGTGGCTGCCAAAATGATTTTTGAAAATTGTCTGTAAATCCATATCTTTAGTTTAGCGTTTTTTCATCTATTACAATGGTTGCTTTGCTCATTTTGTATTTTTGCTGTCTTGAACGGGTTTTTTGATTTTTTACCAAATTCTACGCTGTTCGTACTCGAGTGCATTTGTGCAAGGGGTGCTTGCAAGTGAGGGCTTGGGGCTTTAGGATACGCAACACCGAATTATTATGATTCTTAAAGAACACTACGAACAGGACTTACGTCTGGTTGCCTCAAGGCAAGGTTGGATTGTCTTTGTATTGCTGATTGCTTGGCTGCTTTTAATCCCGCAGCTTTTTCCTGCTTATGCTTATCCTGTGGCGCTTTTTATGGTTTACAGCTTGGTGGCAATTGGCTTAAATATCCTCGTGGGTTTTACAGGGCAGATTTCTTTAGGTCATGCGGGGTTCTTTGCAATTGGGGCATACACGATTGCTAAGCTCGCGCCAATCATCACTTTTCCAGCCGCGCTACTGGTGGTGGTGGTCTTATGTGCGGTGATTGGCTATCTGGTCGGTATTCCAGCCTTAAAACTCGAGGGTCCGTACTTAGCAATTGCCACTAGCGGCTTTGGTTTAGCGGTTCAACAATTTTTTGGCAACACCCCCAGCGACTGGTTTGGCGGGCAATCTGGGTTAAACGTTGAAAAAAGCCAGTTGTTTGGCGATTTGTTTGCCAGAGACCGTGCCTACTACTACATCATCTTAGGGGTGGTACTGCTGATGGTTTACATGGCGTTTAATTTGGCACGTTCACACATTGGCAGGGCATTTGTGGCAGTGCGTGACGCAGAACTGGCAGCCCAGACCAGTGGGGTCAATGTGGCGCAAATAAAA
Organism: Deinococcales bacterium; assembly: GCA_031414595.1. Classification (GTDB taxonomy): domain Bacteria; phylum Deinococcota; class Deinococci; order Deinococcales; family JAAFIG01; genus JAAFIG01. The sequence goes on from JANNVX010000022.1 coordinate 6,936, forward strand.
ACCCTTGCCTTTGCAATTTCGGCGGTCTATGCAGGAGTCGGCGGGGCGTTATTTGCGCCGTTACTGGGTATTGTCTCGCCCGAGAGTTTTAGTTTGCTCTTAAGTGTTCAGTTCTTAAGCATGATTGTGATTGGTGGAATTGGCACGGTGGCTGGTGGCATCCTCGGGGCTGGTTTGGTGACTGTGCTTCAAGACCAATTGGCACAAGCCGGAGGTTGGTCTGGTTTGCTGTACGGTTTGGTGGTTTTAGTGGTGATGATTGTCGAACCACTTGGACTATACGGACGCTGGGTAAAAATTAAACTGTACTGGAAAGCGTGGCCATTCTAATGAAGAACACAAGAGGCACTTTATGACTTTTGAACAAGCCATTCGCTTACTGATTATTGGTGTCGAAATCGGCAGTATTTACGCACTGGTGGCTTTAAGTGTGGTGCTTTTATATCGTACCTCAAGGGTTCTAAATTTTGGTCAGGGTGAACTGGCACTGCTGGCTTGTTTCTTAACCTTTACGCTGACTTCCCGCATGGGTGTGCCGTTGTGGTTGTCGTTTTTAGCGGGTTTAGCCGCCAGTGCCGTGGCGGCTGGAGCGTTTTACTTTTTTTTAATGCGCCGCGCTAAAGCCCAAGACCCGATGGGGTTACTGATTCTGACGCTTGGCTTTAGTTTATTTGCCAATGGTGGTTTATCGCTGCTTTTTGGAGTGGATAATAAGCAACTGCCCGGTTTTGTGGATGTGATTGAAACATGGACAATCGGTGGATTCTCGATTTCTAAAAATTCGGTACTGGTGGCAGTGGCGGGTTTAATTCTGATGGTGGCATTGTATTTATTTGTGCAAAAAAGTAAAATTGGGCTGGCAATGCGGGCTGTTTCGCAAAACCCCGAAGTGGCAAAAGCCCTTGGTATTCCTGTCAATCTAGTGTTGGTCTCGAGTTGGGCGGTAGCGGCGATTCTTGGTAGTGCGGCAGCGTTACTACTTGCCCCCGCGATTTCCTTAAATCCAAGTATTATGCTTGACCCTCTGAATAAAGGTTTTGCTGCTGCCGTGGTTGGTGGCATGACCAGTTTGCCGGGGGCGGTACTTGGTGGGTATTTACTAGGGATTATCGAAGCCTATGTGGGCAATTTTGTTCCAGCCTTTAAGTTAGCACTTGCTTTTATTTTGGTTATTTTGGTGTTGGTGTTTCGTCCTCATGGTTTGCTCGGCGAGAAAGAAACTCGTCGCGCTTAGGGAAACAAAAGGAGTATGTATGCGTAAGAGAGTGGTACTTGGTGTAACAGCAGGGTTATTTGCGATTGCCGCAGGGCTTTCGGGTATGGCACAAGATATTGGTGTGACCAAAACCAAAATTAAAATTGGCACTTGGGGACCAACTTCTGGACCATTCCAACAATTCGGACGGGTGATGATTGGGATTGAAGCCTTGGTCAATAAAGTCAATCGTGAAGGCGGCATCAATGGTCGTCAAATCGAACTCTTAAAACGCGATGATGGTTACGATCCAGCCCGTACAAAATTGGTGGTTAAAGAATTGGTCGAACGTCAAGGTGTCTTTGGACTGGTTGGTGGGGTTGGCACAGCCAACGGCGCTGCTATTCTCGAGGATGTACGTTTGAATCAAATCCCTTGGGTTTCGCCAGCCACAGGCAGTACCCTATTTAGTCAAATTAAAGATGGTAAGCCACGCACCCCAAGTGTCTTTGCAACCTACACCAATTATGTGATTGAAAGCACCTTGTTGTTGCGTTACGCCGTCAATACCTTAAAGTTTGATAAAATCGCTGTTGCTTATGTCAATAATAGCTTTGGTAAAGAAGGTCTGGGTGGCGTAAAAGCCGAAATCGCCGAACTAAAAGGTAAAGCCAATTTGGTTGGCGAAGTTTCACACGAACAAACCGAGAGCAACTTGGCACTGCAAGCCCTGAAACTCAAAGACAGTGGTGCAGAAGCCCTTGTGTTGTACACCGCAGGCGATGCGATGCTTTCCTTGCTACGCGAAATGGCTAAAATTGGTTATAAGCCACAAGTCCTTGCTTCCAGTGTTGTAGCGGGTGCAATTCTCCAAGCTGGTCCTGCTACCCAAGCCAATGGTGCAATTATTGCCAGTTACATTCCAATTCCAACAGCCGCCCTTGCCGACGGTAAAAACGGCGACCCTCGAGCCGATGCCGCTTTTGCTGAACTCTTAAAACTTGCACCTGATGCAGTCAAAGCCGATCCGCTATCAACCATTGCAGGTTGGGCATTTGCCGAACCGCTCATTGAAGGTTTGCGCCGCGCTGGTCCAAACTTGACCCGTGATAGTTTTGTCAAAGCCATGGAAGGTATCACCAATTGGAAAGGCAGTTTATTCAACAGCATTTCCTTTAGTCCAACTGATCGTCAAGGCAACAACAGCGTCTTTTTAGTCAAAGGTGTCTACGCACCACGACCAGGTTTTGTGGCACTGAGCGGCTGGGTTTCTTTTAACAGCGAACGCTAAATTATTGTTTCTCGAGGGGCGCAAAGTTTCGCGCCCCTTATTCAAATAAAAATATGAAAAATTGGAATTTACAATGAGTACCTTACTTGAAGCAAAAAATGTCACCCTGCGTTTTGGTGGGGTAACGGCTGTCAACGATGTTTCTTTTAGCGTTGGTACAAACGAAACCGTGGCGCTGATTGGACCCAACGGCGCAGGGAAAAGCAGTTTATTTAACTGTATTACCGCCCTTTATAAACCCCAAGTCGGCAGTATTCTTTTCGCGGGGCAAGAACTGACCAAAGCCAGCCCAGACAGCGTAGCCAGTCTTGGCATCTCGAGGACATTTCAGAACATCGAGCTTTTTGGTGGCTTAACGGTTCTCGAGAATTTATTACTCGGGCGGCATCAGCATATGAAGGTCAGTTTATTTCACGCCATGCTCGGCACACCGACTTGGGTCAAGAGCGAAGTCCAACAAATTAAACGTGCCGAAGCCATGATTGAACTGCTCGAGTTACAGCCATACCGTGACCGCCGAGTACGCGGGTTGCCCTATGGAGTACAAAAAATAGTCGAAATCGGACGTGCCTTGGTCTCTGAACCAAAACTGCTTTTGATGGATGAACCCGTGGCGGGTTTAACTTCGGACGAAAAAGACGAATTGGTACAGCGCTTAGGCGAACTAAAAAACGAACTCGGTTTAAGTATTTTACTGGTCGAACACGATATCCGCGTGGTCTCGAGCCTAGCCGAACGAATTGTGGTCTTGGAGTACGGACGTAAAATTGCTGACGGCACACCCGAACAAATTCGCAACGACCCTGTGGTGATTGCTGCTTACCTAGGCGAAGAAGCCGAAACCCTCGAGGGACAAAAAAAATGAAACAACCCTTATCTTTTGCCTTTTGTCTTTTGCCTTTCGCCTTCTTGACCCCTACAGCAGCACCTGCGGGCTTCTTGCTCATAAAACAGCACCTGTCGGGCTATTCGCGCTTGGGTCGCTCGGTGTCACCATGTTAAAACTTGAGAATATCGAAGCGGGTTATAGTCGCCAGACGATTGTGCTGCGCGGAGTTTCTTTGGAAGTGCCGCAGGGTAAAATCGTCACCTTACTCGGTGCAAATGGCGCAGGTAAAAGCACTACCTTAAAAACAATTATGGGTTTAATAGATGATGAACCACGCAAAGGTAGTGTGGTTTTTGCTGGTCAGACCCTGACCCATAAGGACACCGAAAGTATTGCCAGAAGCGGTATTGCCCTTGTGCCAGAAGGTCGGGGGATGTTCAAGGACTTAACCGTTTTTGAGAATTTAATGCTGGGTGCGTATCACCACAGCGCCACAGCCCAAAACACTTTGCAAGATGTCTTTAAGCGCTTTCCTCGGCTCGAGGAACGCAAAAGCCAACACGCGGGGACATTATCGGGTGGTGAACAACAAATGCTGGCGATTGGACGGGCTTTAATGAGTCGTCCTAAACTGATTTTACTCGACGAACCGAGCCTTGGACTTGCACCAAAATTTGTCCAAGAAGTCTTTAATGCGATTGCCAGCATCAATGCCGAAGGGGTCAGCGTCATGCTGATTGAACAGAACGCCAAAAAAGCCCTCGAGATTGCCGATTATGCCTACGTTCTCGAGCATGGCAGAATTGTTCTCGAGGGAACTGGCACAGAGTTACGCGAGAATGAAAATGTCAAGGAATTGTATTTGGGCATGACCCATGTGCCGGATACCGGTGTTGGACGGTTTAGACGCAAGCGGCGCTGGAATTAGATGAGACAGGGGTTTGATTTTTCTACCTCAGAAATTCTGAATTGGGAACTCGAGGCGATTAGTCAGTCCTTATTTGCCCAGCAACTCGAAATTAGTCCTCATGCGTATAAAGCGGCTCGAGACGAACAAATTCCGTATCACGCAATTCTGGAAACGATTATGGTTGGTGTTGCAGTCAGTAAAGATTTGCCAGATAATCCGCTTAGTCGTCAGGCAGGCATTAACTTTGAGTATTTGTTTGTTGGGCGTTGGCTTCGTGCTAAAGTCAGTTGGGAAGATGAGTATTACGCCGTCACGATTCATACCCTTTAGGAGTTTTTATGACCTTAATTTCTAATGAAATAGCTAAAGATTATACATTCCACAGTAAGGGAGTAACGTTTATCGTTCATAATATTCCAACTCGGATTCGTACTTCTCGGAGTGGGGAAATTATTGAAACTTTTTCGATGCCAATTGCCTCGAGACTCGATCAATTGCTTGATGATGTTCTGGCAAAAGACCCTACACCACGCACGGTTGAACTCGAGTTTTAGAATACATACAAGCGCGGCTCTAATACGTTAGAATATAGCTCGGAGTGGGAAAAATGGCTGAGACTGCACGGATTTTGGTAATTGAAGACGACCCTGATATTACTCGGGTCTTGCGTTTTGAACTCGAAGAAGCTGGTTTTGTGGTTCACACTGCCATAGACGGGGTGAGTGGCTTGACGGCTGCTCGAGAAGTGATGCCCGATTTGGTCATTTTGGATTTGGGCTTACCGGATTTTGATGGGGCTGAAATTGCCCGTCGGGTTCGTAAAACCTCAGATATTCCAATTATTATTCTGACCGCTTTGGACGCAATTAGCACCAAGGTCTCCTTACTCGAGGGTGGCGCAGATGATTACCTAACCAAACCCTTTGAACCCGCCGAATTGGTGGCTCGAGTGCGGGTGCAACTTCGTAAACACCGTGGTGGCGACGCAATTGTGCTGGGCTTACTCGAGATTCATATGGAAAAACGCTTGGTGCGTTATAACACCAAGGAAATCCGTTTATCGCCTAAAGAATTTGAATTGCTGGCATTCTTGGCGCGTCAACCGGGTCGGGTCTATGCCCGAGATGAAATCGAACGTGGCGTTTGGGGCAGTAACCTAGATGAAAACAGCAATGTTGTGGATGTGCATATGGCAAATATCCGTTCTAAGTTGCGTGACATGGATGGTTATGGTGTGATTCGTACCGTGCGCGGCATTGGCTATGCCTTAAAAGGGCAATAATGGCTGTTGGTGATGATCTAGCCCTCAAAGCTCAAAGCTCATAACTATCTTATGAGTATCCGTTGGCGCGTGGCTGTGGCAATGGCTGCCTTGTTGGTGTTGTTTGCCTTGACGCTAGGGGCAGTGGTCAGTGCCGTGGTCTTAAACACCTTAGAGACCTATCAGCGTGGGTTGCTCGAGGCGGATGCAACCCAGTTACAGCAATTGTATGCCTCGAGTACACCGGGGGTTGTGCCAGCCCAAGAACTGCTTGGTGGGGCAAGGGTGGCTATTTTTAAGAGCGATGGTTCGGAGTTCCAGAACCTCAGTCAGCTTCAAATTCCAGTATCCGAAATTCAGGCAGTTGGTCAATCAAGGCGTTTTTGGCAATCTGAAAATTTAATTGTGCTGCTCGAGCCGTTGCCACGCCTGCCAAGTAAGCCGCAAGTGCTGGTGGTGGCTGCCAGTGCCGAATACATCAATAATTTGGCGGCTCGAGTGCGGGTAGCCACGCTGATTGTCACGGGAATTTTGGTTTTGTTGGCGGTCTTGGGTGGGTATTTGCTGACCCAACTTGGTTTGCGCCCTTTAATCAGTGTGGCGCGGCAAGCGCAAGAATTAAGCGAAAGCAACCTTAAACCACTGGTCTACGCTGGCGCTCGAGATGAACTTGGGGTGCTGGTCGAGACCCTAAATCGTATGGTCTTGCGTTTGAATTCGGCTTTTGCCGCCCAAAAGACTTTTTTAGCCGAGGTTGCCCATGAACTGCGGACTCCTGTCACGGCGATAGAGGGTTATGTGCGTCAAGCCAAGCGTGATGCCTCGCCAGAAAGCAGTAAAACCCTTGATGACGCGACTCGAGTCGCCAAGAACATGACCCGTTTGGTGTCGGATTTATTGCAACTCTCGAGGGGCGAGGTTGTTCAAGAACTTGTGCCGCACGTGCTAGATGCCAAAGAATTACTTTACGGGGTTGCCAGTGAATTTAATATCAAAGCCGTAATTGTGCCGCCTCAAACCGTAGAACTGCTTGGCGACCCAGACCGTTTAGCCCAGTTGTTGCGTAACCTAACCTCAAATGCAGTTCGGGCAGCTGGGATAGATAAGGTACAACTCGAGTTGACCTCTAACCAAAAGAATTTAATGTTTATCGTGACTGACCAAGGGGCTGGGATTGCCCCAGAATTGCTCCCTCGGATTTTTGAAAAATTTGTCAAAGGTGCGACTTCAAGAGGAGCAGGTTTAGGTTTAGCAATCGTGGCACAAATCGCCAAAGTCCACGGTGGTGCCGTGGCTGTGAAATCCGAACTTGGAACAGGTACGGTCTTTACGATTACGCTGCCATTACTCGAGGAGGAATAAGTGAAAAGCACAGGGTCAAAAAGCACTCAAGAAATATCCATGCCCATAACGCTGTACCCACCGTCCACGTAAATCGTTTCGCCTGTGGTTGCGCCAGACATTGGACTGAACAAAAATAAGCACATGTTGCCAACATCATCAAAAGAGGCATTCTTGCCCATGGCGCTCATTTTTGCGGTCTTCTCGAGCATCTGCGTAAAGCCCGGAATGCTTTTGGCAGCCACGGTTCGCATCGGTCCCGGGCTAACACAATTGACACGAATCCCAGCGCTGCCAAGGTCATAAGCAAGGTAGCGACTGGTGGCTTCTAAAGCGGCTTTGGCGACACCCATGACGTTGTATTTGGGAATAACTTTTTCCGAGGCATAATAAGTTAATGCCACAATACTCGAGCCGGCTGGCATGATTGGCGCGGCGCGTTGGGCAAGGGCAAGTAAGCTGTACGCACTCACATCCAAGGCGATTTTCCAGCCCTCACGCGAAGTTTGCACAAATGGGTTTTCTTGGGTTTCGCGGGGCGTAAAGGCAATGGCGTGCATTAAATAATCTATCCGCCCGAATTTGGCTTTGATTTTTTCAAACATCGAATCTATTTGCTCGTCATACATCACATCGCAAACCTCGAGCATTAAAACCTGTTCGCCGTATGGCGCGGTTAGTTTCTCGAGCGCGGGGATGTTGCGTTCGCCTTGGAACGAAAAAATGCACTTGCAACCAGCCGCCAATAATTTCTTGGCAGCCGCCCAGCCAAGGCTGTATTCGTTCTGCACACCAGCAATTAAAGCGATTTTATCGGATAAATCTATATTAACCATGCCAAACGATAGCACGAGCGGGGGAATAGGCGCGAGCATTGTAGACTGGAGGCATGAATTCCCTAAGCACCATTTACCAAGATTTACACCAACACCCAGAGCTTTGTTACCAAGAACACCGCACCGCCAGTGTCGTGGCTCGAGAACTCGAGGGCTTGGGCTTAAGCCCACAAACGGGGATTGCCGTCACGGGTGTGGTTGCCGATTTGGTGCGTGGCACAGGTAAAACCATTGCCTTACGAGCCGACATGGATGCCTTGCCGTTATCTGAACAAACAGACTTAGCATTCTCGAGTATCCACACTGGAAAAATGCACGCTTGCGGACATGATGCCCACACGACCATGCTGATTGGCGCAGCTAGAATTCTGGCAAAAAGCCAATTTAACGGCACGGTGCGTTTTGTCTTCCAACCCGCCGAGGAAAGTTGCGGCGCAGACCCAGACAAAAAATCTGGGGCAGAGCGAATGCTTGAGGCTGGTGTGTACGATGGCGTAGACGCAGCCGTGGCACTGCACAACGAACCGAGTATTGGTGTGGGAACAATTGGTTTTTGTGACGCTGAAATCATGGGGTGCTGCTTAGATTTTCGGATTGTCGTGCATGGGCGCTCGGCTCACGCTGGCGCAGAGCCAGAACGGGGTATTGATGCCATCGTGGTTGGCTCGAGTATTGTGCTGCAAGCCCAAACCTTGGTCAGCCGTAACGTTGCGCCACTCGATGCCGCCGCCGTTAGTTTTGGCATTATGCACGGTGGCACAGCCGAAAACATTGTTGCCGATGAACTTATTCTGCGTGGCACAATCCGCACCATGCGCCTTAGTACCATAAAAAATTTACAAGCCCGTCTCGAGCAACTCGCCACTGGAATCGCCCAAGCCCACGGTGCAACCCTCGAGTTTAGTGCCACACCGATTTTGCCCAGTACGATCAATGACCAACAAATCAACGATTTACTTAAAGCAACGGCTCGAGAAGCTGGTATGACCACAGAAGAAATCCCACCCAGTCTAGGGGTGGAGGATTTTGCTTATGTTTCACAACGTATTCCCAGTGCTTACGCGATGATTGGTTCAAAAGTAGAGGGGTTTGAACAGTATGGACTGCATCATCCAAAAGTACGCTGCCATGAGGATGTGTTACCGCTTGGTGCAGCATTATTGGCAAAAGTTGCCTTGAATTTCTTAAGGTAGTAACTTAGGTTCGTTGCAAAAAAAACACCTAAACTCGAGAAGGTGTAAACTAAGAACGTTGAGGTGAATCATGCAAAGTACACTTGAAAAAACAGAGAACACATGGCAATTCCAAGATGCACAAGTGCAATTCGTCGAGTTAATTTCTAAAGCCTTGGCGGGAAAACCACAAACTGTAACAAACGGTGACCAATCTGTGGTGATTGTCTCGAGTGGGCAATTTACGGGACAAGACATCAGTGGTTGGGATTCTTTACGTCCTGGAATTCTACTCGATAATGACGAAGTAGACAGGCTTTTTGATCGTCACTATAGTGAACATGAGGCAACAAAGTGAGTTATTTACTGGATACCAATATCATCTCAGAACCCAGAAAACGCACCCCAAATCCACAAGTTGTTCATTGGCTTAAAACGACTCCAAAAACACAGCTTTTTATTTCAAGTATTACCATTGCAGAAATTAGTGCAGGTCAGCACCTTGCAAAGAACCCAGAAATACAAGAATCTTTGTTGGCTTGGCTCGAGTACCGGGTTAAACCACAATTTGCAAGTCAAACTTTAGCTGTCACCACAGAAATCGCTGAGGTTTTAGGTCGTAGTCTCAAACACGCCCAAGAGCTTGAGCAATCAAATCGAGTATTTGACTTGATTATTGCAGCAACGGCTATTGTCCATGATTTGGTTGTCGTTACAAGGAACGTAAAGCACTTTAAGCCTTTCCCGATAAAGGTTTTGAACCCTTTTATTTGATTTTGCACACTTTAACCAGACTTATGCTGACTTGCCCTTATTGCCAAACCGAAAACTCAAACCAAGTCACCCAATGCGTAACCTGTGGCTCGAGTCTTGGTTCTGATGAATTACCAAATGGCACACTGCTATTTGGTGACACCCTCGAGGTTCACGGTGTTCTTGGACGAGGAGGCTTTGGAATTGTCTACAAAGCTCTGCACCTCGAGAAACAAAAGTACGTGGCGATTAAAGAACTTTTCCCAGAAGGACTGGCAACACGCGGCTACAACAACCAAGTGCAAGTCTCGAGTCAAGCCGAAATGAAAGCCGCAATCGCTCGAACCAGCCGCGAAGCGCAAATGCTGCGAAAACTCAAACATCCAAGTGCCACAAAACTCTTTGCGTACTGGGAAGAGAACAGCACAGCGTATATGGCGTTAGAGCTTTTAGAAGGACAAACCTTAGAAAGCCGAATTCAAAACGGACAACTCTTAACTGCCGAAGAAGCCAAAAGTGCCTTACTGACCATTCTCGAGGTATTAGAAGAACTGCACAGCCACGGATTTTTGCACCGTGATATTAAGCCAGCCAATATCATGTTTACGCCAACTCGAGTTGAGTTAATAGATTTTGGCAGCCTAACCGAATTTAGAAAAGGTGAACGAACCAAAGTCAGTAGCCGAATTGCCACACCCGAATATGCTCCACTCGAGCAATTTGGTTCGGAAGTGACGCTAAGTCCAGCCACGGATTTGTATGCTTTGGCGGCAACGTTTTGTGAAGCGATGACGGGTTCTCGAGTACCAAGTGCGCTAGACCGAGCCAACGGCGCAAGTCTCGAGCCGAGTATGTTGGCAGTGCAGCGTGTCTCGAGGGAATTGGCGGATATTCTCGAGAAGGCGCTCGAGTTGCGAATGGAATTTCGGTTTGAGAACACTGCAAGAATGACAGAAATGTTAAATTATATTGAGAGACCTGTCAGTGCAATAAATCCGCTAACTTCAAATTTAATAATTACTCCAAAAACGAGACATATTATTCCTCAACTCATAAGAATTTCATTGGATGTTAGATTTGCCTTGATTTTCCTGTTTGGGCTTCCTGCTTTTCTTCTACTTTATTGGGCTTTATTCTACCAGCAGCAACCGATGAGTATTGAGGCGTACCACGCTGAAAAACGACTACACTTTGAGAACCTTAACTTGCATACATTTTCAGACTACGAAAACCTCGTTATTCTAAAGTACCCTAAAAAAATCGGACAGTATATTATTTCTTTAGATGATTATCACTTGTCTGACAATATGATGTACATGGTGATAAAAGAAAGTTTTTGTAGCGACAATAGTTGTCAATCTTATTTGCGTTTTGAAAACATCCAAGAAAAGAGAACTGAAGCAATTTTGAAATGGATTAGCAGTAAAGGAAGTGCTGTCGAAAATACGAAGGATAATAAAGCCTATTTTCGTTATGCAAATAATCATTTTTTCTTAGTTAATAGTGAAGGTTTGTTTCAGGTTTTCAGTGTGAAAGGCAAACAATTATACAGCTACGAGCTTAACAATAGAGTCTCGTTCATGTCTATTTCCGATGATAACAGTTTTATTTTTATTAAAAGGGACGTAAATCAGCAAGGCTTTTCAAGGTTAAACACGGGAGCTTTCTATGTTTTTCAGTTAGAGAAACCAAGTTTCTGGGGGCTAATTTCTTTTGACGAAGCGGATGATTTTTTTGTAATCAGTACACCGAAAAGTAGGGTAGGTATGCTTTCAAAGCAAGGAGAAAAATATTCATACTCTGAGTGCATTTTAGCAAATTCTTGTAAATTTACAGGTCAACCAATTGATTTTTTGACTCCAAGCAATGAAATTATCGTTTTTAGAGAAGGTGAGCAAAGCACTCTTATTCTGAGTGGAAAAACAAAAAATACTGATTCCTTAATTATAAAAATTCGGAGACTCTCCTCGGGGCAAATTCAAAAAATTTGGGAAGTTAGACTTAGTGAAAATGAGTTCGCAATTGAACCGATTAGTAAGCAAAAGATGGCGGTTTTTTCAACGCGACTTGGTGAAAAAAATCTTAAAATCATAGATTTATACAGTGGTTTAGAAGTGAATAAACCTTACGATGGAAAGAATACTTATGATAAAAAATCAATTAGACAAAAAGGAATTCTGTATTTTCATCATTTTGACAATCAGTACAATTACATTCAAATCGTTAAATCAAATCTAGTGCAGTAGAAAGGTTATTATTATGCCAAAAGTTGTCGTTCTTCCCGGTGATGGTGTTGGTCCTGAAGTAATCTCGTGCGCTTTGCAAGTGCTTAACAAACTCGCGCCAGACCTCGAGTATGCTGAGTTTGCCTTTGGCTTAGCGGGTACAGAAAAATACGGTAAACCCCTTGGCGATGAAGTTCTCGAGGCGGCATTAAATTCAGATGCAGTGTTGATGGGTTCGGTGGGTGGTCTACCCGGCAGCACCGATAATGTGGCTCGAGAACTCCGCCCAGAATCGGGCTTGTTAAAACTCCGTAAAGCGCTTGGTGTCTATGCCAATCTTCGTCCAAGCAAGGTCTATGCGGGTTTGGAGCATCTTTCGCCCTTAAAGCCCGAAATTGCGGGTGGCGTGGACATTCTGATTTTGCGTGAACTCTTGGGCGGGGCGTATTTTGGTGAACCGCGTGGTTTAGAAGAAGGTGGCGGCTTCAACACCATTCGTTACACCACTGCCGAGGTCGAACGGGTGGCACGTTGGGCATTCCAAGCCGCAAGGGGACGGCAGAACCGCGTCTGTAGTGTGGACAAAGCCAATGTTCTCGAGGTTTCGGAGTTCTGGCGGCGAATTGTGGTGCATGTCCAGAAAACCGAATTCCCAGATGTGGAACTGACCCATGAATACGTGGATTCCTGTGCCATGATTCTGGTCAAAAACCCCAAGCGTTACGATGTGATTCTGACCGAAAATCTGTTTGGTGATATTCTCTCAGACCTTGCCAGTGTGCTACCCGGTAGCCTTGGTTTGCTGCCCAGTGCCAGTTTGGGCGATAAAATTGGCTTGTTTGAGCCAATTCATGGTTCTGCACCAGACATCGCTGGGCAGGGAATTGCCAATCCAGCCGCCACAATTCTTAGCGCCGCGATGATGCTCGAGTACAGTTTTAAGCGCCCTGAAGTGGCTCGAAAAATTGAGGAAGCGGTGCGTCTGGCTTTGTTTAGTCATCCGACACGCGATTTGGGTGGTACTTCCGGCTCGAGTGATTTTACAAGTGCGGTGCTGGCATTACTTTGACCAGTCTGGAATCTCGAGGAACAAAAAAAGGACGCATTGATTTGCGCCCTTTTCGCTTTATGTCTGTTACCACTTTACAGGTTGGAAACTCCGTGTTTTTGTACCAACTGGGACAATTTCTGTCCAAGAAACTGCAAAGCCAGCGCGGTCTCCGAGGGCGTTGAGCATTCCAACAATACCGCTAACCAATTTTTTGCTGGTGCTTGGTTTTAAGTCCAGTCCTAGGCTTAAACCTAACTCGAGGATTTGTCCAGCCCCTTCGGCGGCGCTTTTTAAGCTGGTGGTGGTGTCACCGTAACTCCAGCCTAGGGCATCTTTGGGGACTCGAGCCGTGGCGGTTTTATAGTTGCTGCTGGTCTCGAGTTTCGCACCGCTTGAAAGAGCGGCAGTGATGCCTGTGTCGGAGGTGGCAACCATCAAGAAACCATCTTTGACGGCGAGTATAAACGGTGTGTTATCGGCAACTAAGAAGCGGTAAATGTCGGTGTTGCCGATTTTGGCTTTGAAAAATTTGTTGTTGACTTTTTGCTGCGCCAGTTTCTGACCAATTTCAATCAGTTTCGGGAGGACTTTTTCGATCATATCTACAGTGGCTTTTTCGTCTTTTGTACCGATGTAATTAACACTTTCACCGATGGATTGGGTTGCACCTTTGCCAATAAAGGTGGCGCTGGCAAGTTCGCCAGTCATCCAACCGAGGATGCTTTTACGGGCATCAATGCCAAATTCGCCTTTGAAGAATGTGTCTAAGCCGCCGGGGTTCGCGCCAGTGCGGTCAAGCATACTCGAGAGCCAATCGTACCAAAGGGTTAAATTGTTGCTGCTGGTGCTAAAACCAGTGGCGGTGGCTGGGACGACGCTGGCGGCTTTCAGGTCAATTGCGTCTTTTGGGGTTAAGACCCGTGCAAATTGGGTATCTGCGCCTCGAGCTTCTGGAACGGTGATGGTGGTGGTGTCAATGCCATCGGTGGTAATTCGCCAAGCACCGGCAAAACGTCCGTAGGTGGTCAGGGCATCTAAGACTGGCTCGAGTTTAATTCCGGGCAGTTCTGGGTCTACCATGTCTATGATGCCCCTTGCCAATTGGCTGGCATTGCGAAGGTCAAAGTACATCCGCATGTTGCCTGTACCGACTTGGTTCATGACTTCCGAATAGCTGTTGCTGGCGGCAAGGCTGGGTTTACTAAAGTTCCCTTGGTTGCGAAAACGACTTAGGAATTCGTTTAGGGTCGCGGTATCCGAAGCGGCATAGGCTAGTCCGCCCATATAGCCAAAATTGACCAAACTGCTTTGGTAAACAGGAAAACCTAAAATTCGGCTGCCACGGGCGCTCATGCTTTTGGCACTCTCGAGCATCCATTTATTCATTTTGGCATCGGTGTTGGCGGCAGGTCGGGCTGCCAGTAAAAACCCAACTTGTCCGTTTTTTGGGCTTAGGTACAAAGAAACCAGTCCTTCACGGTCTACTAAAGACCCAAAATCGTTTAGCATTGTTTCAAGGTCGCGTTGTTCTTTTTTGCTGCTGCCTGTAGCTTCGGCAAGTACCGCCCCGATGTTTAAGTCAGATAACTGTTTGACCAGTGCAGCGCTTTGTTTACGAGCGCCACCGATGTCGTTTAGTTCGATGGCGGCTAGGGCATTGGCGGGTGCGAATTTCGAGAGGGTTTGGGCGTTGGCAACACCTAAACTCGAGATGGCAATGGCGGAAAGTAAAAAGGTTTTCATGAGTCTCCTTCGGAGAGGTAAAAAGGCGAAAGGCGAAAGGCGAAAGGCAAAGGTTAGCTTGGATGATTGTGCTTGAAATTTGAGGATTTGTCATCGTCCTAAAGACCTATAAAAAGAGTATGCACTTTTTTTCTGACCACAGTCTGACAATAAATTACGATTTTACAGTGATAATCACTTTGCCTCGAACATGACCTTGTTCTAGGTAGGCAATCGCATCAGCAACTTGACTTAATGGATAGGTTCTGTCAATAACGGGAACAATTTTATGGGTTTCAAGAAGTTCTTTTAGCACCAGTAAATCTTCTTGATTTGGTTTGGCTACGCCCATTAAACCAATTTTTTGAGCCTTGGTTCTGGAAACCCATCCGCCCAGCAGAATCACTTGGAATAAATGGGATAAGGTGCTGAATCCAGCAACTGAACAGATTCCATTGGGTTTTAAGGCTCGTTGATAATCCGATACAGAGCGGTTTCCGACCGCATCAAAAATCAGGTCGTAACGCTGTTCACCTCGAGTAAAATCTTCTTGGCTGTAATCAATCACATGGTCTGCTCCGATTGAACGCACCATTTCCATATTTCGGGTGCTGCACACCCCCGTTACTTTCGCGCCATAAGACTTAGCGATTTGGACAGCAAATGTTCCAACACCTCCAGATGCACCGTTAATCAGAACATCTTGTCCTGTTTTAATCTGTCCTGTGTCACGCAGACCTTGCAAAGCTGTAATTGCTGCCACAGGTACAGCCGCCGCCGCTTCAAAAGACATATTGCTTGGCTTTAAGACCACAAGATTTTCTTTGATACAAGCATATTCTGCAAATCCACCCAAGCCAGAAGCTGATAATTCACCAAACACTTCGTCGCCGATTTGAAATTTAGTAATGTTCTTACCAATGGCAATAACTCGCCCCGCGACATCCGCTCCGAGTTTTGGGTTCTTGGGTTTTAGAAACCCATTGTCTAAACGCACCAAAAAAGGCTCGGCTCGCATCATGTGCCAGTCGAGTGGATTCGCCGAAGCCGCATAAATTTCGATCAACACTTGGTCATCTTTGGGGGTGGGTTTTTCGACTTCTATCAGTCGTAGCACATTTGCAGAGCCGTATTCGGTGTAGACAATCGCTTTCATAGATTTCCTTTGCTGATTCGACAATGAGAAACTGGCTTCCCAAGCAGCTTTGGCTCGAGAACGGTTGAATTTTCAAGTTCTTAAATCCTAGGAATTTGGGACTTATTTTCCCGCCTTTACCGTAACTGCTCGAGCGGTAACATGGTTACGAGACGAAACCCAAATCCGTTCCCAGTAGTAAAACTAAACTCGAGTCCAAATGAAACAGGGGCATAGTAATTAAAAATGGCATCTGCCAGAACCCGCAGCCCAAGGGTGTACTCGAGTGAATTGCTGTATAAAAAATTGATAAATGGTTGAAAAGTGATTCGCTCTACGGCTAAAAAACCATCATCTAAGCGCCAACGAAGCCCAAAAGAGGTTTGGGTTTGCAGTCCAGCACTTAAAATTGGCTTGCTCGAGAATTGCCCACTCAGTCCTAGATTTAAGCGAATTGGTAAACCAGAAACATTGTCCGACAAAACAATCCCGAGATTATAACCATCCAAAGAAATAGCGCCAGTGATTCCCCAACCATACTCGAGATAATTCCAGTCATCGCTCTGAGCAATGCCAAGAAAAGTAAACAGGTTGGCAAACAGCAGACCATTCACAATTCCGACGCTTGGACGAATAATGTACCCAGCCCGTCCAGAGAACTGTGTTTCGCCTTTGCCAATCCAAGAATTTGATAAGCGCACGCCCCAAGTATTGGCATCGGCACTAGCAAATAAATTGGCGCTCCACTCGAGACTCGGGGCAAAATTTAGACTAAAATTCGTACCAAAACCAGTGCCACCCAGTACATCAAAGCCAGCCGCCAATTGCCAAGAAAAAATTCCCGCAGGGTCAGCCCCAACAATTGTTGCACCAAACCCGTTTTGGGTCAGTGGATACCAAAAAAGCGGCGCTGGGAAGGCATTATAGCTTTCTATCGGGTACTCGAGACCAGACAGATTATCCACTGGTACAGGTTGTGTTTTCTCGAGCGGCACGACATTTTTTAGTTTTGGAGTAACTATTCTGGTTTCAAAACCCCTACTGGTGTAACTCGAGAAGGTCAGTTCGCCACTTGGTTTACGGCTGGTGCTGTACGCTCCGCCCGTGGCGGCGGTCAGAGGGTAAACTTGGGACTCACCGATTTTTATTTGGTAAAGTTGGGCGATTCCGCTTCGGTCACTCGAGAAAATAATTTGCGAATCCGAAACCCATGTTGGAAATTGGTCTTGGGCGCGGTCAGAGGTTAAAAACTCGAGTTCTTGGTTTTTCAGCACCGCCACATCTGAAAAGCCACCCGGTCGCCAAACTGTTAAAGCTATTTTATCAGCCCTTGGCGCAAGATGAAACAAATGCCAGCCCGTTGGGGCGTTGTACAGCAATTCATCTTTTGACCCACAAATACGACGAATACTCGAATCATCCAAGTAATCCTGCACGTACAAAATACATTCTCCATTGGCAACAGCATCTCGAGCGCGAGCATTTTTAGTCAGTTGCTTTTCTATCCCATTACTGAGTCTAAACACTTCACCGTAAGTGGTTGCACCACGCACCACATTCCTCGAGTACACCAAATCATTTTCCGCCCATGACAAGCGATTTGGACGCGAAGGCAAGGCAATACTGCGTGGCTCGAGTTGACCGTTCTCATCCACAAGACGTAAGGTTAAACCGCTCATAAAAGCATATGAACCGTCGAGTTTCCAAGCGGGTGTACCACTGCCCAAATGCAATAGTTGCCCATTCTCGAGACCAGTGACCTTTAAGGCTTGCGTCTCCTCAGAGGCTCGAGAACGCTCGAGGGCTGTCCAATCTGCCCAAAGACTGACAAGCGAAGTTTGAGTGACTTCCTGCCACGCCTCCGCAAATGTTAAACGCTGATTATAAAGCCGAATGACTTGACGAATGGTTGGCTCACCAAAACGCTCGACGAGAAATGTTACAAAACCCGCTCCAAAGGCGTAGCGGATATTGCCAAACGGGTATTCTTCATTCACCCCAATCCCAGCTTCGGACAGACTTGGAAAAACACCCGCCCTTGCCATTTGCGCTCGTAAAGTACGAATTCCACTGTCCTGCACTCGTCCGCCCGAAGTCAGTTTTGTCTCGAGATAGACCGCATATCCTTCCACGAACCACGCTGGTGGAACTCGAGCCTCGAGAATTCCTGGTACAGCCCCAAAAATGCTGCGTAAAGAATTCCTTAAATCATCTCGGGTGCTTAGATGCGCCACATGGGTAAATTCGTGAGTGACTAAAACGTGCATGGCATCTTGCCATTGTGCGCCAATATCGGTCGGACGCGGAAATGTTGCAAAAACCCGAATAAACGGATACGGACCCGGTACGGCAAAACCATTAAAGTCATCGGTTTCGTCATTGACCACAATAAAGGTTCGCCCGGGGTTATTGCCAGTAGTCTCGAGAACTGCACTTCGCATCTTCTCGGCGGCGGCAGCCACTCGACGCGCAAAGGTTTCTAAACGCGGTGGATGCAGTACATCAAAATGTGGGGTTTTGACGACTTGGAGCGGTAATTCTGCCCCTTTGCCGGTTAAAAGTTGGGCTTTAGCCGAAGAACAAAACAAAAGAATCAAAAGCCAACGCCACATGGGTTTAGTCTAACAAAAACCACCTCGAGACAGCACCCCCAAGACCACGAGGTACAAACAACTTATTTGGCTTAAACGGCTGCTATACCGAGTTGCTCAATTCTCGCAGTTTTACAAGGTGTTCTCGAGCCTCGAGCAACCCCATATCCTCTAAGGTTTTCATGGCACGTTCTGCCACGGGCAAGTTAATCTCCGAGGCGTTCCAACTAGCAGTTAATTGGGCGAGGTCTTGCAGCACACTTTTTTGGCTTTCGGTAAAAAACATTTTAGCTACCGCACTCGAGGCAGCCAAAGCCGGTGGTTTTGCGTCCAGCACACTGACACGCACCACCGCAAGAAGTTCCATAAAGGTTTGGTCGGCTGCCATGCGAACTTTGGGGTCGAGTTTCATGTTTATTAGCCTACTAAAATGCAGTAGTATTTTACCAATGAAATCGTCTCTTGGTGTTTTGGTCTGTCATGGTTTTACAGCCCAACCTAAAACCGTAAATTATATTGCCCCGTTTCTGGAAAAAGCGGGTTTGCCATTTGAAATTCCCGCGTTGCGTGGACACGGCACCGTCTGGACAGATTTACGGGGGGTCACATGGGGGGATTGGCTCGAAGATGCCCTAGCCGCCTATACCCGTCTCGAGACCCAGTGTGACCAAGTGGCAGTGGTGGGGCATAGCATGGGTGGTTTGGTGGCGGCTCAGATTGCAGTTCAAAAACCAGTCTCGAGCTTGGTGCTGGTTGCTCCTGCCTTAAAATTTGCCAGTCCACTCGCGCCTTTTGTGGGTTTGTTACAGAATTTGGTTAAGGATTTCAAAGGTGATGGTTCTTCGGTACTTGACCCTGTGTTGCGAGCCGAAGCCGAAGCCCAGAACGTGACCTATCAGCAGTTCCCAACAGTTGCTTTTGGTGAACTTTACAAAATGGCTCGAGAGACCACAAAAATCTTACCGAAAATAACTGTCCCAACCTTAATTTTGCACTCACTTAAAGACACCGTGATACCACCAGCCGCTTCTGACCTTGCTTTAGAAAAAATCGGCAGTGCAGTTAAACGCATTCGTTGGCTACAAAACTGTAACCACGAGGTTTTCTGGGATGCCGAACGCGACACCATCTGTGAGGAAATCACCAAGTTTATTCTCGAGATGAAGACGTAACCCAATCCTCTGGTTTTACCGACCGACCAGAATCACATTGAGCGGCAACTCACGGTTTCCCTGCAAACCAAGTAAAAACGAGAGTTCATCATCAAAAAAAGTGCTGATAGACCGTACCGAAAGCCCAAGGGCTGTTCCAGCCAGCAAGACATTCTGGGCGGCATAGCCTGCCTCGAGATATAAGTGCCTGTAGCCCCGTTCGGCATGGGCTGTGACGGTGCGTTCAACCACACCCGTAAAAATCAGGGCAATGGCACTGGTGTCCACACTCGAGTCGTTTAGTAATGCCCCAGTTAAATCTTTGGTGGTGTCGCCAATTCGCACTTGCTCGAGTTGATGTTCGCGCACCACATAATGGTAAACCCCTGCAAAGGTATCGGTCACACTTCGCGCCACCAAATAAACCTCGAGCGGATATGCCCCAGAAGGACTTGGCACAGTTCGGTACGGTAGGTTAGAGCCGCCCGGACGTTGCCCGGTAATCCCTTGGGCAGCCCAAAGAAGTTGTGCCACTTCAGAAATGGTGATTGAACTCCCCACCTCGGGGGTTTGCGAACGCCGCGCCGTGACCACACTCCAAAAACCCGCGCCGCCTTTTTGCTTAGCCGAAGGCAAACGAATCGTCTCGAGTGGGCTGGCATAAACCTTAAAAGCTGGGACACGTTTCCCGACAGGAAAGGTGTCGCCGCGTTTAAGTTTGGTTTGGTCAATGAATTTCTCGCCAATCGATTCTTTCATGTGTCCTCGAGATGCACTCCCGTATCAGGGTAGGATGCGCGAGTTTAACACAAGGGGGTAAGATAATTCATGCTCGTTCAAGATTGGATGACCCCTGCTCCCTTAACCATCGCCCCAAATACCGTAGTTCTCGAGGCGCTAAAGCTGCTGCAAAAACGAGGCTTCAGGCGTTTACCCGTGGTGGACGGCGCGACCTTGGTGGGTATTGTCACCGATAAGGACTTAAAAGATGCCATGCCGAGTAAAGCCACAACGCTTTCTGTCTGGGAAATGAATTACTTACTGGCAAAATTAACAGTACGTGAAGTCATGGCAAGCCCCGTTAAAACTTGCCGCGCTTCGGACACGCTCGAGAGTGCTGCCCTGATTATGCAGTTCAGTAAAATTGCTGGTTTACCAGTGCTGGACAAAGCTGGCGCACTGGTTGGAATGCTGACCATCACCGATGTCTTGGGGGCATTTACCCAAGTGCTTGGGCTAAAAGAAGGCGGGGTACGCCTAACCCTCGAGATGCCCGACGTACCCGGAAGCCTGATGACCGCCAGTCAAGCGATTCAGCCCGCCAATATCGTCAGTGTTGCCACGGCGGGACACAGCCAAGGCAACCGCAGATTTGTGATTCGCGTGGTCGGGGAAACCGCCCAAGACCTCGCAGAACGACTGACCAAGGCAGGAATCAATGTGCTGAATGTGCAAGGGTGAAAGTTTCACCTTTTACCCTATGCTTTGCAGTGGTAACATCAGATATGCTCAAACCTCGAGTGCCGCTTTTTCCTGCTTACCAAATTCCAGCTTTTCGGTTCGTGGATATTTTTGCGGGTATTGGTGGGATGCGGCTTGGATTTGAAGCGGCTGGTGGGCAATGTGTGTTTTCATCAGAATGGGATGTGCATTCACAAAAAACCTATTTTGCCAATCATGGGGATTTCCCAAAGGGCGATATTACACGCATTCCCTCGAGTGACATCCCAAATTTTGACGTACTGCTGGCGGGGTTTCCTTGTCAGCCTTTTAGTAGTATTGGCTTGCGACAGGGGTTTTTACATCAGACCCAAGGCACACTTTTTTATGAAATTGCCAGAATTTTAGCGGATAAAAAACCACTGGCTTTTCTGCTCGAGAATGTCGAAGGGTTGGTGACGCATAATAACGGTCAGACGATGCAAATTATCCTCGAGACGCTGCGCGAACTTGGGTATGTGGTCACGTATCAAGTGCTGGATGCTTCTGAATTTGGTGTGCCTCAGAAACGCAAACGAATTTATATTGTTGGACATAGACTGGGGAATGCAAAGTTTAGTTTCCCAAAAGGCACAGGCTCAGATGTTTTTATTGGGCAGTTTATTGAAACGGGTGTGGAGGGTTACGGGATTTCTGAACACCTGCAAAAAACCTATATTTTCAAAAAAGACGATGGTAAACCCGCGATTGTTAGCCCAGACTCGAGCATACACATCAAAACCCAAGTGGCTTCGTACCACAAAATTCAGCGTTTAACCGGAACGTTCGTGCGTGATGGTAAAACAGGTTTGCGTTTACTGACTGAGAACGAATGCAAAGCGATTATGGGTTTCCCATCCCACTTTGTATTCCCTGTCTCGAGAACCCAGATGTATCGGCAAATTGGAAATTCGGTGGCTGTACCCGTGATTAGTGCTATTGCAAGGGAAATTCAAAAACAAATTATTGGAAAACATATGAATAAAAAACAATATTCTCTCAGTCGGGTGGGTACAAGACCCACCCCTACGAAAAACCCTTCCCCTAAAATAAATGTGGTTCGTGTAGGGGCGACCCTTCTTGACCCCAAAGCAGCACCTCACGGGCTTGGGTCGCTTGTGGTCGCCCTGTTTCAATTTGTTCAATGGTCTGTTCCAATTTCTGTGGTGTTTTTATGAATCCAATCCTTTCTAAACCCCTGACTTTTGAACTCTTCGCCGCCCCCGGCTGTCTCGAGGAGGCGCTGCTCGAGACAGAAGTGATTGTCGCAAAACCTTGGAAACCGCATAAATTCGCACCAATTTTGACCCTCGAGAAGGGTTTTGTTCGGGTCAAGAACGCCTCGTGGGATTTTGCCTGTGAACTGGCGGCTCGAGCCACAACTCTGCATGACGTGCGACTCAATTTCCCCACGGCTCGGGTGCATGGTTGGAACGATTTGCCACGGGTGTTAGAAAAATTACCGTGGGGATTTTTACTGCCTGAGCGTGCCAACCTCGAGTTTCGTTGTGAGGCGTTTGCGGGTGTGATTCCTCACGCTGGGCGGATGACTAAAATTGTCGAAGAATTATTTGTCAGTAATGGTTTTAAGCTCTCCGCTACCGAGCCGCATTTTAGAATTCATGTCACCTCGAGTGGCGATTATTTGCGGGTGGCGGTTAGCCTTGGCAACGATGCCCTGCATAAGCGTGGTTGGCGTGCCAGCACTGGAACACTTGCGCCGCTCCGTGAGGACATTGCCAGCGCTGCCCTGTGGCGTTTAGCCAGCTTCGAGCCGCGTGTTCTCGAGGCAATGCAAATTGCTGTGCCGTTCGCGGGGAGCGGTACACTTGGTTTAGAAGCATGGCAGTCGTTGTTTGGGTTGCCGCCGTCGGTCTGGGGGGTGGAACGTCCTTGGCAGTTATTGACCATGCCAAATGCCCAAACCCTTGAGTGGTGGCGTAATCGCATGGCTCGAGCCGCCGCCGAAGCCTTACTGCCCGAAATTGTGTTTGTTGAAAATGACCCAGCCCAATTTCTAGAACTCGAGGGCAATGTCGGACAGGTGCAAAAATTGGTGCAAGGCAATATTTTGTGCATAGAAGCGGATGCTTTCAAAACAGATTTTTTAACTCGGGATGGGGTTGTCTTATTGCCACTTCATCCGCCGTATGGCTTGCGGATGGTTTCGGAGAATCCAGATGCCTTGTATGGCAAAATTGGTCAATCGGTGCAGAAATGGGCAGCCAAGTCCAGTCTGGTCGGGTTTTGTTTATGCCCGTCCGAAAGCACTTGGCGGGCGTTTCGGGCGGGTCTCGAGGGGATGAGAGTAGAAACTTCGCACTTAACCCAAGGTGGTTTGGATATTCGGGTCTGCTGCTTTAGCAATTTACAGAACCCAGCCTAGAATAAGGCAGCCTAAAACATTCCGAACTATTGAGACCTCAAACTACATTTTTACACGGGGCATCACACCCACGCTGTCGGGGCATCACACCCACACCAAAAACGTAAAATCGCTTTGTGAAACGCTGGTGGAAACTGATTGTCTTTGGAATTTTCTTTGCGATAGCTGCGGGTTTGGCTTGGGGCTTTGTACAGATTTTGTCGTTGCAACCGCCAGTCCAAGAACCGAATATCAACACCCGCCGTGCGGCTAGAACATACCGTGACAGTACGGTTTTTGCGCCAATGACTTCATATAAGCTCCAAAATGGTGTTTTTAGCGCCTCTGGTGCGTCTCGAGTGCTAATTATGCTGCCAGACCTTGGGACAGGCGCGTGGAGTTTTGCGCCGTGGATGCAAGAACTGCGTGGTTTTGAGCGTCATGCGGTGGCGTACCGCAATATGCTTGGGGGACAGCCAGCCAGCAATGCCAATCTTGCCGATTATGAAGCCGATGCTCGTGAAGCAATAGAAAAAATGCGGCGTGGGCGTAAAATTGTGCTGCTCGGTCAAGGTATTGGGGCGTTATTTGCGCTAAAAATTGCAGCAGAACATCCAGCGTGGCTCGAGGGGCTGATTCTGGTTGCGCCGTATACCCCGCGTCCGTGGTCTGGAGTGCAGTTGGGCGTGGCGCAATTTGTTGGACAGCAGATTTACAACGGTGTCTACTCGAGTCCAGCCGCCAGCACAGATTTTTGGCGTAAGAATTTTGGCAATGGTTTTGTACAACTGGGTTTACGAGACAAATTCCTCGAGCAGTACGCCTTAAAACGCCAACCCTTTGAATTTAGAGAGGCGTTAATGCAGTCGCTTTTTGATCCGTTTCCGGAATTGCAAACTTGGTACAACAAGCTCGAGCAAGCCAATTTCCCTGTGCTGCACATTATTGCCCGCTTTGATACCAGCAATGCAATCGGTGGGCAGAGAATGTTGCGGGAGGATTTAGCTAAGCAACTTGGCTCGAGATACAGTGTGGCGATTGTCAATTCTGGCAAGTATGTTTCTTTGGATTGGCGTTGGCGAGAATCGGCTCAAGTCATCACTGAGTTTCTCAAAGATTTGAAACTAAAACAAAATTTTATCGAAAACGAGGTTTTCCTTGACCCATTAACCGATAAGGCAGATAAGTGATTGAAATTCGCGGGCGGCGAGTGACCTTTATTGCTCCAGCAGGGGCAACCCATTTAATCGGGGATTTTAGCGATGATAAAGACCGCCCAATCCCACTGGGGGCTGGTCAAAGCCTCACCCTCGAGTTTCCAGTATCAGCGTTTATCGAATACTGTTTTTTAGATGCCAATGGTAATCGGCTGACCGACCCCGATAACCCCGACAACGCCGAGAATCCGTGGTGGCGAGAGTACCGTGCTGTACAACTCGAGGGGTACGCCGCTCATCCGCTGCGTGAAGCCTTGCCAGATGCACCACAAGGCACAAGCCAGTCTTTAAGTTGGGAAAGCCAAATCCTGAGTGGTAAACGCCGAGCTTATTTGCATTTGCCACCACACTTTAACCCAAGTCTCGAGTACCCAGTATTTATTGTCCAAGACGGTGTAGCCTTTCGGCGCACAGGTAAACTTGGGGTAACGCATGATAACTTATTGCACCTAGGTAAAATTCGCCCGTGTATCTTTTGTTTTTTAGAACCACAAGACCGCACACAAGAGTATTACTTTAATTCTGAGTACCTAGAATTTTTACTTCAAGATGTTTTGCCTCGTCTCAAGCAACTCTATAAAATAAGTCAGTACGGACTCTGGGGTGCAAGCCTAGGTGGTCTCGCCAGCTTATATGCGGCGATGCAAGCCCCAAAGACTTTTCCAATGGTGGTGACGCAAAGCGGCGCATTCCAAGGCAACCCAAGCACCCCATATGCTCGAGGCGGTGAGGATTGGCTGACCAAGCAACTCGAGCAGCGAGAAACCCTACCCTTAAGAATCAGTGCTGACTGCGGCACACTCGAATGGCTAATCGGCACAAATCGTCACTTTGCTGCCATGCTTCACAACAAGGGCTATGTACATCAGTACCTCGAGCGACCCAGTGGTCATAATTGGGTCACATGGCGAAACGGACTGGCATCACATCTCGAGTGGCATTTGGGGGCATAGGGTAAAAAGGTGAAAAGTAGAAAAGGTAAAAAGGTTAAAGACAAAACATTTCTCAATACTTTAACCCTTTAACCTTTTTACCTTTTAACCCTGCCCTTTACCCCTACATCTTGCGTTTAGAATTTCACTGACCTCGAGTACCAGTATGATAGAGTGTTTTTATGGCTAGTCCTGAAGTTTCTCCTCGTCCTACGGTTAAACCGAAATCATCTCGGAAACGCAAGAAAACTGCGTCGGTCAGTTCTCCTGCTCGAGTGGCGGATGTTGAAGCGATTGGTTTAATTTTATTTGGTGTGGGAATTATGGCGTTGTTCACAGTGCTTGCTCCGCCAAGTATCGCAGCTTTTGCGGCTTGGCAAAAGGCTTTACGGACATCCTTGGGTTGGGGAATGTATTATTTACCGCTTCCTTTTTTTGTCTTTGGGGCATTGCTACTCTTAAAGAAAAAAGTCGGTTTTGCGGCTCGAGTGCTGCTTGGTGTTTTGGTGATGACAGTGGCGGGCTTGTTGGGAACAGCTTTTTTTGATGCAAAATTAGCAGGGAGTTTTGCTGTGGCGGTTATGACTCCAATGAAAGTGGTGATGCCATTGCCGTTGGTGCTGATTGCTTTTTTGGGTAGTCTGGGCTTAGAAATCTCGCTTGGTTGGCAACGCACCCGAATTGCTCGAGCCGCCGCCCGAATTACCAGTTTAGGTATGCTTTCGGCTGCCAGTGCCACGGGTGCAGCCGCCAAAAGAGCCAAGGATGCCACCAATCGGCTGAGTCTGCAAATTGCAGCGCGGCGTGGGTTCGACAGCGCCAGCCGCGACATCACCGAATTACAGGATTTATACACGGGTTCAAGCGATTTATCGTCTTGGAAACGCGAAATTGAGCGCAGCAGCGATGCAATTAACGATGCTGACGAAGCGCGTTTAACCAGTTTACGTGACGAAGCCGGTTCGGTTCGTTCCAGAGTTTCGGCTTTTACCCAAGCTCGAGGTAAAGACATCACTCAGAATTTGGCACTCGAGGATGTTGGCGCATTACTGTTAATAGATGAAGCCCGTAAGCAATTATTAAACCCTGTGTTAAGTAAAAACGCTGCCGCGATTGCGCTCGAGGATGTGCGTCGGGCGTTGCAACTCGAGACCAAAGCTGTCGAGGAAACCGAACGTAAATTGGTGCGTGAACGTGACAACGCCAGTCGCGCCTTAAGTGCCTCGCTTCGTCCAATGGATTTACGGCTTGAACTTGAACGACATGAAGAGCGTTTGGAGCGCAGTAAACAGTTGCGGGTCAAATGTGAGCATCTGTTGACACGGGTTGCGCCGTTAGCTGGATGGCATGAGTTTATCGCTCGGCTCGAGAACCGCCAAGAAGCCGATGTGCTTGGGTTTATCAAGAATCTCGAGTCTAGTTTGCAAAATGGTTTAGCCGATGTGCTGCCAGAGTTACCGCACTGGACAAGTGACTTGGATACCTTAGAGCGCAATTTGGCTGTACAAGCAATTGCATTGGAGCAAGCCCAAGCTGTGGCGGTTGAACAAACCCAAATGGTCTGGGATGAACTCGATAAAAAAAGCCAAGCTGAGGTGGTCTACAACGCCACGTTTGAACTCGAGTATCCAAATGGGCAGTTTGTGTCTGGTGAGGATGCTCACCGAGTCATTCGTGGTTTAGAGACGGTTGACATTGGACTCGAGGACGAAGACGATGCTGCCCCGTGGCAAGAATCCACATGGGTATCGCCTGCCGAACGTGCTGCCCAGAAAATGGAAGAAGCACGAATTAAAAAAGCCAGTGCCTTACAACAAAACACTGACCGAAATTTTCAGGATAATAACGGTTTCGCGCCCGGAATCGCTGATAGTGGCGTGGGTGAACGTCTGCGTTTTGACCCAAGTAAAGCCGTTGGCGCAATTCCAATTCAAGTTCCTGGTACGGCTTTTCTCGACCCAATGCAGGTTTCGGGGATTGACATGGTGGCTTTTGACCGTGCGGCAAGGGAACGCGGTGCGATTCTCGATGAGTGCTTCAAGAACTTTGGGGTCAATGCCAAAGTTTTGACCTTCGCCAGAGGTCCAACCGTCACGCGCTTTGAAGTTGAACCTGCGCCCGGCGAAAAAATTGCTCGAATTGCCAGTTTACAAAACGATATTGCTCGAGTCTTATCTGTGGGTGGGATTCGTTTAGAAGCCCCTGTTCCTGGCAAAAGCGTGGTTGGTATCGAAGTGCCAAATATCGAGCGCGAACCAATTACCTTTAGGCAAGGTATCGAAAGTAAAAGTTTTCAGAGTGGTAAACAAAAACTGCCGCTTATGCTCGGTAAAAGTATAGACGGTGAAATGGTGGTGGATGACCTTGTGCGAATGCCGCACTTATTGATTGCGGGCAGCACAGGCTCTGGTAAATCGGTCTGTGTCAACACCCTGATTATGAGCTTGCTGTTTCGGTATTTACCGACCCAAATGCGTTTTGTGATGATAGACCCAAAAATGGTTGAACTTACGCCTTACGACGGCATTCCGCACTTGGTACGCCCTGTGGTTACTAATCCATCTGATGCCGCAGGGGTGTTGCTTGGGTGTGTGGCGCACATGGAACGACGTTACAAAATGATGTCTGAGGTGCAAGCCAAGAATTTAGAACAGTACAACGAAAAAGCCCGAGCCGTCGGCGACCCTGAATTGCCATTTCTAGTGATTATCATTGACGAACTTGCTGACTTGATGATTACTTCGCCCAAAGAAGTCGAAAGCAGCATTATGCGTTTAGCGCAAATGGCTCGAGCCACGGGGATGCACCTAGTATTAGCCACCCAACGCCCAAGTGCCGATGTGCTGACCGGCTTAATTAAAGTCAATGTGCCAGCCCGAATTGCCTTTGCGGTGTCTTCGGGTATTGACAGTCGCACGATTTTGGACAGCACCGGCGCAGAACGTTTAACGGGTAACGGCGACATGCTTTTTTACCGCCCCGGACTAAGCAAAGCCACTCGTCTTCAAGGACCGTATATTTCCGAAGCAGAACTTGCCCGAATTACCGAATTCTTGCGTAAACAACACTATGAAGACGATTTTGGCGAGACGTATGGCTCGGACTTTGATGGTGTGGTTGAAGCTGCCAGTTCTGGCAAAGTTGACTCGAGCATGATTGACTTTGGCGACCCTTTAATCAAAAAAGCTGCCGAAGTGGTGGTCGAAGAAGGCTACGCGGCTGTCTCGAGATTGCAACGCCGTTTAAGTGTTGGTCATGCTCGAGGTGGTAAATTGATTGATGCGCTTGAATCTATGGGTATTGTTGGTGGCTATAAAGGAAGTAAATCCAGAGAAGTCTTAATCACCGCCGATCAGTTACCCGAGTATTTTGGTAAGCCGAATTAAAGTTAAAATCGCAAGGCTAACCTACAGGAAAATCATAGTGAAAGAGATAGCCAGAATTTATGTAGACTACCAATTAAATGAATTAGGGATGTATTTTTTTGGATTCTTAATTTATTTTATCTATTGTTCCATTTCTGCTTCAGTCTACTTAATATCACTGTCTTTTGCAGCCAGCTTTTTGGGTTTAAGAACTCGACAATTACACATTGGCAGAATAGCCTTGATAAAAGTCCGAGAGAAGTGGGTACTTTCACTGAAAAATCAGCCGTTTCGTATTGCTGGTAGTGTTCGATTTGAAAAAAGTGAATTGGGTTTGAGCCTTTGGAAAAAGTTATTTTTTGGTTTTATTGGCGTATCCTCTTCCATTATTTTAATTACCCTTTTGATTTTACGACCATTTTTGTTGCCAATAGTTAATTCAAATCACAATTTTATTACTATGCTGAGATTTCTGAATATGTTTCTTCCAATAATGGAAATTGTTTTTTTGACTTACAATTTAATGCCGAAAAAGTTTGGATTCAATTATTTCACATTGGGCTATATCGTTTTCCATAAAAGTTAGACTATTTGACAAGAAAGTTACACGAGTTCTTGATGGGGTTTTTGCAAATCTATTTTGGTATTCAGATGTCTAAATTACAGTTGTCAATTATCATTATGGGAGTCTCGGGTTGCGGTAAAACCACGCTTGGGCAAAAATTAGCTGCTCGGCTCGAGTATCCGTTTTTTGATGCCGATGATTTTCACGACACCACAAACAAAGAAAAAATGGCGGCTGGTATTCCTTTAACCGACGCTGACCGAGCCACTTGGCTGGAGACGCTGGCAAATCTTCTGGAGACATATTCTCCGTGTGTGCTGGCATGTTCGGCATTAAAAGAACAGTACCGTTTACAGTTGGCTAGAAACTCAAAACTGCATTGGGTCTATTTGCGTGGTAGCAAGGAGTTAATTGCGGCACGGCTGCAAACTCGAGAACACTTTTTTAATCCCAAGCTGCTGGCTTCGCAGTTTGAAATTCTTGAAGAACCTCAAAATGCGATTGTGGTTTCGATTGAACATTCCCTCGAGACAATCGTCGAAATGGTGCTTGGTGTATTGTCCAATTCGGTTTTACAATCAGGTTTACCCGTAGAATAAACCATGAAAAGGAAAAATCATGACCACACCAACGGCTGACATCGGCATTATCGGACTCGCTGTAATGGGCGAGAATTTGGTTCTGAACATGGCAAGCAAAGGTTTTACGGTTGCGGCATTTAATCGCACCATAGAAAAAGTAACGGCGTTTAAGGCAGCCCGAGGCTCGAGTGACAAAATTCTTGGAGCGGGTAGTTTAGCCGAGTTTGTTGGGTCGTTAAAACATCCGCGTCGGGTGATGCTGATGGTCAAGGCGGGCGCAGCCGTGGATGCAACCATCGCCCAACTCGTACCGATGCTCAAAGCTGGGGATATTATTGTAGACGGTGGCAATAGTCATTTTGATGACACCAACCGACGGGTCAAGGAACTCGAGACGCATGGGATTTTATTTGTCGGTTCGGGGGTGTCTGGCGGTGAAGAAGGCGCACTAAAAGGACCCAGTATCATGCCGGGCGGGTCAGTTGCAGCTTGGGAGCATATCAAACCAATTTTTCAGGGCATTGCGGCTCGAGCCACAGACAACGCGCCATGTTGTGAATGGCTGGGCAAGGCTGGGGCTGGGCATTTTGTAAAAATGGTACATAACGGCATCGAGTACGGCGATATGCAAATGATTGCTGAAGCCTACAGTTTACTGCGATACGCTGGTCTGGGGAATTCGGAAATTGCTGATGTTTTTTCGCAGTGGAACAAAGGCGAATTGGAAAGTTACTTGGTCGAAATTACCGCCGATATTCTGCGTAAAAAAGATGATGCCACTGGGCTTGACCTTGTGGACGTAATTTTAGACACGGCTGGGCAAAAAGGCACTGGTAAATGGACTTCTACAGTTGCACTTGATGTCGGCAGCCCCGCCAATACGATTGCCGAAGCGGTTTTTGCACGCTGCTTATCTGCCTTAAAAGAAGAACGGGTTCATGCCTCGAGTATTCTCAAAGCTCCACCAAGCGCCCCGATTACCGACCAAGCCGCCTTTATCGAAGATGTACGCCAAGCGCTGTTTGCCAGTAAAATCTGTTCTTATGCCCAAGGTTTCCAGTTAATGAAAATGGTGGCAGCCGAACAACAATGGAATCTCGAGTATGGCACAATTGCGGCTGTTTGGCGCGGCGGTTGTATTATTCGGGCTGGATTCTTAGAGAACATCAGGCAGGCTTACGGCACAGACTCGAGCCTAGCCAATTTATTACTGGATTCGTACTTTGCACAGGTTATAGAAAATCATCAAGCCGCATGGCGGCGAGTCATTTGCAGTGCCACGATGAACGGCATCTGGATACCTGCCTTCTCGAGTGCCTTGGCGTACTTTGACGGCTACCGCACTGCCCGTCTAAGCACCAATATCCTCCAAGCCCAACGGGATTACTTTGGGGCGCATACTTATGAGCGCACCGATAAGGCTCGAGGTGAGTTTTTTCATACCAATTGGACAGGTGAGGGCGGGACAACCAGTGCCAGCACCTACAGCGTTTAGAAAAAACGTCAACTCTTACGGACTCCCTCGAAAGAGCGGGGTCAAAGGTCAAGGAAAATATGCCTAATTCCCTCGAGCCAACTGCCATAATTATTTTTGGTGCTTCTGGCGATTTAACCAAACGCAAACTTTTACCAGCACTGTATCAATTGGTCTTGGATGGTCATGCCCCAGAGCGCTTTAGCATCATTGGTGTGGCTCGGACAGTCATGTCTCGAGACGAGTATCAAGCGATTGCTAAAGAAGCCCTTGAACGCGCCTACAAGCAACCACTCGAGGAAGAGGCATGGCAGCGTTTTGCAGCCATGCTCGATTACAAACCACTTGATTTTAATAATGTGCAGGATTTTATTGCCCTGCGGCTTGAACTCGAGCAAGCTGGGTTCTTAAATTGGTTGTTTTATTGTTCTGTGCCGCCAAGTGTCTTTCCGACCATTACCCAACAACTTGGTGAGTCTGGTTTGAGTTCTGAAACCTTGGGCTATACCCGTATTATTGTCGAAAAACCCTTTGGGACAAACCTCGAGACTGCTAAAATCTTAAATCTCGAGTTACACAAGGTCTTTACCGAAAGCCAAATTTACCGCATAGACCATTTTCTGGGCAAAGAAACAGTCCAGAACATTCTAGCATTGCGTTTTGCCAACACGATTTTTGAACCGCTTTGGAATCGTAATTATGTAGATCATATTCAGATTACGGTTGCCGAGGACTTGGGCATGGAAGGACGCGGCGGATTTTACGAAGAAGCTGGAATTCTGCGTGACATGGTGCAGAATCACATGATGCAACTGCTTTGTTTTATTGCCCTCGAGCCTCCCGTTGGTCCTTGGCAGGGCAGCATTCATCCATTAGAAGCTGGGGCGCTGCGCGACGAAAAAGCCAAAGTGATTCGGGCTTTGCGTCCGATTACTGCCGAATTTCTCGAGCATTCGATTGTGCTGGGGCAGTACAGCGCTGGACAAATTGGTTCAGAACCGGCGGTAAGCTATCTTGAAGAAGCCAAAGTTAGCCCAGACTCGAAAACCGCCACCTATGCAGCCTTAAAAGTCGAAATAGACAATTGGCGTTGGGCGGGTGTGCCTTTTTACCTGCGGAGTGGTAAGCGTTTGCCAGTCAAAAACACCGAAATTGCGATTGTCTTTAAGCGTCCGCCACTTGATTTATTCCCACAACCCAGCCAGCCGAACATGCTCAGGATTAACATTCAACCACACGATGGGGTGAACCTGAGTTTTGATGCCAAAATGCCGGGTTTAACCGCCGATTTACGCCCCGTCAACATGGATTTTAATTACTCAGATTTTGGCGCAAGTGGACCCAGTGCTTATGAGCGCCTGATACTCGACGCGATGCACGGCGATGCTTCTCTGTTCCCTCGCGGCGATGAAGTCGAAGCGTCTTGGGCATGGATTGCGCCTCTGCTCGAGTGCCAAGTGCCTTTGCATTCATATGCGGCGGGGACTTGGGGTCCTGAGCAAGCTGATGGGTTACTGGCTGCCAATCAAACTTGGCATAAACTAAAATCATGAAGCAACTTATTTTTGAAAACCCCGAAAGCCTAGCGAAGGCTGCCGCACAATCTTTTGGGGAATTGGCACAAGAGGCGATAACTTCTCGAGGGCGGTTCAATGTGGCATTGGCAGGTGGCAGCACACCCAAAGTGATTTACGAAAAACTGGCAATACTGCCCTTACCTTGGGCGCAAATTCATTTTTTTTGGGGCGATGAACGGCTTGTACCAATCACTGACTCGAGGTCAAATTACCGCATGGTATTTGAGGCGCTACTCGAGAAAATACAGATTCCACCTGAAAATGTGCATCGGGTTCAAACTAGGCTCGAGACTGAAATGGAAAATCATGTTCTCTTACAGGGAGACCACTTCTTGACCACAACTACAGCACCTTCGGGCTTGGGTCGCAAGGGTCTCCCCTACAAAAAACCATTTGCCGTAGGGGAGGGGCTTGTCCCCTCCCTGCCCTTTACGGATTCTGATTTTGAACACATCCTCAAGTCGTACATTACCGAACTCGAGGGTCTGCAATTTGACTTAATACACCTTGGACTCGGCACGGATGGACACATGGCTTCACTTTTCCCCGCCACCAACCTCGAGATGAATGCACTTGCCCAGCTGACTTTCCCTACGGCTGGACTCGAGCCTCAAGTGCAGCGCATCAGCCTGAGCTTACAAACCATTAACGCTGCTCGAGTTAAACAATTTTTTGTGACTGGCACAAGTAAAAAACCCATTCTCGAGCAGATTAGAAACGGTGTAGATTATCCTGCTGCTCAAGTTCAAAATGCCCAATGGTGGTTAGACCAAGCTGCCAGCACAGACGAGTAGAATACGCCATGCCCAAATTTGATTGGATCAAATACTTCCCCCTGATTTGGCTAATTTTCATGATTTTTCCTGTGCTAGGCGTACTCGAGAAACCCCGTTTGGTTTTAGAATATATTTTTGCATTTGGCTTACAAATCAGTTTCATCGGTGTTTTCATTTGGTGTTATTACATTGCGCCTTCTGATTATGAACTCGAGCTTCGTCCCGCCAGTTCTTTTGGCATGATTTGGTCATTGTTGATGTTTGCCCTACTTTTTCCAATGATTGGTTGGGATGGCGTGGGCTTTTTAATTTACAGTGGAACTTTTGGTGGTTTTCAACGTTCGGCTCGAGTTTTTGCAATTAACGTAACCCTGATTTCTGTTTTTATTGGCATTCTTGTGGGGCTAAATATCTTATCTTGGCAATTTTTGATCATGCCTTTTTTTGCTGTGGTCGGCGGGGCGGGTAATCACATCGGGTATTTGGCGGGAATCAGCAGCCGTAATCTTCGCACTGCCCAAGCCGAGGTCGAACGGATTGCCCAACTTGCCGAACGCGAACGTATCGCTCGAGATGTCCATGACCTGATGGGACACAGCCTAAGTGTGATTGTCCTTAAAGCCGAATTAGCAGCGCGGTTACTCGAGAAAAACCCACCAAGAGCCAAACAAGAAATCCTTGAAATTGAACATTTAGCCCGCTCTGGACTACAAGAAGTGCGAGCCGCCGTGCGAGGCTACAGAAGCCTCAATTTAAGCAGTGAACTCGAGAATGCCAAACTTGCCCTAAGTGCCGCCAGCATTAAACTCGAATTGCTTAGCCTGCCTTTGCAACTCGAGTGGGCGCAAGAAAGTGCGCTGGCGTATGCGCTGCGTGAAGCCATCACCAACACGATTCGGCACTCGAGCGCTCAGGTTTGCTGGATTACCCTAGAACCACACGGCACAAATGCCCAACTCGAGATTTGGGACGATGGAAGCGGCACAATCACCGAAGGCAACGGGATTAAAGGAATGCGCGAACGCCTAGAAAAAGCAGGTGGGCAACTCAGACTCGAGACGAGTAACGGCGCTCATGGGATGCGCTTACTTGTACCACTACAAAAGGTGCAAGCATGATTCGGGTTTTACTAGCCGAAGACCAAACCCTTGTTTTGGGTGCATTATCGGCACTGCTCGAGCTAGAAGACGATATAACTGTGGTTGCCCAATGCACCGACGGACAAGAAGCCCTAGAACAAACCCTGCGCTTACAACCTGATGTGATTTTGACCGATATTGAAATGCCGTTCATGACTGGACTTGAGTTAGCCGCAGAACTCAAAAAACAAGGCTGTCAAAGCAAAGTAATTATTGTTACAACCTTTGCCCGAAGTGGCTATCTGCGCCGCGCTTTAAAGGTTGGGGCAGCTGGCTATTTACTCAAAGACACACCCGCCTCGCAACTTGCCGAAGCCGTCCGCCGAGTCCACCAAGGTTTACGCGCCATAGACCCGAACTTAGCCGCCGAAGCATGGAGCGAACCCGACCCACTAACCGACCGCGAACGCCAAGTCTTGCGCCTAGCTGCAACAGGAATCTCGAGCAACGAAATAGCTGGGCTTTTAGGTTTATCCGAAGGCACAATTCGCAATTACTTATCTGAAGCCAGTAGCAAACTGGGCGCGAACAACCGTATCGAAGCGGCTCGAATTGCCCGAGAAAAAGGGTTTTTATGATTAACGATAATTTGTGCCTTCGTCGCGTTTGTAAGCCCAGACTGCCAGCGCCACAAATACAACCGTGTAGCCTAAAATCCAAATCAGGTGTTCTAAACTGCTTTCGCGGTTAATGCCGACCGCCGCTCGAGCAAACGCACCACTGTGGTACGATGGTAAGTACGGCGCGATCTGCTGCATAATTTTTGGTAAAGTCTCGAGCGGTACAAATAAGCCCGAACCAAAAGCCATTGGGAAAAAAACCAAATTGATAATTGGACTGGCCGTCTGAGCGCCTTTGGAAACATAACCAATAAATGCACCTAGGGCAGCAAAAGGAAGCATTCCGATTAAGGCTCGAATCAGCATCTCGAGCCAAATGTTTAGCGGTTGGTCTAAGTTAATGCTGAATTTTCCATAAACCAGTAATAAAATTAGGGCAACAGCAGCTAAACCGAGTGTGGCGAGCATTTTTGCGCCCAGTACCTGCCATACCTTCATCGGTGTGACCCGAACCAATTTATAAAAACCTTGAGCGCGTTCCGAAGCAATCCCAATGCCAATGTTAAAGAATACAGTTTGAATCGCACTGTACGCCGCAAAAGAACACAGCAAGTATGCCCCTACCGAGAATCCATTGATTTCACGTCCAGCGTTGGGAATTCCAAAGAAAGTCCAGAACATAATTGGAAAAATAAAAGTTGGTACAAGTGCGGACGGTGAACGCAGCACCGCAATCATTTCGGTATACAACAAGTAAGTAAATGCTCCTAAACTCGAGTTGGTGGTGTTTTGCATTTTTGCTCCTTTTAGATTTTATACCAAATTTACTTAGATAGTATTTAATCATCGAGCCAGCTAAAACCAGCCCGACCACGAACCAGTTCAGGATTCTGCATCAGAAAAGCACAACGGTCACACAAAATATCTTCCAAAGCATCCAAATCAGCAAAGATA
>JANNVX010000023.1:0-6880 GCA_031414595.1 Deinococcales bacterium
AGCAGGACAGACACAGGGGTCTGTCCCTACAAAATCCATAAAAATACGTCAGGTAGGGGCGGACCCCCGTGTCCGCCCTGTGACCAATTGTCTGTTTTTGGTCTATTTGAAATCAGGAAGTTATTCTTGGACAGTTCCCTAAGCCAGTTTCATTATGGTTTAGTACATCGCCACTCGAGTATAAAAATGCAGATGCCCGAAGACCTTGGTTTTACTTACCGCCTTAGCAAGTCTGGAGTGGTTCATATCTCGAGATTCGGCACAGAAATCAAAGTTTTACGGGGCGATGTGGCTTTGGCTTTTATCGAAGATATGAGCGGTGCAACGCTGCTCGAGGAACAACAATTGATGGCTCGAGTGACAGGGAATTACAAACACGGCAATGAACGTTTAGCTGCCCAGCATCCACGCAATCGGCGTTAGAGTTGTGTTGCAGTCCACAATTGCATTATGTTATAATCTAAGTGTATGGCTGAATTCTTTTCTGACGGTAAAATTTCTGGTGAAGGCGAACTCGAGCAGGGGAAGCGCCAAGGCACATGGATTTTTTATTATCGCAACGGACAAATCAAAGCCAAGGTTTCGTACTTGAATGGCGAATTAAATCTGGATTGCCAATGGTGGCGTGAAAATGGTCTACCACTACAAAAAGGGGCTTTCTCGAGTGGTGTACAAATTGGATTCTGGCAACGATTTTATGACAATGGGCAACTTTGGGATGAAGGACATTACGACAACACTGGTAAAAAAATTGGTGAATGGCACACATACGCTAAAAATGGGGTGCTAAAAACCAAAAAAAACCACAAGGAGAAAAATGCAAGCGTATTTAGATAATATCAAAGCCAAAACTGGCAAAACCCCAAGTGATTTTAGAATTCTTGCCACCGAAAAAGGCTTGGTGAAACACAGCGAAATTATTGCGTGGCTCAAAGCCGATTTTGGACTAGGGCATGGTCATGCCAATGCGATTGCAGCCGTGCTGAAAAACCCTGAATTTAGCAAAACCAGCCCCGACGATAAACTCGAGAAGGTTTTTAGTGGCTCTAAAGCGGTGTGGCGCGAAACTTTTGAGACACTGCTCGAGAAAATAAAGGCGTTTGCACCAGACCTAGAACTCGCTCCAACCAGCACCTATGTTAGTTTATTAAAGAACAAAAAAAAATTTGGCATCCTGCAACCATCTTCTGCAAACCGTTTCGATATTGGCATTAAACTCGGTAAAACCCCTGCCACACCTCGGCTCGAGTTATCTGGCACTTGGAATGCCATGGTCACACACCGCGTTGGTATAAACAGCAGCACCGAAATAGACAGCGAATTACTGGGTTGGCTCGAAGCAGCCCATAAACTTATAAAATAGGAGAACCATGAAACGAAACATTTTTGTCAATTTGCCCGTCAAGAACCTAGAAGCCACCCAAACCTTTTTTAGTGCCTTAGGCTTTTCGTACAACGCTCAATTCACCAACGAAACGGCTGCCTGCATGGTGATTGAAGACAATATTTTTGCGATGCTGATTACCGAACCGTATTTTCAGACCTTTACGCCACAGCCAATTGCCGATGCTCACACCAGTACCGAAGTGTTGATTGCCTTGTCGTGCCAATCTCGAGCCGAAGTTGAAAGCATGGTCAAAAATGCTGTAGCTGCTGGCGGGAATACCTACAACGAAGCCAAAGACCACGGTTTTATGTACCAACATGGTTTTCAGGATTTAGATGGGCATATTTGGGAAGTGATGTGGATGAACCCTGATTATGTGATGCCACAATGAAAACCTTTGAAACCATTTTATTAGAAGCCGGAAAAACCGCCACAGGTATCGAAGTACCCGCCGAGATTGTCAGCAGCTTAAATTCTGGTAAAAAACCAGCCGTGAAAATTAGCATCAATGGTTATCAGTACCGCAGCACCATCGCGGTGATGGGCGGCAAATTCATGATTCCAGTCAGTGCCGAACACCGCATCGGTGCAAATATCAAAGGCGGCGACAGTATTACAGTTGGTCTCGAGCTAGATACCGAGCCGCGAATTCTCGAGATTCCAGCCGATTTAGCGGCGGCTTTACAGCAGAACGAAGTAGCCAAAGCCAAATTTGCGGCTCTATCGTATAGCCAAAAACGCCTTCATACGTTGTCTGTAGAAGGCACTAAAAACCCAGAGACTCGAGCTAAACGTGTTCTAAAAGCAATTGAGGCACTTGTTGCAAAATAATTTTCCATTCACCTCAAACCGTGTTAAACTGCTCGAGTGATGTCATTCTTCTGGACTGTTCGCACCACCCGAACCCCTTGCGGGGTCTGATTCCTTGGTGGGTGCGGTTTCTCGAGAAGCGTGGTTTGTCGTGCCTCGAGTCAGTCTAGGTTTTTATTCTTTTCGAGGTGATTTATGCAAGAAGTTCTTCCAGTGCCTATGCAGGTATTTCTTCCAGATGGCAAGGCGCTCAAGTTACAAATGGGTGCAACTGCCTTAGATGCAGCGCTTTTAATTGGTCCTAAACTCGCGGAGCAAGCCATTGGTGCTAAAGCCAACGGTAAACTCTGGGATTTATTGACCCCACTGCCAGACGGCGCAAAAATCGAGATTCTGACCACCCGTAAACCCGCCGAAGCCATAGATTTGATGCGCCATACTTTGGCACATGTCATGGCACAAGGCATTCTCGAGGTTTACGCCACCAAGGGTTTTGCACGGGACACGATTAAAATGGGCATTGGTCCAGTCATCGAAAATGGTTTTTATTATGATTTTGACTTGCCCGAACCATTAAAATTTGAGGAACTCGAAATTCTCGAGTCTAAAATGCGCCAGATTATTGCACGAGACTTGAAACTCTCGAGGTTTGAAGTGACCCGCGAACAAGCCCTTGCCGAGTTTTCTGGGCGCGACAGGTACAAAACCGAACTCATTGAAGGGCTGCCAGATTCTGAACCAATGACGTTTTATCGTCAGGGCGCAGAATCAGACTTTACAGATTTGTGCAGGGGACCGCATATTCCACGCACTGGTTTAATCCCGCCACACTTTAAGCTGACGGCAACCAGTGGCGCGTATTGGCGTGGTTCGGAAAAAAATCCGATGCTGCAACGCATTTATGGGGTGGCTTTTGCAACGGCTGCCGAACTCGAGAAACACTTGTGGCAACAAGAAGAAGCCAAAAAACGTGACCACCGTAAACTCGGTAAGGAAATGGATTTATTTGCTTTTTCCGATGAGGTTGGGCAGGGCTTGCCGTTGTGGTTGCCTAAAGGCGCATTTATTCGCAAGAAACTCGAAGATTACATGTACGAAAAAGAACAAGAACATGG
Organism: Deinococcales bacterium; assembly: GCA_031414595.1. Lineage (GTDB taxonomy): Bacteria > Deinococcota > Deinococci > Deinococcales > JAAFIG01 > JAAFIG01. The sequence continues at coordinate 3,313 of JANNVX010000023.1, forward strand.
CTACGATTATGTGATTAGTCCGCACATCACCAAAGAAGCCTTATACCACCGTTCTGGGCATTTGCCGTACTACGCCGATGGGATGTACGCCCCAATTGTGATTGACGACGAGAACTACTATCTAAAACCAATGAATTGCCCGCATCACCACATGATTTTTGCGGCTCGCCCGAAATCGTACCGCGACCTACCCGCTCGTTATGCCGAATTCGGTACAGTTTACCGTTTTGAACTTTCGGGGGCTTTGACAGGCTTGGCTCGAGTGCGTGGTTTTACCCAAAACGATGCCCATATTTACTGTGCTAAATCTCAAGTCAAAGAAGAATTTATTAAAGTCATTAAGCTCTTTGAGGAAGTCTACAAGGACTTTGGGATTTCGGATTACTGGTTTAGGTTGTCCCTGCCAGATTTTGAAAACAATCCCGAAAAATTTGGTGAACCTGGACCAAACTGGGATGAATCCATCGCGGCGATTCGGGCAGCGCTCGAGGAAACAGGAGCGAGTTACGTCGAGGGCATTGGCGAAGCCACTTTTTATGGACCGAAACTCGATGTCCAACTGCGAACTGTGGTCGGCAAAGAAGAAAGCATTGCCACCAATCAATTAGATTTTATTGTGCCAAGTCGCTTTGACCTAGAATTTACCAATGCGAACGGCGAAAAAGAAACGCCAGTCGTGATTCACCGCGCCATTATGGGTAGTTTTGACCGCTTCTTTGCCTTTTACTTAGAGCATACCGCAGGTAATTTTCCCGTGTGGCTTGCACCAGAACAAGCCAGAATCATCACCATTTCAGACCGTCATCTCGAATACGCCAAAATCCTAGAAGCGCAAATGAAAAAAGCCAAGTTGCGGGTTTCGGTGGATTCAAGTGGTGAACGAATGCAAGCCAAAATCCGCGATGCCGAAATTGCCAAAGTGCCATTTATTTTAGTGGTTGGCGATAAGGAAATTCTCGAGAGTGCTGTTTCGGTACGTGAACACGGCAAGGGCGATAGAGGGAAAGTCAGTACCGAAGCCCTGATGACCGAAATGCTTGAGCGGGTTGAACAAAGAATTTAGGTTTTTACCCTCGAGCCGTAAAGTTTTACGGCTCGAGGGGTTTCTCGAGTTTGGTTTTACCTTATCGGATTTGTATCAGCATCTACCGCCCGAAGAAGATTAAACCAAAGGTTCTATCGGCTGATGCTCAAATAGCGTTGAGAGTGTCACGAGCGTGTTGGTTCGGGTCACACCGGGGACTTGTTTAATACGGTACAAGAGCATCTCGAGTTCATGTGGGTTAGCAGCGCGGACTTTGAGGATTGCGTCCACATCTCCGGCGACACTGTAACATTCTTCTATTTCTGGCAACTGAATAAAATTCGAGGCAACCGCCATTCCATTAGAATTATTCTCGAGCCGAAGTTGAATAAAGGCTAAGGTACTAAGCCCAACACTTGGGGCGTTAATTCGAGCGCCATAACCGCTAATAATCCCGCGTTTCTCGAGGTTCTTGACACGGGCATGAACCGTTGCAGCACTTAAACTCACCTTAGCTGCAATGTCGGCATAGGTTTGTCGGCAGTCTTGTTGCAGTTCTTTGAGGATCGCACGGTCAGCTTCATCTAACTGAATCATATTCGGATTCTAACACATACGCCCAATCATGTATTGACGAACTGCTTAATGCTCATATATTGTCAGGTATGAATTCCACTGCTCTGCCCGCCGTTAAATCTCGAGACACCCTAATCATCGTTTTGGCACTGCTATCACTTTACTTTATTTGGGGCAGCACCTACTTAGGGATTCATCAAGCGGTGCAAACTGGTGGATTTGCCAGTTTTCAACTGAACGCCATTCGCTTTATTTTCTCTGGCGTGTTGATGCTGGGGATTTTACTGGCTCGAGGCACAAAAATACCACCCGCCATTCAAATTCGTAACGCTGCAATTATTGGTTTATTCTTGGTGATTGGCGGCAACGGCTTAACCACACTCTCCTTAAAACTCGGCGCACCGAGCGGACTAACCGCCACGATTATTGCCACAACCTCGCTCTGGGCTGGACTGTGGAGTACCCTCTGGGGCAACCGCCCGCATAAACTCGAGTGGGTTGGCATGGGCATTGGTGTGGTCGGCGTGGCAATTTTAACGCTGGATGGAAACTTTGCCCGTAATCCCGCCATTTTGATCCAATTTGCCGCCCCGATGCTCTGGTCATTTGGCAGCATTCTCAGCCGCAAACTCGAGATGCCAAGCGGTTTAACCTCCACAGGAATTCAAATGCTGGCTGGTGGAATCGTTGCCCTCCCCTTAAGTTTTGCACTGGGCGAACAATGGGCAATGCCAGACGCAAACGCTTGGTGGGCATGGCTTTACCTTGTGATTGCTGGCAGCATGATTGGCTACAGTGCCTACACTTTTCTGCTCGAGAAAGTTCGCCCTGCGGTCGCCACCAGTTATGCCTACATCAATCCACTGGTGGCACTTGGCTTGGGTGCATGGCTCATCGGTGAGAAAATCGAAACCCGTACTCTTTTTGCCTTACCAGTTATTTTTGTTGGCATGGGCTTTATTGCATGGGCGCAGAATAGTAAAACAAAGACAGCCCACAAGTAAATTGTGGGCTGCACAAAACTTAAGGATTTTAGAGTGCGAACTTTAAGCCGCCACCAATACCAAAAGCCCCGCCAAAGTTAATGCTGAGTTTAGCGTAAGCATCAAGCGCACGCGATAAACCAAAATCAACACCCATGTCAAGTGAACCACCAACACCATTGGTCACACCTAAAATCAGGTCGGCGAACAAACCAATTGAGGAGTTGAGGGCATAATCAACGCCACTGACAAAGGCGAAAGCAACATTTACAGCACCGGCAAAAGTAATACCGAGATTGACACCAAAGTAGGCAAAGCCCGCTCCTCGGTCGAAACTAAAAACAACTGCTGGACCAGCCCCTATACTTCCAGCAACTCCACCAGAAAAAATCAAGTTAGCCCCGCCAATGATACCCAAATTGATGCTTGGAGCAATCCGTGCTACGTCGGTTGCATAGAGCTTTGCGTCAATCCCAAAAAGAACTGGATTGGTAAAGTACAATGCTGCACCAACACGAATACTAAAATCTTGAGCTTGGGCTTGAGCCGCAAAGCCAAGCACGGCGACGAACATAATTATCCATTTTCGCATAGAATTCATCCTTTCAAATCTTCTTATTTGGCAATTGCCAAGCATCAGCATACCCGAAAAACCGATATTTTGTGTAAGACTCAAACCAGAAGCTCGAGACGTATCGTCACCTTATCGTTTTCCTGCAAATGCTCAGCTTTTCTGACATCAGTTTTGATTGGCACAACATACAAATTATCTTTGGGAAACAATGAAGTCTTCCATTTGGTCTGTCCAATATAAGCCACCACTGGAATCATTCCCCAGCCGTAAGTCATACCAAATTTACTTAGATAGTATTTAATCATCGAGCCAGCTAAAACCAGCCCGACCACGAACCAGTTCAGGATTCTGCATCAGAAAAGCACAACGGTCACACAAAATATCTTCCAAAGCATCCAAATCAGCAAAGAT
>JANNVX010000024.1:0-2408 GCA_031414595.1 Deinococcales bacterium
AACTAAAACCAAGTTTGAATTCATCAATACTGCCACATTTAATCTGGAATTTTGTGTTTCTTAATTGCAGTAGTTCATTTTGATGTTGGTGTTCAGCACGTAAAGCTCGAGTATCACTCCAATCGTCTCGAGTGTCAGGAATGTATCGGTCACTCGAGCGCAGATGACATGTGAGCCTTGGTCGGTCTGGTCGGTGCGGCATAAGCCATCACGGAAATGCCCTGTCAGTGGTTTGGTGCAGCAAATCTCGAGTTCTGAGCCAAGGACGTTTTTATTTATGACCAAGCATACCACTTGACAAAATTAACAGTGTTAAGTAAATTGATGCTGTGAATACTATCTCCACCCGAGGAGAACGCCTGAAAAAAGGTAGTGCTTCGCGGCGGGTGCAAAATAAACTTGATTTGAAACGCCAAATTCTCGAGTCTGCCATGACTTTATTTGAAACCCACGGTTACGATGGTTTTTCGCTGCGCCAAGTTGCCGAAGCAATTGGTTATTCGCCAACTACAATTTATTTGTACTTTAAGGACAAAGACGAATTACTCTTTAACATTGCCTATGAGGGTTTTCGTGATTTTGGCTTGGCGCTCCAAGCCGCTTATGATTCCTCGAGTGACCACCATGAACGGATTTGGCGAATTGGTCGTGCTTACTTTGATTTTGGCATGAACCACCCTGTTCATTACCGCCTGATGTTTATGCAGCGTGGCGAATTTTTGGCGCAAACTGCCCCGACGGGCTACACCGATTTTGTGGACTCCTTTAGTATTCTGACCAGAGCCTTGTCCGAAGGTATGGACGAAGGAAAAATAAAAACCTTCGACCCTCAAATGACTGGCGGGTTGCTTTGGGCTTCGCTGCATGGAGTGGTTTCTTTGGTGCTGACCAATTCACATTTGCCACCAGAGACAGCCGAACCCTTATTCGCTTGGCAGATGCAAATTTTAGAGCGAGAACTGAGAATGTAGTTTTTTTGACAGCCATTTAACAATAGTTCGGAATGTTTTTAATTTTTTGTGTCTGGAACGCATTTTGATCTCGTAGGAACAGACCTCCGTGTCTGCCCTGTAGGAAGATATAATTTGAATTTTGCCTGAAAATTACCGAACTATTGACTTAACACTGTTCATTAAATTAACAATAATCAAAAGGAGAAAAATATGATTCAGCAAGGACGATTTACCGCCAAACACGAGGGAGACATCGTTGTTTTTTTGATTGGAATACGGATTAACAACTGGCTCAAGTTTCGAGAATGGCTACCTGTTTTCCAAGCCATGCAGCCGATGATCGAATACTTGTACCAACATCCAGAACGTGGTTTTTTAAGTGTTGAAACTTTGATTAGCCCAAACTTTCGTCAAGTTACAATGATTCAGTATTGGCGCAGCCACCAAGATCTCGAGCGTTTTGCCCGCCAAGACCCGAACCTCCATCCCGAAGCCTGGAAAAACTTTTTCAAACATGCCTACCGCAGCCAATCGGTTGGTATCTGGCATGAAACCTATCAAGTTAAAGCTGGTGCATTCGAGACCATCTACGGCAATATGCCTTTGCACGGCTTAGCCAAAGCCACCAAAGCTGTTCCTGTCCAAGGAAAATCACACCCGCTATAAGCGTTTGACCATCGCATTTTTATGGTATTCCTTGTAGACCTTGGGCGGTAATTCCTCGAGCGTAATTTCGGAATAACCACAGCGAACAAAAAAACTTGGCTCGAGTGTCCAAGCAAATAAGCGCAAAATCCCAACTTCTCGAGCTTCGGGTTCGATGCCGTAGACCAATTGCTTACCCAAGCCCTTACCTTGAAAATTTGGGTGGATTGCCAGCGAACGCACTTCGGCAAGGTCTGACCATAAAATATGCAGTCCAATAATCCCAGCAATACCACTATCTATCGTCTCGAGCAAGTAAAAATCGCGGATTTGGGTATACAGCAGGTCGCGTGATTTGGGCAGCATTACGCCGCGTCTCGCCCAATGTGCAATCAATTGCAGCATTGCTTCTACATCACGCATCGCGGCTTTGCGAAGATGCAAGGGTACATTCGGGTCAAGGTCGGGCAGGCTCACAAGGGTATTGTAAAGTAAAAGGGTTTCTGGTTTTGACCCATAGGCTTAAGCTAAGCACTTTCTTTGGAAATTAAAAAAAGATATAAGCTCTCACGCACTCCCCCCGCCGCAAGCGGCGACCCCCTCGTTGAGGGGGTTTTGGGGTAGTGGTTTTGGCTTTTTTGTCCCAAAACTAAAACAACAAAACAAACCGAATAATACCAAATTTACTTAGATAGTATTTAATCATCGAGCCAGCTAAAACCAGCCCGACCACGAACCAGTTCAGGATTCTGCATCAGAAAAGCACAACGGTCACACAAAATATCTTCCAAAGCATCCAAATCAGCAAAG
>JANNVX010000025.1:0-23831 GCA_031414595.1 Deinococcales bacterium
TCACAGGGCGGACACGGGGGTCCGCCCCTACCTGACGTATTTTTATGGATTTTGTAGGGACAGACCCCTGTGTCTGTCCTGCTAGGAAACAATGTTTCATCATTTCCAAATAGGGAAGTTATTTACGGACAAATCCTTAACCATCGTGCAATTCAAAATTCTTGGTAATTTGATTTTTTAGGAGAGCGGCTATGAAAAAGGTTTTATTGTTGGTTTTGTGGATGTCTTTGTTTTTATCTGCCTGTAATGGCAATACCGCGCCAACTGTTGGCACAATAACTGGCATTGTTTTAGCACTGGATACAGCCCTGCCACTCGCCAATGTTCAAGTGCTTATTGGCAGTAGCTCGAGTATAACCAATAGCGACGGTCGCTTTACATTCAGTAATGTTGCTGTAACTGACAAAGCCGTTGTCAAATTTGAAGCCACTGGTTATATGCTGGCATTTAGAAATGTGGCAGTGATTCAAAACCAGATCACCGACACCCAAGTTGTGTTAAGTAAAATTGCCAGCAGCACCACCTTTGCTGCCAATGCTAATGCTGTTATCAGTGTCTCGAGTTCATTTGCCCAAGTTGCCTTGAGTGCCAACAGTTTAGTCAATGCCAATGGTGTAGTGGCAAGCGGCAACATTACCGCCCAACTCACCCCGATTGACCCAGCCGCTAATCCGCAGAGTATGCCCGGCGATTACACCGCCCAAAACGGACAACCGATTGAAAGTTTTGGAGCGCTGAACATCGAACTCAAAGACTCGAGTGGCAATAAACTCAATCTTGGGCTTGGTAAAACCGCCACGATTCGTATTCCAGTTGCCAGTCGTGAAACCAATCTGCCAGCCACAATACCGCTTTTTTACTTTGATGAAAAGACTGGAGGCTGGGTCGAAGAAGGCAGTGCGGCGCTTTTAGGAACACCAGTTGACCGCTATTATGAAGGTACAGTCAACCATTTTTCGTTTTGGAACGCTGACCAGATTTATAATACGGTGTTTGTCAATGGTTGCTTGGTGGACACTGCCAATTTACCAATCACCGATGGTTTTATAGTCTCGAGCCAAGGCTTTAATTACTCAGGGGCAAATACCAAAGCATCAATCTCCAATACCAATAATTTTCGTGTGGCAGTCAAGAAAAATGCAATTGCCACACTGACTGCGACCAAGGGCGCGTCTCGAGAATCAAATGCTGTACAAGTGACTAACCTGAGTGTCGATACGACCTTGGCAACTTGTTTAGTCTTGAGCGATGTGATCGTCAACAAAAAGCCAGTTATCTTATCGCAGCCAAGCAGTAAAACAGTGCTTGTCGGCAGCTCAGCTAATTTTTCGGTCACGGTCTCGAGTGGTAGTCCTGTCTCGTATCAATGGTATCGCAATGCTGTTTTAATCCCCAATGCAACTGCCAGCACATATGCGCTTAACCCTACTGTTTTATCCGATAATGGCGCGGTTTTTACAGTTGTTGTGACCAACCTTGGTGGTAGTGTGACCAGTTTTGCTGCAACCTTGACTGTTTTAGCCACACCAGGAGCGATTCCGATTATCACAGCCCAGCCAATCAGTCTAAGCCGACCAGTCGGTCAAAGTGCCACCTTTGGAGTTAGCATCAACAGCCCTACAGCGCTGAGCTTTCAGTGGTACAGAAACGGAGTCTTGATTGTCGGTGCAACCAGTAGTGTTTACACCATTCCAGCCGTGAATAATGCTGATAACGGCGCACAATTTACGGTTGTGATTACCAACTTGGCTGGCAGTGTTACCAGTGCTGCTGCGACCTTGACTGTCACAGCTGCTCCTGACCCTTCGATTACCCAACAACCAAGTTCGCAAACTGTATTTCTTGGAATGCCAGTCACATTTAGTGTCACAGCCAGTGGCACAAATCCACTCTCGTACCAATGGTTTCGCAACTCGGTGCTAATTCCCAGCGCAACCAACTCGAGTTATACAATCGCTGTTGTGGCACTTCAAGATAATTTTGCGGTTTTTCGTGTCGCGGTCAGTAATTCTGTTGGCGATGTGATAAGCGCAAATGCAACCCTATCGGTGACTACTCCGATGATACCGTAATAGTTTACTCGAGTCCGAATTGAACCCTAAAAATAATAAGGTTTGATTTTCATTCAACGGTGCGTAGCACTTTGAAAAAACTATCCTCGGCTTCTATCACCCCGCCAATTCACCTCGAGCCGATGCGAGTTGGGAGTGGTCTGGACAGCTGTTGGGAATATCTTGACCGTTGGCTATTCGGATAAAGATGCAACCGACAAAGACGAATGGGTGGTTAGAGTCTATTAACCTCGAATAAAACGAGTTTGCTTGGTTTTAAGAGGCAGGATACCCATTTGAAGGTGTCATCAAAAAGCCTCAAGAACTTATTACGATACCAAAAGCAAAGAAGTTGCAAAGTCAGGGCTATAAAAAAACCCGGAGGCTTTTACGCCTCCGGACTGTGGTGGGCAGGGGTGGATTCGAACCACCGTACCCTCTCGAGAACAGATTTACAGTCTGTCGCCTTTAACCACTCGGCCACCTACCCGCTCACCACAGACTCAAGGAGGTTAAGACCCTCGAGTTTTGGAGCCGCCCATCGGAATTGAACCGACAACCTTCCGATTACAAATCGGGTGCTCTACCGGATTGAGCTAGAGCGGCATTTCCAAACGGACTTGCGTCCGAGTGCAGAGGGTATCAAACCGTATCGCCCGTGTCAAGATGCTAAGCTATTAAGCGCATGATTGAAGTTCTGAATCTCGAGAAACACTACACCGTTGCCGAAAAAGAACCCGGCTTAGCAGGCAGTCTAAAAAGTTTTTTCAAACGCCAGACCAAATTGGTTAAAGCTGTGAATGACGTAAGTTTTAGAATAGAAAGCGGCGAGATGGTCGGGTTTTTGGGAGCAAACGGGGCGGGGAAAACCACAACCCTGAAAATTCTATCGGGTTTACTGCACCCGACAGGCGGTTCGGCTCGAGTGGCTGGGTTTGTGCCATTCGAGCGCCAAACCAATTTTCTTAAAACCATTACTTTAATCATGGGTCAAAAGCAGCAACTGATGTGGGATTTACCTGCGCTGGACAGTTTTTTGGTCAATCAAGCAATTTATGAAATCTCGGATTCGGACTATAAAACCACAATGCAGGAATTTACCGATTTACTTGGTTTAGAAGATGTCCTCAAAAAACAAGTCCGCAAGTTATCGCTTGGGGAACGTATGAAATGCGAATTGGCAGCAGCCCTACTCCATAAACCCAAGGTCTTATTCTTAGACGAACCAACGATTGGCTTAGATGTCAATATGCAAGTTAAAATTAGGGAGTTTATCGCTGAGTACAACCAACGCTTTAACGCCACCGTGATTCTCACCAGTCATTACATGGCAGATGTGACCGCTCTTTGCAAACGCATTATTATTGTCGACAAAGGCAGAATTGTCTTTGATGGCGACTTAAGTGCCTTACTCGAGACCACCAGCCCAGCCAAAATAATAAAACTCCAACTGCTCGAAACCGCCAAAAAAAATCTGCTCGAGCAGTACGGAACAATCCTTAAACTCGAAGGGTTGAATGCCGAGTTAAGCGTTCCCAGAAACGAAGTCTCGAGCCGCGCCGCCCAGTTACTGGCACAGTTACCAATTGCCGACATCACCATCGAAGACCCACCTATCGAAGAAATCATTGGGCAACTCTTTACCCAAGCCGAGGCAAGCCGATGAATCAAATTTGGCGCAAATTCAAAGCCCTTTTTGCCGCATGGTTATCGCACATGACCATCTATCGTGCTGAAATCCTGATTTGGATGCTGTCCGGCACAATTCCTTTAATCATGATGGCAGTCTGGATTGGCAAAGCCGAAGCTGAAGGCGGCACACTGAACGGATTCTCGAGCAGTGATTTTGCCTCGTACTTTTTAGCGGCTTGGCTTTCTGGGCAATTGGTGGTGGCTTGGGTGGCTTGGGAAATGGACTTTGCGATTCGCCAAGGCACATTTAGCAACAAACTGCTGCGCCCACTTAACCCGTTCTGGGAATACTTTATGCAGCACATCACCGAACGTTTTGTACGCGGACCTTTTTTAGTTGCGGTTGCCGCGATTGGTGTACTGCTGATTCCCGGCACAAAACTGGTCTCGAGTATCCCGCATTTACTGGTGTTTTTACTGGCGATTAGTCTTGCTTTTGCAGTGCGGTTTTTAATTGCGTATTGTGTCGGGTTGTGCTGCTTCTGGCTCGAGAATGCCACTGCGCTGGACGAACTGTACTTTATTTTAAGCATCATGCTCTCTGGCAGTTTCGCACCACTAGAATTCTATCCAGCTTGGCTCAGACCGATTCTCGAGTACCTACCATTTCCTTACATTGTCTACTACCCAGCCCAAATTTTAATTGGCAAACTTGAATGGGCTGAAACGGGGCGGGTGTTGCTGGTGCAACTGCTTTGGCTTGGCATTACCTTTGGGCTGTTTCAAATCATGTGGCGAGTTGGACGCAAACGCTACGGCGCAGTAGGGGCGTAAAACCAAATTACTTTTCAGCCTCGAGCAACGCTTTTTGGTGTTCCACACCACCTGGCATGTGTGGACTAGGCTTACCATCTTTGAGAACTCGCCACCACGGAAATGAAGGTGGCTGAGTGAAGGCAAGCCATTTCCAGTATTTGATTGTTTTAGCTGGACAAGCGGTTTCTGCCTTGCCCAGCAAAGCCAGTTCACGCCGTAATTCTAGAATTGTTCGGGTTTCTCCAAATGGAATAGCAATAATTACCTTTGCTACGTCGTTTGGGGCTGGTATGAACAGTGTTTTGGCATTCATGCGTTTGGCTTTTTTTGGCTCGAGAATATGAAAAGACGATTCTGGTGCAAGCCGTAATTTCTCGAGTAATTCGGTTTGGTTCATGATTCTTCCTGTTTGCCAGCAGACCCGAGATTTTTTGACCTCGAGTCGCAATATTCTTAGGCTTGTATCACCGCGTTGGCATGGGCGCGACCATGTTCGAGTTCACTGGGGGTGGCTTCCCTAATTCCCACAACTTTGACCCAAAACTCGAGGGTGTCGCCTGCCAGTGGGTGGTTAAAATCCACCAGCGCTTCTTCGCCTTCAATTTCAAGCACCACAAAACTGACCGCTTCGCCGTCTTCGTTTTCGCCAGTGTAATGCCCACCAACTTCGAGTTCATCTTCAAAACTATCTACTGGAATGGTTTGAATCATCTCTTCATCAAAAATGCCATACCCTTCGTGGGCTTCGATAAACACCGTCTTTTCCTCACCAAGTTTCATACCCGCCAAAGCATTCTCGAGTCCAACAATGATATTGCCGTAGCCATGCAAATACATTAAAGGTTCGCCTTCGGATTCATCCACAATGTTTTCTTCGACATGTAAACGGTACTCTAAACTGACCACATCATCTTTTTTAATTGACATATTAACTCCTTAACGGCTTTTAGCACGAATCAACTCGAGAATGGTCCAGAGTGGTCGTTCTGCTTCGAGTCCAATATCTACATCGTATATCGAAAAGGCGCGGTTGCGAATGGCGCTTAAGTCCCCAAATTCTTCTAAGGTGGTTGTATCGTTTAGGAATACATTGTCGTAATCAAGATGCAGTACCTTCTGAAAAAAATCTCTGGACAGGGCAGCTTGGGCATCTATACGATTTGTACTCGAGAACATCTCCTCGGCGGGTTCACCGGGTACAGGCAGTGGTTTACCTATAGCGGTGTGGTAAATCAGGCGTTCATCGTAAAGTCGTTGCAGTTCTGCCTTGGCTTGGCTTTGAGTTTCGCCTGTGGCAATTAGGGCATAAAACTCGAGCAGTTGCGCTTCCCAGACATTCCAATCTTCGCGTTTACTTATTTTTAAGGTGTATTCCTCGAGTTGCATTCATAAATTATACGCAGCTTAGTGCGGTAAGATAAACCATGCTCGAGAAGTTGGTGTTAAAAAACGTTAGACCCGCCCCGAGATGAGCCTTGAGTTTGCGCCTCGAGTGAATATTATTACGGGCGATAATGGTTTGGGGAAAAGTTTTATTTTAGATGTGGCATGGTGGGCATTGACGGGTCTTTGGCTTGGACGTACAAACTCACAAATGCAACATGGAAGAATGGCGAGACCTCAGTCAAAAGAAAAAGTAGCAACCCTTAGCTTTGTAAAATCGAATGGGGCTTCAACTTATCAATTTTCCTCAAAATATCAGCGCTGGGACACATCTGACTCTGTTTCAACGAACACTGACAATGTAATCACTATGCAAGTATGTCCAGATGGGGAGTTTGGAGTTTTTGACCCATATCGATCAAGTAAATATGGCTTTTCGAGTTTAGAAATATGGGATGGAATGGTTCATTTGATACCACTTATTGGACGAGATGATCCAGAAAAAAGAGTGGTTTGTAACGGCTTAATCCACGACTGGTCTCTCTGGCTACTCGAAAAGGGTGATTCCCTCAGACAACTTGAGAAAGCGCTCGAAATTTTATCGCCCAACGCCGACGAAAAACTGACTGCCACAAAATCAACTCGAGTCAGTGTAGATGATGTGCGTGATATTCCAACCCTGAAAATGCCATATGGTCAAGAAGTGCCTGTTACCCATGCTTCTTCGGGTATCAAACGCATTATTTCGATTGCTTATTTGCTGGTTTGGACTTGGCAGGAGCATTTGCGAGTCGCAGAACTTCGTCAACTCGAGCCGAGTAAAAAAATGGTGCTTTTAATTGATGAACTCGAGAATCATTTGCACCCACAATGGCAACGTGTGATTCTACAATCTTTACTTAATGTGGTTAAAGAAATTATGCAGGACGATGTAGAAATTCAAATTATTGCCACAACCCATTCACCGCTTGTCATGGCGAGTCTCGAGCCAATTTTTGATGTTGACCAAGATGCTTGGTTTGACCTGAACTTAGTAAACGGTACTGTCCAACTCGAGAAGATGCCTTGGGCGCGGCGCGGTGGGGCTGAGAATTGGCTTATGAGTGAAGCCTTTGACTTGCACAGCACAGGCTCAAAGCCTCGAGAAGCCATGATTGAGGAAGCCTCGCGGATTTTCGATGCGGTTAAACCCTCGAAAAAGAAGTTTCTCGAGGTAGATAAGAAATTGCGGGCTATTTTATCTGACACTGATGAATTCTGGGATAATTGGCGTTTTCTTGGACGCAAAAAAGGGTGGCTGTGATTCCAGTTGTTTTGCAGTCTGAACCCTCGGATTTCGATGTCAAAGTACGACAAAAAGGTAAAACGTGGTTATTGGCAAAAGGAATAGATACGACAAAACCTTTACCAAAAAAAACCAAGCTGCCTTCTTACTGGACATCATGTATTCCAGATTTACGGCTTGCCTACCGCAACATTTGTGCGTATGTCTGTATTCACATCGAAGAAATTATAGGGAATGCCACAGTCGAACATTTTAAGCCAAAGTCGTTGTACCCAAAACAGATTTATGAATGGGATAATTATTTGTTGGTCTGTGGCACAATGAACGGTCGCAAAAGCAATTTTGAAGATGTTCTAAGTCCGTTTTTATTAGCCCCAAACACATTTTATTTGAATTTAGCGAATGGTCGAATACGTCCAAATCCTAGTCTTACAACACTCGAGCAACAAGCGGCACAACAAACCATTGACCGATTAAAACTGGATAAAGCCGATGCGCGAAAATTGCGTTTACGGTATTGGAAAAAGTTTACAACTGGAAAAATTGCTGAGTCTGAATTACAAGAACTCTCGCCGTTTGCGTGGCTTGAGGCAAAACGCCAAGGCTGGTTGTAAAACTTCAAACGCACAACTCGAGAATAGTCCAGAGTGGTCAAGGTTTCATCAGGGCATAAAACTCGAGCAGTTGCGCTTCCCAGACATTCCAATCTTCACGTTTACTTATTTTTAAGGTGTATTCCTCGAGTTGCATTCATAAATTATACGCAGCTTAGTGCGGTAAGATAAACCATGCTCGAGAAGTTGGTGTTAAAAAACGTTAGACCCGCCCCGAGATGAGCCTTGAGTTATGGACTGACAAGTTTATCGCGCTGTCTAATTCAGTGTCCGCCCGAAATACGGGCAATTAGCCCCTTTTTGAATCATGGCTGGGCAACGTACCCCACCCGAACGCATCGCCTCGAGTTGGGCTTCGGAAAGCATTTCTTGGCAGACTGGGCAGCCAACTTTAACCGTCATTTTTGGAGTCACATCGACAGTCTTCGGGTTTTTGGCAGAATTGGTTTGTCCCGTTCTCGAGAAGTCGGTTTGTCCTGTTCTCGAGAAATCTGTGCCGCCACGCACTGTGAAGCCACCGTTTTTAGTCGCATCTCGCACCTGACGCACAAACTTAAAGGTATTTTTAGCGCCTTGATAGAGTCGCTTCCAACGTCCCCAATAAGGACGCAACCACCACGCAAAAGCTGCCGCTACGATAAAAAATAAAACAAGGTTGACCAAGATACGCATGACGCTAGTCTAAAACACTTTGAGGTAGGAATAAAGATTATTCTGGCGGTTCGCCCAACAGTGTCTTCGGGTCAAGTTTAGCGCGCCGTGTTTCTTCGATAGGCATTTCAAGCGCCCTTGCCAGCGCATCCGAACGGGTCTGCGGCACAAGCACTTGGGTGTGGCTATGAACATTGTCTGACCCCGGAAAACGCCCACCCGCAAAAAGCCAAGCCGCCAAAAGCGTTGCCAGTGGCACAGCCAGAATCAACCCAATGCTGCCAATTAGGGCATGAATAATTTCGGTGGCGACCATCTCGAGGTTAATGGCTTGCCGAAAACTCATTTGTCCAAGGGTAAAGACCACCCAAAGCGGTAAACTCGAGCCAAGGTTTGCCAGCACCAGTGTGTTGATTAAACTGCCGATGTGGTCAAAACCAACACTCATACCGCTCGAGTAGAGTTTCTGCCAACCCAGATTAGGATTGATATTACTCAGTTCACGCACCACCGCAGCTTGTGCCACGGTGCTGTCCACCAGTGCGCCAAGTGCGCCAATCAGAATGCCAGCAATAATCAGGGCGCGTAAATTGACATTCACCCCAGCCTGTTGACTCATTTGCAGAATCATTGCCCCTTCTTCTGCTCCTAAACCGGTTAAATGCGCCAGCGAAGCAAAAAGATTGGCGAGAACCAAAGTAATAATGGCTGCCAGTACAGTTGCAATTAAACTCGAGTGTGCCGTCCAATTGATACCATGTACAAAATAAACACTGGCTGCCAGAATTGCAGTCGAACCAAGAATTGCTACCAGCACAGGATTAAACCCATTGCTGATGCCCGGCACGATAGCAAATAAAATCACAGCTAAAGAAAACCCCATTGCCAAAACCGCCCGAATTCCCTTGCCACGCCCGACAATTGCCGCAATTGCCACAAATAAAATCGCCAGCCACAAAAGCGGCGCACGGCGTACATGGTCATTGGCATACAAAATAAATTCGTTCTCTGGTCCTAGCGTTGGAAAAATCTCGAGCCTATCGCCGACCTTAAAGCGCCGTGAATCATCTTGCACTTGAACCAATTTACCTGTGCTGAGCCGCGCTTCGAGCAGTTGTGGTTCTCGAGTATCGGCGGGAGTCTCGAGATTTTGTGTAATCACCCCTTCGACATACGCCGCGTTATCACCAGGCGACAGCCGATAAATGACTGCCCCACTGCTTAAAGTCTGCGCCACCACTTCGACAGTTGCCCCGAGTTTACCCACCCCAAGGTCATCCACAACATTGACCAGTTTTTTATTCTCGAGCCGAACTTCAAAATCTGTACCACTGCCAACTGCCGCAGGGCGTTCAATCACCCCTTTGATGGCGGGTGGCGGTTCGCCTTGGGCAAAGGCAAAACCACAGAGCAACAACAAACAAATCAGTACCCTCATGCGGCTCTCGAGTCACAAGTCTGGCACAAGCCATACAAGGTCAAATGATGTTCTAAGACTCGGTAGCCATTGGGTAATAATGTGCCGCTAGGCAAATGCACTGGGCAAAAATCAAGTTCAAAAACTTTATTGCACCTTTGGCAACGAAAATGATGATGATGATGCGCTCGGCGTACTTCGTAACGGGCTTCTTCCCCGGGCAATTCGACCTCGAGAATATCTTGGTCGTCACGCATCCGGTTGACCGCACGGTAGACCGTAGCAAGCCCAAGTGTGTCTAAGTTGGCTCTGGCTCGAGAATATATATCTGGAATTCCCAAAGGTCCTTCGGCACTGTGAAGCACTGCTAAAATGGTTTCGCGTTGCCGCGTGTTACGGCGATTCATGACTGTATTTTAGCGTTTTCAAATGAGGAAAAACCGTCTCGAGCTTTCGGGCAAGATTTTCAAAGAAACTTCTGTTGATGTTACGATGTTTTTATGACCATTAACGTTGCGATTATCGGCGCTGGAAACATTGCCGCCACCCATTACCGAGGCTATGAAAAAGCAGGGGCAAAGCTGATTGGCTTTGTCGAAGTCAACCCAGAATTGCGTGCAAAACGCGAAATTGAGTGGGCTGTGGGTGGCTATGCGACTTTTGCCCAATTACTCGAGAAGACCAAGCCCGAGGCGGTTTCGGTCTGTACCCCCAATGCCTTCCATCTGCCTTTGACTTTGGAAGCGATTCAGAGCGGGGTTCATGTGCTGTGCGAAAAACCTCTAAGTCTAAGTCTCGAGGAATGCAGCCAAATGATTGAGGCTGCCAAAAAAGCAGGTGTGGTGCTGCAAACAGGGCATCATCTGCGTTCTAATTGGTATGTCCAACGCGCCAAGCAGATTATTGACAGTGGTGAACTTGGCAAAGTGACCTTTATCCGTTTGCGACAATCACACGATTGGGGTGGCTCGGGACGCGTTCCCGATACCTTTAGCACCTATGCTCGGGCTGGCGGCGGAACACTGCTCGATAACGGCTGTCATCTGATGGACTTAGCGCGGCACTTAGCTGGCAATGTAAAAAGCCTCTACGCCCAAATTGCCACGCTTGCCTACCCCGTCGAAGTCGAGGACTTGGCATTGGCTCACCTCGAGTTTGAAAGTGGGGCGCTGGGCAGTGTCGAAAATTCTTGGTCAAGTGTTGGTTTTGAAGAGGGTTTTTGGGTCTACGGCACAAAAGGCACACTCGAGTGCAGTTTTACAGGCGGAAGCCCACGCGACTTAAAACATTATCACCGCATCAGTAAACCCACGGAATGGGGCGCACGAGACACCACCACCTACAAAGTCGGCAATGAAGGCGGACATGTTGCCCAAATCGCCAGTTTCCTTGAAGCCAGTAAAAACAACACCCAAGTTATTTGCACCGGCGAAGACGGACGAGAAAGTGTGCGACTGGTTTTGGCTGCTTACCAAAGCGCCAAGGAAAAAAGGAAGGTGGACTTATGAACATCTTGATTCTTGGCGGTACAGCTTTTCTTGGACGGCATTTGGTCACGGCTGCCTTAGAAAAAAACCATCAACTGACCCTTTTTCACCGAGGTAACCGCAATCCTTACCCGAAGCTCGAGAACATACTGGGAAACCGCGAAACCGACCTTGGAAAACTGGCGGGACGCAGATGGGATGCCGTCATAGACACCAGTGCTTATGTGCCACGAATTGCAGCTTTAAGCGCTCGGGCTTTAGCCCACAGTGTCGGACGCTACTGCTTTATCAGCACCATCAGTGTCTACCAAGAATTTACCCAAGCCCATGACGAAAACGCCCCTGTTGCGATGCTTGAGTCAGACACCGAAGAAGTCACAGGGGCAACTTACGGCGCATTAAAAGCCTTGTGCGAAGGCGAAATCGCCCTCGAGTACGGCACAAAAGCCCTTGTCTTGCGCCCCGGTTTAATCGTTGGCGCTTTTGACCCGTCCGACCGATTCACCTATTGGGTAGACCGAATCGCCAAAGGCGGCAGTGTTCTCGCGCCAAGCGAACCAACCAACGGTGTACAATTCATAGATGCTTTGTCGCTGGCTAGGTTTACCATTCACGCCCTCGAGCAGAACTTAACTGGTACTTACAACTTAAACGGTCAAAGCATCGAAATGCAGCATCTTTTTGAAACGATTAAACAGGTCAGTCATTCAGAGGCAACCTTCAAATGGGCAAATGAGAACTTTCTCGAGCAGCACAAAGTCAACCCTTGGATGGGCGCAGATAGCCTACCCTTATGGATACCTGAACTTGATACAGCCGTGAGCGGCACAATTGTTAAGGCAGCCCTGAGTGCTGGACTAACATTTCGTCCATTCGAGGAGACAATAGAAGAAGTTCTCGAGTGGGCAAATTCTCGGGAAAATCACACTTGGCGCAGTGGCATTACTCGAGAACGCGAAGCTGAGTTGCTGGCACTGCTCTAATTTCTCGAGTTGCTAGGTTTCCCTAAATTGGGCTGGTATCAGGTTCTTTGTTTAGCATTTGACAATTTGCAGATGCAAGGTGTAAGTTTTTATTGTATTTAGGTGCGCCTAAAAAAAGATTTGTTGTATACAAACTTTTCAAAGCTCCAAGTGTTGAGTTTAACTCAGCCTTAGCACCTATAAAAATGAGGACTCATGCTTAAGAAATTGCTTTCCAGACGCGCAGTCTTACAGGGCGCAGGTGGTTTAGTGGCAGCCACAAGTGCGGCAACACTTTTAACTCAAGCCCCAACAAAGGCTCAGTCCATGCCAATGAATCACAGTCCAATGACGGCTGCTAATCATGGTACAAACATGGCAATGGGCAGTGTCAATCCTGCCACCAACGGTTTTGACCCAATGCGAATGCTGGTGGATTGGGATTATGGACAAGTCTCCAAAAAGAACGGTCAGACCTTACGAGAATACGAATTTATAGCCGTTGATAAAGAAATTGAAATTGCCCCCGGTATTAAGTTTCCAGCTTGGACATACAACGGGCGTGTTCCAGGTCCAAGCATTCGCTGTACCGAAGGCGACAGGTTACGGATTGTCTTTAAGAACGAAGGTTCACACCCACACACGATTCATTTTCATGGGATTCATCCAGCCGAAATGGATGGTACACCGCTCAATCAACCAATGGTCAAGCCCGGCGAAGAATTTACTTATGAATTTACCGCCGAGCCTTATGGGTGTCACCTGTACCATTGTCACGCTATACCACTGAAACGCCATATTCATAAAGGGATGTACGGTGCGTTTATTGTAGACCCAATTGGTGGCAGACCTGCGGCTCGAGAATTGATGATGATCATGAATGCCTTTGATACCAATTTTGATGGTGGTAATGAAGTTTACGCGGTCAATACGGTCGGTTTTGAATTTGCCAACCGCCCGATTCCAATAAAACTGGGCGAACTGGTCAGAATTTACTTAATCAACGTTCTCGAGTTTGACTTGATCAACAGTTTTCATTTACACGCCAATATGTTTGATTATTACGACCACGGCACGACCCTAAAACCAACACTGAGGCGTGTGGATACGATCAGTCAAATGCAGGGGCAGCGCGGCATTCTCGAGTTAAAGTACAAATTTGCTGGGCAGTATATGTTTCATCCGCATGTCTCCGAATTTACCGAACTGGGTTGGATGGGGCATTTTAATGTCGTCAAACCAGAAGATTACGCAGCCGCCGTCAAAAGCGTTGGTATGGACAGTGCTTGGGACAAAGCTGGTCTCGAGGGCAGCACCGTCGAGTACAACCCAAGCAAGAATCGGGTGGACGAATGACCGCGCCTGCTGCTCCTAAGAGTTTTACATGGGTTCTAGCCTTAGTACCACTTTTACTGCTTGGTGTGGTCTTGGCGTACATTGTTGTAACCGGCGGCGGGATGCGCGAATTGGCAGGACCACCTGTTGAAAGCCTAAAAATCGAACGGGTCACTTTACCTGCCCCTGACCTAATCAAAATACAAGTGATTAACGATGGACCCGCCGAAATTACCATTCCACAAGTTCTGGTAGACGATGCTTTTTGGCAATTTAGTGTTACCCCAAGCACCACCATTCCCCGTTTAGGACGTGCTACCTATACTCTGGCGTACCCGTGGGTTGCCGAAGAAGCCCATGCCATACAGCTAATCTCGAGCCTAGGGACTGTTTTTGCAGCAGAGATACCTGTAGCCATTCAAAGCCCCGTGTTTGATTGGAGCTTATTTTTACGCTTTGCCTTAATTGGGTTTTATGTTGGAGTCATTCCGGTTGGACTTGGAATGCTCTGGTATCCTTGGATGCGAAATTTAAGCCGTAACGCCATGAATTTTATCTTAAGTTTAACCATTGGTTTACTGGCGTATTTAGCTGTAGGCACTTACCTTGATGCCCTCGAGTTTGCGGCTGAGTTACCAGCCTTTTGGCAAGGCACACCTCTGGTTTTGCTGATTGCGGCACTTTCTTTGGGGATTTTACTGGCACTGACCAATAAACCAAAAAAAGCCGTGTTAAATAACGACGAACCAGACACACTGGGTTTATCGTACCGAATTGCTTTGGGTATTGGTTTACATAACCTTGGCGAAGGGTTAGCCATTGGTGCGGCATTTGCACTTGGCGAAGCTGCTTTGGGAACATTTTTAGTGATTGGTTTTACGCTGCATAACATCACTGAAGGCGTGGGGATAGCTGCGCCAGTCGTTCGTAAAAATCCAGGTTGGAAGCACTGGATTCAACTTGCTTTACTAGCAGGTTTTCCTGCTGTAATTGGCGTTTGGGTTGGTGGCTTTGCCTTTAATCCAATTCTTGCCACTATTTTTCTAGCCATTGGTATTGGTGCAATTGTCCAAGTTATCTGGGAAGTTGGGCGTTTAGTGGCAAAAGACACGGCAAAAATCGGTTTGCCTTTGGTCAATTGGACCAATCTGGCTGGGGTTTTTACAGGTGTGGCAATCATGTATTTTACTGCGTTTATGGTCAAATAGTAAACAAACCTCATGCCTAAAGGCAGAGGCTTTATCCTTGAAAGGAGGAAACAGAATCATGTTCCACACCAACTCTCGAGATGTTCGGCTGGTTTACAGCAGCCCTGCTAATGTTCTTAGCAGCGTTAAGGTCAGCATTGGCAACGAATCCACACGCCAGACACTTAAATTCGGATTGAGACTTCCGATTGTCTTTAGAACAATGCCCACACTTAGAACACGTTCTCGAGGTATTGCGAGGGTCAACCAGTTTGACAGGCACACCAGCAATAGCGGCTTTGTACTCTACAAATGTTTTGAGTTGATTAAACGCCCAAGAGTGGTGAACTCGTCGTTGTGCCTTTCTAACAGTAATCCGCATTCTGATACCACTCAAATCTTCCAGAGCAATACCCCGCTTCGTGTCTTTGGCTCGAGTTACCAATTCTTTGGCAATACGATGGTTTTCTTGTTTAGCAAATCGTTGTTCTCTAAGGCTTCGTTTTTTCAACAATCGTTTAGCGCTCTTAGTACCAATACTTTGCAGTTTACTTCTCAGTTCAGCATGGCGTTTTCTCAAGGCATTGACTTGTTTCCCACTGTACGAATGCCCATCAGAATCGGAGGCAATTTGAACTATCCCAAGGTCAACTCCAAGGTACTCGGTGACATCCAACTCAGGGTCATTGGGCATTTCAACCACAACGCACAAGTAAAACTTATTACCCGTGTGGAGCAAGTCGGCTTGACCTCTAACCCGATTCAAACGAGTGGCTTGATACCCTCCAAGAATAACAGAGATGGTTTCACGCCCCTCGAGTACCGAGAGACTGACTGCTTCGAGTCCTCGCCAAGCAAGGTTTCTTTGGTCGTAGGCAATCGCTCCAAGTGGCTTAAAAGTTCGTTCGGTTTTCTTGTCGAGCTTGTAGGCTTCAACGACTTTACCTATCGCACGAACAGCCATTTGACTCGAGAGTCCAAATTGTTCACGCACAGCGTAGTAACAAAGTTTGTGCAAACCAACTTGTCCAAACTTGCGTTCAGTAAAAGCAATTTGGCTGATGTAATCACAAGCTGCATTGAATCGTTCCATTGTGGCAAGCAACTTCTTGGCTTGCTCGGCAGTTGGATTCAATTTAACTTTCAGGGTTATCAACACATAAGAATTGTATCACAATTGAGTATAATCATCAATGAATTGAGTTCGACTAAGTGGCTTTTCGCGGTATCTACGATACCGTTTGCAGCCTACGGCTGGACTCCTTACCTCCCCACAGATAAATCTAGGGGTTTCGCGGAGTCTTTCTGATGAAAAGTGGTGTCAATTTTCGTCAATACGGTTAAACGTCATGTTGAATTGTAGGCAAGAGTAAATCAATGAAATATTGAAGCTCAAGGTTTCAGTAAAATTAACCTTTGACCTTTCCCCTGCTTTTGGGTAGCCTTGGCAACCTCATTGCACCTTGATTCCAGCCTAGAATACGCCTCGTGACCGCCCTCGAAGCCTTTTGTTCTAGCCAACTTCTTTCTTTGCATCGTTTAGCCCATACAGATTTCTTGGCGGCACTACAAACTCCTCGGGTTGTCAATCGTGATGCTTTGTCAGAAGCGGTTCTCGAGTACAGCCTGAGTCTTGGTGCGCCCAAAGCGGTTCTCGAGAATGCCAAGTTACTGGCGCACCCGCAGTCCCTAACCATCATGACTGGACAGCAAGCGGGTTTGCTGCTTGGGGCTTCGTACACGATTTCTAAGGCAGTGGATGCGGTTTTGCTGGCTCGGCGTTATTCAAGTCCTGAACGTCCTGTACTGCCTGTTTTTTGGGTCGCAAGCCAAGACCATGATTCTGATGAGGTGCGTCATGCCTTTCTGCTAGATTTATCTGAAACCCAGCATCAAATCAGTCTCGAGTTACCCAAAGGAATCCCGATAGGTGCAATTCCACTCGAGCCACATTATCTCGAGACGATTTTGCAGCACCTACAGAATTTCGATGCTCCCGAAGTTTTCAAGACTCCAATTTGTGAAATGCTCAAAACAACCTTTGGCGCTTCAAAAACATATAGTGAATGGTTCTCGAGAATTTTAATGTACCTCCTTGGGAATTATGGGCTTTTAATTGTTGACCCTTTGTACCCAAGTATTGCGGCGTTGTTCACGGCTGGTATTCAACACGAACTCGAGTCTCCATTGGCTTCAAGTGCAGGTATTGAACGGGCGGCGGTGAAACTTGAGGATTTTGGACTGACCCCACAATTACGGCGTGGTGAACAAGCCACCAATCTTTTTTTAACGGGCGTGGATGGGCAGCGCCGTTTACTTAAATTTGATGGTCAAGAATTTATGGCTGACCATGCCTATAGCAAAGCCGAACTTCTTAGTATTCTCGAGTCTAGCCCGTGGCGTTTAACCCCAGCCGCCGGTTTACGCTCAATTCTTGCCGATGCGGTCTTTCCAAGTGTGGTCAATGTCCTAGGACCTGGTGAACTTGCTTATCATTTGCAACTGCTCGAGGTTTACCAACTTCATCAAGTGCCGCAACCCTTAATGTCACCGCGTCTTAGCATGACAATTATTGAACCACCCATTAAACGGATTCTCGAGAAGCACAATTTAACCGCTCGAGAATTCCAGCAAAATAGGGGAGAGCCACTTCGCAACCAATTATTTGAAACACACCGAGCCAAAACAAGAATTTTAAGCACTTTGGAGCAGAACATGGCTCAGATTGAAAGCCTGAGCAACGATTTAACCCAACTCGAGACTGGTTTTTCCAAGAGCGTTTGGCGGATGCAAGCCGCCATGCGGTATCAACTCGAGAACAAGCTACCTAAAAAACTTCAAGCTGCGCTGCTTCGTGCCGATACCGATTTGCAAAGTCAGTTAATTCGTCTCGAGAAGCACTTGCTGCCAAGTGGAATACCTCAAGAACGCCATAACAGTTTCCTCGAGTATATTCTAAAGTTTGGCACGGTTGCGCTGGACAAAGTTTTTACCCTCGAGCCGAGTAAAGCATCCGAACTCGAGATTTAAGCACATCATAACTTTTGATTATACTCAACTACTATTTCTACTCGGTTGTCTGCTTCAGAACGTTTTTCCTTGATACCACTAAATGGTGTCTGGCTTCCTCGAGCAGAGACAGCCAAGTAATTTGATTTGATTTGTCCAAGGGTTGAAAAAAGATTGGCAATAGTGGCGGCTCGTTGTGCTGATAAGTTCCAATTGTCCAAACCCTGTTTAGATGGTGCGCTATGTCCTTCAATCCGAATCCGACGATAGTTGCCAAATTGAGAACGCAATGCTTCTGCCAGTGCTAAAAACTTTTGTTCGCCTTGAGGTGTTAGTACCGCCGATTGTGCTGTCTTAAACAGTAATGCTCCAAGTTTGTTATCTTTATAAAAAACCCAGCGTTGAGCGCCTGGAGGGTCATTGCGAAATGTCGAGGGTAATTCTGTAGGGCGTAGCTCTGGCTTAATGGTTTGAATTGAAACACGGATTGTTTGCTGCGCCTTTTTGTATTTTACTTTTTCGCGTTCATTTTCTTCAATAATTTGTTGTGCTTTCTGATAAATGGTTTTATTGGTTGCGTTTTCTTGAATTATAACTTGTGTTTTCACACGATTAATTTCATTCGCAACCATTAAAGCCGCCATCATAAAAATCAGAATGAAAATCACGTTAATCGTTACATCAGCAAGTGCAATGTAAGGGTTAATGGTCTCATTTGAGTGGCTATATTTTCTCATTTCTTTCCAAGTGGTCTTGGGTCGCCCTTTTTGCGCCAAAGCAATTCAAGCTTTTCGTTCCCAGAAGAATTGGAAATATTTTCCTCTTTTTCACTAGGTATACCAACACCTTGTTCCGTCTGAAATATACTTATCGCTGCCTCTAGTTGTCTAAAGGAAACATTCAATACTTCAAAAGTTTCATTGAGTACACCAAATGTTTCAATGTATTTTTCAGATAGACTCGGAAGACTTTTTTCAAGGCGTGCGAACCGATCATCTAGATGTCTGATAATATCGTTTGATTTAGAGATTTGGTTACTGCCCTCTTCACGAAAGGCTTTTATAGTATCATCAAGGTTTTTTGCTAATTCACCTAATTGTCGAGAAATTTGATCACTTTTGCTGGAGAAATCCGTTTGTAACTCTGCAATTTTATCGGTTTGACTCGAGAAGTGTGTAGTCAAAACAGTAGTAGCATTTCCAAATAAACTAGGAAGACCATTTTCGAGTCGTTCAAAACGAGTATCTAAACGTCCAACAACTTCATTTGACCGAACAAGCTGTTTCCCACCTTCTTCACGGAAAGCCGCCACCGTTTTGTCAAGAACTCCTGTTAAACCACCCACTTGTTCAAGAATATCATCGCTTTTTTTGGCAAAGCCAACTTGCAACTCTCCAATTTCTTTAATTTGCCCTGAAAGCTGTTTGGTTAAATCTTCTGCTGCATTTTCAAATCTTTTTGAACCATTTTCTGCTGCCCTAGCTAAATTCTCAGCTCCTTGATTGAGCAAATTTCCAAATTCATCCACTCGAGCAGTCACTGTATTAATCATTTGTGTGGCATTACTAGAAACATCTTCTAGTTTCTCTAGGGTTTCTTGAACATGATTACCCGCGTCTGTTAGAACACTTTTGAATGTCGCTGTAGTAATTGTAAGTACAGTTGTAAATTCCTTAACAGTCTCGTTACTTTGAGCAAGAAGTTTTTGTTGTTCTTCAAGTTGAGCTTCTGTACTACTTGGAAAAACAAGTGGAATGAACGAAACCAAGATAAATGTTTGCAATTGACTTAAGAATTGGTCGCGTAGTAGTGCAAACACACTGAGTAATAATGAAGCAACAACCGAAAGAAAAACTCCAAATAAGGTAGCTCCAAAACCACCCTGCATTGAAGCCACTGTTGAACTCAGTTGACTCTGAAAAATTTCAAGACTGGTAGGGTTATTTAATTGCAGTTTGCCCACTGAACTTGCCAAGCTATACACTGTGCCAAGCAAACCTGTTAGCATTAGCAGATTAGGTATAATTTTGGCGGCGCTTAAATAAGTGCCTTCTCGAGAAAAAAGCAAACCCATAATTGCTTCAATATTTGGATTTGAAATGGTTCGAGACTCCCATATCGCCTTTGTTATGTTGAAAACAACACCATTTTTTTGATCTTCTTGTAAGAGTTTAGCTATCTGGTTTTTTCCTTCATTTTTTGATTGTTCTTGGATAATAGAATTAAACTTATTGAACAGATTTTTTTGAAAAATAAGATCAAGAGATTCTACAAAGAGAATGATAATTAGAAAACCAAAAAAGATTCCAAATATTGCAAGAATAAAAATTGGCATCTCATTCATAAAAACTTCAAGCATCTTTCTCCTTTCGTATCAATAAAATAATAAAGCGCTTGTTGTGTGATGGACGAACAAAAGGGCTTTCTTTTCATAAGGCAATTGGTTTTCTTGAACTTAGTTGTGATGGGTTTACACTGTTCAATACAAGTTAGTTGCGGTGCTGTATCCCCTACAGAGCTAACACCTACTGAAATGGATTCCATTCACGCCCAAACGGGTGTAATGGGTCTTCTGGGTAGAACGAGCAGCGTAATCCGTTGGCAAGGGCTTCTTCTCGTGTGTACCCAACCAAACCACCACAAACAAGACAGTAATAGCCATCTCTGTCAAAAAAACCGTTACCTTGAGGTCTGGGATCGTTTTGTTTACGCCACAATGATTGTATTAGCTCATCTTCTGGTGGGAATACCGCGTATAAGTCGTTGAGCATCTGGCGGTCTTTTAATCGATTAACAATAAGCCGTTCAATAGCTGGTTTACTCCATCCGTCTATAACTGCTCCATTTCCTTCCAGTAATTGCTTTTGTAAGTACCGAATATAGGCTTGGTTTGCATCTCCAAGTTGTTTACTTTCTTGAACAAAAGATTGATATTTACTATCAATTAAGGCATTTAAGCGTGTTTTGACACCATCAAGGCGTTTTTGCCCTGTAGCATCTACATCGGAAAATGCCAACAAACGAGCTGCTCTATCTATTCGGGCGGGGAAGCGACGTTGGCGCTGCTTGGGGTCTTTGGATTCCCCCATTCCTTCTTGCCAGTCCATAACCAGAAAACCAAACTCGAGACGTAGAACTTCATGCAGGATACCAAAGCATAACAAATCTTCGGCATCTTTGAGTTTTGCGATTTCTCCATCAGATATTGGAGTCCAGTCCATGTCTTCGCGCTTTCGCGTGAAATATGTTGGATACAGTTCGCACTTGGCATTGGCTAAAACTTGGGTAATATCAAGTGAACCACGCAAAGCAAATTTGTACCATTCTTCTAACATCACAATGCGGAAAGGGTTTGTAATATCACTTTGTCGTGCAGTAGGGTTGGCATTGCGCCACGGCGTTATTGCATTGCGAAACTCATCGGTGAGATTGCGTCCAAGCAATAGCTTTTTCTTTGGCAGTGGGGTCATTGGGTCTGGCTGCCCGAGATTTTCAGTAATTGGTAAGAAGATCGTGGCGGCTCGAGCGGCTGCCATACTTTCTTGTTCTGGTGAAAAAGTGGGTGATTTTGCTTCAAATAATCGAGTGACAATATCTTTGTTATTAGGGTCTGATAAAGGACGAAACGGTTCAACAGCTATTTCTTCAAGCCCCCGTAATTGTGCAGGTTCAAAAATAGCCTGTCCAACAATATAAGACAGCATAAGCCAATCGGGATCATTTCCTGTTGGTACAATGGCTTTGGGTAAATCTACCCAACTGCGAATGATATTGCTGCTAACACTTTCTAGCTTATCTTCTGGAACTGCTGTTTTCCATTCAATATCCACAGTACCGTTTGGTGAGGGTTCAAACAAAGCCAGACCATTAATGTCAGACTCTTTGCCTTCTAATTTCATGATATTTCCAGACCAATCCAGTGTTTGACTGGTCAATCTCGAAGCCAAATTCCGTAGTCGCTTAATAATCTTATTGGTTTCAAGTTCAATGAGACCCAGTGCGCCTATATCGGTTCTTTGTCCACTGCCAGAGTCACGCAACACATCTTTTGTGGCTTGTTCTATTCGGGTTTTCATTTCATCTTTAAGTGTTTTGTCAAGTTTTCCGATTAAACGCCCAATGGCTTTACTGCGTAAGCCAAAAGCACCCAACAAAACATTTGTTCGGATTTCATCAATTTTTTCTAACATGGTATTGGTCGCACTTGCACTCACACTCACATCAGCAAGTTTTCGGCTTCGCAATTCGCCAATTCGACCACTCACACCATCTAAAATCGCTAGAATTGGCGCTGGTCCAATATCATAATCAAGTAATTTGGAACGAATGATTCCAGCAAAATTATTCACGATTTCCGAAGCGGCTCGAGTACGATTTACTTCTACTGCACGGATGATTAAACCCTTAAAGCCCTCGCCTTTATCCTTTTCAAAAGCGCCGCGAAACTCTCCTAGTGATTTTTTAGCCGTGTCTATATCACCACGTTTAGCTGCTGCAGTGACTTCTCTGATTTTTCCTTCAAGTCGTGGACGTAAATTTGCCCCACCTTCTTCACGAATTAAAGCATTGATTAAATCAGGTAAAGTTAGCCCCAAGCCATCAAGTTCATCCTCTTGTTTCGTTTCAAGTGGACGGTCTTTCCATTGCTTAAAAGCATGATGCAAAGTTTTTAATTTACAAGCCTCGATGATTCGTCTAACTGGATATTCAATGGTTGAAAGCCCAAAAGTCGCAAAGGCAAAACTACGTCCGTTCTTTGGTGGTACAACTCCACCATCTACAATTTGTGCCATTGGATCAGATTCTGGAACAAAAATATTTAAAAACACGCGGTCAGCCACGGCGCTATTCAATTTAGCTTCATCTTCGGTTGTGGTTTCTCGAGAACGAACCAAATACACCAAATCATAGGGAGTTTCATCTGGCGAGAGTATTTCCTCACCGTAATTACGATCATAATACTTAATACCTTTATAGCGGTCACGGTCAGTATAATTATGATACTGATTGAGTTCTTGCAAAGCATGGTAAGCATTGGTTTTACGAAGTTCTGCTAAACCAGAATTGTCATTTGCAATGGTGTACCCAGGGTGCGGTAAAGTAAAAATGCCAATGAGACGTTCGGATTTACTGGTAATGGTCTGCAACAAAATACCAAAGTCAGAAGCAGTACCACTGCATGTTCCTCCAAGCAGCGTGCCAGTCACAATAATCCGTATCCCTTCAGCAAAAATAACATCTGTTTCGAGTCCAACGGCATCTTTATTTAATTTATTTTTTGCTTCGGCAGGGGTTAAATTTCTTAGCCGTGCCAGTCTATCAGCTAACGCATTTTTGATATTTGGGTAATTATTTGAATGCAGCAGTGCCAAACGTCCAACCATACGAATGTTACCTGCTCCCGCATCCACTGCCCCTGCTTTTAACTGACGTAAGGTATCAATGTCCGCCCAACGCTCGAGTGCAATGGTATCGTTGTAGTTTTGAGGGTTGTTAATCACATCACTATAAGAAGCTGCATCCAGTGTTAGGGTCTTAAAATTATCGCCTGGATTAAATCGACTACGCTCTGCTGCATTTGTTTCTACACACAAAAATTCAATCCAAGGCGCACGGTCAAGCGAACCTACTTCCCACTCCACCCGCTCTGCCAAAGCATTGCAAACTCGAGTTCCTGTACTACCCAGACCAACTACTAATGTTTTGATAACGCGAAGATCAGACATAAATCAACTCCCTTTTAACTTCTTAATTGCAGAACGAAAGCGAGTGTAAAAGTCAAGAAAAATACAACTAAACCATAGATAATAGCGTTTACTAAAGTCTGTGGAGGAATAATAAAATATCCAAATGCCATAAAAACAATAGTCTGGAACGTTTTTTAAATTTAAGAAATTAAAAGTGGAAGCCCTACTGTAAGCTGTGAGTGTCTAAACCAACGCTCCAAAAAGGCTTCCATGACTATCTTAAACCAAATTCTGACCTTAGCGGGTATTCGCAAA
>JANNVX010000026.1:0-68153 GCA_031414595.1 Deinococcales bacterium
GCTTCTTGAAAGTATGGAAGTAAGGCTTGGAATTCTTTTTTGGTTAGTCCAGTCAGGGCTAAGAAGCGAGTTTTATTCTTGACGAGTTTGTCGTAATGCAGCACTCGAATAGTTTATCCTAATTTCCGATAACGTCTATTGCTTATAGTTACTTTAGTGCTAACATCCATTGCATCAGTACCGCTCTTCATGGCAATATCCACGCCTGCCAAATTGCAATTTCCGAACTGCAAGGCGCTGGCATACCACAACGTATGTCGTTGGCGTTGCTTGTGGCATTATTTGGTCATGCTTTCGGTTAATTATAAGTTGCTTTTGATTCCTGAATCAAATGTTTCAATGGAAAATGTAACAAACCTTGCCACAGTTCACCAAAATTATTCGCGAAGTTCTAAAACACGTCTTTAGTGATGCGATTGTCAAAGCCTTTATTCAAACTTGATACGTTATGCCAAGTTCATCATTAACTCAAAAGGTAGGTACTCTCAGTTGGCTATTGCACTTGCTATACTCAAGGCAATGGAGATCATAACCAAGAAACTTAAATCTGGTGTTACTTTCACACTTTTTGCACTGCGTTCACCCAGAAAACGAACTGAGAAGGGCTATGTCGGCTCTAGTGACTGGATGATGGAAGCTGTGTTTTACCCAAGTGGGGACACGGGAAAAGTTACAACTATAGAAGTTCCTTGGACTGCATTGCCTCTGCTTGCTTGTGGGCAACAGTTTTTGGATGGAGTCCTCCTAGATTCTCGAGATGGACACGAAGTTTTGCTGAATCTCGACAACAATCCAACACTTGAAAGAATTGGACAAGTCTTACCTATTCCGCGAGTAACCAATCCTTGGTCAGAAGGTAACGAGTGGGCATTTGTGTGGCGCACAAATCAAACAAAACTTGTGCTTCCTGTTCTCGAGGTGCTGCGGGCTTGTGTTGCCCCAAATCAAGATTTCGTGAAAGGGTTACTTGATCCAAATTTTTTATTTTCGATTGGGCATTATAGAGTTGCCAATGATGCTCTACATCTCGAGTTTAACCACACTGTTCGATTGCCAAATCAACGTAAACGTCGTGAGCGGTTTATTCGTGAGATTGCTAGGCTACTTTTAGATCCAACCTTTGGATCAGCCTTTCGTAGTGTTGCATTGAATCGAATCGCCCAAAATACAAACGCCATTAAAACAACTTTTCCCGAACTTTTAGGCAAAGTGAAATGCTTAGTGAAGGTAGTAGAAGGTGTTTATCTGATCCAACAATTGATTCACTTTCAGCCAGCCCAGCCATTACCAATCAAGTCGATCTTTTTTAAGCACCCAAATTTCACAAAACGGTATCGGGTACGGATTCAAAAAGTTGGAGCGCAAGCTGTAGCTGGTGGTGCGTTACAACATTATTTAGAGGGTGGGAGAATCAAAAAGAATCGCTCCAGAGTCATTGTTATGGCAAATCCCCAACCCAATAACCAACCTGACATTCCAGTTTTTAACGAGGGACTGATTGACTTAAATCAAATCAAGGATGTGCTGCTGCCCAATAAAAACTCGCAACAGCGATTTTTTGTGATGGGCGCAGGTGAAAATGATCAGGAATTCCCATTAGGCAAGATTGAAAAAGACTTTTTGCACGATGATGAGGCTTCAGACACACCTAAAAATTTTCGGCAAAACGAGTCTTGGATGAAAAATCTAAAGCGAGGGTTACGACATTTAATTGAGTTGGTTACTCAAGCCAAAGCAGAGTACCCAGCACTAGAAGTTGATTTTCGTGAAGGTGTCAGACAAATTCCAAACACGGAAAAAATCATTAAGCGAGACTTTGTGATCATCGAATTTTCTGAACCAATATTTGGTAAATGTTGGATTATTGAATTTCAACAACCAACCGAAATTCAAATAGAAAAGTCGAAAAAATATAGTGCGGCAACACTACGGCTAAAATTCAAGGACTCCAAGAAAACATGGGCTGATGTAGAACCTGTGATTGTTAAGCTGCTGCTGGACTACTTAACTGAAACTTATCACTGGAAAAAGGGAGAGTTTAACAGCCTAGAAACAGAATTTAACATTGGAATTCAGCGATTTAAGCATCATGAAAAGCGAGTTGTTTCTTGGGCAAAAAGAATTATCGAGAGCTAAACTTGCAATTGTTTCCATCGTCGTTGTTGAACTTCTTTAAGTGCAGCTTTCACTTTGGGTAGGTAGATGCAATCGTCTCGAATTCCAGCAGCTCGAATGAGTTTCCAACGTGGAATAAGTGCATCCTTTTCGAGTATTGCGGGTAACACTGCCCAAATTCTACGAACCGCGAAATCTTCGCGTGATTCCACAAGTTCCTCGAGACACTTTTTGGTTGCTGGCAATTTGTCCAGATGAGCAAAAGCGATGGCTTCCACGCCAACTTCGGATACCAGTCGAGTTTTGGAGACTCTTACAAATGGCTTGCGTAATTGTTGGATGGCGTTTGCGGCAATACGCAATCGCAATGCTATATCTTTATCTCGAGCAATCCAGTTTATCCTTTGAGAATCTTGAGGCTTGCGTTGCCTTTTTGGTGAATTTTCACGTAACCAAACCTTTGTATAACGGTACAGCCATGTGTAAAGTGCGGGATTTCGATTGCGTAATTGTTGAGTAGAATGGTCTGGATGTTGTTGCTTCAACTCTAGCCATTGCTGCTGTCGTATCTGATCTGCGTGTTCTGCGGCTACGATCACTGGTAGTGTCGAGGGTTTTTGCTTTAGACCGCGCCCGATTAAGCCTTGAAGTCGGGCTTGATTTTTGATTGTAGCAGGGTCAAAGCCTAGTTCTCGAGCAATTTTTCGCAACGAGTAAGCTGGATCATTCCAAGCAGTTTGCAGCGCATCGCGCCAAGTCTTTCCATACTCTGCCATCCGATCAATTCGCCAAGTATCTTTGGGTGTTTGGTCTGGTCCAACTCTGCGATAATGGAATCCGCAATCACAACGAAAAGTTCCAATTGGCTCGCGCTCGTTTAGGGTTAGGTTTACTTCGAGCTGTTGAACCACAAGTTTCCCAAAATGTTCACTGGTACGATTAAGACAACGCCAAGGCTTTTGCCCAAATGGAGATTTTGGAACTGCTGCAATGTTCAAGTCAAGATTTAAAAAATTTTGCATCAACAAGTGATAAAGCGTATGGTTAGCGACTCTTGGCTTTCGTAATAAACGTAACCACCACGAATTTTCGATGGACTCGAGTGGCACTTGAAGTAATGAAAAGAGTTCGGTTCCAAAGTGGGCAAATAGTTCATCGAAAATGTTGGCGCGTTTAAGTTTACCAGAGTACGAGGCAAGATTACGCTGGTATAGCTGTTTTAAGTATCTTTGCTGAAGTTCTACAGGGTTCAGATGGTATTGGGATGTCAAGAGTTGCTCTGCTCTTTTTGCTAAATCCAGCAAGATTGTGGACTCTTTATGATTCGGAATTGGCATTGCATTTAATTCTTTTGGTATTGCTTGTTCGGCGCTGATAAAGATGTGCTTTTTGCTCGAAGGGTGAATTGCTACTCCGCTATCCTCAAGCCACACATGGTGTTCCGTACAGACATAAACTCCTGCAAGCTGATGCAGTCTACGCCAATGGGTAAATCCAGACCGATTTCTATCCTCAGAAGCGCACAAAGGGCAGTAACGCAACGATGCCGGGTGTTGAATCTGTGTTGCTGCCAACCCGAGTAACATAAAAGCTGGTCCATTCCCAATCATGGCTTTTTGCGCTGCCTGACGACGTTGCTTGGAGTGGAAAGCTGCATAGTACGGAAAAAGCGTATGCTGTTCTAAGAGTCTTAAAGCGCTCCAGTCAGCCAAAAATCGCGTTTGGCTGGCAATTTGATTAAGGTGTGAAGGTAAGTCAACAATCGCTCGAATGGATGCTTTGCCGTACCAGTCCATAAGGACATGACGGCTATTCGGATACACCATGATGTCGCTGTAACGAGCAATTAAGCTGTATAACAGCTCATCGGGTTGAGGATCGGGTAACCAAGTCAACATTGAGATCGCCAAATTCCTGCAAAGAACCAACAAATCCAGCTTTTCTTAGGGCTTCTACTGGATCATTTTTTAATTGTCGAGCGGCTTGAAAAACTTCAATTAGTGGCATCGGAAGTTTTGTTTGTGGTGCTTTAGCTATTTTCTTGTTTGGCTGTGTGGAAGATTGTTGCACTAAAGGGGTTGGGGGTTCTGACACGGCTCGAGTCATTTGCTTTGCTCGTTGATCTATAGCAAGTTTCACATCGTCTATTTGTGTAAGGACACTTCTATTCCCTGTTTTTAGGGCTTGAACAATTGTTCGCATACTGCCAAATAGCTCTTTTGCAACCTTTTGAATCAACTCGGTTGTAATTAGTTCTTTAACTTGATCTTTATTGATAGCGCGTTCTTGGGAAAGCCGAAATAGTTTAATGGCAAAGTCAATGATCCCTTGTGATTCATCATATAGGACATCGCTAAA
This sequence comes from Deinococcales bacterium, assembly GCA_031414595.1. GTDB lineage: Bacteria > Deinococcota > Deinococci > Deinococcales > JAAFIG01 > JAAFIG01. Next base: position 4,474 of record JANNVX010000026.1, read on the forward strand.
TTCTTTTGGTACAAGCCCATCTTGGCGGCGAATTGGGTTTATGGTGTACTGATAATTCCATATCGAAATTAAAAACCGCTCCCATTCGCACTCGAGACTACGATTGCCTTCAGTTCGTTCTAAGCGTCCCCAATACATTTGCCCTTGTCCAGCGTTGCGGCGCATTTGCCAAAATTGTCCGTTGAGCATTTCCTCTGCTTTGGGCGTACCCACAAGTACGACAGGTACTTTGATTTCATCCATTAAGAAGGAAAAAAACTGAAGCATGATTTGTTGTCCACCAGATTTTTGCTTGCTCAGGTTTTGGATTTCATCAATAACCAATACGCCCAAAGATACGAATGCAGCAACTCGAGCCATGTTAGGTATCATTTGCATGGCGTTTCTACGGTCATACTTTTTTAAGCCATAGGTGTTTTCATAATCAGTGCCTAGCAATTGATCAATAGACTTAAAAAACAGATTGCAGAGAGACTTTAGAGTTCCATCTATAGGGCAGGTAATCACCAGATAAGTAACTTGAGTACGCAAAAGCTGGTGGGTTGTCCCTATGTTATCTTTATATTCACGATGCAGAAGAATTTGTGGGTATGTTTTTAGCACTGTTCCGATACCACGGGTTTTTCCAACACCACCAATTCCAATAATCGCAAATCCTGGGGATGTATCTTCGGGAATAACATCGAGTGCGTATCCAGTCAGGTCAATGGCTTTTTGAACTTTTTGATGGACTTTGGTAAAACTTTGGTCGTCAATAGGATTCCGAAAAATGTAGCTATCCCGCAGCATTCGATCAAAGCGCTGCTTTAATAAGATATGCTGCTGTAAGACAACATTTACTCGAGTTAGTTGATCAATAGCAGCAATGCGTTCATGCCGTGGCAAATTGCGTATTTCGAGATCAAATTTAGGTAATTCAGTGACCAATTCAGAAAACTCATTTTCACTCAAAATTGGCGGTAAGGCTTGGATTAACGGGTTTGTACTCCATTGTGGAAATAACCGCGAGTCAATTTCTCGATAGCGGGCTTCAAATGCTTTTCCTGCTCTAATGGTTGTCGGAGTTATCTGTTCTCGAGTAACGCCTTTGTTTTTTTTCACCTAGTCCTCCTCAGGTGGCACCAAAGTTGCCAAAAAGGTTGTGAGTTCACCATCAAATAGTTCTTTTTCTTTTTTCTGAGTCAGCTTTTCTGGTTTTTTTGGTTTCGGAACGACTCGTTCAGTTGCCTTTTCGCGTTCATCAGATTTTTCCTCCGCTCTGTTTGCCTGAATCCCTTGAATGCGCTTGCGGTTTGAATCGGTGGTTAGAGTCGCTAGGGTTTCTTCTTTTCCACTCGCAATGACTTGGTCTCGTATCTGCTCGAAATCAAATTGTCTGGCGCGTTTTGCAGGTGCAGATTCGTCTCGAGCAACGCGATCCAATTCTCTCTCCAATTCAATCTCTGCCCACGAGGCATCATTTGACCAATCTGGACGTTCGATTTCCTGGCAAAACATGTATTCCTCGGTGTGCGGGTGACGAACATAGATGTAACTTGTGGACCATTTATCATACGCTATTGTTAAGCGTGGCATTTTTTGACTTTCAACTTTTGTTCGCCAATTCTCAACTTCAATTTGATCACAAGTGTAAAACAAACCATTAAACCGAACACCCTTGCGAGTTACACTGGCTTCGTCTCTAGGCAAAAGCATCATTCTCAGATGAGAAGCATCTACGGTTCTGAGCCGACCTGATCGGTTCTCGAGACCCCATTCCCACAATTCACAAGGAATGGGTCGAACGCCGTCACGCATCATGTCTGCATCTCGAGGATAAGCCTCAATTTCATTTGCAACGTTGTATTCAAGAAAGTGAGTGGTTAAAATTTTACGAAATTCATCCAATGTGTATTTTGCTTCAAGGCGTTGATCTTTTGTTCCTTTGCGGTTTAAGCGTACAGCCCCGTCTAACCAATTCACTATCCTTGTGTCAACTATGCCAAAGTGACGTTCAATAATGCCTTTCCAGTCTGCGCGATATGGGGCAGTATTACTGATTTTAATTCCCAGATTTACCAAAAAACTGGAGTCGTAACCCTCAAATTCACCACGATCAGCAATGATTTCGTCTGGAATATGATGACTTGCCCATTCATGGGGGAAAATTTCGATACCCATTTTTTTACAATACTCGACTTTATCTTCGACCATGTGCATCATGGCTTGAATTGCACCTGCCCAACTTGGTCCCTCAAGCCCTACCCAAAACCCTACAATCATGCGACTGAACACATCAATAACCACATACAAAACAGGTTTACCGACGAGGTGGCGACGATTTTTTCGGCTTACAAGATGAATAGCAGGAATGGTCGCATCAACTTGAAAAACTGATCCAGGACCAAAAGCCATAGAAGTTGATTCACCGTTCAAGACTCTAAATCTTAAGTTGTGTTCAATTTCACCTTCTCTGGCTTTGATGACACGCTCAATATTTTTTCGGATAGTTTTCCCGTACCAATATCTAAATTGTGCAAAGGTTGGTCGTAAGTGTTCTGGCAATAAGATTGCTTTTTTTGTTCCATCTTGCAGTGTTTTCTCACTGGCTTTAAAGTATTTCTTTTCTCCTTCTTCAAAAGCTTTTGTCAAACTTAACCGAGCTTTTTCATAATATTCCTGACCAATTTTCTCTAAAATCACCTTGATCTCTGGCGTGACATTTGGAGATGAGGGTGTCTCAGTGTATTTTGTTAAACGACTTGGTCTTCCACGCTTTGGACTTTTTTGCTGCCTGATGCGCTCGACACCATTTGCTCCTGATTTATCTAATTTGGGAATAAGAGCATATTTTGACTGACCACCAATCCAAAAAAGCCGCAAAAGTCGGTACACAGTCGCTTTGGTACGCTGATGCGTTTCGCAGGCTACTTGAATAAGTTTTCCACGCAATTTTCGATCAATATAGATTGCTGGGGATTGGTTTACAATAGATTCTACAATTTGCCAATTGCGTTCAAGTATTTGTTTTTGGGCATCTGTTAAATCTGCATCGTGGATGGGTTGTGCCAGGTGTATATCGTGAAGCAGTTTTCGACTTGTAGTCCATTGTTCGCGCAAATGTTTTATCACATCAGAGTATTTCGTTAGACTCGGTAAATGCTGAGGGTTTTTTAACCCATCGGATTGCTGCACAACGATCCATACCAAAGCATCTAGCGATTGGTCAATGTACAAAACTCGCATGACTTCGTATTGACCATCTTCGCGGTCAAATTCAATAAGACTATTTCGCTCAAGTATTGTATTCATTCGCCACCTCTAAGAGCTCGAGAACGTTCACAGGATTGAATATTGTTGTCATATCAATCCTCCAAAAACGCTTTGCAATCAAATGTCTGACGATGTAAAGACTTGTGTGTCTCTCGAGCTTAAAGTGCTTATCTGATTGAATTGTGATGTCTCTCAGAGGTAGATTTTTCTTAAGAACAGCTTGGGTTAGAAAATCTGCAATTTCAGCTATTTGATCCTTGGTAACTATTTTTTCGTCTAGTGTAAAAGCTGAGTGCAAGAATTTCATGTTTATAACGAACTGCGATGGAATTTCATCCGCAATCACAATCTTCCAATTCACATCGCGTTCCAGCCAGTATTGCTGCTCGATTTGTAGTTTTTGAATTGTCCTCAATTTCAACAGATCGCTTTTTGTTTTGACGGTTCGGACAAAATTTGTTCCATCTTGAGCGGTTAAATGAAAATCAGATGTCATGACAACAATGGCATCACTTTTTGCTCGAGTAGAAGTTGGATGTCTGATACCCAACGAATCTGCTACTTTTTGAGTGTTTTCATAAGACCAGAGAGGGTATTGCTCACGAATATCCATGATCTCTGGACAACACTCAAGCCAATAAAATACTTTAAGTTCGCCTTGACTCAGAAAATGGTGTACGCGCTGAGATTTCCATCCGGGACTGCGAGAGGACAATCCATCAGAGCCGAGATCGTGAATCGTTAGCCAAGGTTGATAGTCTTTTCCGGTACCTTGCCCACAGCCTGACTTCCATTGCTCATTAGCACTTTGAACCGTCAAAATTCTTTTGCGTTTCGCCATAAGGGAGCAGCCTCTGCCACTCCCTTAATAGTATCATACTTTATTAGCATAGTTTTAATCTTTATTATTAGTTTAAAACTATATTATACCAACTTTAGGTAGATAATAAGGAATGTCAAGATTAGGCACACCTCTAACCGCCCACCATACGACTGAAGAACTCGAGAAACACTACAAACAGTGCAAAGATGCCAAAGAAAAAACTCGTCGCCAAGTGATATGGCTCTACTCAATCAACTCCAGCCCAAAAGAAGTCAGCCAAGCGACTGGAGTGTCCGTCAACTGGATTTACAAACTTGTCTTGCGTTATAACGCCCAAGGTACGAAAGGACTGATTGACCTACACACCGAGCGACCAGGCGGAGATAAACGAGCCATCCTTAACTCTGAGCAACAAACTCAATTAGTTCAAGCCTTACAAGGCAATGCACCCGATGGTGGTCTTTGGACAGCCCCTAAAGTTGCTTTATGGGTAGAGCAAAACACCGCTAAAACCTTAAAGAAAGTGACTGCTTGGACATACTTACGTCGTCTTGGATTGACTTTACAAGTACCCCGTCCAAAACACCTCAAAGCTGCAAGTCTTGAAGAACAAATTGCCTTCAAAAAAAAGTAAAAGAAACGATTGCACAAACAAGGCTCGAGTATCCAGATAAACCAGTTCAACTTTGGTGTCAAGATGAAGCGCGAATTGGTCTAAAAAGCATTTCTCGTCGAGTTTGGGCAATGCGAGGACAACGACCTATTGCACACCACTGGACACGCTATGAATGGTCATATGTTTACATATTTGTTTGTCCTTGTACTGGTGAAAGCTATTTTCTGATTCTTCCAAGTGTCAGTATTGCTTTGATGACGTTAGCACTTGAGGAGTTTATGCAAGACATCAATCCAAAAGATGATCGTGTGATTGTCTTAATGCTCGATAATGCGGCTTGGCACTCGAGCAAGAAAGTGGTGTTGCCTAAGAACCTTATTTTACTACCGCTTCCACCGTATACACCTCAGTTATCCCCTGCTGAGACGATTGTTCCCTTGGTTCGTGAGGTGGTAGCTAATCGTATCTTTGCTGATTTGGATGCTTTGGAAGATATTTTGTGTGACCGTTGTGCTTTTCTGATGCAGAATCCTGAACTGGTTCGTGGTCGGGCTGGTTTTAGCTGGCTCGATGATTAAATACTATCTAAGTAAATTTGGTGTCAGGAGTGCAACGAGTGACGGAGGGGTCTTGCGACGCGTAATCGAAGAAACGCTGTGCAAGACCCCTCCGACGCGCTTCGCTTGCCACCTCCCCTGCTTCGCGGGGAGGATAAAAAACAAGAGCCAAAACATAGGAAGTTCGGGTCAACATACTTTTAGCCCTATCTCACGAAAGTGTACCCGATTCAATAAATCTTTAGTTGCATAGACTTCTATTCTTGAAAGTGGTGAAAAGCGTAGACTTTGTTTATGACCTTACCGAAACGCAGCGAATTAACAAAAGAGCAAACTTGGGATTTAGAATCGGTTTTTAGTTCCGAAACCGATTGGCGCGTGGCACTCGAGGCGGTACGAACTTGTGGGGCGCAAATCGCGGTTTTCGAGGGGCGTTTAGCCGAATCTGGAAGCGTGCTTTTTGAAGCCTTAGAAACCCGAGACAGATTGGGTTTGGCAGCCCGAATCATGACCATGTATCCAAGTTTATTGCAAGCCACCGAAGGCACAAACATTCATTACTCGAGTCTGTACGCCGAAGCTGGCGCGGCGTACTCGGCTTTTTCTGGGGCAACAGCTTTTATGCGACCAGAGTTACTGAGTATTGCTCCAAGCCAACTCGAGCAACTGTTAAAGGACGAGCCTCGTTTAGAACGCTACAAGCATTCTTTACGGGTGCTGCAAGCTCAAAAAGCCCATGTCCGCAATAGCGAAACCGAAATGCTTTTGGCTCAAGTCCAAGAACCTCTAAGTGCTGCTTATAACGCCTCGAATGCAGCCACCGACGCAGATATGAAATTTGTAAACTTAGCCAGTGGCGAAGTGGTCTCGCACACCAGTGTTGGCGAATTACTTTCCAGTACAGATTCTAAGGTGCGTCAAGCTGCTTGGGAGGCTTACGCCGATGGACATCTGGAATTCCAGAACACTTTGGCGGCGACTTTGCAGGGCAGCATCAAAGCCTATGTCTTTAATATGCGTGCCAGAGGCTACAACAGCAGTCTCGAGATGAGTTTATCAAAAAACCATATTCCAGTTCAGGTCTTTGAGAATTTGCTCAGCACTTTTAAGGCTAATTTACCGACCTGGCATCGCTATTGGGCATTGCGTAAAAAAGCCATGGGCGGCGCGTTACACACTTTTGACATTCCGATTTATGATTCACCTGCGCCGTTAATTGCCAGTCCAAAAATGACTTATGCCCAAGCCAGCAATACGATTCTCGAGGGCATGAAACCACTCGGGGCGCATTACCACGATGTCATGCAAAAAGGCTTATTTGAGGAGCGCTGGGTGGACTGGGGGCAGAACCAAGGCAAGGGGGCTGGGGCATTCTCGAGCGGCGCTCAAGGCACACACCCGTTTATTTTTCAAAGCTGGTCAGATGACATGTACAGCATGTCTACTTTGGCACACGAACTTGGGCATTCGATGCACTCGTACCTGACCCGCACTACCCAACCGACAGTTTACGCCGAGTACGGTTTATTTTTAGCCGAGGTTGCCAGTAATTTTAATCAAGCCATGGTTCGGGCAGATTTACTTAAAAAAGCCGAAAGCAAAGAAATGAAACTGGCGATTCTCGAGGAAGCATTCTCGAATTTTCACCGCTACTTATTTATTATGCCGACACTGGCACTACTCGAACGCGAATTGTATGAACGGGTCGAAAATGGCGGGGCAATCACTGCACCATTTTTATCCGAACGGCTTGTGGCACTGCTTTCCGAAGGTTACGGCGGGCATGTGACAATAGACGAAACCCGTTTAGGCTCTGGCTGGATGAACTTTGGGCATCTGTACGCTCCGTTCTATGTCTACCAATACGCCACTGGAATTGCCGCCGCCAACGCACTTGCCAAAGATGTTTTAGAGCAAGGAGAAGCGGCAGCCAAGAAATACTTGCAGTTCTTAAGCGCTGGCAGTTCAGATTATCCACTCGAGGTGCTAAAACTGGCGGGTATAGACATGAACCAGCCCGAACCTGTGCAGCGCGGCTTTGAAGTGCTAAAAAGTATGGTGGATGAACTCGAGAAGTTAGTCGGTTAAAACCATTAACTGGTTAAATAATCTTCAAACTCAAGTTTAATGACGATTGCCGCCTCTAAACTTCGGGCAGCTACAAAAATTGTGTCTTGTCCAGCCAGTGTACCCACAATGTCGTCTCTTGATAACTGGTCAAGCGTTAATGCCACGCCCATGGCGTAGCCATCGCTGACTTTTAAGACCACAATGTTCTCGGCACGGTCAATATCACGTACAAATTGCTTAAATTGAACCCGCAATTCCTCGTAAGGGTCAATGGATAACTGATGTTTAGAAAGTGCATATCGGTATTTGTTCTTACCAAAAGGTTGACGTACCAAACGCAATTCAGAAATATCACGGCTGACCGTGGCTTGGGTGACATGAAAGCCTTCTTTGAGTAAACGCTCGACCAATTCGCCTTGGGTGGCAATGAATTCCCCTGCAATAATCTCTTGAATACGGCGCTGCCGAGGGTCTTTATTTTGCATAATCTAGGCAGTATACAGTATAAATATGCAATAAAAATAACCCCCAATGTTGTCTCCAGACCGACATGTGACGCTCGAGTGACACCGATTTTGTACACTTAAAAAGTCCATAAGGAGGATTTATGAAAAAATTAGTCGGCAGTCTGCTTTTGTTTGCACTGATTGCATGTCAAACCACACCCGCCCCAACGCCAACGCCTGTAGCAGCAACTTGGAGTACCGATGCCGCTACCTACCGAGGCGAAAACGGAAAACGCTACGCTTACGCTTGCCCTGCGGTCGCGGAAATTCCTGGCAGTACCGTTTGGGGAACAGACACCTACACCGATGACTCGAGTGTCTGCAAAGCCGCCGTTCACGCAGGAAAAATCACGATTGCTGGTGGCACAGTCACCATCGAAATTCGGGCTGGACAAGCCACCTACACGGGGTCTACCCGCAATGGCGTGACCACCTCAGACTATGGTGTTTGGCAAGGAAGTTACGTGTTCATCTAAACGGCAGCGCGAGTTTAGCTCGCGCTGCACATTGACCATTTCGATTAACAAATTTTGAATTGTCTCGAGAGCAGCCTAACGCACTGGCTAGAAGCTATTAAATCAAACCAAGTTCACGCACGGCTTTGCGTTCATCCTCGAGTTCAGCCGCCGTTGCATCCATTTTGCTGCGGCTAAAATCGTTAATCTCGAGTCCTTGGATAATGCTGTACACCCCATCTTTGCAAGTCACTGGGAAGCTGTAAATCAAACCTTCAGGGATGCCATAACTGCCATCTGATGGAATGCCCATGCTTGTCCATGCCGAGCCTAACGCCCAATCGTGCATGTGGTCAATCGCGGCGTTGGCAGCACTGGCAGCACTGCTTAAACCGCGAGCTTCGATAATCGCTGCGCCGCGCTTGGCTACCGTTGGAATAAATGTACCAGCTAACCATTCTTGGTCGTTCACCAAACCAGCCGCATTCTGCCCGTTGACTGTGGCATGAAAAATATCTGGATATTGGGTGCTAGAATGATTGCCCCAAATCGTCAGTTGGGCAATACTCGAGACAGCCGACTTGGTTTTGGCTGCTAATTGCGACAAAGCCCGATTATGGTCTAAACGAGTCATCGCCGTAAATTGTTTTGGGTCAAGTTTAGGGGCATGTTGTTGTGCGATTAAGGCATTGGTATTGGCTGGATTACCGACCACCAATACTTTGACATTCCTGTCTGCAACTTCGGATAGGGCATGACCTTGGGGCTTAAAAATACCGCCGTTGGCTGCCAATAAATCGCCACGTTCCATGCCTTGCTTACGTGGCATTGCGCCAACCAGCAGCGCATAATTGACATCGGCAAAGGCAACCATTGGGTCATCGGATGCCACCACACCAGCCAGTAGCGGAAAGGCACAGTCCTCGAGTTCCATAATCACACCCTGCAAGGCTTTTAGGGCTGGGGTAATCTCGAGCAAATGCAGAATAACAGGTTGATCCAGACCCAGCATTTCACCACTGGCAATTCGGAACAACAAACTATAACCAATTTGACCAGCCGCGCCAGTCACAGCAACACGCACAGGTGTTTTCATAAAATCCTCCTAGAACTTGCTGGTTCTCGAGTCATCTCGAGGTCAGCTTGTAACGCCTCATCATAATCTCTTGGTTACGGCAAATGACCTAAGAGGCTCTGAGCTATGAGTCTTGAGCGATGAGGAAAAGATTTTTAGCTCAAAGCGCCTAGCCAAATCAATCACGCTCGAGATGATAAAAAGTTCGTTCGCCTGTGTCGTGAATGTCTGTGACCACATACCCTTGATTAAAGTAATGCGGGAATACCAGACGGTGGGCAGTTCGCCAAGTCTGAGCAGCAGTCAGGTTGGCGGCTTTTAAGGCATCAATGTCTCGAGGGCTTTCGATCAGGACAATGCCAGTTAAATCCAGTTTCGGACTGCCAGCGCTTACACCGTTTCTCTCGAGGGCATATGCTCCAATTGGGGCAGTGTTTGGGCGTTCGGTTAGCGTTTGGCTTAAATCCCATTCGACAAAAAACCGGTCGGCGGGTAGCCCAGCATAAATCCCGCCTTTGATTGTGTACCAATCTGGATGGTAGGAGACGGCTCGAGCGCCGAGTTTACCAAGGTTCAAACGTGCATTTTTGGTTAAAGCTGGATCAAATGTCCACGTCATTTGCTCATACCCCAGTTCTAAGGCTCGAGTCCGCTGATGCTGCTTTAAGCGAGCAGCTAGACCACTGGCGCGGTGTTCTGGACGAAGTGCCAACATATGTGAATGCTGCACCATTTTATTTTTGTAATGGGCTGGGAAACTGTAGGCAAAGCCAACGGGAATATCTGAACCCTCGGCAAACGCCGCGCAGACAATCCCACCCATGTGGGCATGAACTGTAAATAAACTACCCGGGGTCAAATCGCTTTCGTCATAGCCCCAAGCGCTCTGCTGCACATCCTTTAATCCATCCATTTCGGTGGCATGGTGCAGGTCTTTAATGATGTAATTCATGTGGGTAGTCTAACAAAATTGGGGTATTTTTGGTGGATTTTTTAAGTCTCGAGTACAGCGACTCAATTCTACTTTCATACAAAAATCCTAGCACCAATTCGATTGTCATGTAAAATACCTTTAATGAAATGGTTTTTTGGATTTATTTTGCTGTTTGGGGTGGGTCTAGCTGCCCAAACCCCTCGAGTTACACTTTGGACTGGTTTTGATGCACAAGTGCTGAAATTTGCCAGTTTGCAGGATTTAACGTCTGTTTCTGAGGATACTTTAGCGCTTGGTTTAGACAAAAATAAGTCGTCTGGGGTTCTCGAGACGGGGTTTATTGCGGGGCGTTTTAATACGGCGGTGTTGTCTTGGAATGCCTTTACGCCAAGTGGTACGGCGCTACAAATCGAGGCTCGAGCGAGGGTTGCTGGGGCATGGTCTAAGTATTTTCAGTTGGGTACTTGGAGTACCGATTTAAGTCTGGTTAGGCGAAGTGTGATTGGGCAAGCCGACTCTTTTGGCGATGTGGACACCGATACCCTGACATTGAGATCCTTTGCCGAGGCACTGCAAATTCGGGTGCGGTTCTCGAGTACAAAAACGGGAATCAGTCCGACTTTATTTGGTTTGGCTGCCATCATGTCAGATTCTTTGCAGCATAAAAAAGTGCTGTTTACCAAATCTAATCAGGCGGTTTGGGGAACAGATTTAGCTGTGCCAATGCGTTCACAAATGATTTATCCAGATGGCGGGCGGGTCTGGTGCAGTCCGACCAGCCTGACCATGCTGCTCGAGTATTGGGGCAAAAAACTTGGGCGTAAATTAGCCGATACTGTCCCAATGGCGGCTAAAACTGTTTGGGATAGCACTTATGACGGGGCTGGCAATTGGTCTTTTAACATGGCATACGCGGCTTCCAAGGGATTAAGAGCCTATGTCCATCGGTTGAGTAGCCTGACCCAAGCTGAGCCGTACATTGCCAGAGGAATTCCGTTGGCGCTCAGTTTGGCTTGGAAACTTGGCGGGCTAGATGGGGCTGCCCTGCCCTCGAGCAATGGGCATTTGCTGGTGCTACGTGGTTTTACCAAATCTGGGGATGCAATTGTCAATGACCCTGCGGCAGCCACCGATACGGCGGTGCGGCGGGTTTATAAACGCGCTCAACTCGAGAAGGCTTGGATTGAGGCTTCTGGTGGTATGGTTTATGTCATAGAGGCGCAAAAATGATAAATACCTTGAAACCAATTGACTCCCTAGAAGACATACCGCTCGAGTACCAAAATACCCCGATTGCACGCTTATTAAATTTCCACAATTTAGGGGTGGACTTAGAACGTTGCGACAAAGCCGAAATTTTAATTGGCATGTGTATGGATAACCGTAAAGTGCTGCGAACCCCGGACAACTTTGCTTATGTGTTGCGAACGACGGGTGCAAATTTACGCCACAACGAATTTCGGGTAACTTATGCACTTTCGATTGGTGGGGTGCGCCATATTGCTTTAATTGCCCATACCAACTGCGGTATGGTTGGTCTGAGTCGTAAATTGCCAGCCTTTGTGCGTGGCATGATAGATGTCGGTTGGAACGAAACCGATGCTCGTGAATACTTTTTTCAGTACGCCCCGTTTTTTGAAATCGAGAACGAAGCCGATTTTGTACGTTTAGAGGCATTGCGCTTAAGATCCAAGTACCCAAATGTGGTGATTGTGCCGCTCATGTATCAACTCGAGGATAATCGTTTGTACTTGGTGCAAGAGTAATCACTGTTACTTGGTGCAAGAGTAACATTACTTTTAAGCCTTGTATCTTCAGTTACAATCAACCCAATGGATATTATCGAGTTAATGCGACTAAATTTGTTGTCGCCAATGGTTCTGGCGTTTGCTTTGGGTTTAATTGCGGTTTGGGTGCGTTCAGACTTGCGTTTGCCCGAGGATTTATACTCGGTTCTCAGTATTTACTTGCTCTTTTCGATTGGCTTAAAGGGCGGCGCGGAGCTTTCAATCACCCCTTTTTTAAGTATTATTCTGCCCGTACTTGCGACTTTAGCAATTGGTATTATCACGCCTCTGATTGCTTTTTTTGTCCTATCGCGCCGTTTTGATAAAATAAACGCGGCGGCGATTGCGGCGCATTATGGCAGTGTCTCGGCAGTCACCTTCACCGCCGCCCTGACCTTTGCCCAAGCCCAGTACCCAAATCTCGAGGGGTTTTTACCAGCATTGGTGGCAGTGCTTGAAGTTCCGGGTATCGCAATTGCAATTTTACTGGCAAAGAACAGCAAAAAAGCCACACCACACAGCAATCTTTGGCATGAACTTTTTACGGGACGCAGTTTATTTATGCTACTGGGTGGTTTGGTGATTGGTTTCTTGGCGGGCAAACCCGGTTTAGAGCAGGTCAAACCATTTTTTATTGACCCGTTCAAAGGCGTTTTGACACTTTTTCTGCTCGAGATGGGGATGGTGGCTGGGCATCGTTTTGGTGACTTAAAAAAGGCAGGGGCGTACCTGATTGGTTTTGGGATTTTAATTCCCTTGCTGCACGGCACACTGGGAATCCTACTGGCTCGAGTGGCTGGCATGAGCGAGGGTGGTGCGTTTGTGCTTGGGGTGATGGCAGCCAGTGCCAGTTATATCGCTGCGCCTGCCGCCGTGCGGGTGGCGTTGCCGCAAGCCAACCCAGCCTATTATCTTGGGGCGAGTCTAGGGATTACTTTTCCGTTTAACTTAACGCTTGGGATTCCGATTTATGCGATTCTGACGGGTTTGATATACGGGTTGTAAAAGATGATGCAGTAAAAGGGATTAAGGTCGAGAAGGTCGAAATTTCGGCAAAGTGATTAATCTACTTCATCACTTACATATTTTCCATTTACTTATTTTAAATTAATTCTTACTTTCCAAAAAAATTATCTAAAATCACACTGATTTTCTGCTGTACCGGAAAAGACAAGTTTAATTCGCCAAGAAAGTTGTTGTTTTCTATGCGTTGTACATCAAAATCTAAATTGCTTTGTGTATTTGAAATTTGATCAAGAGTTCCAGAAAATGCAACCATCCCAAAGTAATCATCGATTCCAATGATGTTATTTTTATCTGTATCTTTAAAAGCAATGAGAGCATATGTGCCAATAGGAACTGTCATTGAATATGAACTCTGCCAAGTGGTTTGAATGGAGTCTAACTTAACTTGAGTTGCCAAAAATGCTTTGTCTTCAATTGTGTCATCTCCCCACTGAATCGCAACAATGTGTGTTTGGTCAAGTGTAGCTGATGGTTTTGTTTGTAATTGAACCGAAATTGGTGCAATTCTTACCACTCCATCAGGGTCAACAGCTTGGATATTACTGATAACTTGTCCATCAGAGATTGTATTGAGAGCCTTGAGAGTTAATGATACGCTGCTTTCGGTTGTACTTGCAGTCGAGAATTCACTTTGAATTTGCTGAAAAGGCGGGATTATAGATAAACGAACGGGTTTATCAAAACCACCTGATCTTATAACATTAACCTGAATTGTGATTTGTTGATTTGGTCTAAGAATAAAATCGCTTTGTCTGATTGAAACCCGAAAGTCAGGGCGTTCAATAATTTGACCACCTGCCACTTGAATAGCTGCTTGAGCATCAATCAACCCAGCACCGCAATCCAGTGGAGTCAATCGGTTACATTGAGTTGCAGTCATTGGTACTGCTGTATCTTGTAGGATTTGCTTAATTTGACTGGCACTTAGGTCTCGTGGTTTTTCCACGGCAGCTTTCATATGCGTAATAACACCAGCGACTAAGGGAGCAGCAAACGACGTGCCAGCATCAAGTTTATAATCAAAAGTTTTAATATCATCTTTCCAAGTGATTCCATAAATCGCTTCAGAAGAACCAGCTCCATTTTGACCCCCGGGAGCCATGATAGTTATTGAACTACCAAAATTAGAATACGGAGCGCGTTGCCCAGAACGATTTGTTGCACCAATAGCTAAAACACCAGAACAGCCTGCTGGGGCTGTTGCAATGACATTACTAGAATTATTGCCAGCCGCCGCAACAATAACTGGTTTTTGAGGACGACCCAAAATTCGAGCATAAACCTCTTCTTCGGATTTTGAACAGGAATTCTTACTGCCCAGTGACAAGTTAATTACATCAGCAGGATACAAGTTAAGTGGTGTACCTGAAATAAACTCGCCACTTGCCCAAAGCACACCATCCAGTACATCTGATAAACGACCACCTTGAATGCCCAATGCTCGGATGGGAAGTATTTTTGCGGCACTAACCCCACTTAATCCAATACCATTGTTACTCTGAGCCGCAGCAATACTTGCAACCATTGAGCCATGATAAGACCCTTGTTGACCAAGACGATCCCCAGGGTCAAAAGGTTCAGCATCTCGAGCATCACCGTCATTTGCAGTGGTTTCATCGGTAATAAAATCGAAGCCAGGCAAAACCCTATCTTTGAGTTCTGGGTGAGTACGTGTTTCATCTGAAGCCGAAAAAAGGATTCCTGTGTCCACAACAGCAATGACTTGAGAAGCTAATCGTTTCTGCGTTGCATCATCAGCAAAATTTAGGGGTAATCGCGCCCCCCCGATTGCTTGATTGCGAGAAGCTAAATTCCATTGTGCTTCAAATAGTGGATCATTTGGATTGGTCAAGGGTACAACCATACGGTCTGGCTCGATATACTCAATGTCATGACGTAACCTTAAGGTATTGATAGCTTGTTGAACATCTTGTAAAGACATGGTTCGTTGCGCTTGAAAAACGCCAATGCCACTCTGACCTAATTGTCGTTGAAAACGAATCGGGTTTTGATTCCATTGCAAAGCAAGTTGGTTCTGAACACGAAGATTGTTCCTAAATTTAACCAGAAAAGCACCAAGAATAACATTGTGAACCTGAACATCCGCAGAGGATATACTTGCTCCCAATCCAATTGTGCCAGATAAAACCATGTGATTTGATGTTTGACACGCCATCAAAAAAAAGCAAAAAGCCAAAATGACAACAATAAAACGCATTAACGTGATCCTTCCCAAGACCGCAAAACAGTAATTGGTATGCTTGAGGCAGATGTCTTTAACACTTGCTGGGCAAATTGACTTGGGACATCACGCCAAAGCAATCGCACAGTGACCCGTTGGGTGTTGGCTGGTATTTGAAATATTGAAGAACGAGCTTCACCAGCAGCTAAACGGGTATCTGTAAGAATACTTTTAACCCGCCAAATATCATGGCGGGTTAATGGCTGCCCTGTTTTATCAGCCAATACTTGATGGAATACCACCGCATCTTTTGGAATTGCTTGTTGATTATCAAGCACACCTGATTGAAACACAACCTTATTTGAAGCATCAAAGGCAAGCACTTCAAGCCACATTTGCCGAAGGTCACTCACGCCTGTTGGAATGTGATGACCAGCCCCAACATTCTTTACAATCACTTCCAAGCCTTGCTGAAAACGAACCTCGAGCTTTACAGCTTCTCTAATGGTTAATTTATTTTTCTCGGCTCGAGGTGCTTGAACGGTACTACCACCACCCAAAGAATGAAAATACAAAGACTGTTTCATCACACCAGACACAACCTCACCAGATTCAGCCACATTAGGAATGCCGTTTTTGGTAAAATGACAACCCTGACAAGTAACTCCTTGACGTGCAAAACTCGAGTCTTGCCATTCTTGCCAAGTGTTTTGAATTGCCACACCGTTAATCGAAAATGAATGACAAGCCTGACAACCCTTGCCTGAACTGTGCAATTCGCTTTGCATTTCAGCCTGATGCCAAGCAGGACGGGTATTGACCAGCCATTGAGAAGTCAAATCGCCCAGACTTTTATTACTATTTTTTAAGTAATCACCAAACACATGACGACGCAAACGCCCTGGGTCAAACGTATACGCCCCATTGCCTCCATGAACAGCAGAAATAGTATGGCAAAAACCACAGGAAACCCCTGCTTGGCTCGAGGTGCTTTCTTTATTGTATAAACCCACTTCGCCCTGCATCAAAGCCACAGGCGCATGGCAACCAGCGCACAGCCGAACAGAGGCTTCACCTTGTTCAACCGCAAATAACTCTTTTACTTTTAAGTACCAAGTGTCAGTTGCACTAATTGCATGAGCCGACAATTGCCATTCATCATGCACCGACTGATGACACTGACCACAAGCCTGCGGCGAAACGAACGCACCATCTGGCATCAAAGCATTTTGTGTATTCCGTGCCTGTGAAGGCGAAAACAAATTACTCGAGTCAAAGGTATCCCAAGAACCCTCGAGTTGTCCACCAGAACCCCGAGCAAAACCACCTGTATAAAAAGCAGGTAAATCGCGTGGTGCAAAAGGCTTAGGGGCTACCAAGAGTAAATCTGAGAAGACAAAAGCGCCTGCACCCAAGAAAAACATGGATAACAGCACCACAACAGGGAGAATACGAGTTTTTTTCACACCACCACCCTGTAATAGCCTACCAGAAAACACGGTTTAGTTTGGACATGATTGAACAGCAAATAAGACAAGCTGCTCGAGAACAACCCAGTTGAACTCGAGCAGACCGCAACCAAAGAAAATAGGAATACTTTAAGTGTTGGGTTCTTGGTTTGTTTGGGTTTCGGCTGGCTTTTGTGCCACAACACGTGGAGGGAATAAACGGTCATACAATGTCCAACCAATCACCAAGCCAATAATACGAGCAATATCTTGTGAAATTGGCATTCCAACCAAGCTAAGAATCCCATAAAAAACCGCTGCACATAAACCACAGAACAGCAAGCGCAAGATAAAGCGACCGAGCAAACCAAAAGAGAGTTTTTCATTTCCATTCATATGTGTATCTCCTAGAATGTATTCCATTGAGTAAGGGCTTATTGCCAAAAATCGAAAAATAATTCAGTGTTGTGAGTTGGGCAGTTTGGGCTAAGGTCTGGCTTCGCGTGGCGACGGTGGGAATGGGTTGCTCGAGTTCGATGTACTCGAATTGCTTGGTGATGGGTTGCTCGAGGGCGGGAGAAGTTGACTCGAGAAGTGGTGGGCAGTTTTGGGCAAAAGATAGGGATGTAAAAAGAAAAAGCGTGATTAGGACGCTTAGGATTCTCGAGGGGCTAGGGATTTTTATAGGAATTGTTTGCAAATTAACCACTTATCGGAATTGGATAAATATATACCCTTAGTATTTTATCAGAGAAAATGAATTTCTCGGCTTTTAGAGTATTAGTTAGCCCACTAATATCTTGAAACTCAAGTATTACTTCGCTTTCTAAGGAATCATTTGCGAATGTTTCGAGTTTTTCCATAAATACTAAATCCTTTTCTAAAACAAGCTGTTCGCTGAATAAGCTTATCTTTTTGATAGAAGGGTCAAATATATGGATTTCTTGATCAAAAAATTCATATAAATATTTGGGGTATTGATTAATAAAGATACTTTTATATTCAGACCAAGTTGATTCACACTCGGTACATGAAAAAAACTCTTCACCATCTCGAGAATAACCCAATACAATACCCCCACCACCAACCTTAAAACAAATCGGACACGGAATACTTTGAAATATCTGCATGATGTACCTTTAATGACAAAATGAAGGATTACCTGCAAGTTTCTCTCGCAAGTCAAAAGCAAAATCAATAGGAAACGCGGTAACTACATCCCCAACGGGTGGAATAATTCCGGATGTGTTATTAAAGGTTGCGGAATTTAAAGCCAGAACCATTTGTTGCACAGGATTATTATTGTTATCAACACCAATAATTTTTCCAAAATCTATACAAATATTATTACTTCTGGGTGATGGTGGATTTTTTGGCAGTAATCTGCCGGAACGTAGACCTGTCCAAGTATTATCCAAAAACTCAAACATCTTATCCGCGTTTAACTTTATACCCGCAGCGTTTGCAAAAATACTTTTATTGGCATTTGCAATACCATCACCACTATGTTCAATTACGTGTAAGACGCGAGTTTTATCTACAGACCCAACTTTGAATCTTAATCCTCCCGGAGAAAAAAACTCTGTTAAAGTACCCGCATTTACCAAACTTCTGTCGGCTGCCTTTGTAAAATTACCAAGTTCTTTAAGAATCCATTCTTCAAAATCAGTAATTGGTAGAGCAGCCCTAATTTGACTTTCGTTGATTCTATATCTCGAAGACCAATCCTTAATAAGTAGCGTAGCCCATTCTTTTGGAAACGGATAAGCGTTTGGATTACCTAAATTCATTTGCCGCGCAAAATCACCTAGTGAATTCCCTGTTTGATTAACCAAATCCCAGTAATCATCTGCATTCAACCCGCATTGCACAGCTAATGGTTGTACCCCTTGTCTCGAGAATGGCAACTTACAACTCTCGAGTATTTCTTTTGCCGTGTCATCAAGGGCTTTACCTCCAGCATTCTCCCCAGATTCATCAATCACGCCTTTCGTAAATTTAGCATTACTAATTCTGGTAATCAGTTTTGTGGCTTCATTCCTATAAGCTGTGATACTTCGTGCCAGTCCTAAGCGTTCAACAGTTTTGATCAAAGCAGTCCGAGCCGCCCCAGAAAATCGGATACTGGCACGGTTGACTACTTTCATAGCAAACATAATTGGTTTCAGAATTGGGTAACTAACAGTGACTTGCAATTGACCTGCTAGGGTAGCGGCTGTTACTAAAGCATCAAAGCTCATGCCAATACAACCAAGTTCAGTTTCAAAGAGGTCTACATCTTGATTGGTGGCTAAGTGAAAAGCACCTTTGACACAATCAATACCAGTTCCTACAATGGGTACCATTCCAATTGCAAATTCAACCGTAGCTGGAATGGCTTTGGTGAACCAATCACCAATGTTGCCCCAGAAGGTCTGGCTTCGCGTGGCAACAGTGGGAATGGGTTGCTCGAGTTCGATGTACTCGAATTGTGTGGTGATGGATTGCTCGAGGGCGGGAGAATTGGACTCGAGAGGTGGGCAGTTTTGGGCAAAAGATGGGGATGTGAAAAGAAAAAGCGTGATGAGGACGCTTAGGATTCTCGAGAAGTGACTAAAAAATAGCACTACACTTCCTCATTGTTTAAGTCTAGGTAAACAAAAAATTCTCTAAATGATGCCCTAGTTGGTCCACGTTCAAAATTAGCGCCAAAAATCTGATTGGATTTTTCTGTACTTAAAATAACATCTTCGTCGCTATACCATGCCGAACTGCATTCGTCGCACATAAAAATCTGTTTATTTGATACCATTTCCAAATAACGAAATAGCAACCCACCACCACCAATATCGTAGCACACAGGGCATTTAAGTCTTTCCATTTCAACACACCGAAGGGAATACAGTTCTGATTTCAGGAATTGCGGGTATTGGCGAGGCATTTGGTTGAACTAAGCCAAATAGAACACCTGTAACGGGATTACCGTTTCGATCTTGACCAATAATTCTCCCTAGATCAATACACATATTGTTTGGTCTTGCTGGATTGAAAATAGGGGATGGGTTTCCAGATAAACCACGAGTATAGGCTTCGTCAATGACATCAAAAATCTGAAAATCCTCGAAGAGAAATTTACTTTTATTAAGTTCAGTTGAATTTTTACCATGTCTTAGTAAAACGTGTAAAACTCGAGTGCCATCCCCATTCGCACCAGTATCTAATCCAAACTTGATACCAGCAGGCGAAATCCATTCTGTGTAAGTTCCAGAAGCAACCAATTTTGGGTCTATAGCCTTACCGAAGTTTTCTAATTGTTTCAAGCCAAACTCTTCTGCGTCAGTAAACCCAAGACTTGAACTTAATCGGGACGCATGAAGTCTGTATTTCTGAATCCAAGATTGAATTACAAGCTGTGTAGAAGTTGTAATAAGTGGGCGAGGTGGTCGTCCTAAGTCTGCATCTATGTTACGCAGGGCTTCTTCCATAGAATTTCCAGCTTTGTTTGTCAAATCCCAGTAATCATCTGCATTCAACCCGCATTGCACAGCCAATGGTCGTACCCCTTGTCTCGAGAATGGCAACCCACAACTCTCGAGAATATCTTTCATTGTGTCATCAAGTTTTTTACCCCCTGTTTCTACCCCTTCATCAATCACGCCTTTGGTGAATTTTGCATTACTAATTCTGGTCATCAGTTTTACAGCTTCATCCCGATATGCTGCAATGCTTCGTGCCAGTCCTAAGCGTTCAACAGTTTTAATCAAAGCAGTTCGAGCCGCCCCAGAGAACCTAATGCTGACAAGGTTGACTTGTTTCATCGCAAACATAACTGGTTTTAGTATTGGGTAGGTTGCTGTGACTTGTAATTGACCTGCTAGGGTAGCGGCGGTGACTAAGGCATCGAAACTCATGCCTATACAACCGAGTTCAGTTTCAAAGAGGTCTACATCTTGATTGGTGGCTAAGTGAAAAGCACCTTTAACACAATCAATCCCAGTTCCTACAATGGGTATCATGCCAATTGCAAATTCAATGGTGGCAGGAATGGATTTATTGAACCAATCACCAATATTGCCCCAGAAGGTCTGGCTTCGCGTGGCAACAGTGGGAATGGGTTGCTCGAGTTCGATGTACTCAAATTGTTTGGTGATTTCATGTTGATAGGGTTTAACTGGTTTTTCTGTTGCAACACAGAATTGGCAGTCGGGTTGTTTTAAGTCTGGGTGTGGGGCTATTCCAGATTCGTAGAGTGGTCTTAAACTCAGCTTGTTCTGGGTCAGTATGGTGCTGTTGGCAGTGGTTATTTCTGAGAGTGGGGATAATTCTGTGTTTGCGTCCACTTGGGCTGTTTTGAGGATTTGCATGGTGTACTGCACTGCACTGGTGGCGTTGGTGTCTGGTATGTGGACAAAAATTGGAACTTTGGAAACTCCGTTATTGAATTGTCCTCGCCCAGTGATGATGTCATCAACGCCTCGTCCTCGGCGTTCTTCGCCGCGTAATTCCATCATTGGGGCATCGCTACCCGTTATTAAGGTGATGGTTCTACCCATTTCGTCTACAGCTTGTATTGGCACTTCGATGGTGACTCTGCCGTTATTCACATCACTGCGTTTGAACATGTAGGTGCTGCCTTGGACGGCTGTACGGACTCGAGGACTGCTGAGGTTATTGGCAGTAAAGAACGCATCTGGGGCTACACTGACGGTAATGTGTGGTGTCCAAAGTTGGGCAGGAATGTCCACTCTGCGTGTGTTGGATACCAATTTACCGGCTGATGTTGTGGCATAAAACCGTAAGAAATAGGCTGCGGCTTTGGGGGCTGATGTGAGTTTAGCGGTAGCTTGGAATGTACCATCGTAACCGTTACTGGTACATTCGACCATTTTGCCTGAATAAGTGTAGTTGCTTTGGTATGAAGTCAGTTCAAAACGACAGGATGTGGGAATAATGGTCTCACAAGTTTTGTTTTGCGATCCATAGGCTGTTTGTCGTGTTATACAAGGTAATTTTCCACTGGTGGAAAAAGATTTAATGTTTTCTTTCAAGATAATCAGACGTTTACCATCTATTGGCGTAATGCTAATCAGGTTAAACGGGGCAATGTCGTTGTCTTCAATTTGATCTGGGGTAGGTGGTAACACATATTGGTCGCCTATGGCTTCGGGCAGGGTAATACAGGGTATTTGAATCAGTCCGCGTTCCCGTCCTGTGTAGCGCTTTGATTGTGGTGGGGCTGTGCCTGCTGGAATCACCGTGGCAACAATGTCACGGTCTATGTCACTGGCGGTGGTGCTACCGTAAAAATTACCGTTTGCATCGGTAATTCCAAAATTGGTGGTGATGCTTTTGGCGGGTTGTCCATCGGCGTATTTCACACATCCCTGAACTGGGTTTGGGAACCACACACCACCAATCCAAGTAAAGTGATTGATTTCATACTCGAGAAATAATTTGCCGTTGATTCTCGAGATTACCCCACTGGTCAGGTCGTCCACCCATTTGTTCTCGAGCGTGTTGAAATACAAAATATTGATTGGTGTGCCTTCTGCCACAGCAATGTTTTCTTGGAGCGGTAAGTACAATGTGGCTGGTTTCTTAAAAACCAATCCAGTTGGACCCAAGTGGGCAAAAGCAAGGTAGTAACCATCGTCTGGTAATTCGGGCAGTGTTTCAGGGGCGCGTAAGTGGGTAAATTGAATCGAGGTGGTATCTGCCAATGCTCCAGCAAGTATTTTTAAGTGTGGACCGTTAATCCCTGCATCTGTTGCGTAGTGAATACCACCTGTCGAACCAATATAACTGGTGTTGTACGTGATTGGCTCGAGGGCAGCCAGTTTTAATTGCTGACTGGTCTCTTGGGTTGTGATTTCAGCATTTCGGTAGAGTGTTTCGTAACCGACAGCTTCAATTTCAACCGCGTGCTTGCCAAAAGGTACACCTCGAAGGCTATAAAACCCATCTTGGTCTGAGGTGGTTTTTAACCCTGGAATGCTGATTTCAGCACCAGCGATGCCTGCTTTGCTGACATAATCAATCACATAGCCTTGGATGTAGTTGTCGGCATTGGCAAGTGGGTCGAGTTTTTTTGCTTCTGGTCCTGCAATGATTTGAAAACCTGGATAAATGGTGGCTCGAGTTCCGTCTGGGTTAGCTGCCATGATGCCGTAGTTACTTGGTGGGAATCCGGCTGGAACGGTCACTTTGGCTTCGGTATTGGTCACGCTGACATTGCTAAGTTTGGTACTTTGAATGAAGAAACTGGTATTGGTGGTAAAACCACTGCCCTGAATGGTGAGCGTGGCATTTGCATTGTTGGTCAGGCTAATTGGTTGTACACTCCCAATACTTAATCCTGCTTGTACAATAAAAGCTGTGGCTTGTGGTGTTGGTAGTGCTATTGAAACGGTATAAGTTTGGCTTGCTTGGAGTGGTGTGCTTGGGGTAAAGACCACTTTGGTGTTGGTATTATTCCAGTCGAAAGTGCCAGCGATGGCGTTGGTCGTATTTGGTATTGCTCCATTGCAAGGTGTGAGGTTTGCAGCTTTTACATTGTGTTGTTGATTCTCCACAAAAACTCGAGCTGTTTTCTGACCATTCTTGGTGGTAAAGTACACATCACTGCCTGCTGGGACAATGCCATTGCCTTCTTCGCGATTGTTACCTGCTGGGTTGTAAATATCCCAAGTAAATATGACGTGGCTTGAGTTTGGATTGCGTACTCGCCAACGCCCATTGCACATGCTGGTCAAGCCCAATTTGGTGGTTGGTGTTGTGGTATATGTTCCAGTTAAGAGGCTAAAAGCACGTCCTATGGTAGCTGGAATTTGTGGTTGAGTAAATTGGACAGTAATTGGTGTTTTAGGGGTGGTCAGACTGGCGTGGGTTGGTGTGACTGCACTCACCAAACTGGACATAATTGGGTTGGGGATGGGTGTATTTTGAATTTGTGAAATATTGGGAAGTTCATCTTCGGGTTGAGTGTTGAATAAACCGCAAGCCGACAGAAAAACAGCCAATCCTATTGTCAATATATATTTGGTCATAAATTCCTCAATTATTGGCGCTTAAACCCGAGAACGTTGCCATCGGCTGTGGCAATCAAGATTGTTTGGTCATCTGGCGTAACAGCAAGATGAAATAACGCTCCATGTTCCAAGTTTTCAGATTCAAAAAGCAACGCTTTGGTCTCTGCTTGGTACATGCGTAACTTTCCATCATCACTACCAGTATAAATAAACATTCCATCTCGGCTGTACATAACAGTTCTGACGGCTCTAGCATGACCCAATATTGACCCTGATTGTGTATTGGTTTGGGCATTCCAAACATAGACTTTTCCATCCGAATCAGCAGAAATGAAATCTGCACCATTTGGGCGTAAGGCAGCACTTAAAACAGGGGCGGTATGAGCTTCTAGTTTTGCTAATTCCGAACCTGTTTGCGAATCCCATATCCGAATTGTGGTGTCATCTGAGCCTGTGATCACTCGAGCTTCCCCATTCCAAATTGCAGTATTGATGTTGTCAGTGTGTCCAACCAAGGACGTTATTTTGGTTTGATTACTGACATCCCAAATATAACCGTAACCATCCCAACCGACGGTTAGGAGCTTGTTGCCTATTGGATTGAATGCAAGTGCGCGAACAGTAGATAAATGAGCATACCAAGCAGCCGAAACTTGTTTTGTGGCAGAGTTCCAAAAACGAACACTTCCGTCTTTACTTCCAACCGCCACCAACGTACCACTTGGTTGAAAAGCTGTTGAATAAAGGCTAGTTCCTTGTCCAAAAGCAGTAGATTTGAGTACACCATCGGCTGTATCCCAAAAATTGAGTTGTCCGTCCCTTCCTGCACTAGCCACTTGTGTTCCAGATGAATTCACTGCTAAACCATACACATTGGTTTTGTGTGGGAACAATACTTTGCTTCCATCTAAGGTTAGCATTAATACTCGCTTACTCGAGTTGTAATCATAAAAACTTAACGAACCTGACTGATAACGCACCAATAATTCTCGAGTAGGATTATACCTGTACCCAAGCTCATCAAAATCATCTGTGTTAATAATAAGTGTACCTGTTGAAGTGGCAAAATTATAAATTATGTACTGCGTTGTTATTCCTAATTGAGTAAAATATGGATATGAGTAGGAGATTCTATTATTTACGGTATCAAATATTATACCAGATGCTCTAAAATTATAAGAATAACGATAATTATAAATTTCTTGGTTTACCGCAGATGGCATGGCAATGTTCCGAATAGTCCAAACAAACCCTGAAAGATGATGGATTAACAACCTATCACTTTGATCAGACCATACAAGCTCATGCACCTTTTGTGCATCGCAGTCTCTCTTTACAAGTTCAAAAGTAGATGAATTCAAGATCTTAGTACCAGCATTTGGATCAGTTGTTTCTACATCACAGAAATCTGTGCCATAACTTGAACGGTCTTCAAGGAATCCATATGCAAATAACAATTCATTTGGACTCCATTTCCCAATTGCCTCATCTGTACTTGAAATGGTGCGAACAATGGTTTTTGTGGCAACATCAAAAATTTTTGAGTACCTCAAATCTTGGTCGTATAATTCAGTCCCATCTTCAGCGAACGGATGACCTGAGATACTAACAAATATCTGACTTCCATCTGGTTTCAGTGCTAGGTCAGCCAATCTTGTCTCGAGCTGCCAGCTTTGGATTTTGGTTTTTGATGAGATATTCCAAACCTCTACTTGTGCTTTTTGATCCTCTGTACCTAAAGCAATGATTTCAGAACTGCCGCCCCATACGATTTTCTTAGCGCTTAATGGAATCCTAATCATAACACTATTGGTTTCAACATCCAGCACAATTGCTGGACTTGATGCAATGGCTAAATAGCGCCCGTTTGGACTCCAAACCATATCTGAGACTTGTGGTGGATTTTGCTGTGTAAGAGGCGCACCTGTCCACGCCAGTTGTATTTGAGGTATCATGAGTGGTGTCGAAGTGTTTGTGGTCTGCTGTGGATTAGGCAATGGGACGGTGTTACAAGCTAAGAGGCTCATTCCTAACACACAAATCAGACAAATAGCCTGTATTGATTTTATATTCACTGTCTCTCCCTAAATAATCTCTGAGTCATCTTCTAAACCGAAACTCTGTCTACCTAAGTCTGTCTTAATCTTTAACTTGAGACCTTAAATTGTTTCCAGAATCACAGTAACAGCTTTTTCAAACTTGTCAAGCTGGATTTATTGGCGGCAAATTTTCATTGCAAGGTACTTCAAAAACGAACCTTAAAAACACAAATGCCACGCACTCGAGAAAATACGGGTTTCAGCCAGTTTCAAGTCGTAAAACCCATCCTAAAATCTATGTTCAAAAAAGCTCTCGAGATTTGGCTTTTAAGACACCACTCGAGTATCGTAGAACCACAATGGTAAGGGAACTCGCAAAAGTCCAATTAATTACTGGACATGAAAAAACATTATTTTTTAGGTATATAAAGTAATACTTCTGTGAAGAGTTGAATTCGCTACTTTGCCGAAATTTCGACCTTCGCTACCTTAGCCCCTAAAGGTCTAGTACATCTTATTTTCGGTATTTTGCCCATCACAGTGCAGTGGCTCGAGAATTGGGTTTAATTGGGGGCTAAACGCAGCAACTGTCCACTATTTTCATCGGTCAGGACATACAAAAAGCCATCCGCACCACTGCGAACATCCCGAATTCGCATTGGCATTTTGAAAACTTGTTCTTTGGTGATTTCACCATCAGCCCCAACCTCGAGCCGATGAATGGCAGTACCCGCCAATGCCCCAGCAAACAAATTACCTTTCCAAGCCGCGAATTTAGAGCCTGTATAAACTGTTAAACCAGATGGGGCAATGCTTGGGGTCCAAATCAGTTTTGGGTCAAGCATTCCCGGCAGGCTTTTATTTTGCGAAACGGGCGGACCAAAATACTCATTGCTGTGTGAAGCCAAGGGCCAGCCAAAGTTCTTACCCGCTTCGATCAGATTGACTTCATCCCCGCCCTTAGCACCATGTTCGGTTGCCCAAATGCGCTTGTTGATTGGGTCGTAGACCATGCCTTGGATATTGCGATGCCCATAACTGTACAGCACCTCATCGGCGTTTTTATTGCCGACAAACGGATTATCTTTTGGGATGCTACCATCGTCGTTAATTCGGCTGATTTTGCCAAGCCGACTGGTTAAATTCTGGGCTTGCAAACGAATAAAACCGTTTTCCAAACTGGCTGGCGGGTTGCCACCATCACCAGTGGCAATTAAGAGTGTGTTATCTGGCAAAAATACCAGTCTCGAGCCAAAATGCTGCCCACCAGCTTTATTTTGCGTCACTTCAAAAACCACTTTTACATCGCTCAGACTCGAGCCATCAAACACACCGCGTGCCACTCGAGTTCGGTTGGCATTACTTGTGCCATGCGAGTAGGAGAAGTAAATCAAACGATTCTGGGCAAATTTTGGATGGACTGCCACATCCATTAAGCCACCCTGCCCAACGGCTAAAACACTGGGTAAGCCACGAATTGGATTTGGCTCGAGTTTATCGTTTTTGACCAAGCGCAAACGCCCGGGGCGCTCGGTAATCAGCATTTCATTATTGGGTAGCCACGCCATGCCCCACGGATTCTCGAGTCCACGCAAGACCGTAGTGGTCTTAAATGGCATGGCTTGTTGTGCCAGAACCAAGCCCGTTAATGCAATGCCACAAACCGATAAAAACTTTTTCATAACTTATGATAGTCGGAAAACCTGTGTAAGTCATAGCTGTTGCTTACAAACATAACCCGAGTAAAAAACCCTTATAAAATGCTCGAGTGAACCAACCTTTTGTCTTAAACATCAGCGTCTATATCCTTGTCCGTCAAGGCTCGAGTATTCTGCTGCTGCACCGCAAAAACACTGGCTGGCAAGACAACCAATGGAGTCTTCCTGCCGGACGACATGATGGCGGACAGCCTCTGCCCGAAGCGGCGGCAAGGGAACTGCTCGAGGAAACTGGTTTAATTGTGCAACCCGAAAACCTCGAGATGGTACATCTTCAACACCATAAAAGCGGACGGGACAGCAAAGAGTGGCTTGGGATATTTTTTAGTGCCTCAGACTGGATAAGCACACCAACCCTACTCGAGCCAGACAAGCACGATGATTTAGCGTGGTTTGAAGAATTGCCGGCAACAATGGTGGATTATGTGCGTCAGGCAGTTGAAAACATTGATTTGGGTATTGGCTTCTCGAGTCTTGGTTGGTGACTCAAGGTTTGACTCGAGCATCAGTAGAAAGCACCGACATAATCATTGAATCTATCCATTGCCCATCCCAAAAAAGCGCCTCACGTTCGATACCTTCCACCCTAAAACCACATTTTTCATAGACCCGTTGCGCCCTTGGATTAAAGGCGTAAACCTCAAGGCGAATACGGTGTAAACCAATCACAGCTAAACCATATTCAATCACGGCTCGAGTCGCTTCTGTCCCATAACCCTGTCCAAGATACTCGGCTTGTAGCCCAATCCGAAAATTCATGGACTGATTATCTTGGTCTAGTTCGTTCAGAACGACTTCGCCAATAAATGCACCATCGGCTTCTCGAATAATTGCCCAATCTGCTCGGTCGTCTCGAGAGGCTAAGCCAGCCAAAAATGTTTGCACTGTTTTGAGTGTAAAAATTGTGTGCGTCCCCGTTAATCTGCGGGTCTCGAGGTTGTTGATACCCGCAAACAGACTTTGGGCGTGTTGCAGACCCAATTGCTCAAGCCGTAAATGCGGTGTCACCAAGACAGCTTGGTGACATAAAAATTGGGTTGAAATCATGATTTTAAGGATAACAGTTCAGGCACAAAAAACCTACTTTAAGTGTAACCAACGCACCATCCGACCAAATTTCTGGCTTTGGTAGGCAATTTTGACCCATTGCTCGGTTTGTAGACTTAAGACATCAGATTCACCAAAAATCTCGAGAATCAGCACAGTGTCGCCTCTTATGATGTATGAATTGGTTTTGGCACTTTCTTTGGGCGATGTGTACAAAAACATTTTCTTAGAAATGACCCGTTTAACAAGTCCGCTACTGCTTTCTTCGTCTTGCAGGCTCGAGGAAACAAGTTTACCTGCTTTGTTGTACTCGAGAAACTGAGTCACTAAGGCTTGGTCGTCGCTAAAACCCAGCAGTAATTTAGGATTACGGGCGCGGAATTTCCAAGGTTTGCCATTATCAAACTTATAATCTAAGCCGTACCAAGCTGGTCCACTGCGGCTATTGGTAATTAGAATCTTGTTTTTTGTGTCAAAAGCTGGATTACCAACCGAGAAATTATCTTGGGGAATCAACACAAGTTTTTTGAGTTTTGGATCATACCGATGCACATCATAGAAAATATTCACGCCGTTATACCCAATGCCGCTCGGTATACCCACGTCATTAAAACCATCAAAGTTAAAGTCATCTACCAGCACATCACCTTGGGCGGGTGAGCCAGAATCATCGATTGTCTCGAGGGCAAATTGTTGGGTGCTGTTCCCGATTTTGACTTCCAATTGTTTTTTACTCCGCACAGCTTTTAAGCTCATCATCCCAGCCTGCCCAGAGATTGGTGCAGTCACATTAAAGTCTTTGGTCAAAGAAAAACTATTTTTGGCTTCGCGTTGCGCCAACGCCAAGGAAAGAACACCAAAAACTGCCACAGCACCAAATAATCTCGAGGTCATGAAGGCAGTATAAAGCCGAAAGACAAAAGGCGAAAGAGGGTAGAAATTCCTTCGCCTTTTGTCTTCTTTAGACTTGTTCTACCCGAATTAAGTTGGTGCTGCCAGTCTGACCAAATGGCACACCCGCCACAATCACAATTTTATCGCCTTTGACAACCAAGTTACTTTTCAGGGCGGCTTCTCGAGCCAGTTCGACCATGTGGTCGGTATCTTTAATGTCGGCAGCAATGTCGGAAGTGACATTAGAAGACAGCACCAATTGGTTTTTGGCTCGGTCTGTACGGGTCAGGGCAATGATTGGCACTCGAGGACGATTGCGGGATAAACGCCATAAACTGCTGCCCGAATCGGTAAAACACACCAATGGCGCGTTAATCGTGTCTGCCACTTCACAGGCAGCTAGAGCAATCGCATCTTGGGTGGTGTGTAAGGCTTCTGGATGCCCATCAATGGTTTTTTGGTAAGCACTGGAGCTTTCGGTGGTACGAGCAATTTTATCCATCATCGAAACAGCCTCGACGGGGTACTTGCCACTGGCACTTTCTGCCGAAAGCATCACGGCATCTGTTCCGTCTAAAATCGCATTGGCAACATCGGAGGCTTCGGCGCGGGTCGGACGCGGACTATCAATCATGCTTTCTAACATCTGGGTGGCGGTTACTACTGGCTTACCTGCGTCACGGCACATTTGAATAATCATTTTTTGAATCATCGGGACCCTTTCAGGAGCAAGTTCCACCCCAAGGTCGCCGCGAGCCACCATCACACCATCTACAATCTCGAGAATTCGCGCAAATTCTTCGGGTTCGACCGCACTTGGCTTTTCGATTTTTGCCATCAATTTGGCTTTTGAACCAGCCCGGCGCAGGTGTTCTCTGGCAATCAGCACATCTTCACGGGTTCGCACAAAGCTCATGGCGACCCAATCCACACCCATTCCAACCCCAGTTTTAATGTCTTCGATGTCCTTATCGGTCACGGCTGGAGTAGAAAGATTTGCGTCTGGTACGTTAATACCTTTTTTGTCTTTCAGTGTCCCACCGTAAATCACAATTGTATGAATATCGTTGCCAACAATTTTTTCGATGCGTAAACGCAAATTGCCATCGTCAAGCAGTAAATCCTGCCCCGCCACAACATCGGACGGCAATTCCTTATAGGTGGTCGAGACCCGTTCCTCATTGCCCATAACGTCATCCGAGGTGATGATAAACTTCTGCCCTTCAATCAATTCAATTTGCCCATGCTCAAAGCGTTCAGTGCGAATTTTAGGACCTTGCAAATCCTGTAAAATCGCAATTGCTACCCCTTTTTCTTTGGCAATACGGCGAATTGTGTCTACTTGAGCCGCCATTTCTGCTGGGTCTTTGAGGTGCGAAAAATTAAGCCGAGCCACATTCAAGCCTGCATCTATTAACTTGGCAATCATTTCTGGGCTGCTCGAGGCTGGTCCAATTGTTCCAACTATTTTTGTCCGACGTGGTTTCATTTTAAGCTCCTAGCGACTAGCTCCTAGCCATTAGCTTTTTATTAAACTCGAGACCAATCCAAAGCCACTTCTCGAGCTAGAAGCTAACAACTAGCAGCTAATAACTTCTTTTACCTTCTAAACATTTTTGTGCCACGGTACACAGCACTCGAGCCTAATTGCTCTTCGATTCGCAGTAATTGATTGTACTTAGCAATGCGGTCGGAACGGCTGGCAGAACCAGTTTTAATTTGTCCAGCATTGGTGGCTACGGCTAAATCAGCAATAAAGGCATCTTCGGATTCGCCCGAACGGTGACTGGTGACACTGGTGTAGCCGTTGCGGTGCGCCAGGTCAATCGCTTCTAGGGTTTCGGTTAGCGAACCAATTTGATTAACTTTAACCAAAATACTGTTGGCTACGCCACGGTCAATGCCCATTTGCAGGCGTTTGGTGTTGGTCACAAATAAATCATCGCCAACAAGCTGGCAGCGCTTACCAACTTGGTCAGTGATGTTCTTCCAAGCATCCCAGTCGTCCTCAGCGAGACCATCCTCGAGGGAAACAATCGGGTAATTGTTAATCCAATCCACCCAGTACGAAACCATTTCGTCCGAGCTTAAAACCTTGCCGTCGCCTTCGAGATGATACTTTCCATCTTTGTAGACTTCGGAGGCGGCAGGGTCGAGGGCGATAAACATTTCTTTGCCGGGCGTGTAACCAGCTTTTTCTATGGCAATCATCAATAAATCAAGGGCTTCGCGGTTGCTTTTCAGGTCTGGGGCAAAGCCGCCTTCGTCTCCAACATTGGTGTTTAAGCCTTTGCTCGAGAGAACTTTTTTAAGCGCATGAAAAGTTTCCACGCCAGCTCGTAATGCTTCTTTGAAAGTGTCAAAACCAGCTGGAACAATCATAAATTCTTGGAAATCCACGCTGTTATCGGCGTGCTTACCACCGTTAATGACGTTCATAAGCGGTACTGGCAGAACCCTTGCGTTTGGTCCACCGAGGTACTTGTATAGGGGTTGCCCTAAAGCATTGGCAGCAGCCCTTGCAGTGGCGAGCGAAACCGCTAAAATGGCATTGCCACCTAGTTTGGATTTATTTTCTGTGCCATCAAGCGCCAGCATTACATGGTCTACACTGACTTGATCGGTGGCATCCAAACCAACAATCTCATCAGCAATAATGCCTTTGATATTCTCAACTGCCTTTAAGACACCTTTACCCAAAAAGCGCGAATCCTCATCGCGCAACTCGAGGGCTTCGTGTGTACCGGTGCTTGCCCCACTTGGCACAATGGCTCTGGCGCTCGAGCCATCCTCGAGAAATACTTCGGCTTCTACAGTTGGATTCCCCCGAGAATCAAGAACTTCGCGTGCCAACACGTCAATAATCGTTGTCATACAGCCTCCAAAAAACTCGAGTTTGAGATTTTACCCTCGAGCCAAACACCACACTTTACCCTAAAGGTGTGGTTTGCCTAGCAAACGACTGTTCGGCAAATCAGACCTTGCTTGGTGGCGGTGAACGCAGCACTTGTAAACCGCGAACTCCCATCACCACAATCACCAAGCCAATCCCGCCCAGACCCGTTAAACCATAGCGAGAACCAGCCACCGCAAGCATCAGTAGTAAGGTAATAATCGCCGAGAACGGCACAGCCCCAAGTTTGACATACGGCTTTAATTTAAGCACTTTGTGCAAGCCCATAAACCCCAAGCCACTGAGCATGGTTACGCCCCCAAGCATCGGGTCAATGCCGTACATCGCCCCAGTGGCAGGAGCAACCCCTTGCCCACCGACCCAACCGTGCCAAATCGGATAACAATGCCCAAGCACCACCACAGCCGGCGCAAGCCAAAGCCAGTCAGTTGCTAAAAAATAGACTGGAAGCACTGCCAATAAACCCTTAAGCACATCCCCCACAGCAATACTAAGCCCCACAACCCAGCCGTAACGCCGCACCATGCCGCTTGCCCCAGCAAAATCGTTGGTGCGAATATCCTCACCCCTTGCCCTCGAGTACAAGACCGAAAGACTGACCGAAGCAATCAGATAGCAAGCAACCAGCGCCGCAACTCGAGTCAGAATATCCATCAGTACAGGTTAATGCAAAAAAGCGAGGTCAACAACCCTCGAATCCGGCTACCCCTGCTTTTTCAAGTGATTCTTCAACCTAAATTCACGGTACAACTGCAAAGCGACAATTAAAAATATATAAAAAACGCAACAATACAAAAAATAAATAGGAACGCCAAAAATAAGAAAAGTAGAGAGTAAAAACATTTGTCCAGCCAATCCCATATTGCTTAGAACCAGGATTGATATTTCTTCATGGTAAATCCTAAGGAAATAATTTTTTGTTTCAGTGTTTTGAGAATAAATCCGATTAAATCTATGGTTTACAAAATTTCGTATGATTTTATCTTGAAAACCAAAGAAAAAATCATAAACTTTTTTTAATAAAATAGTGGTTCTTTGATGCACCATATCAGTATCTTCGGCTTGTCTAAACTCTTCACCTCTACATTGCTGATACAAAAACTCTAAATTAAAATCAAGCGATAAAATTAGGGTAAAAGCCAAAAAACAAAAAAGTGAAAATACCATTTGTTGGTAGTGATAGCCAAGCCCAAGAAAAATAGCAAAATTAACCAATAAATCACCTTCACTGTCTAAGTATCTTCCAAAATTACTGACTTGATTTGTAGCTCGAGCCAGTTGACCATCGGCAGCATCCAAAATGGTTTTTAAGACAATCAGTAAAGCACTTACATGAAAATGTCCCAAAGCAATGAGGTACCCAGCAATTACGCCCATAATGGTGTGAATAAAAATAAGGTAATGTGGTTTGAACCGAATTTGAATCAGTGGTTGAATCACAAAAAAAGCAATCGGTCGGATAAAAAATTCGCCAATGTACTCTATTTTTGGTCTTCGTTTTAATGATTTATTGTACAAGTTTTTCATTTTATGTCCCTCGAGCAATGAGAAATCCCGCAATCACCCCAAGTATAGTATGAAAAATCACCAGATTAGTTGGTACGACCTTAAGCGGCAGCAGTACCAACACCATCAAATGCGCCAATTTACGAAACTCATACTCAGAGACATACTCGACTCGAGGACGAGCTTTTAAGGATTTCTCGAAAGTGTTTTTGGACACCCCTACAGTCTACTCCTGACTAAAGCATGACAATTCAACCAAAGAAAAAACGAGGGCAGACTGCCCTCGTCCTCGAGAAGACAATTTAGAAGGTGGTGCTGCTGACATCCGCACAAAGTGGTACGACACCCAAGGCAGCTTGCTCATGAACATTGATGTATGCCCCTAAGTTAGCAATGGTTGTGGCGGTATTGCTGGTGTTGATGAAGGTAGCTTTGCCTGTTGCATCGCTGGTAACAGCTGCGCCATAGTCGGTGCTGATAGCCCCACCCGAATCGCAGGCTGGTGTTCCGGCTGTACCTTGGTTATGGTAGTGGGCAACATAGGCGGTATTGGCTTTTAAGCCGCTCAGTGTCAATGTGGTTTTGATGCCACCGCTCGAGATTTTTTCGATGCTGGCAACGCCTGCTTGAGTGGTGTAGCCTGCTTGGGTTCGGGCTGCAAAGTTGACGTTCTTGACCATCATATTGTTGCAAGCCGCCAAGCTGAGTGCCGAAACTGCTGCCAAAATCAAAAACCGATTTTTCATAGTAACTCCTTGGAGGTTTTGAAACTGAACCTCACTTGGTATACGCAAGTCATAAAGCAAACAGATGTTAAACTCGAGTATAGACTGAAAATACATTGCTCGTGACCATCTTAATCTATTTGTACCACTTTTCTTCTTGTTCCCAACAAAGAAAATAGATTTGCATTGTTATTGGCAGTCTTTTTTTGACTTCTCGAGTTAAGCCCATTAGGAGTAGAATAAACCTTTATGGATGCTCGGGAGCAAATTCGTCAACGGTTGGACATCCGCGAGGTGATTGCGGAGTATGTGGCGTTGAAACCTGCTGGGGCAAACAAATGGAAAGGCTTATCGCCGTTTAGCAAAGAAAAAACCCCGAGTTTTAATGTGGATGTGGTCAAGCAACTGTGGTTTTGTTTTAGCACCAAACAGGGCGGCACGGTTTTTGATTTTGTGATGAAAGTCGAGAACATCACTTTTCGCGAAGCCCTCGAAAAACTAGCCGCCAAAGCCGGTGTGACCTTAGAGGCACGTAACCCATCGGAAGCCAGTAAAAAACGCGATTTATTTGAAGTCAATGCCCTCGCTGCCCAATTTTTTCAGAGCCAACTCGAGAACTCCGAAGCCTTTAGTTACCTCGAGAAGCGCGGCGTGAATTTGGAAAGCATCAAAACCTTTGGACTTGGTTTTGCGCCAAATGCTTACGATGGACTGCTTAAATTTGCCAAAGCCCGAGGGGTTTCTGAACGCGAACTGCTCGAGGCGGGTTTGTTGTCTGAAAACGAAAAAGGCGGCATTTATGACCGCTTTAGAAACCGTCTGATGTTTCCGATTGCTGATTATTTAGGGCGAATCATTGCCTTTGGCGGACGGGTCTTAGACGACAGCAAACCCAAGTACCTGAACAGCCCAGAAACCGAGGTCTTCAAAAAAGGCGAAACGCTCTACGGCTTAAATTTGGCGCGTAAATATATCCAAGAGACGGGCGAAGCTATCGTTGTTGAAGGCTATATGGATGTGCTGATGATGCACCAGTACGGTTTATCTGGGGCTGTCGCCAGTCTAGGCACTGCCCTGACCCAAGACCACGCCCATTTGCTGGCTCGTCAAGGCGCAAGACGACTGGCAATGATGTTTGATAACGACCCAGCCGGACAACGCGCCACGCTATCTGGGCTAGACCAAGAAATTGGTAAACTTTTCTTGGTCAGAGCAGTGCTGCCGCCAAGTGGCAAGGATGCCGCCGATATTCTCTTGGCTGGCGGCAAAACCGACCTCGAGAACGCTCTGAACGGCGGGATTTCCGAAGTCGAATTTAGGTTAAACGCGGCAATCGAAAAATACAGCCCGAACACCCTGGATGGTAAGCGCAACATTTTGCAAATGCTGCTGCCGCGCCTTCGTCCACAACATGTCTTTGACCCTGTGGCGCTCGAGTTACAACGCCTTGTGATAGACCGTCTGATGCTCGACCAGAAAATGCTCGAGACCTACCTCAATCAAAACCGCCCAAAGCAACTCACGCCGCGTTTAGATGATGTGCAGATGCGCGGTATGGCAAGGGGAAACTCTGGCGACGAGTTAAAACTAGCCAAGTTCCTGATTCAAAATCCGGCTTTAATTGCTAAACTCGATGGTGAAGCCGCCTTTGAAAGCCCCTTAGTTGCCGAAGTGATCAGTGTGGCTCGCACCGCCACCAGCACCGAACAAATTTTAGAGCATTTTAGAGGTCGCCCTGAAGCCAACATTTTACTCGAGGGTTTATTTGTTCCCAACCGCACCACCAATCACTCGTTTATTCCCGGTGAAATGGCATCTGACCGCGTGGAATTTGCGGCGACCGAAATTTCCAGCCGCAACCGCGAAGAAAGTCTGCGGCTCGAGTTGGCGGGTCTAAAATCCCAAATCCCTAAAGCCCTGCTCGAGCAGCAAATTGTTTTGGCAAGGCAATGCAGTGAATTGCAAAAAGCCATCGAAGCCGAACGGCGTTTAAGGATGAGAAACTAAAGGCTATTTTGAATTGCAGTTATCCAAATAGCACAAACACAAGCCAAAAGTCTTTAATATCAAATGTATGAACTTACTGGGTTTTCATCATATTTCGGGTATTACAGGTAAAATCGAGCAAAACCACACTTTTTACACCAAAACCCTTGGAATGCGCTTGGTCAAAAAAACGGTTAATCAAGACGATACTCGGGCTTATCATTTGTTTTACGCTGACCAGCGCGGCTCACCCGGTTCGGATGTGACTTTTTTTGATTGGGCAAATGCGGCAGCAGAAAAATTTGGCAATCACAGTATTTCTCGGACTGGACTGCGTGTGCCATCCAATGAGAGTCTTGAGTGGTGGGCGCAAAGACTGACCGAGGCTGGTATTAAAACCTCAAAGCCGCAAGAACGCCACAACCGCTTAAGCCTTGATTTCTCGGATTTAGAAGGACAACGCTTTAGCCTGATTGCCGACTCGAGCAGCGACAACATTGTGCCTTGGCTAAAAGCTGTGCCAGCCGAACATGCGATTCGAGGACTTGGTGCGGTGATGCTGACCGTACCGCAAGAAAAACCAACCGCCGAAGTCTTGACCAAAGTCATGAACATGACCAAAGTTGCCGAGTACGCCTCAGCAAACAACCAAACACATCATGTCAGTGTCTACCAAATGACCCAAGGCAACAGCAGCACCGAACTTCACCTCGAGATTCGCCCAGACCTGCCCCCAGCCCGAAGCGGCGCGGGTGGAATGCACCATCTGGCTTTTCGTGTACCTAACGCCCAAGCCCATGCAGCCTGGATCGAGCGCTTAAGCCAATTTGGTATTCGGCACTCTGGCTTAATAGACCGCTATTATTTTAAGGCAGCCTATTTTCGTGAACCCAACGGGATTTTATTTGAAATCAGCACCGACGACCCCGGGTTTGCCACCGATGAAACCGAAGACACCCTAGGGACACGCCTTGCCTTACCACCATTTCTCGAGAACAAGCGCGAAAGCATCGAAAAGTATTTGAAACCGCTTGAGTTCTAAAGGTCTTAGCAAAGCCATCAATGTCTGAGTAGAATGTCAGACATGGAATTAAATGCAGTCTTACAACTTCTTGACCAGCGCAAAGCGCGGTTAGATAAGTTGCGTCCGTTGCCACTGGCTTTGCTGAATAATTTGCGAGAAGAACTCAATTTGCGTTGGACATACCATTCTAATGCCATCGAGGGGAACACCTTAACCTTACTTGAAACCAAAGTTGTTCTCGAAGGAATCACGGTTGGTGGGAAATTATTGCGTGAGCATTTTGAAGCGATCAATCACCGCGATGCGATTTTACTGCTCGAGGAAATTGTGCGCCAAGAAGCCCCTTTTTCGGAATGGCAAATTCGCAGCTTACATCAGTTAATTCTTAAAAACATTGATGACGATAATGCTGGACGTTACCGAACAATCAATGTACGAATTGTTGGTGCAAAGCATGTGCCACCCGAGGCTGTCTTGGTAGCTCAGCAAATGACCGATTTGATTGGGTGGTATCAACAAACCATGCACCCAATAGAACGGGCTGCCCGATTGCACACACTTTTTGTCGGAATTCATCCGTTTACCGATGGTAATGGCAGAACGGCTCGTTTGCTGGTCAATCTCGAGCTACTCAAAAACGGGTTTCCCAGTGTGGTTGTGCCTGTCGAAAAGCGCCTTGCCTATTATCAGATGCTTGATACGGCGCACACTTTAGGCGACGATAAGCCGTTTATTGGTTTGGTGGCTGAATTGGTGGGCGAAAGTTTGACTTTGTACGAACGTGCTTTGGGTTAATTGTTGTTATGAAAATACGGTAGATTCACCACCATGAAAGTGATTGCCACACTTGGGGCTTTACATGCCACTGCCCCGCTTTATAACGCCCAAACAATTCTCGAGATACTGGCTTTTTTAGGAGCAAAAAAAGTTTTACTCGCCGATGTAACCCACGAATCATGGACAAGTGGTGCTTGGCGTGAATCAGATGACCCTGTGCTTTTTGCCCTCGAGGATGCCCGAATGAACTGTTTGGGTATTTCCCCTGATTGGGATTGGGCTGTGGCTGAACAGCAAAAAATGCTTGAATTCCTAAAGCAATTCCCGCAAGGTCAGCAGCGTTTAGCCCAATTTAACACTGCCGAGCGCGACTTAAAAACAGCTGTTTCTGTGCCTTTAGATGCCACAACCGTGCATGGCAGTTTGCTCGAGGTGGTTCGGGCGCATCATCTACAGGTCGCCCAAATTCTTGAAGAAGGTCCTGGTACGGCGCATCGTTTGCAGCGCTTGCAAAAAATTAAAGCCAGTCTTGAGGCTGTTAGTCTCCAGCCAGACACGGTTTTGCTGGCGGCACTTGATGATCTTCCCGCACTTTTAGAACTTGGTTTTGAACTACCAGACCTAAGGCACTTTAACCCGAGTGAAGCCAGTCGTTTTAGGGCAATTATAGACAGGGCGTACCGCCTCGAGGAGCATGATGACTTAGACGCTTTAGTGCATCAGTTGCTGGCGTTGGATGCCCCCGCAGACACAGTTTTGGCACGCTTAGCACTTGAGGCACGGTTTGCTGCCAGTGGGTTGTACTTGGCAGTTGGGGATTGGGCAAGCGCCAGAGATTTACTCGAGGCGGTATCCCAAGGGCAATTTGAACGCCCAAGTTACTTGGCAGGGTTTGTTTTGGCGCGGCTTGGGCAGGTGCGGGATTTAATGCTAGAACGTGACCGAGCAAAACGGGCATATACGGCTGCCTTGGCATTGGCGTTTTGTCCGCTCGAGGCTCGAGAAGTGGCGCAGCAGGGTTTGCGTCTGGCTTTTGTCTTAGAGCAGTAATATTTTTGTCTTGCAAAAATCTCTGGCAACAACCAGAGAAATACGCCATTTATATGATTGACTTATCTTCAAAGTGCATATATGCTAATTGCAGCTAAGGAGCAGCGTGAAAAGAACTAAAACAGCCGAAACAATTTTTCTCGAGCAGTACAACCCTGCCGAATTTGATCGCCCTAGCGTAACCGTAGACATTGCTATTCTGACCGTCAGACAAAAACAACTCGAGGTTGTGACTGTCAAACGCAGCGAACACCCATTTTTAGGTTACTCAGCCCTGCCCGGAGGATTTGTCGGCATTCTTGAGAGCCTTGATGATGCGGCGGCTCGAGTCCTCAAAAGCAAAGCAAACCTAGAAAACGTCTACCTCGAGCAGCTATTTACTTTTGGACACCCAGACCGCGACCCAAGAATGCGAATCATCAGTGTTGCCTATTACGCCCTTGTACCACCCGCCCAACTCGAGCAGATTCAAACCCAAAAGGTTGAAAATTTACAACTTGCTTTTGACCACAACAGTATTCTTCAGACTGCTTTAAGCCGCATCCAAGGCAAACTCGAATACGCGGCTATCGGTACAAGTTTACTCCCCAAGAAATTCACCTTACGCGAACTGCAAGATGTTCACGAAACAATACTGGGAAAATCCTTAAACAAAGACGCATTCAGACGAAAAATTTTAAGTACAGGACAACTCGAGCCAACTGGCATTCTCGAGACGGGGCAGGGATTTCGACCCGCCGAGTATTACCAAGTTTTAGAAAGGAAATAGGTATGTCAATACTATTTTATGGAACAAAGGAAGTGCCTTACGGATGTTTTAGTAATTTTAGCGCTCACCCATTCACTCTCGAGAACAACCAGTGGCAGACTTCAGAGCATTATTTCCAAGCCATGAAATTCTTGCCTGATTGGGGGCATGTTCGGGCGATTCGGGATATGAAAAGCCCCATGCAAGCCGCTAAAGCAGGACGCTCGAGGGCAAGACCATTACGCGAAGATTGGGAAGAAGTCAAAGACGATGTGATGCGAAAAGCGGTACTGGCAAAGTTTAGACAACACCCAGAGATTGCTTTGGTTCTGCTCGAGACGGGCAACGAAGAACTGATTGAAAACACCACCCATGACCATTACTGGGGTTGCGGCTCGAGTGGCACAGGCAAGAACATGCTGGGGATTATTTTGATGGAAACTCGAGAGATTCTGCGTACTGAAATGGAGGCAACATGATTCTATTCCGACCTGTAGGACTACAAGAATTACAGTTAATCGCAAAAACTGATTTTCGAGCTTTCCCGCCACGTTTGCCAGACCAACCTATTTTTTATCCTGTGCTGAACTTTGAATACGCTCGGCAAATAGCCGAAGGCTGGAACACCAAACACAACAATCCGCCCTGTGGTTTTGTGACTCGCTTTGAAGTACAAGACGAGTACATCAAGCAATTTGAAGTGCAAATTGTGGGTTCAAAAGAAAATGCTGAACTTTGGATTCCAGCCGAAGAACTCGAGGAATTTAATGCCAAAATCATCGAACAGATTACGATTGAAGCCGCATATTACGGTATTGGGTTTAGTGGTGAGATTGACCAAAAAACCAATTTACCACTAGGGATTTTATGAATCCACCATCTGTATGGATAGTCAATCTTTTGGTTGTTGCCACTCGAAAAGTTGATTCTCAACCACAACCCGGAATTGTTGAAGTAACTGTATTTGATGCGTATGGTACTCAGTGGCAGTTTATTGATAAATACCCAATTTTTGGACTTTGTTATGAAATAGATACGTTACTTTTTCCTCGTGCTGCTCTATTACCATGTCAAGTTTTAGAAGTGAAACCCGAACAAAATTTAGTCTTGGTTGGTACAGCTAATCCTTATCAAATCTATTCAACAAATGATGAACCTGCTGTTTTCTGGGTGTATGAAGATCAACTTTCACCTAGGTCGGAAATCTATTTTGCCAATTTTTAAGGAGATAGTTCAATCTATGAAATACATTCAATGCCCTACCGAAGCTACCCCGCAACCGCTCGAGAAATCGCTTTTTTTAGCTGGCGGAATTTCAAATTGCCCCGATTGGCAAAGCGAACTGACCACCATACTCGAGAACACCGATTGGCTGATTATCAATCCGCGCCGCGCAGATTTTGACATCACGAACCCGAATATGACCGAAGAACAAATTCTTTGGGAGCATCGGCATTTGCGGCTGGCTTCTGCCATTGCTTTTTGGTTTCCGCCTGAAACACTTTGTCCGATTACGCTGTATGAACTTGGTACGTGGAGTGCAAGCAGCAAACCACTTTTTATTGGTGTTGACCCAAATTACACGCGCCGCTTGGATGTGCAAATTCAAACCCGCTTGGTTCGCCCGGAAGTCCCGATTCTCGAGTCACTCGAAGATTTAGCACAGGCTTTACAAGGAGGATTATGAACATTTTTGGTCTCGAGATTCCGCTCTGGGTGTTTGATTGGGCTGGTTCGGCTTGCGTGATTTTTTCGCTGGTGTTCTTATTTTCTAAGTCCATTGCGTATTGGCATTGGAGCAACGCAAGTTTAATCCCGTATTTTGTGCTTTTTATGGTTGGTGGACAGTGGATGCTGGCAGGTTTGCAAGTTTCATACCTGATTTTTGGGATTCATGGCTTGTACCTTTGGATTCTCGAGGCTCGGCGCGATAAGGGCGAAATTAAGTTTAACGAGCCTGTTTGGTACAGTGTGACTTGGGTGGCAAGTATCGCTGTTTTTATTTACACCGTTCTGGTCACGGATTTTGTTTCTGATGCGTGGAATTGGGTGCAGTTTATTGGCGTGAGCCTTGCCTTAATTGCCAATTTTGGGACGACTCGAAAATGGGCTTGGAGTTGGGGCGTGTGGATTGCCGTCAATGCAGTCATGGCAATTTATTTTGCACATCTTGGTTTGTGGGCGCAATTTGGCTTGCAGTTTGTGTTGGCGGGTATGAGTGTTTATGGGTATCTCGAGTGGACAAAAACCAAGGTTTCCGAGGTTGCAAAAAGTGTTTAAGACTGGCTTGGTGGTTGGGAAATTCGCACCTCTGCATAAGGGGCATGAACTTGTGATTAAAACCGCTTTGAGGCAGTGCGAAACTGTGATTGTGCTGGTGTACAGCAATCCAGATTTTTCTTGGATGCCCTCCGTTACTCGAGCCAAATGGGTGAAAGAATTATTTCCTCAAGCTCGAGTTTATGCCCCAGAAAACCCACCACTGAACCAAGCCGACGATTTAACCCAGCGCGAATTTGTAAAGTCTTGGCTTGACGGCAATAACTTTGTACCCGATGCCATTTTTGGTTCAGATGATTACCTTGAAGGGTTCGCAGCCCATATTGCGGCAGTGCCAATTAAAGTGGATGCAACTCGAGATGCCCAACCAATTTCTGGTACAAAGTTACGTGAAGCCATGCAGAACAAAGAAATTACAGCTTTCAAACCGTTTGTCTCGAGTCTGGTGTACTCTCACCTCGAGTTTTGGGCAGCGCCAATCCAAAAAGTGGTTTTTCTTGGCGCAGAAAGCACAGGCAAAAGCACATTGACGGCACGAATGGCGCTCGAGTACCAGACCAGTTTTGTGGCAGAATTTGGACGTGAAATCTGGGAAGCGAAAAACGGGCAACTGGCGTTAGAA
Source organism: Deinococcales bacterium (assembly GCA_031414595.1). Lineage (GTDB taxonomy): Bacteria > Deinococcota > Deinococci > Deinococcales > JAAFIG01 > JAAFIG01. The sequence goes on from JANNVX010000026.1 coordinate 47,542, forward strand.
GATTATGTCTTTATCGCCAAGCATCACCTTGAACTCGAGGATACAGCTTTACTCGAGGCAAACCAATACTTATTTGTGGATACCAACGCCATCACCACGATGTTTCTTGGCTACGCTTATGAAGGTCGTGGTTTGCCTGAACTGACCGAACTGGCTCGAGTTGCCAAGTCTCGGTATCACCATGTTTTTTTATGCAGCGATGACATTCCTTTTAGCCAAGATGGTTGGCGCGACGATGCTGTGTGGCGCTCGAGGGCGCAGGGCATGGTGCGCTATGACCTCGCTGTGCGTGAAATTGCCTACACTGAGCTTCTTGGGGATTTAGAAGCGCGTGTTGCCCAAGTCAGAGCCATTCTCGAGTCTGGTGCTTAAACAAATTCTTGAGTGATGGTGTTGACTAATCCAAGGTCGGTTAATCGGTAAAAAGGAGCGACGGGCAGGGCTAAACTCGAGATGCACAAAATTGGTGATGCGCCGCCCAGTCCGTGTTCTCGAGCCACGTTATTAAAGTTTTTGACTTCGGCAGCCACTTCTACAATACTTTTTTCGCTTAACAACCCAGCAATAACGAGCGGCACACTGGCTTTGATTTGTCCACTCGAGACCAGAACTGCCCCACCGTGCATGGCTTCTAGGGCTTTAACAGCCATGTGCATATCGCTTGGGTTTGTCCCCACAACAATTAAGTTATGGCTGTCGTGGCTAATGGTTGTGGCAAGAGCACCTTTTTGCAATCCCAAACCGCGCAGTAAACATAAACTTGGGGCATGGCTTTGTCCATGCCGTGGCACGATACTTAAAAGCAGCAAGTCTTGGGGCAGTGGAAACTCGAGTAAGCCATTACGAAAAAACATTTCTTGGTTTGATAAAGTGGTGGTACGGTTTGCATCTATCTCGAGAATCGGTACGGTTGCCTGTCCAATCAAGCCTCTTTGTTTTGGAATAAAATCTGATGCTGTAATAACCCCGATTCGCACCGTGTTTTGTTTTGGGGCAGGTGTTTGTTGTGGTATTTCTGTCTCGAGTTTACCGTCTCGAGCAGCAATTTCCCCGTTGGTGATGACCATTTTTGGCTGGGCATCAGTCAAATCTTCAAACAATAAAATATCAGCAAATCTTCCCGAAGCAATCGCCCCAAGCTGATGTAGCCCAAAGCGTGTAGCCGCATTCAGGGTCGCAATTTGGACAGCTTTGGCGGCTGGTACGCCGTTCTCGAGCAGGATTCGTAAACCACGGTTTAGGTGTCCATGGAGAATTAAATCGCTCGGGTCAGTATCATCGGTGCAAAGTGCCACATTGACCGCATTTGGCACGGTTTTTAGGGCTTCGGCAAGAAAACCAACGGTGTGCCGAAAAGTGTTTTCTCTGCCATAAACCCACATCCCAGCCCTGATTTTCTCAAGCATTTCAGAAGTGCTACGGCATTCATGGTCTGAATTCACCCCTGCTGCCATGTACGCCGCGAGGTCATGCCCTGCAATCAGTGGCGCGTGACCCTCAAGTGCTTTACCAGAATCTAAGCCAGCTTCAACAATCGCTGCCGTTCGCGGGCGCTGGTGAATTACACCTTGGTAATCCATCAGTTCGGCAACGCCAATCACTCTTGGGTCACGCAGTAATTGGGTAATATCAGAGGCTTCAAAAGTCGCTCCTGCTGTCTCGAGGTGCGGCACAGATGGAACACTCGAGGGGACAGTCAGAAATACCCGTAAAGGCAGATTGGCACTGGCTTCTAGCATATAAGTAAAGCCTTCAAGTCCAAGGACATTACAAATTTCATGCGGGTCAATTACAACTGCGGTTGTGCCGAATGGCAGAACACCTCGAGCAAATTCTGCTGGGGTGACAAAACTGGATTCGATATGCACATGGGTGTCGATCAAACCGGGCGTGGCAATTAAACCGTCTGCCTCGAGAATAGTTTGAGCGCTTAAATTGAGCTTAGAACCATAATCCACGATGGCAATTCGGTCTCCAAGAATCCCAATATCAGCTTTTAGAATCTCTAAAGTAAAAACATTAACCACTTGCGCCCCACGAATCAGCAAGTCGAGCGGCGCATCGCCTCGAGCCGCTTTGACGAGGGCAGCGCGGCTCATTGGGATAGCGCCCCCAGAATCAGTTCCATGACCGCTTCGCCATCCGCCTTGGTGGCAACTAGGGCGTTCGCCGTGGCTTTGGTGGGGACACGAAATTCGCAGATACTTGCACCAAGGCTGTGTGTTCCACTGGTTTCGATTTGCACAAAAGCTGGCTCGAGGATAAATAAATCTGGGCGAAGCAAATACACAATTGTTACTGAGTCGTGCAGAGGCATGATTTTACCCGCTCGGATTTGTAAGTAATGGGCGGTCATGTCTGCCAAAGCAACCGCGTGAACAGCTTTACTTTGACGCACTCGAGCCAGATGGTTTTCGGTCAACAGGACTTGGCGGGTCAGATTTAAGCCGAACATCGTGATTTTAGCGCCACTGGAAAAGACAATTGCCGCCGCTTCGGGGTCGGCATAAAAATTGAATTCGGCAGCCGCCGTGTGATTGCCACGGTCACTCGAGCCACCCATCAAAATAATTTCTTGGAACAATCCAGCCAAACGTGGCTCGAGCCGCATCGCAAGGGCAATGTTAGTCAGTGGTCCAATGGCGATTAGCGTGATTTGATTGGGATGACTTAGAACCGTTTCAATCAGTTTAAGAACAGCGTGTCCACTCGAGACGATGCGGCTTGGCTCAGGTAATTTCGCGCCAATTGTGCCAAATGCCCCAGCCCCAAGAACATTCTCGGCAGTCGTGCTTGGGTGCAGCAGCGCACGGTCACAACCTGCGTAAATCGGAGCTTCTATTTCAAAAGCATCGGCAATGGTCAAGGTGTTGTGCAGGGTGCTTGCAAGTGGCGCGTTACCTGCTACCACACCAATTCCTTTAATTTCTAAAGTTGTCGCTCGAGATGCCACAACCAGCGTTACAAGGTCATCAAAACCGGGGTCGGTGTCAATCCAGATTTTACGCATTTTACTCCTCGAGAAACACGGCTCGAGCCAAAGGTAAGCCAAAACCAAGGGTATCGTGTTCTTTCCAAATGGCTTTTTCGGATTCTATTGAAGCCCGAATCAAACCAAGTTCAGTCTCGAGTTGATACTCGACCCGTTGCCCTTCAAAACTGCGGGTTAGAACCTTGCCAGTCCAAGTGTTACCGCCCAATTCAATACTTTCTGAACGCCAAGCTGCACGGTTAAATTTATTACTCAAGGCTCGAGGTAAGGCTTGTTCGATTTGCCCAATTTGCAGCCTATGCTCGAGAATTTTAATCGGTAAGATATTGTCAAAACCCACAAATCGAGCCGCAAAAACCGTGGCTGGCTGGTTATAAATCACTTCTGGGGTCGCCAGTTGTTCAATCCGCCCAGCGTTCATAATTGCTACGCGGTCAGCCAGTGCCAAGGCTTCGGCTTGGTCATGGGTGACATAGAGCATCGTCACACCCAATTGTTTTTGTAAACGCCGAATTTCTACCCGCATCTCGAGCCTAAGCCGTGCATCTAAGTTAGAAAGTGGTTCATCAAGTAGCATCAACTGAGGACGAATCACAAAAGCCCGAGCCAGTGCCACCCGTTGTTGCTGCCCACCGCTTAATTGAGCCGGTAAACGCTGGTGGAAACTGCTTAAATCCACCGTCTCGAGGGCTTGGGTTACACGCTGCTCGAGTTCTTTTTGTTCAATCCGACGAATTCGCAAGCCAAACGCCACATTTTCAAAGACACTCAAGTGCGGAAACAGGGCGTAACTCTGAAAAACCATGCCAATATCACGCCGATTGGCTGGAACTCTGGTAATCTCTTTTTCGCCAAGCCGAATCTGCCCCGAGACTGGCTCGAGCAAACCCGCTACAGCTTTCATGGTTGTGGTTTTGCCACAACCCGAGGGTCCGAGCAGCGCCAATAATTCACCGCTTTCCACCTCGAGATTAAGGTTCTGCACCGCGATTTGTTCTCGGGTGTACGACAAGGTAAGGTTGGTTAATTGTAGGGCTGTTTTCACATGTACCTCAAAATCGTAAAATCTAAGAAAAGAAGCAAGCTCTCACGCACTCCCCCCAGCGTTCTTGACCGCAAAAGCAGCACCTTCGGGCTTGGGTCGCCGGAGCGCTGACCCCCTCGTTGAGGGGGTTTTGGGCAGTGTTTTTTGGCTTTCTTGTCCCAAATCTGGAACGACACAACAAACCGAACAACCCTCTCCCGCGCTTTTTGGCGGGATGAGGGTAACGAGCTTCAAGCGAGTTGGGTGAGGGTTGGATGGCGTTCTGAACGAATCACCTTCGAGCAATGGGTTTTTGCTGTTCTGTCTTTTTGCTGCCGTAAATTGCTTCACACATACCTCGAGAGTCCAAGCAGTCGCTCGGTAATCACCACAAAGAAAATCGAAAAAAGAATCACCAACATGGATAACGCTGCAATACTTGGGTCATAGCTCGATTCCATGTGCAGCAGCATCCGAATGGGTAAGGTGGTGACTCCAGGTCCAGTTAAAAATAAGGAAACAGGGACATGATTAAATGAATTGATAAATGCCAGTACCGTCGCCGCCGCCACGCCGCCGCGAACATTGGGCAGGACAACCCGCCAAAAGACTTGCCCTCGAGTCGCGCCTAAGCTCAAAGCAGCATCTTCGATGTCCCTTGGCAGATTGGCAAGGCTTGCGCCGACCACACGCACCGCGTAAGGCAGTACCAGTGCAGCATGTCCGACCAACAGTGCCAAATTGACCGAGCCATCTCGAATTAAGACGAATTGGCGCAGCAGTGCCACACCAATCACTAAGCCAGGAATGATCAGCGGGCTGGTCAGGGCGGTGCGTATCCATTCGGTTTCTGGAAGGCGGTATCTCTGCAAGGCATAAGCGGCGGGGATACCAAGCAGCAAGGCAATAACCGTTGCACCAATCCCAAGCCATAGACTGGTCACTAGACTCGAGGCAAAAGTTTCGGTTTGTAAGACACTTATAATCCAGCGCACTGAGTACGATTTAGGCGGGAAAATCAGGCTGTTGTCGTCCGAAAAAGCAGTCATAAAAACAATCGTGAACGGGGCAATTAAGAAAAAAAGCACCACTCCCAGCACATACACATTGGTATTTTTCATGCTGCCCTCGAGCTTTTGCTTCTTAGGGCAGCATTGACTGCCAGTGTAGTCAGGAGCATCACTACCGAAATCACCGTGGTGGCGGCTTCATCTACCGTTACACTGGCTTTTTGGTACAGCAGTGTGGCTAACATCGTGACTCGAGGACCCCCCAAAAGTGCTGGAGTGACATACGCCGTGATACAACCAGTAAAGACCAATGTGCCACCGATGGCTAGTCCGTCCCTCGTCAGGGGCAGAATCACCCGCCAAAAGACTTGCCACCCATTTGCTCCGAGGCTTTTAGCGGCAGCTTGCACATCTCGAGGGAGGTTCTCGAGGGCGCTGGTTAAACTCAGTAACATCAGTGGCAGCATGAGTTGCAATAAGCCAATAAAAACTGCACTTTCGGTGTACAAAATCGGGATTGATTCGGTTAGTAAGCCACTTCCCACCAAAGTTTTATTCAGTAGTCCTTCGCGCCCCAAAACCACCAACCAAGCAAAAGAACGCGCCACTGGTGAAATCATCAAAGGCAAAATAATTAAACCCGTCAGTAATCCACGGTATTTCGCCCCAAGCTGCATAATTGCCAGCGCAGCAGGATAACTGACCACGGCACTGACCAGTGTCACCAACAAAGCAATTCGCACCGTGCGCCAGTAGACCTCGAGATTGATTTCATCGGTCAAAAAAGTTTGGTAATTACTAAGCCCAATACTTGAACCGACCTTAAAACTCTCGAGCAGAAAAGCACCGACAGGATAGATAAAACCTATCAGCAAAAAAAGAACCGCAGGGAACAGTAACCACCATGCTCGAGAGCGATTTGTGTTGATGTTCATAGCCCACCTTAAAATGGTCATGGGGCGACTATGAAATCGCCCCGAAAAAACATATGGTTTACGAGAAATGCTCAGCTAGTAGCTAAAAACTAGCCGCTAGTCGCTTCTATCACCGCGCAATTTCTTTGTTCCAACGGGCAATCCATTCGTCACGGACATTCAGTAAGTAACCAGCATCCAAAAAACGCATATTGGCAAATTCGGCAATTGTGGTTAATTGTGCAGCTTTGGCGGGTTTCAGTTGCACAGTTTTATTGATTGGTGAGTCAACAAGGTCGTTGGCTTGGGCGGTCTGCACCCCTTTGGAAATCATATAATTGATAAATTGATGGGCTAAATCCTCGTTTTTACTGCCTTTGACGATTGAAGCGGTGTTCATCAAGCCCACTTGACCTTCTTTGAGCCGCGCCCAAGCCAAGGGTTTACCTGTGTTCAGCATTGTTCCCCAAGCAAAACGCCCGATGGGTGCAACCCAAATTTCATCTTGAGCAAATAACGAAGCAACTTGCGAGGATTGATTATAAAAAGTCAAGACATTGGGTTTTAAGGCAGCCAATTGCTTAAAGCCAGGGTCAACATTGGTGTCTGTACCGCCGTAAGTGCGGTTGGTGGCAAAGACTACAGGAGGACCTTGGGTGGTGGTGATGTTTGGTAAAGCGATTCGCCCTTTGAGTTCTGGTCGCCATAAATCACGCCACGATGTGATTGGCGTGCTGATTTTATCAGTGCGGTATGCCAAGCTGATGGTGTACGCCGTAAATGCCACACCATAGTTACTGCCAAGTGGGTTTTTAGCAAATTCGTAAAGCTGGCTTAAGTTACTCAGTTTTCTGGCATCCAAAGGCTCGAGTAAATCTTGTTTAATGGCTGCCCGAGCAAAGTAATCGCCCAACAACGCCACATCTATATTTGGGTTATCTTTACGGGCAATCAGTTTAGCCAGTCGGTCAGCGTTATTGCCAACTTCATGCACCACTTTACAACCACAAATGGCTTCAAACGGGCGGGTGATGTTCTTATCAATCAGGGGTTGATTCAAGCCAAAACTCGAGACGGTTAAGGTACGGGTTTGACCCAATGCCAAGGATACAAACGCCCCCGCCAAAGCAGCACCCGTCAGGACAATACCAGATTTTTTCATGATTCTCTCCTCGAGAATGGCGTTGTTTTTAGCAACCCCAATATCCTCGCTTGAACTATAACCATCTCTTAGAGGTCTGGTCAAACTAAACCCGTTACAGGTCTGGTCAAACTGAACTTAGAGCCTCCGAAAGGTCTTAAATTTTTAGAAAAACAGGGCGAACACGGGGGTTCGCCCCTACCTCACGCATTTTTATGCCATGACTGTAGGGACAGGCGACCATGCCCGTCAGCGCACCTGCCCGTCAGGTGCGCGTATAGGTTCAAGACAGGTGCGCGTTTATGGTCAAGACACCCCTGTGTCTGTCCTGTAACCAACGATGAAATGGCATTCTTTCGGAGGCTCTAAACATAACATGAGTCAAGTTTATTTACACTCAGTACATGTTAAAAAAACCACTGGCAAACAAATTAAAAAAGGCTAAACTAAGTACAAATACCAAGACGCATTCTTTGTCTTGGGTTTAGCGTGAGGAGCATTTTCGATGAAGTATGCAGCAAAAACCCGATTTGCTTTTCGCCCAACCCAATGGCTGGTTGGTATTCTGTTTTTATTGGGGGTAGCCGCTTTTTCCAGCCAAGTTGCTCAAAATACACCTTGGACTCCCCAAGAGTTAAAAAAAATTCAGGGTTTATGGCTTGGGAATTTGCCAAAACCACCCAAAGATGGCTCGAATAAATTTGAGAATCTGCCAGAAGCCGTAGAATTTGGTAGGGTCTTATTTTTTGACAAACAACTCAGTGGTAACCAAGATGTGTCCTGCTCGAGTTGCCATAATCCAGAAAAAAAATTTAGCGATGACCAAAAGTTTTCTGAGGGCATGGGTTTAGCCACCCGTCACACCCCAAGTATTATTGGCGCAGCCTACAGCCCCTACCAGTTTTGGGATGGTCGTGCTGATTCGCTCTGGGCGCAAGCCTTGGGTCCGCTCGAGAATCCTGTCGAACACGGTATAGACCGCACCCAATTGGTTCGTACTGTCTGGCGTTTATACCCCAAAGAATACCAGCGCTTATTTGCCAGCCCCACCGATTTTAATAACCCTGAGCGCTTCCCAGAACATGCCAGTCCAATTGGTAACGATGAAGCCCAAGGAAATTGGCAAAAAATGGCAAGCCAAGACCAAGAAAGTATCAATCGGGCTTTTAGCAACATTGGTAAAGCCCTCGCTGCTTTTGTCCGCACGATCAAACCACAAGTCACCCCTTTTGATTTGTATGCCGAATCGTTAATCACAGGTAAAAATCCTGAAATCAGACCAAGCGAAGATGAACTGGCGGGCTTGCGCCTCTTTATTGGCAAAGCCAATTGTATTGCTTGTCATGGCAGTCCACTTTTTTCGGATCAGCAATTTCATAACACGGGTACTCCCGATGCTACTCGAGACTTAGGGCGTTTTGACGGACTAAAGCAAGTGCTGCAAAACGAATTTAATTGTCGTTCGGTCTACAGCGATTCGCCAGCCGACCAGTGCCTGACTTTAGCCCAAGCCGAGCTTGATATGCTCGAGTCTGGCGCAACCGCAAGTAAAGACAATAAAAATGTGGCTGCCTTCAAAACCCCAAGTTTACGCAATGTGATGCTGACCATGCCTTTAATGCACAACGGACAATTTAAGAACTTAAAACAAGTCTTAGAGCATTACAACCAAGCCCCCAATAGCCAAATGGGGACTTCGGAATTAAAACCTTTGCGCTTAAACCCGACTGAACTTGCCCAACTTCAACGTTTCCTCGAGACCTTAACCGAAATTGAAGGGCTGCGCTAAATAAAGCGCTTAAAGACCGCCACGGCATTCTGCCCACCAAAGGCATTGGAGTTGGAAATGGCGTACTCGACTTGTTGTTCTCGTGGTGTATTTGGAATGTAATCCAAGTCAAGTTCTGGGTCTGGGTCTATGTAATTGATGGTTGGTGGCAAAATACCCGTGTATAAGGCTTGCATCGTGGCAATTGCCTCGACTGCGCCAGCCGCACCCAACAAATGCCCAGTCATGGATTTGGTGCTGCTGGTCGCCAATTTTTTGGCATGGTCGCCAAACACAACTTTAACCCCTTGGGTTTCGGCGAGGTCATTCATTGGGGTACTTGTGCCATGCAGATTGGCATAACCGATTTGCTCAGGGTTGACTTTGGCATTCTTCAGGGCGCGTTCAATCGCCATCACATACCCACGCCCTTCGGGGGCTGGGGCAGTGATATGAAAGGCATCGGCGGCAAGTCCAGCCCCGAGCATCTCGCCGTAAATTCTTGCACCACGAGCCAGCGCGTGTTCTAGGGTCTCGAGAATCAGAATCCCCGAGCCTTCACCCATCACAAAACCATCTCTGGACTTGGTGAACGGACGACTGGCGGTGGCAGGGTCGTCGTTGCGGGTAGATAACGCCCCCATGTTGCCAAACGCGCCTATCGAAAGCGGTGTGACCGAGGCTTCTGAACCGCCAACAATCATCACTTGGCAGTCACCACGGTTGAGAAAGTGGTAGGCATCATGCAGGGCTACAGTGCTGGTGCTACAAGCCGTAACAATACTGCTCGAGACTCCGGTGCTGCCGTACCGAATAGCGACTTGCCCGGTTGCCATATTGGCAATCATCATCGGAATAAAAAATGGGCTGAGGCGGTCTGCCCCACGTTCGACCATGAGGCGGGTTTGATTTTCGAAGGTTTCCATGCCGCCGATGCCCGTACCGATGAGCGTACCGACTTCAGACCCCTCGAGTTGCGATAATTCTAGCCCAGCATCCAAACGCGCCAGTTCTGCCGCCACAAGGGTTAATTGCACATACCTGTCCATGCGTTTGAGTTCTCGGGCATCCAAACCATAATCGGCAAAGTTAATATCCACTTCGGCAGCGAAATGACAGCGTAACTTGCTGGTATCAAACTTTGTGATGTTCCGCACGCCACTTTTACCCTGTAGTTGCGCTTGATGAAAAGCCTCTGCCCCAATACCAATAGCGGTGACAGGTCCAAGTCCAGTAATGACAACACGATGAGCCATGTAAAAGAGTCTACCTGAAACCAGCAAAAAAACAAAAGCACCTTAGAAATTTTGACAACACTACGTCAAAGGCGTATACTTGTCTTGTGCGTTTAACATTTATCCAAACACTTGAATTTGCTAAACAAGCCGAAAAATTCTTGCCCAAATAGCCAAGGAGTTAAAATGAAAAAAAAATACATGAATGACGAGGATTTCTCGAGTCTAAAACGAAGTCTTGAACAAGCTGTCGCTATTTCACGCGGCGAACTAGCAGCTGCTCGAGCCACCACCTTAGAAACCCCAGATGTCCGCGAAGCCCGCAACCAACTCAAACTCCCTCGAGCCGAATTTGCCCGAATCATGGGTGTCTCACCACGCACCGTTGAAGGCTGGGAACAAGGACGCAGACAACCCAAAGGCGCGGTCAGTGTGTTGTTGCGCCTTGCTTTATCGCACCCACAAATTGTGCAACAAGCCTTGCAAAATTAGAGCTTAACTAAGTACAACCCCGAAATGTTTTAGAGTTTTGTTCCTAAAACATTTCCGACTAACAGGAGTAAGGGCAACGTATCTCACGCCGAAATGACAGAATTGCCGCTTTTTGAAAATTCTAAATGAAGGCGTGAGCTACTTAGGCTGTAAAATACTGGTATGAATGTTGAGCGGCTAACCCAGTTTTTAATCGAATTGCAGTTTTCTAACTCTAAAGTTTGGTTCGACGCTCACCGACCCGAATATCAGATTCTTAAACTCGAGTTTATTGAATTGGTGACACGTTTAATCACTGAAATTACAAAGTTTGACTCGAGTGTCAAAGGTGTAATCGCCAAAGACACGCTCTTTAGAATCAACCGCGATATTCGTTATAGCCACAATAAAAATCCGTACAAAACGCATTTTAGTGCGGCTATTGCATCAAATGGGCGGCACTCGAGCCTCCCGATTTACTATTTGCAATTGGGAATAGAAGAATCCGTTGTGGCTGGCGGAATTTACCTACCCGAGCCGCCGCAGCTTGCAGCGCTACGGCGGTACATAATGCAGCACCCGCAAAAAGCCGAGGCACTACTTAAAAATAAGGTTCTACTCGAGCAATTTAGCGGTTTGGACATCCAGCATATCCTAAGCAGATTCCCCAAGGGATTCCCTGAAGGCTCGAGCCTACTCAAATACAAGAGTTTTACCGTCAGTCAGACCTTTGATGCCTTAGCGCTTAACCCAAGCGAACTCGAAGCGTTTATTATCTCGAGCTTTAAGAAAATGCAGCCATTACACAAATGGTTACGCCAAGCCCTGACTTTTCTTGCATGAATTTTGGCTCATAAAAACCAATATAGGATTGAAACAATGACCAAACAAATCACGATTTTACACACCAACGATATTCATGGACGAATACAAGGACTAGCTCGAGTTGCCACGCTGGTTGCCGAGGCGCGAGAAAACACACCTCATCCAGTGCTGTACTTTGACGCTGGCGACATTGAAGAAACCAATACGCGCCTCTCGAGTTTAACCAAAGGTGTTGCCATGCACCGTTTACTCAGTGCGGCTGGCTGTAATGCGGCTGCCATCGGTAATGGTGGGCTGCTGCGCTACTCCCAGAACATCCTCGAGCAGTACGCCAAAGCCGCGAGCTACCCGCTTTTTTTAGCCAATCTGGTCATGGCAGATGGCTCGAGCATTGCTGGTGTGCAACCAAGTGGAATACTCGAGGTGGGTGGTGTAAAACTGGGTTTAATTGGGCTAACCGACCCTTTTGAAGCCTACACCGATTTTTTTGGTATGACTGCCCTCGAGATTATTCCAACAGTTAAAAAACTAGCTGATGAACTGCGTTCTCGAGGCGCAGATTTGATTATTGTGCTGTCGCATTTGGGTTGGCAGCATGGCGAACCACACACTGACAGGTTCAATGACCAGATGCTTGCAGAGGCTTTACAAAACGAAATTGATTTGATTATTGGCGCTCACACCCATCATTTACTCGAGAATGGCAGGCAAGTCGGACGGGTTTGGGTGGCGCAAACAGGCAATTATGCTGAGCATCTAGGACAAATCGAACTCGAGCAAACAGAACATGGCTGGTCGGTAAAAACTTGTAGTACCACCGCGATTCACGGGGATACAGAACCCGCTAAAATCATCCTCGAGACCGAGCAACAAATAGAAGCCGAACTCGAGACTTGGCTATCAGAACCACTTTGCACCCTCGAGACCGACTTGAATTATGCTCCAAGCACTGAATGTGCCGCAGGGAATTTGCTCGCCGATGCACTTCGTGATTACTGGAATACCGACATTGGCGTTTGCCTCGGCTTAATTGGCTTTAGCAGTGGACTCGAGGCTGGAATAATCACTCGAGGGGCAGTTTTTGAACGGGTCACCAGTGCTGCCAATCCTGCACGAACCACCATGTACGGCTGGCAAATTATCAAAATGCTTTCCCTTGGTTTAGATGCAAAAAAAGCAGCCGAGAAACCTAAACACCACCGAGGCGCAATGCGCGGAATGCTGCACCTCTCAGGGATGAAACGCGTTAATAATCAATGGTTTATTGGCAATACGGCGCTTGTTCTCGAGCAAGCATACTCTGTTGCCACCAGCGATGCCGAAGTGAACTTTAGCACCAGTTTAGTCCAAAAAGATTGGCAACTTGAGGTGAAATATCATGCGGATGTGATTATGAACGAAGTTCTCGAGCAGTACATGGTTAAACACGAACGGATTGTGCCTGAGAATCGGCGGATTTTTTGAAATTTAATCAAACTTGAAAACTCTAGTTGACAAATAGGGCAAAATGCCCTATAATTCTTTTGTGAATGTCGTCAGTCGTAAAAAACTCATCGCCTTTTGGCTAAGGTATCCTGAATCTGCCGAACCATTAGCCATCTGGTATCGAGCTTTACGAAAATCGCGCCCCAAACATTTTGCCGAACTCAAAACTATTTTTAATGGTGTTGATGTGGCTTCCAAATACACAATTTTTGACATTGGCGGCAATAAATTCAGAGTGATTGTTATTGTTGATTACACCAATTCATTTGCCAAAATACGTCATGTTTTTACACACCACGAATACGATTCGTGGAATGCCCAAGCAGAACATAAACTCGAGCAAAAATCGAAGAAAAGGAAATGCTATGATGCCTGAAATCAATCAAATTATTCATCGCTGGGAAGCCTTCTCAAGTGTCGCCCAAGACTTTCTAAAACCCATCTCGAGTGAAGCAGAATTTAATGCCGCCGAAGCATTACTCGATGAAATCTCTGACCGTATGGAATCCGCCAACGACCCTAAATACAGCGCATTGTTCCAATTACTTGCCGAACGTATGTATGTCTGGGAAGAAGCAAACATTCCAATGCCAGAAGTCACACCACAGCAAACCCTAAAATTTTTAATGCAGCAACACAACCTTATACAAACTGATTTAAGCAACCTTGTAGACCAATCCACATTATCCAAAATTCTTCGTGAAGAACGAGAAATCAGTAAAAGCCTAGCCAAAGCGCTCGCCAAGTATTTCCAAACCAATATCGAAGTGTTCTTATGATGCTCCAAACTTCGCGGTTACTCTTTATTCATCCCAGCCCAGAATTGCTCGAGAAATCATAATGTCTTGTGTAACACTGGGGTTTTTAATCTCGGAACGCCATAATCTAAGACTCGAGGCTTTCGAGGTAGGAGAATCATGAATCCAGATTTGCGTTATCCAATTGGTGAATTTCAAAGTAAACAAGCCTACTCGAGCCAAGAACGCAGTGCTTTTATTGCAGAATTAGCCCTAGCACCCGCACAATTAAAAGCGGCGCTCAAAGGCTTAACGCTTACTCAACTCGAGACCCCCTACCGAGAAGGAGGTTGGACAGTGCGTCAAGTGGCACATCACTTGCCAGACAGCCACGCCAATGCCTATATTCGGATTAAACTGGCGCTGACCGAAACACAGCCAATCATTAAGCCGTACAACGAAGAAGCATGGGCATTACTCGAGGACACCAAAAACGTACCTGTAGATGTTTCGGTGCAGATGCTGGGGGCGATTCATCTGCGCTTGGTGGCGTTGCTTGAAACGCTGACCGAAGAACAATGGACTCGAGCTTTTCAGCACCCAGTAGGTGGGCTAACCAGTGTTGAAAAGGCTTTGGCTTTGTATGCTTGGCATGGGAAAAATCATATTGCCCAAATTCAAAATCTGAGGCAGCGTCTCGGTTGGGTCGCATGAAAATCATTGGTTTAATTGGCGGTATGAGTTGGGAATCCAGCGCCCAATACTATAAAATTATCAACCAAGCGGTGCGGGACAGAATTCATCCGCTCGAGAACGCCAAAAGCCTGATGTTTACCGTCAATTTCCATGAAATCGAGCGTTTGCAACAAGCTGGGGCTTGGGAAGAAGCTGGAAAAATTCTGGCGGATGCGGCTTTACGGCTCGAGGCTGGCGGGGCAGATTGTATTGTGCTTTGTACCAACACGATGCACAAATTAGCCAATTTTATTACCGATGCTGTGGGTATTCCGATGCTGCACATTGCCGATGCTACAGCCAAAGCCGTAGTAGCACAGGGCATCAAACGTATTGGCTTACTTGGTACGGGTTTTACAATGGAACACGAATTTTATAAGGGTCGGCTCGAGCAGAACTTTGGACTCGAGGTGATAACCCCAGCAAAACCAGACCGCGACATTGTGCATGGCATTATTTACAACGAACTCTGTGCGGGAATGGTAAACCCAAGCAGCAAACTCGAGTACATTCGGATTATGCAAAACCTTGTACAAGCTGGCGCGGAAGGGATTATTCTTGGTTGTACCGAAATCATGTTGTTGGTTGGGCAGGCAGACTCGAGTGTGCCAGTCTTTGACACCACCACACTACATGCTTTGGCGGCTGTGGATTTTGCTTTAGTGGGCTAGGTTTTTTGCTCAGGCTCGAGTAGCATCAAGGGTTCAATTTTATTGAGCGCAAGAGTAATATAAACCATGTCTTATAAAAACCTATTTAGTCTCGAGGGAAAAACCGCCGTTGTTGTCGGGGCAGCCAGTGGAATCGGACAAGCCGCCGCCAAAGGCTTAGCTGATTTTGGTGCAAAAGTGATTGTGGCAGATATGAATCTCGAGGGGGCAAATGCAACCGCCCAGATGATTCGAGAAGCTGGCGGTCTTGCTGAAGTACGAATAGCCAACTTAACGGATGCCTCGAGTGTAGAGGCTTTATTTGAGGGTCTGGAAAAAGTAGATGTGCTGGTTTGTACCCCAGCCATCAATGTCCGCAAACGCTTACTGGATTACACTGATGAGGAGTTTGATAAAGTTGTCAATCTCAACCTCAAAGGCAATTTTAGGTTGCTGCGCCAAGCAGGGCGTTTTATGAAAAACCAAGGTTCAGGTTCAATTATTGTCTTCTCGAGTATCCGCAGTTTAGTGGTTGAACCCGGACAAGGAATTTACGCCGCCACCAAAGCAGGCGTGCTGCAAATTGTCAAAACCTTAGCCGCCGAACTTGCCGAATACGGGGTACGAGTCAACGCCATTGGACCCGGAGTGGTCAACACACCCTTAACCGCGCCAATTAAAAACAACCCCGAATGGTACGCCGCCTATGCTCAAAAAAGTGCGCTTGGGCGCTGGGCAGAAGTGGATGAAATGGTCGGACCAGTCATTTACCTTGCCAGCCAAGCCTCGAGTTATGTGACCGGCACAATTCATTTTGTGGACGGCGGTTGGACAGCCATAGATGGACGGTTTACACCACCGCTTTAGGCTATAAAGACCGAATGTTATACTGCTCGAGTTCGTAAATGATTTTTTGGTCGCAGTAAACTCTGAATGTCGCTTATTTACAAGAAAACATTGATGGGAACACCAAAATAACGAGCCAATTTCTGCGCCACCCGTTTGCTGATACCTCGCTGACCACTTAGAACTTGCGAAAGTGTGGATTGGGCAATAATTCCTGCTTGCTCGAGTTGCTTTTGAGTCAGATGACGGTCTTGCATCAGGCTGGCTAAGGCATCTCGAGCGGTTGGGATTTCTTTTGCCCATGGATCAAATTGATTTTCCCACTCGAGCATATAAGTTGCAATCAAGTCAATCAAAGCACCCCAAATTGGGTCATTCATGGGATATTGACTGGTTAATTGCTGCATCAAATCATGTAACTCGAGGTATTGTTGTTGGTTATGTGGTCGTTTAATTTGGGCGGCGGCTTGAAATTCTAACCAGTGGTGTTGAAATTGTTGAATGCTCATAGTGGTCTTCCTTGTTTATTCCAAAAAGTGTATTCTTTATGGGTCAGAATGAGCTTGATAAAAGCAACATTTGAAGCAAAATTGAGGCTGCAAATCACACGGTATTTATTTCCACCGAGATCAAAAATAAAGACAATCAAATCGTTTTGGCTTTTGGCAATGTCCACATGGTTAAAATGTGTGCGTAGGTCAGCAAAATTTTGAGGTTCTATGCGCCGCAGATGGTTGTACCAATCTCTGAGTGGTTGTTCTGCATCCTCGTACCGTGCCGCAAATAAGCGTAAGGTTTTAGGTGCAATCACATTCATTGGCTTGATATTATTACAAAACGCAATAAAAAACAAGATTTGTGGGTAACGTTTTTTAACCGTTTTTACCGCAAGGGTCGCTGCCTCTTGGTATACTGCTGCCCGTGAAACGAGTTCGTATCGGTATGATTGGCAGTGGCACTGTTGGCAGTAGCGTTTTGGGTTTACTCGAGACTCGCTCGAGCATGTTTTTATCGCAAGGCTTCAAGACCAAGCTGCTGCCCGTGCTGGTGCGCGACCCCAGTAAAGCTCGGGCTGATGTGCCAAGTGGGACACAGTTTACATCAGACCCCAGTGTACTAGAAGATGCCGATATTATTTTTGAAACCATGGGTGGCATAACCAAAGCCCTCGAATTGGTACGCCCACAACTCGAGGATGGAAAAATTCTAATCACCGCCAATAAAGCCATGCTTGCCGAACGCTGGGATGTGCTAAAGCCCTTTATGATGAATGGTCAGGTTTACTGCGAAGCCAGTGTCATGGCTGGCACGCCAGTGCTGGGTCCTTTAACGGGAACACTGCGCTCGAGTAATACCCTCGAACTCCATGCGATTTTATCGGGGACATGTAATTATATTTTGACCCGCATGGAAAGCGGCGCAACGTACTCAGATGCCTTAGCCGAAGCCCAAGCCAAAGGATACGCCGAAGACCCGCCAACGTTGGATGTCAGCGGTACAGACGCAGCCCATAAACTCTGCGTGCTGGCGCGAATGACCGTAGACCCAGACTTTGCTTGGAAAGAAATAGAAACCAAAGGTTTAGAGGATTTATCGTCTGAGCGGATTCTTGAGGCAGTAAAAGCTGGACAACGGGTCAAATTGGTCGGGAGCATCATCCCTAATGGTCAGACTTGGCAAGCCAAGGTGCGACCTGTGCTGCTGCAAAGCGATCATCCACTTGCCCAGAGTGCTGCCAGTCGCAACGCCATGATTTTTCATGGAGATGCCAGTGGGGTGGTGATTCTTCAAGGTGGCGGTGCAGGAGGTTTGGTCACTGCCAGTGCGATGGTCGGGGATCTCATAGATCATTTTGCTGGGGTGACTGGGCATCAACCCAGCCCAGAAGCCACCCAAGTACCGCAAAATCACACGCCCGAAGTCTTCGCGGAACTTTAAGCCATAAAGCTGCATCCAATTACCAATGGTCGGAATCTTGAACCTACGATTTACCCCAGCCCCCAGTCTGAGCGACCTCGAGGATAACTCTTTGGTAGCATTGGCACGTCGGGGACAAGATGAAGCCTTTGACGAGTTGGTACGCCGCCACAGCCCACGGATTCATGCTGTTTCCTCGAGAATCGTCGGACGCGAAGAGGCTTACGATGTGGTTCAAGATGCTTTTTTAGCCGCTTACCGAGCCATTGGAACTTTTCGTCAAGAAGCCCAATTCAGCACTTGGTTACACCGAATCGCCCTCAATTGCTGTTATGCCCGCACCCGAAAACACCCAGATTTAAGCCATGACATCGAAACCCCGATTGAAAGCGCTTCCCAAACCGACACACCGCTCGAGATTGCCGAACGCCGCGACTTACGCACCGCCCTCGAGAAAGCCCTTGCTAAACTCAAACCCGATTTTAGAGAAACCTTTGTGCTGGTCGAATTTGGCAATTTGGACTACGCCGCCGTTGCCAATGTTCTTAATATCGAAGTTGGCACAGTCAAAAGCCGAATGAACCGCGCTCGAGCCAGTTTACGAGAAATACTAGAAGGATGGGGGTACGCACCATGAAAAACACCAATAACAGATGGGATGAATTTTTATCCAGTGCAGCCCAACTCGAGACTCGAGACGAAGCCAGCACCGAACACGTTTTGAATGCCCTGAGACTCGAGCGCCAAGAGAACCCAACTTGGAACGCCTACCTCTCACACGCAAGCGTTTTGCGCCCTGTAGACAACAACGCCATTCAACCAGCCCTGAAAGCCGTCAAACTCGAGCGCCAAAAAACTCGGGTCTTACGCTTAAACATCACCCGAGCCGTGGCAGGATTCGCTGCTGCCGCCGCCGTTGCGGCTGGCTTTGTCTTCTTAAACCCCAGTGCCAGCGCCGACCCAAGCGAAGCCTACAATGTCTATCAAGAAGCCAGCACAGGATGGTAAAGACCATGAGAAAGGAGGAAGGAGGAAGAAGGAAGGGATTCAGGCAATGGATGATTATTTTATTCCTCTTTCCTCTTTCCTCTTTCCTCTACGCCCTAGCCACTGGCACTGAACCGCCAAAAAACCCAATTGCTTTTCTGATTAACGCCCTTGAACGCGAAGCCCAAACCAATCTTCGTGGTGAGGTACTCGAGAAACAAATTTTTCCACCCAGAGCCAATCCAGAACAAACCCGCACAGAATTACCCGCCCCACCACCACTTTCTGCCAATTGGATTCGTAAAAACTTTTATGCCAAAGCCGAACTTGGCGAAACGATTGCTGGGCGCAACACTTGGCGCATTGACCTCGAGCCAAAAGCCAGCAACGCCCCAAGTTTTACACTGTGGATAGACCAGAAATGGTTGTTGCGCCTAGGTATCCAAGAACGCGACTCGAGCGGCGATATTACCTTTGATGCACGGTTTACCAGCCTTGGCAGCCCAAAGCCACGGCAACAAGCACGGCAGTTAATGCTCTTAGAAGCCAAGCCAAAACTCGAGAATTTTGTGCAGAGCCAAACAGGGGTACAATTGCCCGAAGGGTTTAGTGTTTTTGACCTTCGTCCACGGACGGTTGGCAAGAACAACCTACCCGCCCTCGAGTTACGCGCCAGCAACGGTATTAGCGTACTGGTGATGGTGTTTGCACCAATACCAACAAGCAACACCTCGCGGATTGTCTCGAGAATTATTGGCAATGGATTTGTTTGGGTGATTGGCAATTTAGCTCGGGCGGAACTCGAGAAGACGGCGGGCAGTGTCAAAAGCAGCTTGGATTTAGGGGTGTTGCTCTCGAGCTACCAGAATTTGCGGTGATACCAAGGCGGCAATCAGACTTTTCGTTCCACCAATTGCACCTTTAAGTCATAGCCAAGCGCCCCAGCTACCCGTGCCAATGTAGAGACTTCAACATCAGAACCAATGCGTTCCAACTGCGAAATTCGTACTTTACTCAGCCCAAGCCGAGCCGCCAATTCCGTCCCTGTTAAACCACTTTTGAGCCGAGCTTGACGTAACATCGTCCCAATATTTTCAGTCAACACAGCATCGGAAAATCCCTGCTGTAAATCCGAAACTAAAAAAGGAGTGGCTTTTTCTAAAGCACCATCTGCCCCAGCAATCACCGCACCTTCTGGCATTGCTTTAAGCGTTGCAATAACCGTTTTTAAGCTGTCTCGAGATGGTAAATCTTTTTTCATAATAACACCTCCATACCCGAATGAAATAATGCAGCCACTTCAAATGTCCAATCAACCAGAAGTTGATCCGCCTCAGATTCATTTTTGCATTCGGCTCGAGCAAGCACAAAAGCATCCTCGGCAGCACGAAAGAAATAGACCCTAGACCCACCCACTCGAGTACGGCTTTTCAGTTCACCAATTCCACCAGCAAACCACTTGATAAATCGTGAATTGATCCCTTGCTTAGATAAATCCGAAACCATATCCACCATTTTATTCACGCATTCTTGCTGACCACCCAAAGCAAGTTCAAGCCAATCGGTGAGCAGAGGCGCACGAACAGGGGTTGGTTCATAAGGATTAAAGCAAAGGAACAACCGCGCCATGAAAAATAGTCTAGGATGCCAAAAAGATAAAGTCAAGACTTAACTCGAGACGGACATATTTAGGGTATGCAGAGGCTAAGGCATAAGCGGATTGTCTCGAGAACTATAAGTACCTCTACAAATTTAAGTTAAACCAAACTTAGCAAAGTTGATATTCAACAAAGCACCAACCGCCATCAACGCCAAAGTCACCTGATAAAACAAATTCTGTACACAACAATAATCCTCAGCCCGCAACCAACGATA
>JANNVX010000027.1:0-13828 GCA_031414595.1 Deinococcales bacterium
GTGTTGCGGAATACGAAGTGGTATTGCTCTGATTGGTTTATGGAGATTGCTTGTGGTTTGCATAACCTTCGCTGTGCTTTTCGCAAACGGGCTTTGCGGAAATCGAGCTAGTTTCTTATTTCCGATAACGTCTAATATAATTATCATGGATTTTACGGCTTTTCTCGAGCATATTATCGCTGGGTTTATCCAAATACTCGGCAACAAAACGCCGCCACTCAGCCTCTGAAAACAACACATTATTCAGATTTTGCAACTGCACCCGCAGATTAGCCAGCATTGTTTCGGGGTTGGTCAGTTCGGGGCGGTACTCGTAGCCTTGGTTGACCAAATCCTGAACCAGTTCCCGTTCCAAATCGGCTTCGCTCTGATAACCACTGCCTAGCTGGTCAATTTTGGTGTATTTATCCAAAACAATAAAATTATTGGATTCCGCAATGGGTGTCATCATTTGCTACACGCTCCTATCAGGTCTTTAAGTTCTCGAGAAGTGAATTCTACCCATGAAACGCATAAATTTTAGTATCTTCTAAGAAATTTTGTTCTGCTCGAGAATTTCGGCACTCAGTCCTGTACTGGCTTGGATTTCTAGTAAGGTTTGTCCGGCTGCTCTTAGAATTCGGGCAATCTCGAGCAGTTTTTGCTCGGCTCTGGCTTTCTCCTCGAGAATTCCAGCTTCTCGACCCTCAGCAATTCCAACTTCTCGCCCTTTTGCTTCTCCCTCGAGCAGTCCTTCTTGTCTTGCTGACTTGAACGCCGAATAATTATCCCGCATGATTTTTAAGCTCTGGTCGTAGGTGTCCAGTTCATTCGGCTCGAGATTCGCGTATTTAGCTGTTTCAAAAGCCGATAGAAACGCTTCTTCCTTAAACAGTTCTGGAATTTGTTGCAAGTCACTTAAATTCTTTAAGAAGTACAACCACTTATCAAGGCGTGTTTCTAACTTCTCGAGTGGCTTATTAAAATTCGGCATCTCGAGATAAATAAAGGTTAATTTTTTGTAGAATACTTGGTTGTTCTGGTCTTTGAGTTCAACCGTATGAACCACTTCGGTACGATTGGCTTTGTTGTCATCGAAGGTAAAACCTAAAACACCAACGCAATACACAGGTTGAAGCAAGTAATCCCAGTCTCCTTGCTTACCTTGGTCTTGAATCGGGAAGCTCGAGTAATAGATGGTTCTGTCCTTGAAGTTAATTTGTTTTACTTTTTGCAACTCAACTATAAAATACTCACCATTTTCGCCACGGCAATAAATGTCGTAAACGGCTTTACGTTCATCTGCGGAGCGTGGGAGTTGCTCGAGGTTCTTGAAACTCAAATCGGCTATTTTGGCTTCATCTGGCAGCAATGAATTAAGGAAATCAATCAAATGCGGCTTAGACGCTTCTTCCCCAAAGATTTTTTTGAATCCAAAATCAGTAAAAGGATTGATGAAGGTCGTGAACATGTTAAAATCGTAACCGAAGACAGTTTATTTTCCAAGAGCTAAAACGCTTAGACCCCCACCACTAATTTAGGAAAACTAAGCAGCAATTCGCGGTAATACTCGTACTGCTGTTGGCGCTGCGCGATTTCAAGCGGCAACCCTTCGGTGATGGAATTGGTCAGGGCATCGAATTTATCCAAGATAGCCACGATTCGGGCTTGAGTCTCGAGGGGCGGGACGGGGATGCGAATTTTTTCAATTCCACTCACCAATAATCTATTCACTTTTCCTCGAGAAACATGTTTCGCTTTTTCATCAATGAATGCAGATGTTTGCATTGCATAGGAAATATATTTTGGATTCATCGAATGGCGAAAAGCATAGCTGTCGTCGTGAATAGCCACTTTTTCAGTTCCAATCCAAGCAACAGCTTTACCAACATCTTCAACAGTCTCACCAACTCCTGCCATAACAACATCATTAGGCTGTGCATAGCGCAATGAATCTGCCATGTCAAACCGAACTTTAGATACTGTGTGAGCCGTCCAAACACCGTACTGAGTGTATATCTCACCGTAGTGAATAACACTGATACCATCTTCGACATAATCAGCTTTAGTAAATCGCTTGCCGCGAATAAATTCGCCAATCTGCCCTAACGGTTTCCATTCTGCTTGCCCATCTTCAAAGGTTAAAAGCTGGTTGCGGTAGTAGGCGTATTGCTTTTTGCGGGCTGTAAGCTCCGCTGTAAGCTCCGCAAATGTATCCAATATACAAACAATTTTCGCTTGAATCTCGAGGGGCGGGATAGGGATTTGATACTCCAGTATTTTATCTTTATTGCCTCGAGGCATTTTTGCCCCTTTAGCATGTTGCATGTTGTAATCGAAAAATTTATCGTCTGCCAAAACTTGATACAAATATCGAGAATCAACTTTCTTGTCGGTTATGTGTATTACAAGAACATCTCCATTTGTGCCACCAATACAATCGGCGTGCCAGATTTTCTTTAAGTAAGGACGAATATTACCAATTAAAATATCACCAACACCATAACCCGTTAAATTACCTTCTGTTGGTACATAGTTTGATTGTGTTTTACCGCTTCGATTTTGTAGGAGATTATCAACGCCCACATAATTTGACTCGTCAAGTATATTAGAACTAATCCGCGTTCTCGAGTATTCAGCCACTTTCCTTAACGGTTTCCATTCCACCGTCACACCCTCGAGCAACCTGCCCATAAACGTTTGCTGGCTCATGCTTCTATCTCGGCAATAATGGCATCTATTTCGGTTCGGAGGCGGTCTATTTTGGTAACGGTGGTTTTTAAGTTACTGTTCAGGGTTGTAATATTCACCACTTCTCGAGTGTCCTTGGCTTGTACATACGAACTTACTGAAAGGTTGTAGTCGTTGCTTTCTATGGTCTCGAGGTCAACCGATTTGGCTAGGTGTTCAACATCGGTTTTATCATCAAAAATCTGCATAATTTGGTCTATGTGGTCTTCGGTTAGCATGTTGTTATTGGTTTCTTTTTTGAAGAATCCACTGGCATCTATAAACTGGGTTCTCGAGTCTGGTTTGTGTTTAGATAGCACCAAGATACACACTGAAATGGTTGTGCCATAAAACAGGTTTGGGGCTAATGAAATCACGGTTTCTACAAAGTTATTGTCTACCAAGTATTGTCGGATTTTTTGTTCCGCCCCGCCCCTATAAAAGATACCGGGGAAACAAACGATTGCGGCACGTCCTTTGCTTGACAAGTAACTGAGCGCATGAAGCACAAAAGCAAAATCGGCTTTGGATTTGGGGGCTAGAACACCTGCTGGGGCAAAACGGTCATCGTTTATCAGGGTTGGGTCGTCGCTGCCAATCCAATTGACCGAATAGGGCGGGTTTGAAACGATTGCATCAAAGGGTTTTTGGTCGCCAAAATGTGGGTCTAGGAGCGTGTTGCCCAAGGCGAGGTTGAACTTGTCGTAGTTGATGTTGTGTAAGAACATGTTCATTCGCGCTAGGTTGTAAGTGGTGTGGTTGATTTCCTGACCGAAGAATCCTTCTTCGATGATGTGGGCATCGAAGTGTTTTTTGGCTTGTAGCAGCAAAGAACCAGAACCCGCCGCAGGGTCATAAATTTTATTAACGGTGGTTTGTTTGTGCATGGCGAGTTGGGCAATCAGTTTGGAAACATTTTGTGGAGTGAAAAATTCACCGCCCGATTTACCCGCGTTGGCGGCATAGTTGGAGATTAAAAACTCGTAGGCATCGCCGAAGAGGTCAATCTGGTTGTCTTCAAAATTGCTAAAACTTAGTCCTGCAACACCTTTAAGAACGGCAGTCAAACGGAAATTCTTGTCTTTGACGGTGTTGCCTAGGCGGTTACTGGTGGTGTCAAAATCGGCAAACAAACCTTTAATGTCTGTTTCTGAAGGGTAGCCGTTGGCAGAGCTTTCTATTGCCAAAAAAATTTCTTTGAGTTCGGTGTTTAGGTTCTCGTTGTCTTTGGCTCTTAAAGACACGTTCAAAAAAAGCTGGCTTGGGTAAATAAAATAGCCTTTGGTTTTGATCGCATCGTCTTTTATTTCTGCCAAGATGTCAGCATCAAGCATCTTGGCGTAGTTGATGCTTTCGTCGCCACCTTCGATGTACCTTGTAAAGTTTTCGCTGATAAAACGGTAAAAAAGAGTCCCTAGGACATACTGCTTAAAATCCCATCCATCTACTGAACCGCGTACATCGTTGGCTATTTTCCAGATTTGGGCTTGTAATTCGGCGCGTTGGGCTGTGCTTGTCATTTTTTTACTCCTGATGACGAGTTTAACGCATTTTTGCACAACAAGCCTCGAGCAGAGGCATATGGCTTTTGCTCGAGAAATAGCCATTAAGTTCAGAATGTATCTAAGCCCAAAGCAAAAATGGCTGCTCTTTGTACTTCCCGCAATCTGGTACGACTTAAATCCGTAATGAATTCACCCAAAGTTTCTTTAGGCACAGTTTGGAGGTTATCAAAAGAAATGGCTGACCGTTCAATCAGACCATCAAATGTTTCTAGTGTGACTTGCGATGCAATCCCTCGAACTCGAGTGGTGAGCGGTGCAACGGTTAGGTTTTGTAAATGAGGAATCAGTTCATCACGAGTTAAAATCATGACAGGGCGTTCTTTTTCGAGGTCGCACCAGCAAATATCACCGCGCCGCCATGCTCGAGTCACACATCACCCCAAGCTCGTTTTTTTGGTTGCCAAGTATCGGTTTCGGGTTGCTCGAGAAAACTCTGGCGATGCGCTACTTCCCACATTTGGTTCTGACGGCGTTTTAGTTCGGCTTGGAGGGCAATGCGAATAAAGGCACTACGGGTTTCACGGGATTGTTCGGCGGCGGCATCTACAGCAAGCAGAAGTGGTTCATCCAGTGTCATTTGCACAGTTTTCATAAGGGGATTTTACCACATAAAAATGTTGAAGACCCTGATTTAAGCAGTAATCCTCCTGCCCTGCCTAAAACTCGAGAAAACCCCAAGGTTAATTTGGGTTAGACTAAGCCCATGACCACTTATCGGCGTTTGGGCAATTCTGGTTTGCATCTTTTTGCATTAGGACTCGGTACAATGCAGTTTGGTTGGACGTGCGACGAAGCGCGTTCGTTTGAAATTATGGATGCTTACTTCGCGGCGGGTGGAAATTTTATTGACACTGCCGATATTTACAGTTCTTGGGCAGAAAATAACGCTGGTGGCGTGTCTGAAGAAATCATTGGGCGTTGGGTTAAGGCTCAAAATAATCGTGACCAGTTGGTGCTTGCCACCAAGGTGCGCGGTGCAATGGGAACGAATTTTTCGCAAGGGCGCAACACCATCCATCAGCGTGAAGGTTTATCCAGAAAATGGATTCTAAAAGCCTGTGAGGACAGCTTAAAACGCTTGCAAACCGATTATATTGATTTGTACCAAGTTCATTGGGTGGACACCGAAACCCCAATCGAAGAAACATTATCTGCCCTGACCGATTTGGTCAAAAAAGGCTATGTGCGCTACATCGGCTGTAGTAATTTTAGTGCTTGGCGTTTAATGCAGTCGCTCTGGGCATCGGATAAGCACAACCTAGAAAAATTTATTAGTATCCAACCCGAATACAGTCTGGTGCAACCGACCCGAGCCAATTTTGAACGCGAACTGGCGAAGGTCTGTCTCGAGTACGGCATTGGTGTGATTCCGTACAGTCCGTTAGCGGCTGGGTTTTTAACCGGTAAATACCGCCGTGGGCAACCCCTGCCAGACAGCGTGCGGGCGGGTGGCATTGGCTCGAGCCGAATGAATGAACAGAATTTAGATTTGATTGAAAAACTGGTAGAAATTGCGGCTGAACACAACACAACCGCTACTCGAGTGACACTGGCTTGGATGTTAGCCCAGCCATTTATGAGTGCGCCAATTATTGGGGCAAACAACACCACGCAATTGGCGGATTCTCTTGGGGCAATAGACTTAAGCCTGACAGAAGACCAAATCAAGGCAATTTCTAGCGTCTCAGACTGGACTCGTGCCAGAACTGACCTCGAAAACTAAGAACAACCTGTAGAATGTGTTTATGTTCATACTTTCCGAGGCAAATCAGAAACTAGCCGATTTACTGCTTGGTCAAGAAATTCTAACCGCTTCGGAATTAAAGCAAATACTCGAGCAGCACAGTTTAATCGGTGGGCGATTAGCCGATTTTTTAGTAGATACAGCTATTGTCCCAGAAGCCTCGTTGTTGCGCTTATACCAAAGGGCTTATGATTTTGAATTGGTTGGTTTTTCTAGCCTAGAAACGATTGACCGCCAAGTGGCTCGGATTATTCCAGCCCATTTGGCACAACTACAAATGATCATTCCTTTTGCCCAAGAAGGCTTGGATATTCATTTGGCTTGTCTCGAGCCACCAGACTTAGAAGCCTTAGCCCAAATGAAGGGTTTAATCGGTAAGCATATCCAAGTGTTTTTAGCCCCAAGGGATTTAATGCGTTGGGCAATTGCTAAACATTACCCAGAATTATTTTTAACCCCAGCCAATCCAAATAGTCTGCGCGACCCATTCGAGAACCGCATCGGACACCGTTTAATTGCCGAAGGTTTACTGACCGAATCGCAACTCGAGGAAGCACTGTTAGAACGCACCCCCGGTAAGGCTGGGCGGACTGGCGAATTACTAATGCGGATGGGCTATATCGCCGAGGATGACTTATACCGTTCTTTGGCAGCGCAAACGAAAATTCCATTCGTCAAAATCCCGCTCGAGTACAGCATTCCTAGTGCTGTGGCAGGGCTTTTTACTCGAGCCGATGTGATGCGCTGGCAGAGTATTCCAGTCTTTGAAGACCAAACCAGCATTACTATTTTGACCAGCGAACCCAATATAATTGCTGACCTTGAGCCACTTTTTGATCGCAGCCTGACCCCGATGATTTCCACACCGACGCAAATTAAATTTTTAGCCCAACAACTCGAGACCGAGGATAAACCCTTGGTGCGCTTATTGTTAAAAACACACCTGCGGCTCGAGCAACGCGCCAAAGCCTTGATACACGCCCAAGAACACAACTTAGAACTGACCGAAGCGCTCTTAGAACTTGGTTTTGTCAGCCACGCAAACCTAGAAGCAGCACGTATTGCCATCCCCAGCGAACAAGTGATTCCAACCGAACAACCTTGGGAACTCTCATTCTCGGGACGCTTAGCCCATACCTTAGCCGAGCAACTTGGGGTGACTTATGTTGACCCAACAGAAAACCCACCAGATTTAAGTTTGAGTTCTTTAATCCCAGAAAAAACCATGCGTCAATACTCGTTGTTCCCGTATCAAAAAACCATCGCTGGTTTAGCTGTGTTGATGACCGACCCAAGAAACATTTTTGCGCTCAACGACTTAGAAGCCTTGCTCGAATTACCCATAGAACCCGTGATGGCGGACAGACTCGAGATTGAAAAACTGATAGATGCTGCCTTTAGCACCTTAGTGACACTCGAAAACATTGAACCAATACCAGAAACACCCGAAGCCACCATTCGGCGTCACATCCGCGAAGAACTCGAGACCTTTCGTAAGCAATTGTTGCTTGATTTGCGGTAATTGAGGCATTTAAGTTACAATTCAGGGGTTCGCTGGCTCACACACTACGCTCGAGGTGCTTATCTGCCTCGTTATTTTTGTATAGCCAACGACCAAGGAGGGAATTGCATGAGTCAATCAAACGACCAGCAGCAAATCAATGAGGATGTCAAAGTCCTGCACAGCATGGGCTACGCCCAAGAACTGGCGCGTCGCATGAAGAGCTTTAGTAATTTTGCGATAGCCTTTTCGATTATCTGTATTTTATCTGGTGGCATTAACTCGCTTGGACAAGCCATCGGTGGGGCTGGCGGGGCAGCCATCGGGATTGGCTGGCCCATTGGGGTCGGCATCAGTTTTATTTTTGCGCTTGGTATGGCACAAATTGCCAGTGCCTACCCAACTGCCGGTGGTTTGTACCATTGGAGCAGTATCCTTGGCGGGCGTGGTTGGGGCTGGGCGACGGGTTGGCTTAATTTACTTGGTTTGGTAACGGTGCTTGGCGCAATTAACGTCGGTACGTTCTACTTTTTTATTGGAGCGTTTGGCGGGGCGCTTGGACTCGAGGCAAACTTAACCACCCAAGTGATTTTTCTGATTATCCTGACTGGAATTCAAGCGGCGGTCAATCACTTTGGAATTCAATTAACCACCATGCTGACCGATATTTCGGGCTACCTGATTTTTGCAGTTGCCATTGCCCTGACGCTTGCCTTAATTATTTATGCGCCAAGCCGCGACTTTGCAAGGCTTTTTACCTTCACCAATTACTCGGGTGAAGCTGGTGGTAATGTCTGGCCCAGTACCGATCTAACCACGGTTTTTTTACTTGGCTTATTGCTGCCGATTTACACGATTACGGGTTACGATGCTTGCGCTCATGTTTCCGAAGAAACGGTCAATGCTCAACGCGCCGTGCCTCGCAGCATTATCTCGAGTACCCTCTGGTCTGGGTTATTTGGCTACATCATGCTTTGCGCCTTTGTGATTGCTATTCCAGACATGAATGAAGCTGCCAAACAGGGCTTTAATGTCTTTTTCTATGTTATGGGTGCAGTTGTGCCAAGTGGGATTCGAGAAGTGCTTTATGTCGGTGTGTTTCTGGCACAAGTGCTTTGTGGATTGGCGACAGTTACCAGCGCCTCGAGAATGATTTTTGCCTTTGCTAGAGATGGTGGTTTCCCAAGTTTCTTAAAGGTGATTGATAAAACCTACCGTACCCCAGTCGCCGCAATTTGGACGGCTGGTATTGTTAGTATCTTATTTACCTTGTACGCCCCTGTGTACAGCACGATAGTCACGATTTGCGTGATTTTCTTGTTCTTAAGTTATGCCATGCCAATCGGTGCTGGTTTACTGGCGTATGGGAAGACTTGGACAACCATGGGTCCTTGGGATATGGGTGCAAGTTTTAGAATTGTTGCAGTTGCGGCTGTTATTTGTATTCTCTTTATTTTTGGTATTGGCATCCAACCCCCAAACGATAAAGCCCTTTGGGTGACACTTGGCATGTTTGCTTTACTGATTGCTGCATGGTTTGCCCTCGAGAAGAACCGTTTTACAGGACCACCCACCGGCGAAGGAATTGCCAAACGCCAAGCCGAGATTAAAGCCACCGAACAAGCCATTGACAACTAGGAGGAAAGAGGAAGGAGAAAAAAATAGTTCTTCCTCTTTCCTCTTTTTTCGTTCCTCTGCCTTTAAGGAGCATGATGATTTCACTAACCGAACTCCGAAGCCTCGTCTCGAGCAATTCAATAGACACCGTAATCATTGCCCTGACCGACATGCAGGGGCGTTTAATGGGTAAGCATGTGACTGCCGAATTTTTTTTAGAAGAAGTTGTCCCAAACGGGGCAGAAGGTTGTAACTATTTACTGGCAGTGGATACCGAAATGCGAACTGTAGATGGCTACGCGCTCAGCAGTTGGGGTACTGGCTACGGCGATTTTGTAATGAAACCCGACCTGAACACCCTAAGAATCGCCCCGTGGCTCGAGAAAACCGCAATGGTGCAAGTGGATTTAGAAAGCCATGACCATTTGCCAGTCTTGCCAAGCCCTCGGCAAATCCTCAAACGCCAACTCAAACGGCTCGAGGAGCGCGGGTTGGTGGCACTAGCTGCCACAGAACTCGAGTTTATTTTGTTCAAAGATTCTTACGAAGCCGCTTGGAAAAAAGCCTACCGTGACCTCGAGCCGTTTAATTATTACAACGTAGATTACAGCATTATTGGCACATCCAGAGCCGAACCCGTGATTGGGCAGATTCGCCGGCAAATGACCCAAGCGGGCTTGGTCGTCGAAAATTCCAAAGGCGAATGTAACTTTGGACAGCACGAAGTTAATTTTAAGTACAAAGATGCGCTGTCTACCGCCGATGACCATGTGGTCTACAAAACAGGGGCAAAAGAAATTGCCAGCCGCATGGGACACAGCCTAACCTTCATGGCAAAATTCAATGAAAAAGAAGGCAGCAGTTGCCACATTCATTTTAGTTTACGGCAAAAAGATGGAACACCGATTTTTAAGACCGACCCTGCAAGTTTCGATGCGTTCCTAGCGGGTCAACTGGCTTATTTGCGTGAACTGACGTTGTTCTATGCCCCAAACATCAACAGCTACAAACGTTATGCCATCGGCAGTTTTGCACCTACTGCCGTAGCATGGGGACGCGATAACCGTACTTGTGGACTGCGTGTGGTGGGTTCTGGTGCTTCGCTTCGTCTCGAGAATCGCGTTCCCGGAGCAGATGTCAACCCGTACTTGGCACTGGCTGCAATGATTGCCGCAGGGTTACAAGGAATAGACGATAAACTTGTTCTCGAGCCAGAATTTAAGGGCAATGCTTACCATTCAGATAAGCCTCGAGTACCACGCAACATGCACGTTGCTCGAGAACTTTTTGCAAATTCGAGCCTTGCCAAAGAAGCCTTTGGGGATGTGGTGGTGGCGCATTACTTAAATTATGCCGATGTTGAACTCGATGCTTATGATGCGGCTGTGACTGATTGGGAGCGTTTTAGGGGTTTTGAGCGGTTATAAAATGGTTAAGTTTTATATTGAGATGTATTCAATCCTTGAAGCTCAAAAAACGGCTCAAATTTTACAGATTTACGAGGATACTGGCTTAGCCACTTTCCTAATCTCTTTTCCATTTCAAAAATTTTCTTTGCTTTCAAAGGTCATCATCAATAATACAGAGGTAAACGGTATCTATAGCTACCGCAGTAACCAGTGTGAGATTAGCGTTTTTCGTTTGGCAAAAGATTTTGGACAGGTTTTTAAGTATCAGAATTTTTACAGCATCAGTACACTGGCAATAAACCAGACTCGAGCCATACAGACCACAGCTATTCACGAATTAGGTCATCATATTCATGCTTTTTTGCAACAGACATACCCACAATTTTTTCGTAAAACCATGCAAATTCCAATTGTTTTTGGGTTAAGTCAATATGCCCGAAAAGACAACCTCGAGTATTTTGCCGAATGCTTTACAGCTTTTGTCTTTTGTAGAGCTAAATTGTTGCAGCATGACCAAATTGGGTATAACATGATTGTAGAAGGGCTTGAAATTTTGGAGATTCAAGTAAAGGAAATATCATGACACAACTGGCAGAACGCCCTATTTTACAACGCTCAGATGCAGAAATAGCCAATGATTTGACTATGACTTTTTTTGATGGCGTACTTACTCAAGCTGAATATGACAAAGCCATTCAAGAGTTAATCAATCGTCACTTCTCAGCAGAAGCACTGGGTACACTCATCCTCTTTGGTGAACTCGAGTGGCAACGAAAGTATCGGCAAGAAAATGTTTGAACCACAAACTAAAGCCTTACTCGAGTTTATAGACCAACTCTCGAGCGAGTGCAGTATCCAGTGTGAACTAACGAAGGGAGTAATCTATGCGTCTCGAGAATAAAGTGGCTTTAATTACAGGTGGCGGCAGTGGCATTGGCAAAGAATCAGCATTGCTGTTTGCAAAAGAGGGCGCAAGTGTGGTCGTGGTGGATTTGAACGAAACTGCTGGTCAAGCGGTGGTCTCGAGTATTGTCGCCTCTGGTGGACAAGCCGTGTTTGCCAAAGCCGATGTTTCTAAAGCCAAAGACTGCCAGAACATGGTGCAGGTGGCAGAGGATACCTTTGGTAAACTGAATGTGATTTTTAATAACGCTGGTATTTCCCACGCGGACGACGACAACGCCATGAACACCGAAGAAGATGTCTGGGATTTAACTTTTGCGATTAACGTCAAGGGTGTCTTTTTGGGTTGCAAATATGCCATTCCTGCTATGCTACGGGCTGGTAGCGGTAGTATTATTAACACCGCTTCATTTGTGGCAGTGCTGGGCGCAGCCACGCCTCAACTGGCGTACACCTCGAGCAAAGGCGCAGTGTTAAGCATGACTCGGGAACTCGCCGCGATTCATGCCCGTCAAGGTATTCGGGTCAATGCCCTGTGTCCGGGTCCACTGCGTACTGAACTTTTAATGAAGTATTTGGATACCGAAGAAAAACGTCAACGCCGTTTAGTCCATATTCCAATGGGTCGTTTTGGCGAAGCTGAGGAAATGGCAAAAGCTGCCCTGTGGCTGGCTTCGGACGACTCGAGCTTTACCACTGGGGCAACCTTTTTAGCCGATGGTGGCATCACCAGTGCCTACACCACGCCACTCTAAAAGCAAACGAGGCTCGAGATTTTTGGTCTCGAGCCGCACCTCATAGCTCAAGACTCATAGCTCATAGCCCTTTACGGTATCAAAATCACTTTACTGGCAACTCGAGTATCAAACAATTCATACCCTTCGGCAGCGTCCTCGAGTGCAAGGCGGTGTGAAATCACGATTGTTGGGTCTATTACGCCTGTTCTGACCAATTCTAGGGTTTCGTCTATGTCGCGGTGAATGTTGGCTAAACCAATCCGAAAAGTAATATCTTTGGTCAGGCTTTGCATTAAAGGGTACTCGAAAGTTTGGGCAGAAGTCACACCAACTGCCGCAATGTACCCACCCGAGCGCACCATTTCAAAAGACATCAGAATCGTTTTAGTACCACCGACAGCTTCGATCACCGCATCTACACCGTCACCGTTGGTCAGTGCCATGACTTGCCCGACGGCATCGCTTTTTTGTGCGTTAATCGTCTCTGCGCCCAAACCCGAGGCAAGTTGCAAGCGCTCCTCGAGCAGGTCAATGGCGAGGACTCGAGTTGCACCAAGGGCAAAGGCACTTTGGATTGCCATGATTCCCACAGGACCACAACCAAGAACAGCCACCGTACTACCAGCCCCAATTTTGGCGTTTTTAACTGCGCCAAACGCCGTAGTCAGAATATCGCCAGTGAACAGTGCAGCCTCATCAGCCAGACCTTCTGGGATAAGCCGCAAATTGATGTTGGCGTTCGGCACTCGAGCATATTCGGCTTGTGTGCCACCCATCGAACCATAAATTGGACCGTAGCCGTAAACGGCAGCATTCGAGCAGAGGTGAAATTCTTGGCGTTGACAAGCG
Source organism: Deinococcales bacterium (assembly GCA_031414595.1). Lineage (GTDB taxonomy): Bacteria > Deinococcota > Deinococci > Deinococcales > JAAFIG01 > JAAFIG01. Next base: position 13,035 of record JANNVX010000027.1, read on the forward strand.
GTACACGCGCCACAAGCGGTGTGAAAAGTACCAACCACCCTTTGACCGCGCTTAAAACTGGTACTCGAGCCAGTATCCTCAACAATGCCCGTGAATTCATGTCCGCACGTATCGCCGGGCAGCATTGGAATATCACCGTGGTACAAATGTAAATCTGAGCCGCAAATGGCACAACGGGTGACTTTAACAATCACATCGGTTGCCTCGAGAATTTCTGGCTCGGGAGTCTCGAGGACGGCGACTGAACCGATGTCTTGGAAGGTCACGGCTTTCATATCGTAAATGTTACCGCAAATTTAGTCCTTTGGGAGTTTCCAACCGCGAAATCGGTAATAGCGCTCTTTTGGTTCTCCTGTTAAACCATTGATTCCGAGTTTGGGTAAGTACCAGCCGTGAATCATAATCACAAACCCTGTCAGGATTGCAAGGAATACAAAAAACCATGTTCGTCCCAAAAACGCAGAAATTGCAATTGATACACCCCAAAAAAGCAGAATTTTAGCAACTTTGCGAGTTTTGGGCGTATGTTCTTCAAAGTGTCCAAAGAAGATGTTCCCAAAGGCGAAAATACTGCTGATGATGGCGATTTCAAACCAGTAATTCATAGTACCTAAAATATATTTTAGGTACGCCTAAACCACTAGAGTCTTTTGACTTAGGAACTGTCCAAGAATAACTTCCTGATTTCAAATAGACCAAAAACAGACAATTGGTCACAGGGCGGACACGGGGGTCCGCCCCTACCTGACGTATTTTTATGGATTTTGTAGGGACAGACCCCTGTGTCTGTCCTG
>JANNVX010000028.1:0-16927 GCA_031414595.1 Deinococcales bacterium
AACTAAAACCAAGTTTGAATTCATCAATACTGCCACATTTAATCTGGAATTTTGTGTTTCTTAATTGCAGTAGTTCATTTTGATGTTGGTGTTCAGCACGTAAAGCTCGAGTATCACTCCAATCGTCTCGAGTGTCAGGAACGATTGGATACCCTAGAACTTGAGCGATTTCGTTTTGACATGATTGATTGACTTGATGAATGTTGAGAATCGTAAAGAGCGCTTGTATAACTCCTGAGTACCATTTGCTACGATGAACTCCTGCTGGGTATATACTGGGTAGTGCTTGATGGCATTGACTGCATCTGTATCGTTGTATTCGTATAATTCTAGTTCCATTCAAATGACGGTTTTTGCAGGTGTAACTGCCTCTACTTTCTTGAGTGCTTTGTTGATGACAATGAGGGCAGAAAATGCGTATACTGGGTTGGGGAGTGGTTTTTGTTGGCATAAACCTAGATTACTCCCTACTTTTTTGGTCAACACACTTTTACCCCTATCTCCACTCGAGCCACAAAAAAACTCAGTATCTTCGAGGTGTGAAGCTCAAAGATGCCTGCTCTAAAAACCTTATCCCTTGACCACAATGTTCACCAAACGCCCAGTGATATAAATTTCTTTAACTGTTTCTTTGCCGTCCACATATGGCTTGATGCTCTCGAGTCCTCGAGCCAGAGCAATCGCTTCGGCACTGCTGATATTGCTTGGTGCTTCGGTTTTTCCGCGCAACTTGCCATTGACTTGAACCACCAATTCAAAACTGTCCTTGACCAGTTTACTCGGGTCAAAACTGCGCCAATGTTCCAAATGCACACTGCTTGTATGCCCTGTCTTATTCCAGATTTCCTCGGCGATGTGTGGCGCATATGGGGCAAGCATGGTGTTAAAAGTCTCGAGCGCAGTTTTCCATTCGGGGGTGTTGTAGACAGGGCTGCGTTTGGCTTTGCCTAAGAAATTACTTAACTCCATCATTGCTGCAATACTGGTATTGAACTTAAAAAGCTCGGTGTCTTCAGTCACTTTTTTCAGGGCGTAGTTAATCGCATACTCGAGGTCGGACAGACTGGTTGTTTCGTCGCTTCGGTCTGGTTGGTCAAAAAATAAACTCCAGACACGCCCGAGCCAATTGGCAAGACCGTTTACGCCTTTGGGTGCCCACGGTCCACCTTGATCCCAAGGTCCAATAAATTGTAAGTAAAGACGTACTGTATCTGTGCCGTATTCCCCGACCAAATTCTCAGGGTCTACAACATTGCCCCTAGACTTGCTCATTTTCTCATTGTCTTCGCCCAGAATAATTCCTTGGTTCATTAAGCGCGTAAAAGGTTCACCGAAGTCAATCAAGCCAAGGTCACGCATCGCTTTTGTCCAGAATCGAGCGTACAGCAAATGCAGAATCGCATGTTCAATCCCACCCGTGTACCAGTCGGCAGGACCCCATTTATTGACCAGTTCTTGGTTAATCGCACTTGTGGAATTCTTAGGGTCAAGAAAACGGTAATAGTACCAACTCGAGTCTACAAACGTATCCATTGTGTCGGTATCACGCACGGCTGCCCCGCCGCACTTTGGGCAGATACAATTCTTCCAATTCTCGAGTAAGGTTAAAGGACTTTGACCGGTTGGTAAAAACTCTGGGTTCTCAGGCAGTAAAATCGGTAAATCCTCTTCTGGCACAGGAACTTGTCCGCAATCTGGGCAGTAAATAATTGGAATTGGTGTTCCCCAGTAGCGCTGCCTAGAAATTAGCCAGTCACGCAGCCTGAAGGTAGTTTTAGCTTTGCCTTTACCCGTATTCTCGAGTTCAGTCAGCATTCGGGCTTTGGCTTCTGTAACCCGTAAGCCATTTAAGAAATCCGAGTTAATGGCAACACCATCGCCAGTAAATGGTTTATTTTCATCCCAGTCTGATGGGGTTTGTACAGTACGAATAATCTCGAGACCAAATTTTTTGGCAAAATCCCAATCGCGGGCATCTTGGGCTGGCACGCCCATAATGCTGCCCGTGCCGTATGTCACCAACACATAATCGGAAATAAAAATTGGGATTTCTTGACCTGTAAATGGGTTGGTGGCATATGACCCCAAGAACACCCCAGTTTTTTCTTTACCTTCGGCGGTACGGTCAATATCCGAAGCGAGTTTTGCCGCCGCTTGATAGGCACTGACTTCCGCCAGTTTATCGGGCTTGGTCAATGCCCCTACCATTGGATGTTCGGGCGCAAGTACCATAAAGGTCGCGCCAAAAACTGTATCGGCTCGAGTCGTAAAAACCGTTAAAGTACCGACTGGTGTTGCAAAATCGAGTTCTGCGCCAACGCTTTTACCAATCCAATTGGTTTGCATGACCCGAACTTTTTCTGTCCACTCGAGACCATCAAAATTCAGTAACTCTTCGGCATAATCGGTGATTTTCATGTGCCATTGGCTCATTAAACGGCGTTCAATCAGCGCTCCAGACCTATCGCCACGCCCATCTATGACTTGTTCATTGGCAAGTACAGTGTTATCCACCGGGTCCCAGTTGACAAAGGATTCTTTTTTATACGCCAAGCCCTTTTTGTAGAACTGCACAAAAAACCATTGATTCCATTTGTAATACTCGGGGTCGCAAGTTTTTAATTCAGTCGTTTCCCAATCAATCATTGTTCCCATGCGCTTAAATTGACTGGTCATGTACTCGATGTTGCTGTATGTCCACTTGGCAGGGTCAATGTTATTTTTAATCGCCGCATTCTCGGCAGGCAAACCAAAAGCATCAAAACCCATTGGGAACAGCACTTCAAAACCTTTCATTCGCATAAAACGCGCTCTGGTATCAGGAATAGAAAACGCGTACCAATGTCCAATATGCAAATTACCGCTTGGATACGGGAACATGGTCGGCATGTAGTGCTTGGGTTTACTCGAGTGCAAATCGGTTTTGTAGAGCTTAGTGGTTTCCCAGTGTTCACGCCAACGCGGTTCGACTTCGTGTGGGTTGTACTTTTCTAAACGTTGTTTTTCTTCGGTCATAAGTTCCTCAAAATTGATTTGGAAAGAAGGCGAAAATAAAAAAGCCCCAGACATAACACTGGGGCTTTACTCGAGCAGATAATTTAATCGAGTAAAGCCCCTAATAGTGGTAGTCCAGAGCGGATCATGGATTTAGTTTAGCCCACCCAAGGCGGGTTGGTCAATCGTTACTGCACGGCTGCCAAGGCATCCACCAAACCAGACCCGCAACCTTCTGGGCATTGGCTGCTCGAAAGTGGTGTGGCTGTGGTTTTTAATTTACTGAGAATCTGGGCTGGGGTCAGACTTGGATTACGCGCCAACATCAAACTGACCAAACCCGCTACGTGCGGTGTTGCCATGCTTGTGCCTTGGTAATACTGATAAATGTAACTCGAGCCATTGCTGTTTTTTAAGGTAGATAACACACCATCGTCTTTGATGCCATTGCCGTTGGTATCGGTTTGGGTATCGCCCCCGGGGGCAGCGACATCAATATCCGGTCCAAAATTACTGTAATAGGCTCGGCTGTTATTGCGGTTCAAGGCGGCTACGGTGATGGTGTTGTTACAAGAAGCAGGGGTGTAGGAACGGGTGTCTTTATTGCTGTTACCTGCTGCCACCACCACCGAAGCGCCTCGGGCGGTGACATCGTTAATCGCATTTTGTGTAGCCGTGTCGTTGGTGGCACAGGTTTGTCCAGCACTCAGGCTGCCACCTAAGCTCATGTTGATTACTTTGGCAGGGTTGGCATTGGCTGGAACTCCAGACACGCTCATTCCAGCCGACCAACGAATCGCATCTATAATATCGGCGGTGCTACCACCGCATTTGCCCAGTACCCGAACAGGTAAAATACGGGCATTCCAATTGACCCCAGCCACGCCCACACCGTTGTTGGTGCTTGCCCCAATTGTACCAGCCACATGCGTACCATGCCAAGAATTAGGATAATTGTACGGAGCGCAATAACCACCATCGCCTGTATCGGTTGCATCGGAATCGCGTCCACTGCGATCATTGGCTGTGGTTCTTGAACTGATAAAGTCATAACCACCGACCCAACGCGCCACCAAATCAGGGTGATTGGTTTTGCCTGTGTCTAGCACTGCCACAATCGGGCTACCGCTCCCCGTGGTTAAATCCCAAGCCTGCGGTAATTTCATTGCCCCGTAATGCCATTGATTAACGTAACTTGGGTCGTTGGGAACTGCCATTGGGTAATACAAATAGTTGGGTTGTGCAAATTCAACATCGGCTCGAGCTTGTAAGCGTTGCAACACCAATTCCAGACTGCTGGCACTTTGGGTACTGATTCCACTCGAGAAGCCATACAACACTTCGCCACCACTGATATTGCGCTGAGCCGTCAAACTCGCACCCGCCACAGCTAAGTTGGCAGGGGCAAGGGAATTATTTTTGAAACGCACAATCACTTCGCCTTCAATAAACTGAGGACGATTCTCGAGATTCGAGACTTGATCCATGCTCGGTTGATTGCTCTGCTCGAGCGTAACCCCGTTACAAGCGACAATAAAAGCTGTGAGAATGCTGGAAATACCTAGGATTTGCCATTGCTTCATATAACCTCCCAATGAATTGTGAATTGTTGGTGCAGTAGATTACAGCATAAGTTACCGTTTTCGCTACTCGAGGAAAAATCAATAAAATTGTCACAGGCTTTTTATAGAATGTAAGCAATGTGGCGTTGGTTGGCAATTATTATCGTCTTGGGATTGTACTTGGTGTTTCGCCCAAGTGTCGCGCCATGGTTAATTTGGCTGGGTTTTCTAGGAGCATTGCTATGGTTTTTGTACCGCCCAGCCCCTAAAATCGAGGTGCTGCGAATTCTCGAGACGGCGAAAACGTTTACCGAAGAAGCCGTGGCAATTCGGCTCGAGGTGCGGGTTTCAAGTTGGCTGCCAATGCTTTTGACGCTATCGGAAAACGTCCCTTTGACTTTAATTCCAGACCGCAATGTCGGTTTAAGTGGTTTATTTTGGGGCAATAGTTCGCACCGTCTCGAGTACCGTGTTTCGCCAAATATGCGTGGTGAATTTAATTTCCCGCCACTGGGCTTAAATTGGAGCGACCCACTGGGCTTATTTTTTCGCTTTTGTAAAATACCAGCCAATTCCAGCACATTATTGGTTTACCCGGGCTTACATGCGCTTGAATTACCTGATTTGGTACGTCCACTATTGGCAGATGGTCCTCGGGCGAAGGTCTTTGGTCTCGAGGATGCGCTTTCCTTGCGTGGGGTCAGGGATTACGTGCCGGGTGATGAGTTGCGCCGTGTTCATTGGAAACAAACCGCTCGCTTTGGCACAGACAATGGGCGGTACTTGCGGTTGGTGGTACGAGAATACGAACAAGTGGCGGCGACTGGGGTGCATGTTCACCTTGATTTAAGTTCTAAAGGCAGGGTCGGCGAAATTTTCTTAGAAAGTGCCACCCGCCTCGCTGCCAGTTTACTCCGCAGCGCCCACACCCAAAATTTGCGGGTCAGTGTTTCTAGTGCTTTAGCCAGCACCGAAAGCGGCTCGAGTTTTCTAGCTTTGGAACGCACACTGGTTTTACTTGCCACCCTAAAACTCGAGCCAGACGCACCTTTATCTGTGCCGTTGCCCGAAGCTGGAGCGAACCTGATTTTAATTACCGAACGCGCCCCCAGTGACCTCATCACTGGCGCAATTCAGGCTCGTGCCAGAGCCGCGAGGGTTTTGGTGATTGCCATGCCCGAAGGGTTTTACCTCGAGCCGGGCGAATCGGGGCGAGCCGTCCATCACGCGCCACCAGACGAAGTGCGTGACTTACAAAACAAAGCTGGGGTTCTCGAGGAAGCTGGGGTGCGGGTTGTGGTGCTGCGCGGGGATGACAGTGTGCTTAAGTTAATATCTTAGAATGCCCAAGGATTTTGAGATTTTTGATGATCGTTTCTTAGCGCTTTTGCTGCCAGACAGTCAACTCGAGCAATTAGCCACTGGCACGATTTGGGGCGAAGGACCAGCTTATTTTGATGACAGTTTAATCTGGAGTGATATTCCCAATAATCGGTTAATGCGTTGGTCGGCTAAAGATGGTAGCAACGAATTTCTTAAACCAGCCCATTTTCAAAACGGACACACCCTAGACCAGACTGGGCGTTTACTGGCTTGTTCGCATGGTTTACGGGCAGTTGTGCGGCTCGAGACAGACGGGACTTGGCAAGTGCTGATAGATTCCCACCAAGGCAAAAAACTCAATTCCCCTAACGATTTGGTAGTTAAATCTGACGGCACAATTTGGTTTAGCGACCCGTCTTATGGACTGATTCAACCAAGCGAAGGTTACGGCGGGGTTCAGGAACAGGCTGGCTGTTATGTCTACCGTTTTGACCCAGAAACCCAAGAATTAACGGCGGTGATTACCGACATGACCATGCCAAATGGTCTGGCGTTTTCTTTGGATGAAAAAACCTTGTATGTCTCGGATACATCTCGGTCTAACGACCCAAAGGGCAATCATCACATCAAAGCCTATCGTGTAACAGAACAGCATGATTGTGTGGATGGTCGTGTTTTTGCGGTGATTGAACCGGGTTTACCTGATGGTTTTCGCTTAGACCAGCAAGGTTGGATTTTTACCAGTTCGGGCGATAGTGTGCAAGTTTTTACACCAGATGGTGTGCTGCTCGGTAAAATTCTTGTTCCAGAAACAATTGGCAACCTCACCTTTGGCGGTATTGCCAAAAACCGCCTGTTTATTGTCGCCTCGAGCAGCCTATACGCCATCACCTTGAATACCAAAGGTGTCTAGTTGCCTGTGCCAATTTGCAGTAATCTAAGCACATGACTGGAAAAACTGTGGTGGTGACAGGGGCAAGCAATGGAATTGGTTTTATAACCGCGCTTGAATTGGCAAAGCTGGGCGCAAGGGTACTGATGGTGGTGCGGAACGAAGCCAAAGGCAAGGCGAGTCTCGAGACGATCAAAGCTCAAACAGGGCAGACTCCTGAGTTGTTTGTAGCCGATTTATCGCTGGTGGCGCAAGCCCGCCGTGCGGCTGAAGAAATCAAGGCAGCTGCCCCTAAAATTGATGTCTTGGTCAATAATGCGGGTGGGATTTTTACCGAACGGCTCGAGACCAGTGAAGGGCTAGAAATGACTTTTGCGCTCAATCATATGGCGTATTTTGTACTGACTACCGCTCTGCTTGATAACTTAAAAGTGGCTGGCTCGGCTCGAGTCGTCAGTGTTGCAAGTAATGCCCATAGTATGGCGCGGATTCGTTGGGACGATTTGCAGCTCAAGCAAAAATTTACTGGTTCGGTGGCGTATGGGAATTCTAAATTGATGAATATTTTATTTAGTAACGAACTATCGCGGCTGCTCGAGGGAACAAGTGTCACCAGCAACGCGCTTCATCCGGGTGTGGTGGCAACTGGTTTTGCCCAAAATGCAAGTGGGGCTTGGAAATGGTTTTTTAGTTTAGCCAAACCGTTTTTGGTCACGCCAGAAAAAGGGGCGCAGACCAGTATTTACCTAGCCTCGAGCAAAGAAATCGAAAGTGCCACGGGTTTGTACTGGGATAAAAAACGTCCAGTGCAACCCAGTGCCGCCGCGCTTGACCAAACCAGCCAAAAGCATTTGTGGCTCGAGTCAGAACGGATTCTAGCAAGCCTGTAAGATGAGACAGGCTTTACTCTCTTGGTACGACGCTTCTGCTCGAGTCTTGCCGTGGCGCACAGCCAAAGCGGGTTCTCGAGATGCTTACCATGTTTGGCTATCCGAGATTTTACTGCAACAAACCCAAGTTTCTCGAGGGGTGCTGTATTTCGAGCGTTTCTTAGGGGTTTTCCCAACTGTGCAGGATTTGGCGACTGCACCACTCGACACGGTACTGAAACTCTGGGAAGGGGCTGGTTACTATGCCAGAGCCAGAAATCTGCACCGAGCCGCCCAAATCATGGCTCAAAATGGTTTGCCAAATTCAAGTATGGCATGGCTCGAGTTACCGGGGGTCGGGCGTTACACGGCTGCCGCAATTGCCAGTTTGTCGGGGAATGAAGCTGTTGCCGCCGTGGATGGCAATGTACGGCGGGTTTTGGCTCGGCTGCACAACAGCTTAAACCCACCAGACCCTTGGTTGTGGGAAACTGCCCAAGCCTTACTCGAGCCAACCCGAGCGGGTGCTTGGAACGAAGCCCTGATTGAATTGGGGGCGTTAATCTGTGTGCCTAAAAAACCACGCTGTCTCGAGTGTCCGATGTCTGGGTTTTGCCAAGCCTTCAAAGCCCAAACCGTCAACCATGTGCCAAAACCAAAGCCACGTGCCAAAGTCAAAACTGTTCAAGCGGTGGCTTTGCTGCTGCATCAGCAACAGCATGTCTGGCTCGAGTTACGCCCCAAAAATGGTTTATTGGGTGGGTTGTATGGTGTACCGCTCGAGCCAGTCCAAACCACGGTTTTAGCTGCCCTCGAGCTACTTTGTCAAAAGTTTGCTGTACCAAACCAAGCTGTGTATCTTGGCAGTGTCTCGCACACCATGACCCACCGCCAATTTGAAATTGAGGTTTTTGCACTCGAGTCTAAGCAGCCTGATTTGGTCTTACCTGCGTCTCGAGCGATTGCTAATTTGGATCGTAAAATCCTTGTCTTACTCGAGCGGGGTTTGTTCGTCACGCCTTCTTAGAAAAAGTGGTTGTAGAATAGGTCTGTGCGTGGTTCTCTTGGGGTTTTTAACTTACTGGATTTGTTGCAGCTTTTATCGCAGAATCAGTCAAAGGGTTGTTTGGTAATTTATCACCCTTCTGAACGTGAAGGACGGGTATTTTTTGATTCTGGTCGGATAACCCATGTGGCATTTGGTACGTCTACTGATGCCGAAGCGCTGCATGTGATGCTCAAAGACGAACGCGGCAATTTTGAATTTCAGCCGTCCAAAGCCCCTGCCAAAAAAACCATTGACCAAGCCTTTGATAACCTGATGCTTGAGGTGATTCGTGGTTTAGACGACGGCGCAAGTACCATCGAAAAACAAATTCCAATCCCCGAAGAACTTGATACGCCAAGAATTCTTGATGTCACCAGAGTTAGTGCCTTAACCATGTCCGCCGATGAATTTGCAGTGGTGCAACTGATTGACGGCGAGCGCTCGGTGGTGACGATTTCCAAAGCTACTTCGCAACCGCTCGAGTATGTCCAGAAAACCTTGGTTCGGCTTGCCAGTATGGGTTTACTTGAAATCAATAAACGCAAAGCTCGAGTGGCACGGCTGGTGGTTGGGTTATCAAGGGAAATGACAGGGATGCAGGTCTGTGTGGACGATATCATTTTGCGGGCTTGGGACAGGCAACATGGTCGCCCGGTCAAAAAAGTGCGAATGCGCGACGAAGGCGGCAGAGAATTTATTTTTGAAGCCATCAGTGCGCCAAACCTTGGGGCATATGCGCTTTTTTCTAATAATGCGCTCTCGCGTTTTGATTTGCGGGCTGGTGGTAATGTCTTAGTTAAACCCGAAGTGTAATGTTTAGGTGTAGACTGTTGTCTAAGTTAATCTGAGGAGACAAGAATGGCGCAGAGCGTGACAATTGTGGATTTATTGCGAACGATGGTGGCACGTGGCGTTTCCGATGTGCATTTGCAAGTTGGTTCGCCGCCAATGGGACGGGTACATGGCACACTGACGGCTTTTCATAGCGAAGCCTTAAAACCAGATCAAACCAAAATGATTGGCAGAACACTTTTAACCAACGAGCAATGGGAAGAATTTGAGTACCGTCATGAACTCGACTTTGCCTACCTTGTGCCGAATGTGGCGCGGTTTCGTTGCAATATCTTTAGACAACGCGGCAGTATTGGCTTAGTCATGCGGGTTATCCCTGACGCAATTGCCAGTTTTGAAAGCCTTGGTTTGCCAGCCGATGTAATGGAAGATTTTTGTGGCAAAGAACGCGGGATTATCCTGACCACAGGTCCAACAGGTTCAGGCAAAAGTACCACCATGGCAGCCATTATTGACAAAATCAACCGTACTTATGCCCATAACATCATCACCATCGAAGACCCGATTGAGTATTTGCATCGCAATCAACGCAGCTTGGTGATTCAACGTGAAGTTGGTTCGGACACCTCGGACTTTAAGAGCGCCCTAAAGTACGCCATGCGCCAAGACCCAGACGTAATCATGATTGGTGAGATGCGCGACAAAGAAACGGTTGAAGCTGCGATTACCGCCGCCCAGACTGGTCACTTGGTGCTAAGCACCTTGCACACCCAAGACGCGGTTCGCAGTGTCAACCGTATCATTGATTTTTTCCCACCGCACGAACGCGACCAAATCAGAATTTTATTTGCCGAATCCTTGGTTGGTATTTTATCACAGCGCTTGTTGCCTCGAGCCGATGGTTCTGGACGGATTCTAGCCCTTGAAATCATGATTAACACCCCGTTAATTCGTGAGTACATCAAGGACGAAAATAAAACCCCTGAAATTAAAGATGCAATGCGCGAAGAAAACGACAAAGGCATGACCACCTTTGACCAGCACCTTGTGAGCTTGTACTTTGGTGGCATGATTTCTTATGAAGAAGGCTTGTCATCATCAACCAGCCCAGATGAGTATAAACTGATGGTCATGAAAGGCTCAACCGCCGCCAATGCTCACCGTGATAAAAACCTGTCTGTCCCGTCTTGATCAAACCGATGCCAGAATTGCACATCCTTTTTTTAGCTAAGCGTGTAGACTGATTGCGTGAGTGACTGGATTAACACCATGCGGCAATCCGTTGGCGGCAATAGCCACGCTGAAATCAACGCCCCTGATGCGGGAATGCTCCTGACTGATACCGAATTGGTCTACATCAACATCGGTGGAATGCAGCGAGCCAGACTTGGTGAAATTGCCAAAGTCAGCCGTGAGAATGGCGAATTGGTGATTTCATCTGCTCAGCACCCCCTGATTCGTGGCGCAATCAAAACCGATAAAGAAACCCTGTCTAATTTCTTTTCGCAAGTGCGTCAAGTCGCGGCGTGGTCTCGAGAACGCCGCACCGTGATTATGGATTCGCCCGATGCCACCCCAATGGACTCGAGTTTTGTCGGACGTACCCCAGATGTACCACTATCCAGACCAGACCTGCCAGACCCGATAGCCGAAATGCCTATTGCCCCACCTGTCCGTCCTTTGGTGACGGTTTCTCCGTCCGAAGCGCCAAATCCGTTGGTAAACGCCCCACTGCTTGAACCCATAACCGAGACCACCCAGTCGCTCGGACGAACAGTTGGACTGCCCTCCACTATCCCTCAAGACCGCCCTCGAGTCACTGCCGCACTGATTCCAAGGTTCTCCGAAAGTCGCGCTGAACCCGTTAAACTCGAGTACGCTGGGTTCTGGTTGCGTTTTCTGGCATACGTCATTGATGCGATTTTGCTTGGTATTGCAAGCACATTTCTTTCCAATCTCTTTACGGGGAATGCCACAGCCGCTCTAACTCGCTTAAGCCAACAAACTGAGAATAGCACCCTCAGTGGCGAACAAGCCTTGGCTGAATTAACTCAGTTATTACCTGCTTTTACCACTTCGATTGTACTGGCAACCGTGGCGACTACCGTTTTGACTTGGTTATATTTTGCATTTTTAGAATCTGGAGAACGTCAAGCCACACTTGGCAAGATGGCACTGGGTCTGATTGTCACCGATGATCAAAACCAGCGTATGAATTTTGCTCGAGCCTCGGGGCGTTACTTTGCAAAGTCAATTATTCCATTTGCAATCACCATTTTGTCATTGCTAAGTATTGTGCCAGCCCTGACCAGTTTTATCGCCAGCAGCACCAATGGTGGTACTACCATGAGTGGATTGGCTTTTTTTATAGAGTTGTTAGAACCGCTCAGTTTGATTTTGACTTTTGGTGGTTTGGTACTGATTATCGCTTATGTGATGGCGGCATTCACGGCTAAAAAACAAGCCCTACATGATTTGATGGCTAAAACGCTGGTCTTGAAAAAATGAGTTATTGAGCTATGGGCTTTGAGGAAAACCTGTATTCTTGAGTCACCTCTCTTTCCTTTGTTTCAACTTGACGCACTAAGCATTAGATGTTACCCTTTTCCTATGAAGTTTGAGACCACCACGACCATATAGCGACAAGTGTTTACACGCTTGTCGCTTCCCGCCATTTAGACAGGCGGGTTTTTTATTGAGAAAAAGGTACAAGGCAAAAGGAGATAGAAGATGAAATTAGCAATTGTAGGTGCAAGCGGGGCAGTTGGACATGAGCTTTTAAGTGTTCTCAAGAAATCTAGTCTGAAGTACGATGAGTTGCGGCTTTATGCCAGTCCTCGGAGTGCAGGTACGGTTCTGACTTGCCGAGGACAGACATTAACCGTGGAGGTCATGCCCGAGGGTAAAATAGATGCCGATGTGATCCTGGCTTCGGCGGGTGGCAGCATTTCTAAAAGTCAAGCGCCGATTTGGGCAGAGGGCGGCGCAGTGGTGATAGATAACTCGAGTGCTTTTCGGTACGATGATGCCATTCCCTTAATTGTTCCAGAAATCAACGGCGATGTACTCGAGACTCACGACTGGACTAAGGGCGGGATTGTGGCTAATCCAAATTGTACGACTGCTATTGCGGTCATGGCACTTGCACCGATTCATCAAAAATACGGGATTAAACGCGCCATCATCAGCACCTACCAAGCCACCTCGGGGGCTGGGGCAAAAGGCATGAGTGAACTGCTTGAGCAGACCAAGAATGCTTTAGATAATAAACCCGTTATAAACGAAGTTTTTGCCCATAGCATTGTCTTTAATGTGATTCCCCACATAGATTCTTTTCAAGACAACGGCTACACCAAAGAAGAAATGAAAGTCGCATGGGAAACCCGTAAAATCATGCGAGCGCCCGATATTCGCCTAAGCTGCACTGCCGTGCGAATCCCGACGCTTCGTACCCACTCGGAAGCCATTACCCTCGACCTCGAGAAGCCAGCTTTGCCTGATGATGTTCGTGCTTTGCTAGGGACTGCTGCTGGTGTCGAAGTGCGCGATGACCCAAGCCAAAAACTCTACCCGATGCCGCTAACCGCCAGTGGCAAGTATGATGTCGAAGTCGGACGTATCCGTAGCAGTGAAGTCTTTGACGGTGGTATAGATTTATTCGTGGCTGGCGACCAACTCTTAAAAGGAGCAGCCCTGAATGCCGTTCAAATTGCCGAGTACATGCAGCAAAAAGGGTTAATTAAATAAATGATGATTACCCCGATTCATTTTGCATTGATTCTCTTTGTGGTTTTTAATTGGGGACTGAGTTTTGTGGTGATTCATCTTGGTTTGCAGGGCGTACCACCGTTACTACTGGCAACGCTGCGCTTTGCATTGGCAGCAGTGCCGTTCGTGTTTTTTATTCGCCGTCCTAACATACCAACCATGTGGTTCGCAGCTTACGGGATTTGTACTGGTGTGATTCAGTTTGGAGTGGCATTCACCGCCATGAACATTGGGATTAGTGCGGGCTTAGCGAGTTTAGTGATTCAAATGAATGGTTTATTTACAGTTGTTCTCTCGAGTCTATTTTTTGCTGAACGCATCAAATGGTATCAGTGGCTTGGGCTGGGCGTGGCATTTAGTGGCATTGCTTTAATTGGCACAACTAAGGACTCGAGTGCTACCGTACCCGCGATTTTACTGATTCTCATCGCTGCGCTTGGTTGGGCAAGTGCCAATCTGATTGTGCGGCACGTCTCGAGCCTGAGTCCCAAACCAGATTTATTTGCTTTTGCAGTGCATGGCAATGCGTATGCACCACTGCCGCTTCTGGGGCTTTCTTTGCTGCTCGAGGGCGGTACAAGGGATTGGGCTGCGCTAACGCACTTAAGTTTAACTTCTGGTTTAAGTGCTTTGTACCTCGCGTGGATTGCGACTGTGGTTTGCTTTGGGGCGTGGGCATTTTTAATTGGGCGTTATGGTGCTTCAAACATTGCACCGTTTAGTTTGCTTGTGCCAGTCTTTGGCATGGTCTTAAGTGCGCTGATGCTCGGCGAACAATTTACCAGCATAAAGTTAATATCAGCTTTCTTGGTGGTACTTGGTTTAATCATCAATATTTTTGGCGCAAGAATCCCTTGGAGGAATTTATGAATTACGCAACACTTTTAGAAACCCCAACTTTGGCTGGTGCATTAGAAGAACTCGATGCCATGCTGGTGTCTGGGCAGGACACTTTTTTAGACTTTGAAGATGACGAACTCGAGCAACCCGTTAAAGAAGGCAAATGGTCACGCAAAGAAATTATTGGGCATTTAATAGATAGTGCGCTAAACAATGTACAACGTTTTACCAGAGCGCAGATTCCCGCGCATCTCGAGGCTGGTGTTTTGGTTACGGCTGGTTACGCTCAAAATGATTGGGTCGCACTTGCCAAGTACAACCAACGTGACCGTCTTGCCATGATGGAACTCTGGGACACCTTAAACGAACATATTCTCGAGGTGATGCGTGATGCAACCCCGCAAAGTTTAGTTGTGCCAATTAAAATTGGTGATGGTGAACCGATGTCACTTGAGGATGTATTTATCAGTTACGTTGGGCATGTGAAGCATCATTTGGCACAATTAACGCCGTGATTTTTTGCGGTAGGCTTCGCCACGTTTCTCGATTCCTTCAATAAAAAGCGTGGGTGGCTCGAGTTCGACATCCAAGTAAATGCGTAAATCCCCAACTCGAAAGCGGTAAGCTGCGATGTATCCACCTCCTAAAAATTCAATGTCTCCAACAGCCGTTTCAGCAAGTCTTTGGAGTGCTTCAACCACCCGCAAAGCATTCTCAGCACTCAGGGCATTGAGTGTTTTTTGGGCATTGCGTTTGAAACTCAAGGTATACGGTACAAGCTCGGTTCTAATTGCCACGTTGTCTCTTTTGCAAATCTTTAAGAATCACATCAAGACCAACATATTCGCCTCTACCAGCACGACGCTCGAGAATGGCTTGTTGCACATCTTCGGGGGCAGCTTCTTGAACAGGATTTTCTTTCGCCAAACGCAGTTTAATCGTCAAAGGATGCTCTGGTTCTGGCAGATTGGTTTCTTTCAGCCACGTCTCCAAGGCTTGACGACGAGTACGAATACCGCGTTGACGACGAAAAATATCAATCTTTGCCAAAGCATTTTTGGAAATCGCTTTCTCAAGCAGGGTCATGAAAACATTCTAAGGGGTTTTTTATGGATTTAATAGTTATGAAGTTCGGCGGTACACTCATGGGCAGCACAGAAGCAATCAAGCGTAGCGCCAGTTTAGTGGCTGTCAGCATCAAAAACGGTTCTCGAGTGGTGGTTGTGCCGAGTGCCATGAGTGGTGTGACTGACCAACTGATTAAGATTGCCAGCAGTGCCGAACAAGGACAAATTGATTTTGCCAATGATGAAATTGGTTTTATTAAAAAACGTCACCTCGAGACGGCGGTAGCACTGGCAACTCGAGAAGATGGACTGCATAAATTAGAAGCCATGTTTGATAGTTTGTCGCAAACGATTAACGGAATTTATTTGTTGCGCGAACTTTCTAAACGCAGTAAAGATTTGATTGTCTCGTTTGGTGAACGCCTCAGCGCCCCTCTGATGAGCGCCGCCCTCGAGCAGCAAGGAGTTCCAGCCCATGACCTGACGGGCGGACAAGCTGGAATGTTGACCAACAATAATTTTGGCAATGCCCGTCCGATGCCAGAAGCCTATAACCGTATTCCTAAGCGGCTCGAGGGGTTATTTCAGCAAAATGTCACGCCAGTCGTCACGGGGTTTATTGGCGAAACCGACAAAGGCGCAATCACCACCCTTGGGCGCGGCGGCTCGGATTACACCGCTACGATTCTTGGCGCAGCCTTAAACGCTGCCGAAGTCTGGACTTGGAAAGACGTGGATGGGGTCATGACCACCGACCCACGTATTGTGCCAGAGGCACAGAATCTCGAGCAGTTAAGCTATGCCGAAATCATGGAAATGGCATATTTTGGCGCAAAAGTGCTGCACCCTCTAGCGGTTGTACCTTTGCAAGAAAAAGGCATTCCTCTGCGGGTTAAAAGTGCTGCCGACCCGAGCTTTGCCGGAACGCTGGTCTCGAGTGAATCGCGCCCCTTAAAAAATGGCGTAAAAGCGGTGACTGCGGTTAGAAACGCCAACATCATAGATATTGGTGGAGCGGGTATGGTCGGGGCAGCCAATATCACTTCTCAGATTTTTGATGTGCTGGCAGATTTGGATGTCCATGTGATTATGATTTCTCAGTCCTCGAGCATGGCAAATATTTCGATTGTGGTGCAACAAGCCGATGGCAAACGGGCATTGGAAGCCTTACAAAAACAATTTGCAGAATCCGACAGCGTAGGCAAAATCGAATTCTGGGAAGCGATTAGTGTAATTGCGATAGTCGGCGAAGGAATGCGCGGTACAAAAGGTGTAGCCGCAAAACTCTTTACGGCTGTGGCAAACGAAGGCATCAGCATTGACATGATTTCTCAAGGCTCGAGTGAGTTAAATATTTCTTTGGCAATAGATGATGTTCATACGGTTCAGGCGGTGAAAGCCATTCATAAAGCCTTTGGCTTAGACAAACTCGAGGTATGAAATGTATTACTTTGAACCTGTCACCCTCGAGGGCAAACACATCCGACTCGAGCCACTAGACCCAAGTGTTCACGCCGCGCCGATGTACGAATTCTTTGAACCTAGAGTCACTGAATTCTTGTCTCGAGGTGGTTCGCCAGTCGAGACCGCAACCGACTTACAAGCCCATCTCGAGTTACTAAACGCCATTCCTAAGGATTTGTCCCAGAATAACTTCCCGATTTCAATTAAACCAAGAACATACAATTGGTCACAGGGCGGACACGGGGGTCCGCCCCTACCTGACGTATTTTTATGATTTTTGTAGGGACAGACCCCTGTGTCTGTCCTGC
>JANNVX010000029.1:0-49905 GCA_031414595.1 Deinococcales bacterium
TTCTTGAAAGTATGGAAGTAAGGCTTGGAATTCTTTTTTGGTTAGTCCAGTCAGGGCTAAGAAGCGAGTTTTATTCTTGACGAGTTTGTCGTAATGCAGCACTCGAATAGTTTATCCTAATTTCCGATAACGTCTATTGAAGAAGCGGGTGGTCTGGTCAGTAATTTTGCTGGGCAAACCTATGCCTATAGCGACAAGAAAATTGTCGCCAGCAACAAACATCTTCACCAAGCGATGATTGACACGATCAACCTGTCATGATTGACACGATCACTCAAAGTTCATGATTGACACGATCAACGAATCAAAATAAATCAGCCCCAAGCATGACTGCTGGGCGTAAGCTGATTTGGCAAGATTTACCTGTAGCTGCTAAATCCTGCTGTCCCACAATTTGAACTGCTCCAATGCCCTGCCAGGTGTTGTTGGCTCGAGTTACGGCTGGCAACAAAATACAGTAGTAATACTCTTTTTGGCTTGCCACTGCAAAAATTGCTAAGTCTGTGTCAATTCCTGTTTGTTCTCGAGTTGCGTATAACCCAAGTCCTACTCGGGTATCTGTGCCGACCGCAAAACCATAAGGAATGTTTTGTTCTCTAGCCACCAGATTGACCGCCCAAGTACCAAGCTGGTCAAAAGTCACATCCCACGTTTGCCCTAAATTAAACACAGCTTGCCAAGGCAGCACTAAAAAACATCAGCGTCCAAACCCAGAACCAATTTCACTTCATGGTATTAGGGTATCACGAATTTTGTTTCTCGAGGAAAAAAACGTCATACCAACCCTTGATATTCTTGGCATATTTTACATTTTTTTCAAAGAAATCCATAATCAGACGTTGTCGAAAGTGTTGCAGCACTTTCTAATTTGATACGAAATCCTAAAACATGTTGCTTAAATTCCACGCGGACGATACAACCCAGTTCTGGTTTCTTCGATGTACTCCTCGAGTTGCGGCATCTGCAAAACCCGAGCCACCGCACATTCTGCTTGGTAGTCGTACAACACGCGAACAAAACTGAGTTCTAGTTGACTCGAGCCATGCAGCACCCCATAACTAGGCAGATTTGAGTCAAGCGGATTGCCAACCGAACCGACATTAAAGACCATTCGTCCGCGCAAGTTAGGGTTCATTTCAGGAAATGAGCGCAAATGCCGCACTAAAACAGTGTGAATATCACCATAACCAACAGCAATCGGTAGGGGTGCATCCAAGCCAACAAATTCGGTGGCATCAAAAAGCCGATAAAAGTTTTCGAGTGGGTCATTTTCCCGCACCCGTGTCCAAACACCGTGGCTCGAGGCATGAACCAATCGCACCAAGCCAGATTTTCTAGGAATATCTAGGGCGTTGGGAAGCGATTTTAACCATTCGAGCCGTTCTAGTCCGACTTGAGTACGTTGCCACTCGAGGGCTTGGGTCATGCTTGGCATTTCTGGCGGAGCGTTATTCATAATCGGACGAATCAGCAATTCATCCCAGTTGCCAAACAAACAAGGTATCTCGAGTTCTCGCAACCTGTCTAGCACCTCGGCTGGGCGCGGACCTTTACCCGCCACATCCCCCAGCATCACAATCTGTTGAATGCCTCGCTTAGAAATATCTGCCAGCACTGCTTCAAGGGCGGTTAAATTTGCATGGGTATCTGAAATAATCGCCAGAGGCTGAGATTCTGCAATGTCAAGGAGAACTGGCACAGCTTATTCTACAACGCTGGTAGTCACAGTTCTATCCTGACTCTGGTCGTCACAGTTCTATCCTGATTCTGGTCGTCACAGTTCTATCCTACGACTTTAGCAAAAACCATACGTCCAAGTGCCGTTTGGGTGATGGTTTGAATCAAGACTTGGGCAATTCGACCCTTAAAAGCCAGTCCGTCTTCGACCACCACCATTGTGCCATCCTCGAGATAGCCTATCCCCTGCCCGGGTTGATTGCCCTCGCGCATAATTTGTAGATTGAGTTCGTCACCAGCCGCCAATTTTGGTTTTAAGGAATCGGCGAGAACGTTTAAGGATAAGGTTTTGACATCTTGTAAACCTGCCACTCGAGCCAGACCAGTATCGTTGGTGACAATACTGGCATGAATTTCCAGCGCAGCCCGAATTAAACGTTCATCCACTTCGCCGCCAGTATCAGCAAATTCTCGAATCACCACTTCTAGGTTACGGACTGCTTTTAATTTCTCGAGTAAATCCAAACCGCGTCTGCCTTTGGCGCGTCGGTCTTTGTCGGTGGAATCGGCAAAATACTGTAATTCACGCAACACAAAACCCGGGACAATCAGCATTCCTTCAAGAAAACCAGCCCGTGCCACCTCTAAAACCCGTCCATCAATAATAACGTTTGTGTCTATCAGTTTTAACGAACCCAAGGTGCTTTTAATGGTTAAGGTTTTCGGGCTTCGTTCGGCAAAAGGTGTAAAAAAATGTTGGTTAATCACCGCGATGCTGACCAAAAACACCGCCAGCACCACGGTAATCCCAATTTGCCAAATCCAGTTGTAGCCCGGAATATTAGAAATCACACCATTTAAGAGAAGGCTTAGTATCAACGAAAAAACCAGTGCCACCGTTGCCGCCAAGACAGTTTGCGGTGGAGTATGCACCCATGCTTCGGCAATGCGTGCCACAATGCCACGCAACCAAAAACTAATACGACCTGTAAAAAGCGAAATCAGCAACGCCCCAAGCAAGGTAATATAGGCTTGATTGATGCTGTCTTGGACAAGTAGAGGAGCGGTACGCCAGCCGACAAAAGCACCGATAATAACCAGAGTCCCTCGGATAATAGCGCGAATTAAATCAGGTTCAGGTTTCATTTTACTCCCAATTTACACTTTAGCGCGTTGTTGCCACATCATTTGTACCGCTTCGCGCACCATCGTAATGCTGCGGCTGCCATGCACACCCGGCGGAGCGATTAATCGTTCAATGCCAATTCGAGTCGCTTCGGCAGCACGGCGGGCGGGCTGGGAAACACTGCGAACCTCGCCAGCCAAGCCAACTTCGCCAAAAACCGCAATGCCCTCAGGAATTGGTTTCATCATTACCGCGCTGTAGACTGCTAAAGCAATGGCTAAATCGAGACCGGGGTCAATCACTTTTAAGCCACCCGCTAAATTGACATAGATGTCCAGTCCACCAAGGCTTAGCTCTAAGCGGCGCTCGAGAACCGCCAGAACCACATCCACCCTTCTGGCATCTAAGCCAACTGCCACCCGCTTCGGGGCTGGATATGGGGTTTTTGCCGCCAAGGCTTGAACCTCGAGCAGCAATGGGCGTTGCCCATCCATGGTGGCAGCAATCACACTGCCCGGCGCACCGACTGGACGTTCGGCAAGGAACGCGGCAGACGGGTTATCCACTGCCACCAAACCAGCTTCCTGCATATCAAAAACACCCAGTTCGCCAACATTGCCAAAACGGTTTTTAATCGAGCGCAGCATTCGGTAATTGCCAACACTCTCGAGCATCAACACTGCATCCACAATATGCTCCATCACTTTTGGTCCTGCCACCGAACCATCTTTGGTGACATGTCCGACCAAAACCATACTGCTGCCGGTTTCTTTAGCAGCGCGGGTCAGTTGGGCTGTAGCTTCACGCACTTGGGCAAGACCACCGGGCGAACCAGTCTCGCCAGCTTGAATGGTTTGGATTGAATCCACAATGCAAAGCCGTGGTTTTTCTGCCTCGAGAAGCGCAGAAATCCCTTCTGAAGTGATGTCGCGGGTCATTAGGATGTTTCCAGTTACACCAAGTCGGTCAGCCCGTAAGCGCACTTGCTCGAGCGATTCTTCGCCAGCCACATACAAAACAGATTCGCCAGCTTCGGCTAAATGATGTGCCACTTGTAATAAAAGCGTACTTTTACCAATCCCCGGTTCGCCACCAAGCAGCACCACTCCACCAGCCACCCAACCGCCACCCAAAACCCGATCCAATTCCGAAACACCACTCGAGACCCGAGGCTCAGATTGGGTTGCCACATCGCCAAGGCGCACCAAGGCGGCTCGAGGTAAAGCAAGGCGTTTAGCGGGGCTGTTAGAAATCTCTTCAAAACTATTCCAGGCGCTGCACGTTGGGCAACGCCCGAGGCTTTTTACAGCGGTGTAGCCACATGAACTGCATTTGAATTGGGTGGTGACTCGAGCCATTGCACAATGTTACAAAACAAAAGTGAGCAAAGTACAAAAACAATTTGGCAATGTAAACAGGTTGATATTTGTGATTTAATTCACGATTATTATGTATTTGTGAATTTATTATTTCAAGATTTTTTATTAAATCAATCTAAGACTTCCTTAGAATCTGATTCAAGCTCGAGTCAAAAGACTTGCAATTTTGGTACACCAAACGGTATAACTTGGCTCATGCGTTCACGTTCGCCGTTTTATGCTTATTTTTTTACCCCAGACACGGCGGCTGAGGGGACGTAAATCTGTTTACCAACCTAGAAAACCGCCGAGCTTCGGCGGTTTTTTTTGGTTTTAAGGAGTCTATGCCACACAATACCGATGATGTCCGAATCAAAGCCATTCACGAAGTTTCTCCGCCGATGCACATCATGCGAGAATTTCCAATCTCAGAAAGCGCGGCTGCCACCGTTTTTGATTCGCGCCAAGCCTCTCACCGAATACTGCATGGCATGGATGACCGCCTTCTGGTGGTGGTTGGACCGTGTTCGATTCACGACACCAAGGCAGCCCTCGAGTACGCAGGTAAGTTGCTTACGCTAAAAAAGAAGCTACAAGCCGACCTTGAAATTGTGATGCGGGTTTATTTTGAAAAACCGCGTACCACAGTTGGTTGGAAAGGTTTAATCAACGACCCCTTGCTCGATGGCAGCTTTGAAATTAACCAAGGCTTACGGGTGGCAAGGGACTTGCTGCTCGAGATTAACGAATTAGGAATTCCAGCCGCAACCGAATACTTGGATACAATTTCGCCGCAGTATATAGCGGATTTAATCGCATGGGGAGCAATCGGAGCGCGTACCACCGAAAGCCAAATTCATCGTGAGCTTGCCAGTGGCTTAAGTTGCCCAGTTGGATTTAAGAACGGCACGGATGGTAACATTAAAATTGCCATAGATGCGATTAAATCTTCTTCACAGCCGCATAACTTCTTGTCTGTCACCAAAGCTGGACACAGCGCCATTGTTTCTACCGGTGGCAACGAGGATTGTCATGTGATTTTGCGCGGTGGCAAAACCCCTAATTATGATGCTGACCATGTAGAAGCGGCTTGTACAGAAATCAGTAAATCAGGCTTGGCTGCCCGAATCATGATTGATTGTTCACACGGCAACTCGAGTAAAAAACACGAAAATCAAATTCCAGTGGCTGCCGATGTTGGTGTACAAATTGCTGGCGGGGACACTAGAATTGTCGGCGTGATGCTCGAGAGCCACTTAAAAGCTGGTCGGCAGGATTTAATCCCTGGTACGCCTCTCGAGTACGGCGTTTCGATTACCGATGCCTGTATTGCTTGGGAAGAAACGGTTTTGGTTCTCGAGAATTTAGCTTCGGCAGTGCGAATGCGGCGGGTGCAGCAAGTCAGCGCTAAGTAAAAGCAATGACCAAGAACCCTTGGTCATTGCCTCATTTTTATTTCTTTTTGACGACTTTTTTCTTGGGCTTATCAAAGCCAACCGCCCATTCGCCTACACTGTCTAGCAATGGCTTTAAGGCTTCTCCTTTTTCAGTCAGGCTGTACTCGACCCTTGGTGGCACTTCTGGGAAGGCTTGCCGATTGACCACACCTTGCTCCTCGAGTTCTTTTAGTCGTTCGGAAAGGGTACGCGGACTGACCTTTAAGACTTTTTCCAGCGTGGTAAAACGCGCAGGACCTTTTTGTAGGGTCTCGAGGATGATAAATGTGCCTTTGCGTCCTATGACGCGCAGTGCCATTTCGGTAGCTGACATAATTTTTTTCATCTCTGTTACTTTACTCTTTTAATTCTGACAAAATCCTTAATACTTTTATTTTATACTATAATCGATTAAACTCATACTTTGCGTCAGGGTTTTTGCTTACTGGCTAAAAATCACGTTATGCTCTTTAATTATGCGAATCGCTTGGTTGATGTTAGATGGGGTTGGCTTACGGACAACTGAAGATTTTCTTGGTAATCCATTTTATCAACTCGAGTTACCGACCCTCAAAAAGCTGGGGATTAGCACACCTACAGTCACATTTCAACCAGATTTGACCACCAAGCCGATAGATGCCAATTTAGATGTCCAAGGCTTACCGCAAAGTGGCACAGGTCAAACCACAATACTGACCGGAATAAACGCAAGTAAGGCACTAGGATTTCATCACGGACCTTGGGTTAGCCCAAGTTTAGTCCCGATTCTCGAGCAGAATATCCTTAAACAAATTGGCGATGTCCGTTTGGCTAATTTTTACCCTGCACGCTACTTAGAATCGCTGGCTTCTGGGAAAACAAAACTGAATGCGATTGCCACGAGTGCTTTAAGTGCTGGGGCGAGGCTCGAGAGCGAATCTGGACTGGGAATTAGTCCTTTGCTGCGCCCACTTGAAGAAAACAGCAACCTAGAGCAAATCAAAAATTGGGCAAAGGCATTTATGAATTCCCAAGCCAAAATCACGATTTTTGATTTGTGGTGGACAGACAGTCTTGGGCATGAAATGAACTTAACAGAAGCCCAAGCCTTGGCATTTCGCCTCGAGCAGTTTTGCAAGTATTGTCTTGCGTATCAAGACCAAAAAACGCTTTTTTTAATCACCAGCGACCACGGCAACTTCGAGGATTTACGGGTCAAGACCCACACCAGAAATCCTGTGCCACTTGTGGCGGTTGGACAAGGCGCAAACCACTTTGCCCAAGTTTTGAGCTTGGTCGACATCGCCAAGGCAGTTTTAGCAGCCATGAAGGTTTAAGTATTTGTCTGGCTATGAACTTTGTACAACCTAGACTCGAACCTAACGGAAGGGTACATAATAAGAATAGTTCGGCAGTTAGAAAAACCCGCCGAAGCTAATGGAAACGACCACCGAAGGTCAAAGAATTGTTGTACTATTGTTCTAGCACCGAGTGCAAACTGTTGGCGGGAAAATAGCACCAGTATCATCGGCAACCGCGAAACCACCGAGAGCGAAACCCAAGACCATAACCACCAACGCACGAATCATCTTTTTCATATTTGTTCCTCCACTTGGTAAAGTAAAAGCAGTTTAAGGAAACCAATAATATGAACCGTGTAGTTGCCTATAATCAAAATCCACAGGTCGTGCAGTCTCAACCGACTGCACGACCTGAGTTGGAGCTTCGTTCGCTCATCCAAGCAGGAAAATACCGTGACGCACTCGATTCTTATAAAAATTTAGTTGTACCCACTTCAGAAGCAACTCGTTTGGCAGGGCAGGCGGAATGGGGGCAAGGCAACTTTTTACAGGCGGCTATCTACTTAAATCGTGCTTGTATTCAAGGTGAATACGGGGCTGGCGTTGATATTTTGCGACTCCAAGTGCTGCAAAATCAATTGGATGATATTGATTCAAAAATAATTAGTATTGACCAGTCCAGCTTAAAAGATTTAGACAAAATACAATTGCAAATAGTGCAGGGTGAAGTTGCGCTTAAAAAGAACAAATTAGGCATTGCAAAACGCTGTTTTCTTGACGCATGGATTGCTGCCAATTCACTTGCAAATAGTGGTTCATTGGTTCAATCAATCGCTAGAAATCTTTTTGTCGTTTGTCATGCTACTGCATGTGATAGTGAATCAATCGGCTACCTCAATCAGGCTCTTGTGGGCGCAAAAGGCATTTGGATTCCGTATTTGCGACTTTCAAAAGCACAAGCCCATCTAATGCTAGGGGATTTTGTTAATTGTCAGCAAGACCTAAACGAGATTGCAAACGAATCTATCAACAATGTCCAGTTTTCTACAAATTATGCCACTGTTCAAGGACTATTTGCGTTTCTAGGAAACGAATTTCAACCTGCCATAGAAAAGTTAGGACTTGCGCTTCAAGAACTCAAAGCTGCAAATTCTAATACCTCATCAATTACTCGAGTCCAGTATTACCTGGTTGGAATGCTGATACAACAAAAATACTTTAACCAAGCTCGCGGACAATTGTGTCAGCTTGAAGTCCATGCCCAAACCCGTGGCGAAAGAGCCATGTTTGATCAACGTAAAGGGCAGTATTTAGCGGCTCAAGGTTTATTTGCCGATGCCGTCGAGCATTTAGAAATGGCTCGAGAAACCTTTTTTGATCTCGAGTGGCGCAGGGAACTTGGTTGGACGTTGCTGCAACTGGCACATGTTCATTTGAATCTGGGCAATCCACAAAAAGCTGGTTTACTGCTCGAGTCGGTCACTGACATCATCAATATCGTCGAAAATGCGGCATTTCTTGAACTCGAGCGTCGCTTTATTGGCGACCTTAAACCATTAACCAAAATTGCTTCTAGTTATGGTTTACATGCCCTAACCCATAATCAACCACTTGCCCAGCCAATTATGTCACGTCCTGTTCAGACTTCGATTGCTTTTCATAGTTTTGGAGTCACAACCTTGTCGTTAAATGGTCAGCCGGTCAGCTGCAAGTTAAATCGGGCTTTTGCAGTCATGGCGTATTTGCTGATGTACCCACAAAGTTCGCTCGAGAAGATTTTATCAGAAGTCTTTGAGGATTCTAAAGATGTGGCAGCTGCCAAAAACTATTTTCATACGGCTCGCTATGAACTCAATCGGGCTTTTAACTGGATTAGTTTTACTTATGACCGAATTACCAAAACCTATTCAGTAGACACTGGCGATGTGCCAATGCAGTTTGATTATCACGAGATTATACGACTACTACACGCCCCTTCGGAGAATGAGTTCTACGATGCCCTCGAGATTTGCCGTGGTCCTTTTATGCCCGGCTTTGAAGGGCAGTGGATCGAGGAGGTGCGTGCTAACGTGGAATGGTTATTGGTTCGTAGTGGCTTAAAATTGGTGCAAGAAATGTATGAATCTGGCGATTTTCAGGCGTGTCGGCGTTTGACCGAACGGTTACTCAAAGTCGAACCATTGGATGAATCTTTGAACGAATTATTGGTACGGGCAACAAGGGAAGTCGAAGGGGCATTGGCGAGCCGTAAAGCCATGAGTATGGTGGAATCTCAGTTTTTACTAGAAGTTGGTGAATTGCCGCCAACCTTGGCACAGTTAAAAAGTGAAATGAAGTTTAGAATGAATTAGTCTCGAGTTTTTATGCCCAATGCTGAGGAAACCATGATCATCAATCGTCCCATGCAAGTCGTTATACTTGCACTCGATCCCATCATTCTAAAACCAGAGATGCTCGAATTAGAATCTATTGGCATGGCGTTTTTTCTTGCCACTCATCCCGAAGAAGTGATTGGTTATTGTGCTAATGGGCTAATAGATGGGGTGGTTTTAAGTCCAGCCGAGACCCACACGATTCATTTAATCCAAACAATCAAGTCAGACCCACACACCAAAGTGCCAATCATGGTGATGCTGGGGGCAGAACAACTCGACTTAGAAGAAACAATGCTGATGCATGGCGCAGATGATGTGATCACTGCCCCGTGGAATACGCGTGGTATTCGGACTCGGATTGAACGAATGTGCCGTAAGCATTTGCAAAGTTTGGGCATCGAAGATCAATATGCGATTATGAAATCACTGACCCAAACTGTCGAAAAACACGATCCTTACACCGCCCAACACGTCGAACGACTGCGTTTCTTGTCTGGGCATGTGGCAATTCAAATGGGTCGAACTGCCCGAGAAGTCGCCTCGATTCGAGCGGCTGGTTTACTGCATGACATTGGTAAAATTGCCATTCCTGGAACCATTTTAAGAAAACCGACTGCCTTAAGTCTAGAAGAATGGGCAATAATGCGTTTGCATCCGGTTCATGGGGCAGAAATTGCACTTAGTTTACCAGTTGGCGATGAAGTCGCCCCAATGGTACGTTCGCATCATGAACGTTGGGATGGAACTGGATATCCAGACGGAAAAGCCAACACCGATATTCCTCTTGGTGGACGAATTGTGTCGGTGGTGGATGCCTTTGACGCAATGACCTCGACCCGTCCGTACAGAGCAGCCTTATCCGTTGAAGAAGCCAGAAACCGTTTGGAGCGCGGGGCTGGGTCTCAATTTGATCCTTCGGTGGTTCATTCTTTGTTGAGTCTAGGTCCTGGAATGCTTAAAAAACAATTTCAATTGCCACAGAACTGATGCTAATGGCGTTTGCTGGTGCTGTAACGCAGGATTTGCCAATACATTTTGATTCGCCTAGCAACACCAGCCACCAAGCCTAGTTTTTGTTCTTTAATCACTTGGGAAACCCCGACCAAATCAATATACTCGAGCCGTAAATTTTCCGCAGCGATTTGGTCGTTGATCGCAATTTCGATGCCGTAACCGGCAGTTTCTAAGTTTTTAGCAGCTAAAATCGTGGCTCTTGGAATAACCCGTTGTCCGCTCCATTGCGGGGTGGCGCGGTTGCCAAAATCGGTGATGATTCCGCCGCCGACAAATAATCCTGCAGTCGTGTCGGCTCTTTTTTGCTCTACAGGCTCGAGCATCGCCTTTAAGTGCCGTACCTCGAGTTTTAAGAGGTCAGCATCTAAAAGCAGTACATAGGCTGTGCTGGCTTTTAATGCCCCTGCCTTGACCGCACCGCCCTTACCTCGGTTGGGATGAAGTTCCAGCACTTCTGCACCAGCAGTTCTAGCAAGTTGGGCGGTTTCGTCGCTGCTGCCGTCAGAAATCACAAGAATATTTTTGAAACCTGCTTCGCTTGCCACTTTGACCACGTTAGCAATGGTCTTGGCTTCGTTCAGGGCTGGAATCAAAACAGTGATGTCCAAGGTCATTGCCCTAATCTACTGATGTCTTGGACCGTCACCAAGAGAATAAAGACCATCACAAAAATAAATCCCGCAAAATTGATTTTCTCTTCTTGCCCCGGAGCAAATGGTTTACGGCGCAAAGCCACAATACTCGAGAGTAGAATTCTGCCACCGTCTAAGCCCGGAATTGGCAACAAGTTAAAGAGACCCAAAGATAAATTGATAATTCCAGCTAGAAATAAAACTGGGAAAAACCCTTGCTGGGCAACTTGGGCAGTCGCATTGACTGCCCCGACAGGTCCTTGAAGGTTGTCGTCGCGTTGAAAGGTAACGGTGCGAAAAATTCCGCCAATGATGGCTTCTATAAATTGGGGAATGCCCCCAATTAGAGTATTGGCACTTTGGCTAAAGGCTTCGGTAACAGAAATGGCTTCAAAACGGGTTTCAAATCCGATGGCAACCCCAAATTTAGGACGGGTTTGCCCGGGAAAAGTGGTTGGCGACCACTCAAAAGTAATATCTAGGGTTTGGCTATCGCGCTGCACAGTAAAAGTGCGCTGACCATTGGTTTGTAGATTTTTGCGTACTTCTTCGGTCTCCTTGACTGATTTACCGTTAATTTTAAGTAAAAAGTCTTGGCTGCGAAATCCAGCTTTTTCGGCTTGTGAGGCGGGTTGTACCCCCAACTGAATCCGCTCGAGGATTACGGATTTACCTTGTCCGAGAAAAGCAAAACCAACAATCACGATGGCAAGAATTACATTGGAAAGCGGTCCTGCAAACAGAATCGCAAATTTACCCCAATAGCCAAGTTTGGCAAAGCCGTGGCTGGGTGGGATTGGTGTACCCACAGCATCAAATTCGGTTGGGGCTAATCCGTCTATATCAACATAACCACCAATCGGAAACAAAGAAATGCGCCATTCGGTGTTGCGCCATTCACGCCGCCAGATAATTGGACCCAAACCGATAGAAAAGGCTTTGACTGCTACGCCTTGGGCGCGAGCGGCAGCATAATGCGCCAGTTCATGCACAAAAACCGCGATATTAACAATAATCAACCAAACAAGAATGCCCACAAGGTTATTTTACCCAAACCAAGTGAACCAAGAATGAATCCCAAGCCTGTATTAACGAACCGCAAAACCTTGTTTCCAAGCAAGGTCTAGGCTTTGTTCCTGCCAGAGTTTGGTCAATTGTCCAAACGATATTTTGTTTTCTAAAGCGGCATCAAAGAGTTTACGGTAGACCACATCGGCACTGGGCAACCATGGCGACCAATCAAATTTTTCTGGAATGACATTTGAAGCATTGCGGTAAACCTCGGTGGGGTTTTCATTAAAGACTTGGGTGGGTTGCCCACCTAACTCGGGCAAGTCAAACCCCGCAGTCATGGCAGGTAATCGCGCTTCGGTGTTCCAAAAATGGCTTATCGCATCCGAAGAAGTGGCTGTAAATATGGCAAAAGCAGTGGCGGCATTTGGAAACCGTGTGGCTTTTGGAATCACCAAACTCGAGCCGCCAAGATTACCACTGCTGGCACGCCCTGCATTGGGTAAAGCCATAAGTCGGTAGACTGCCCCTTTTGCCACAGCTGGCTCGAGATTGCGGGTGAACGCTCCTAATGCCCAAGCTGGCACGATGGCGCTGGAAAGCCGTCCACTGCGAAGCGCATTCCAATGCTCGACACTGTACTCGGGTATGGTGGTGACGAAATTTTGGCGAATTAAGGTTCCCCAATAGGACATCACTTGGCGGGTCAGTGGGGTATCTAGGGTTTGGGTAAAACCACTTGGTTCTTTTGTCCAAAGCGTACCGCCTTGCGCCCAAACCAAAGCCGCAAAAAATAAACTCGAACGATCAAAATTGATTAACTTGACTTGGTTGTTGCTTTTTTGGGCTAAAGCGCTGCCAAGTCTGGCAAAATCTGCCCAAGTGCGTGGTGGCACTAGATTGTAACGACTTAGAATATCTTGGCGGTAAACCATGGCTAACGCGCCGATGTCTTGGGGCAGCCCGTAAACTTTACCTAGGCTCGAGACTTGCGAAGTCGCCCACGGTGCAAACACACCTTTGATGTTAGGTAGTGCCAATAAGCCACCAGTGCGCTGTAACCAAGGTATAAAAGCATATTCAACCCTTGCCACATCGGGCAGTCCCTCACCTGAGTTTAGAGCAGCTTGCAAGTTCTTATAGAGTTCTGTGCCGCTACTAAAAGTTCGGGTTTGAATTTTTAAGTTATACCTGATTTGAAATAACCGAGCTATTTCCTCGAGACCAGGGGTCACACTCCAAATGGTCAATTCAGCATTTTCTTCGGGCAGTGGAGAATCTGGCTCGACGTGGCGTTGTAAAGCCAATCCCAAACTGGCAAGGCATAAAGTGATCAATAGTGATAATCGTATAAGCACAGACTTCATCGTGATTAGTTTAACTCAAAAACCCAGTATCATAAGACATGAATATCCTTGATGCTCGAGCCGCCTTAGACAAAGGTGAAGTCAGCAGTTTGCAGTTGGTCGAAGCTGCCCTTGAACAAAACAACCAGAATACTGACCTGAATATCTTTGCCCATTTAGCTGCTAAAGAAGCCCTTGAAGCCGCCAAAGTTGCCGATACAACTGCCAAAAAAGGCGTACTGCATGGTATCCCAGTCACGATTAAAGATTTATTTAATGTTGCCAATATGCCTACCCTCGCTGGGACACACGCCGAGTTACCTCAAGAATTCCAAAACCCAGTTGACCATGCTCGAGCCGTGCAGCATTTAATCAATGCTGGTGCAATTATTTTAGGCAAAACCAATATGCACGAAATCGCCCTCGGCATTACTGGCGAAAACCTTTGGACTGGCGATGTTAAAAATCCGCTTGACCCAAACCGTCAAGCAGGCGGCTCGAGCAGTGGCAGTGCGGCAGCTGTAGCTGCCACAATTGGACTGGCGAGTTTAGGGTCAGACACAGGCGGTTCGGTGCGAATTCCAGCTAGTTTTTGTGGGATTGTTGGTTTTAAGCCGAGCTTTGGCTGGATTCCTTTAGATGGTGTGCTGCCTTTAAGCATGACTTGTGACCATGCTGGGGTGCTGACCAATTCTGTGACTGATGCCCACACCATGCTCGAGGTTTTGGCACACCGAAATTTGCCATTGCGACATTTGAACGGGTTAGGCGGTATTCGCATTGGGGTGCTTAGGGATTGGCTTGAGGGTCGGCTTGGCGCAACAGTGCGTCAAGACTTTGAACGGTTAATCGAGCAACTGCGCGAGGCTGGGGCAGAAGTGCTTGAAGTAACAAGCCAACATCTTGAACTTGCCAGTCCATGTTACACCACCATCGTTCGAGCCGAAGCCGCTTATATTCACCGTACCGCCTTAAACACCAAGCCCGAAGGTTTCTCGAGTCTGATCAGACCCGCGCTTGAAGATGGGGTTACAATTACCGCAACGGCGTATTTAGAAGCTCGAGCCAAACGGCGTTTGGTGCGAACTGGACTTGAAACAACCTTGAATCAGGTGGATGCGCTGATTTTGCCAGCCGCACCTTTGGCTGCGCCAATTCGCGGTACACAAGAAGTGATGCTCGAGTCGGGAATGCGCTCACACCGCAGTGCCTTTATTGATTTGACCATCCCCTTTAGTTTGGTGGGGTTGCCTACGCTGTCTTTGCCCTTTACCAAAGAATCTGGTTTACCAGTCGGATTACAAATTGTCGCGGCTCGAGGCGACGACAGCACCGCTTTAGAGTTAGGCTGGTGGCTTGAGCGCAACCGTTTATGATTTTTTAGTGCCTTTGGTTTTTGGGTTGGCTTTGGTTTTCTTAACTGCCTTGGTTTTAGTGGCAGCTTTTTTAACAGCCTTGGTCTTACTCGAGGGCAGCGAATGACTTTTCATCAGTTCGATACGGGCAGCAATCTCGGTTTGCAGTCTTGTGGCTTCTTGTTCAAGACGGTCTTGGGCATCGTCGAGTTCAAAACGTAAACGCATCACTTCTTCGACCCCCGCTAAATTAACCCCGAGTTCTTGGGTTAAGCGCTTAATGTCTTTTAGGTGCAGTACATCGCGCTCTGAGTACAAACGTGTTTTACCACTCGAACGCTTTGGGCGAATCAGGTTTTTACGCTCATATAAGCGCAGGGTCTGCGGGTGCATGTCCACCAATTCAGCTGCCACACTAATCACAAAAACCCCTTTGTCTTTGGGGTCGTCGGAAAGCAGGTTGGCGCTTTGGGCTGTAAATTCGGCTCTGATTGCCCCCTCGAGACGATAAATTTCACCCTCAAATTGACTTTGAACCTCATCGAGTTCAAAACGCAATTTCATAATCTCCTCTACCCCAGCCAAATTAACCCCAAGTTCTTGGGTTAAGCGGCGAATTTCGCGCAGGTATTCGATGTCACGCTCGGAGTACAAACGGGTTTTGCCGCTCGAGCGTCCGGGGCGAATTAAGCCTTTGCGTTCGTATAAACGCAAGGTTTGCGGGTGCATTTCGACAAGTTCGGCTGCCACGCTAATAACGTACACTGGACGGTCTTTGGCATCGGACACAGCATCAGTATACCTGTTTTTACCGATACAAGGAATTCTTAGGATTTGAGGCTCAGATAAATCAATTTTATTATGTGATTATTTTCACGATTATTTAATTTGTGAAACATTTCTGCCAAATTTACCATTTGTGCTTTTCGCCGTACAATAAGGCATGACTTGGATTAACTGGCGCGAACTTGAAGCAGCCATCCCACTCGAGCGACTGCCCGATTTTCATCGTGCATTCTTGGCGGCTCGGGGAGTCGAAAACCCAGAAACGATGATGTTACGCCGCATCCAACAAAGCGTTGAGCGTGAACTCAATACATTGCTGCGCGACAAAAAAGCCAAACAGGAGGAAGAAACACTTTTTGTTTTAAGTGATGAAATCCCTGAACCTTGGCTCGAGTTTGCCAGCACAAAATAATGGTCTTTAGATTTACAAAAGAAATTTCAAATTCTCGAGAACTGAAGGTAGAAGCCAAAAAAACCTAGTCTCGAGCAGAAAATTAGGCTAGAATCACTCACCATGTTCTGGAAGAAACCCGACAGCACACAAAGTTTAATTAAACGCAAAGCCATCAAAAGTGGCATGACCGTGCTGGTTATCCCAGACAGTGGCGAATCGCATCAACTTCGTTTCAAATGGACTTGGTTAATTGTGGTGGCGATTCTCGGGCTATGTATTGGCATTGGCGCGGTTGGCGCACCGCTTTTGCTGGCTGCCAGCGTGCAAACCAATGTGAGTTTATTTGCTGACCGTACCAGATTACAACTCGAGAAAGCCAATTTAGAACGTCAACTTGGACTTGAAAAAGGCAAGGTGCTTTCCTTAACCAATAAAACCCAGAACTTTGGCAAACGCTTACTCGAGCTAGAATCTCGCTTGGGGGCAGTCGAAAACCGGGCTGGAATTTCCAAGATTGAGCGCACCAGCACCAAACCCGGTGGCGGCGCAAATAACTTAGAACTTAAAGACCCTTTTGCCATGCTGAGTGTCCTAGACCAATTGCTAAATCAAACCGATAGCCGTTTTAGCAAAAGCCTGACCCCACTGGACAACACCATGCGCCGTGAAGCCGCTATTCCTGCTGGCTACCCGACATCTGGGCGGATTACCTCTATATTTGGCACTCGAGTCTCGCCGCGTGGTGGAAGACTCGAGCAACACACGGGTTGGGACATTGCCACCAACAATGGCGCACCTGTGCGGGTGACTGCGCCCGGTGTGGTTGAAGTGGCTGGCTGGACAAACCTTGGTTATGGGCTGCATCTTGTTATCAATCATGGCTACGGCTATAAAACCTTGTATGGGCATTTATCGCGGCTGAATGTCAATTCTGGCGATACCGTCTCGAGTAACGACCTGATTGGTTTTGTTGGCAGCACAGGTAACAGCACCGGACCACATCTGCATTACGAAGTTCGGGTTGGCAACACCCCGATTAACCCTAAAAATTTCTTAGCTCGAGACCGACCCAAATTTGACAGCTTAGAGCTAGTGCGCTAATGCAATCTAAAACTTATGTACTGATGCAATTCTTGGAGAAAATCATGATTGGACGCGGCAACCAACAAAAAAACCAAAGCAACAATGCCCAAGGCGCTGGCTACACATATGTCGAAAAAGGCACAGTTATCAAAGGTGACCTTAGCTCGAGTGGTGCAATGCGTTGTGACGGCAACATCAACGGCAATGTCAACATTAAAGGCAACTTAGAAATTTCCAGTGGCGCAAGCATAGACGGCGAAAATATCGAATGCGACAATCTGATTCTGCACGGCAGTATCAAAGCCAATGTGATCGCCAAAGGCAAAATCACGATTACCAAAAGTGGCAAATTGGTTGGAGACGTTAAAGCCAGTGCCTTAGACATCGAAGCGGGCGCAGTTTTTAGTGGGCGCAGTGAAATGAACGCCAGTGGTACTGCCCTCGAGAAACCAAGTGATAAAACCAGTATCGGACGTGTAAGCTAGAAGCATTAAAGCTCAACGCTCATCGCCGCTTTGTCCAATAGCGCATTAAGCCATTGGCTGCCATCAGGTACGGTGTTGACAATTCGTATTTGGTCTCGAGGGTTTTATCTCCAATCTGGGCTTGGGCGTACTCCTTAATACCATCGGCAATTTGTTCGGCAGTGCCGCCAGATTGAGTAATCGTTTTTGACATCTGCTCGAGATGAGCAAGGCCATGCTCGAGTTTTGCAAAGTGATGTTCGGTGTCGCAAAATTTGCCAAAATGGGTTAGGAATAAGCACTTAGGCGCAAGCGCCCTGAGTTTGGCGAGACTTTGATGCCATGCCGCAAAATCTATGTCTGGTGGCGGCGTAGGAGCTATCACATGGTCAGCCCCTTGAAGGCGCACCCCACCGACATCTCCACAAAAAAGGTCATCTCCAAAAGCATAAGCAAGATGATGAATCGCATGACCGGGGGTATAGATGGCTTGCACCTCGAGGTTCGAGATATTCAGGGTTTCTATACCCTCGAGTACCACCAATTGGTTTTCTGGAACAGCTTCAAACTTTCCCCAGAGCGGTTGCATCATCGCACCGTATATCCGCGTGGCACTCTCGAGCAAGCGCTCAGGGCGTTTTAAGTGACTTGCCCCATGTTGATGCACATAGACTTGTAAATTCGGCAGTTCTCGAGCCAGCGTACCCGCCGCACCAGCATGGTCAAGATGAATATGGGTCAGTAACAAGTGCTTGACATCAGTAAACTCATACCCAAGTGCCGCTATTCCAGCTTTGAGTTTGGGTAATGTGCTTTCAGGACCACAATCCACTATTAAATGCCCAGCCTCAGACGGAATAAAATGCGCCGCCACTGTACCGGTTGAACCCATCAACTCGAGGTCAATGGTGTGTATTTTCATGCTTTATCGCCAATGTACGTTTTGAGAACACCAATCCCAGCCACAGTCAATTCAATGTGATCGCCAGCGTTTAATGCACCAACACCTTCGGGTGTTCCCGTGATAATCACGTCGCCAGCTTCTAAGGTCATAAACTGCGAGACATAACTAATCACAAAAGGCACACTGTAAATCATATTGCTGGTGGCACTATCCTGACGAATTTCACCGTTGATGCGGGTGGTGACTCGAGACTGGCTTGGGTCTAAATCGGTTTCTAAATGCGGACCAAATGGCAAGAAGTTATCTGCACCTTTAGCCCTAAACCATTGCAAATCTGATTTTTGCTTGTCCCGAGCCGTTAAATCAATGGCACAAGTATAG
Organism: Deinococcales bacterium; assembly: GCA_031414595.1. Classification (GTDB taxonomy): domain Bacteria; phylum Deinococcota; class Deinococci; order Deinococcales; family JAAFIG01; genus JAAFIG01. The sequence goes on from JANNVX010000029.1 coordinate 18,623, forward strand.
CCAAGCACATGCGAAAGTGCTTCAGTTTGCGAGACTTTACTGGCTCGAGATTTCATGACTAATCCAAGTTCACCTTCAAAATGAAAATTTTCTGTCCAAGCTGGGTAGGCAATCGTGCTTTTGTGCAGTGCTAAGGTGTTTGGTCCTTTCAAGAATAAACCCGGTTCTGGCGGCACTTCACCACCCATTTCGGCAGCATGAGCCGCATAATTCTTGCCAACACAAACGATTTTACTTGGCGCGGCTGGCACAATGATATTCAGGTAAGCCGTTTCATGGACGACACCCGTTTCCTCGAGATTCGGCAAAGTCACCACCCGCACCAATCTATCCTCGAGAATGCCCCAGTGAATCACGTTTTCAAACTCAAATCGAATTAGTTTCATAAGAGTAGTTTAACAATTTTTTTATAGAATACGGTAATGAACCCAAGTCAAGTGATTTTGCAGCACCTCGAGACTCGCCAGATTCCAGCCGTGGCTTGGGCGTTTGGACAGGTAGACAGACTTGAACTAGATTGTACTGGTAACTTATGGCACACCGAAGACGCACCCGTCGTCACTTTAGAAACCATTTTTGACTTAGCCAGTTTAACCAAAGTGTTGGTGACTGTGCCACTTTTGCTCAGACTGATTGGGGCTGGAAAACTTGACCCAAACGCACCATTACTCGAGGTACTACCAGAGATTCGCGGCTTACCACTCGGAACTGCCACGGTACGGCAATTGGTCTCACACACGGCTGGACTCGAAGCACTATCGCCCTTACGCACATGGAAATTACCAAGAGAAACCGCATTACTAACCACCCTCGAGATGCCACGACCAAAGACTGGGATTGTTTATTCTGACCAAGGTTTTTTAGTGCTGACCTATCTGCTTGAGAAATTGTTTAACGCAAGGTTAGATATTGTCGCCAGCCAAGAATTATTTGTTCCCCACGGTATCAACTTAACCTATATGCCAGACTCGAGACTTTGTGCTGCCACTGAAATTGACCAGAACGGAAAACTGATTATTGGACGAGTTCACGATGAAAACACCGTGGCTCTGGGGGGTGTATCTGGACACGCTGGATTATTTGGCAATCTGCTCGAGGTCTGTAAATACATGAATGCGCTGATGACTGGTCAAGTTATTTCTTTTAGGCTGCTTGAGATGATGCAGCAAGCAGTGGCAAAAGAAACTCATGATGCTCGGGCTTTTGGCTGGCTGATAGCCCACGAAAATTGGATTGGCGGACAGAACGCCCCACCCGATACCCTTGGGCATACTGGATTTACTGGCACTGGCATTTGGTTTTCTTTGAACACCCAGCAGTGCAATGTTTTACTTTCTAACCGTGTTTGTCCGTCTCGAGAAACCCCTAACGACATTGCTGGGTTAAGGCGAAAATTCAACCAAGCCGCTTGGCGATAAGGCACACATATAATCTTTACAATTGCCGTTAAGATGAGTTTCTACCTATTGGAGGGTACTGCCTTGAAACACTTACTCGTTCGTTTTGTGACTGCTTTGGCATTTGTTGGGGTTGCCGAGGCACAAAGTCTACCCAAAGAAACCCGAACTCGGATTATGCAGTCAGTTGTAGAAGTGCTGGCGCTGGCGAACGACACTGGCGCACCTCGTTTTGGGCAGCAAGGCGGTAGCGGAACAATCATTAGCACCAGTGGTTATTTGCTGACCAATTACCATGTGATTTTTAATGATGAAACCAATAAAGAAATAAAACGCCATGCGATTCGTTTTACCGATAATCCTAGCAAAGAACCAGTCATAAAAGGCATTGCTACCATTGCTATGACCATACCAAAATTGGACTTAGCACTCTTAAAAATCACCGAAGATGAAAAAGGCAATCCAATTGCAACTGATCGCAAATTTGTGGCTTCGCCCGTGGGAAACCCTTTTGATATGGTGCTGGGAGAACATTTGACCATTGCTGGCTACCCCGGTATTGGTGGACGCACCATCACTTTTACAACTGGTGTCTTTAGCGGTTGGACATCTGAGAATTACCGCAACAGTGGCACAAATTGGATTAAAACCGATGGTAAAATCTCGAGCGGAAATTCTGGCGGCGGGGCATTTGACGAACAAGGCAATCTGGTTGGTGTGCCAACAGGTGGGATTACCCGCCGAATCAGCCAAACCTTGACCGAATTTCAAAATTATTTACGCCCGATTCATTTGGCTTTTTCTTTATTTGACGCTAAAGTCCCCGATACAGTCTGGGCGGGAGGTCGTCGCCCGACACTACCGTCAGATATTGATGCGACTGGTTTGGTTGTGCCTGTTGTGGCAGGAGGATTACTACCAGCCAAAACTGGACAGACTTGGCAAATGACCATCGAAGGGCTGCCTACTTGGACAATCAATTTAACCCGGTTAGATCAAGACGGCGACCCGACAGGCGCAGCCAGCCAAGTCGGAACGAGTCAACCGTTTATTGCTTATGCTTACGAAGACGACGGACTGTTTTATTTTCATGTTGAATCGCAACGCAACGAAGCCTTTGCTTGTACTTTTGAAGACCCAATTACTGCCAGTAACAATACCTTATCCGAAGGCGCAGCCCTGAACAGCCCACCCAACGCCGACGACTGGAAAAGCCTGAATAAAACGTGCAGTGTAGCCTTACAAGGCTCATCAGCAGTTGCTCCACCATCTGACCCACCAAAAGCTGGTGGCGGACTGGTTGCTAGTTTCCCACCCAAGCCAAATCAAACATGGACGGTTACAGTGCAAGGACTCGAGCCGTGGACAGTCGAATTTAAGAACTTAGACAGCGACGGCGACCCAGAAGGAACAAGCCGCCAAGGTTCATTTAGTGGTGTTGCCTATGCCTTTACCGATGATGAAAGCTCTAAAACCTTTCAGTTCGCTGGGGCAAACGGCATGTATTGGTGCGTGTTTCCAAGAAACCCAAATTTTGACGGTGCAAGTATCGTTGGTGGCAGAACATTTTTTCGAGCCGCCAATCAACAAGCTGCTGGGAATTTGAATAAAGGCTGTACTGCTACACTGGTCAGTTTAGGTAGTTCGGCAGTGTTTATCCCTAGGCTCGAGCCAATGGAGATGTTGAAGTTGATTCGGATTTAGGTATTGGGCTATGCGCTTTGAGCCAAACAACCGATTAGTACATTTGGCATAAGACAAAACCATGACAATCATATATGCTTTTTTTGTCCTCGAGAATCGGCTCGAGTGACCTCGAGTCAAATCGAGTAGTAAGCACTGGGCGCGTACTTGGTTTCGACAGGGATCGCTGAAGGTGTGGTTGCGAGCCGCAGATGGTGGTTGGCTGCGAAAAAATCCACCAAGCCTTTAACTGGCACAAATGTTTTGAAAATGAACGCTAATAACGTTCTTTCCCTCGCTGCTTAAGTCAGCAAAGCCGCTTAGAGACCCGGCAGTTGGTGTCTAACCCGCTTAAAATAGACTGCTAGTTTTGGGAATGCCTGATACCCAAATACGAAATAAATCAGGATGCTGCAACAACAACCTGCCTTTGGGTTCGTTTCGCATAAGAACAGTACGAAGGCTACGCTCGTAGATGCCCATTGGAAGGGTTTTTGGACGAGGGTTCGACCCCCTCCGCGTCCACCAAAAGAAAGAGGCTGCTTATCGCAGCCTTTTTATTTATTTGATATTGCTGATGTCAATTTCGGCGGTTCTCGAGTTATGCCAAGCAAACCTGAGCTTTTTGGGTAAAATCCCTTTTTCGACTTCAATCAATGCCCGCAATTGCAATTCTTGGTTGGCTTGTAGCTCTAAGCTAAACGCAGAATCCCTAGAAGCAAAGTACGCCCAATCAGAAATTCGGCTCGAGATGCCATCTTGGTCAAGAAAAGATAATCCACCCAGTCCGTAAATTTCGATTGGGGCTTTGGTGATGTTCTTGACGGTAAAGTACAGCACCATCCAGCGTCCACCTTCGGGAGCGGTACTGCCATCAAACCAAGGGGCAGTGCTGTACTCGAGGCGGTCAAGTTTGAAATTGGTGCGTCCGGGGTAGTAGACCCCATATTGGGCTGGGAAAAACGATAAAGCACTTGAGCCGTCCGCCACGCTTGGGTCGGCAAATGGGGCTGGAATCGGAATGATTTTACCACGCAAGTCAAAACGCCAGACTGTATTGTTGCAGTCATCTACGATTAACTTGGGTAAACTGACATCGCTGTCTAAGACAATTCGGGTGTAGAGACTCATTTTTTGGGCAGGACGCAAAAAGACATCAATTTCTCGCATTGTACCTTGTTCGTACCAGTTACTATCCCCTTCGACATTCTGGTTTTTTGAATCCACACCAGAGAAACGAATTTTACTACCACTGACAGCTTGTTCGGCATTGGTCGGATTTTGTACGGTGGCATAAATTATCAGGGCTTTTTTATCTGCACCAAGCAAATCGGCTTTTGCGCCACCACTGTACAAAAAGCTATCTACGCTATACTCGAGTTTGGTAATCGAGTAATTTATCGCATTGCTTTGTCCTTTGCAAAGCGTATAGGTCTGCCCAAGCGCACCTTCGCCACCGTTTTGTTGGGTTGTTCCTTGAACACTTGGGGTATTGGTTGGGGCTGGGCTTGGATTAACAATGGTGATGGTGCTGCCCGCAACACTGGCAGTCAAACCTAAACCTTTAGCGACATCTACGGCAGGTGCATAGGCAACATCTTTTTGAATACTGACGCTCACCTTAGCGGTTTTGCCATTGCGGACAAACGAAGCAGTTTTGGCTTTGGTGTCTAGGCTGACACTCGAGCCAAGCGCCGCCGCATAGGGCTTACTCGAGAGCGAGAGTTTACCTGCAACCACCAGCCCTGCAATACTCGAGGTTTTAGCTGCAAAGACCACTTTATACTGGGTTTGGGCTAGGGCGACGGCAGCAATTCCAGCCAACAAGACGCATAAAAATCGTTTTCTCATCAGACTCCTTTGATTTCTTCTTGGCTAGGATACCGTGTTTTTAAGAATTTGACTCGAGAAACCAGTTTTTCTAGTTACTGATGGTTCTGGGGCTGTCCGAATCTCTGAACTGCAATTGGTATAAATCTTTGTATAAACCGCCTAGCACCAATAATTCCTCGTGTGTTCCAAGGCTTGAAATTCTGCCATGCTCGAGAACTGCAATACGGGCTGCATTGCGTACCGTGCTTAGGCGGTGGGCTATCACAAAGGTTGTGCGGGACTGCATTAAACGCTCTAAGGCTTCTTGCACCAGATACTCGGATTCGTTGTCTAGCGCACTGGTGGCTTCGTCCAGAATTAGAATTTTTGGATTTTTAAGGATGGCTCGTGCTATCGCAATACGTTGCCGTTGCCCACCTGATAACTTCATACCGCGCTCACCAACCACAGTTTCAAAGCCTTGCTCGAGACGGTTGATAAATTCAGTCGCATTGGCAGCCTCTGCTGCTTCTAGCACTTCTTGGTGTGAGGCATTGGCTCGTCCATACTGAATGTTCTCGAGAATACTGCCACTAAAAAGCTGAGTCTCTTGCGGTACAACCCCAATTAAACCGCGTAGTTGTTCTAAGGAAAGTGAACGAATATCCACACCATCAATTTTAATTGCTCCAGCCGTGACATCGTAGAAACGGGCAATCAAGGACACCAAGGTACTTTTACCTCCACCACTTGCGCCAACCAATGCCAGCACTTGCCCAGATGGGACTTCTAAATTGATGTCCTCGAGAATTAGCCCTTCGCGGCTGGCGTACTTAAAACTAACTTTTTCAAAACTGACTTGCCCTTGAACCTTTTGTAACCGCACAGGATTCTTGACTTCGGATAGTTCTGAAGGTGTATCAAGGATTTCAAAAATCCGACTGGATGCACCAAGGGCTTCTTGAAATTGGGTAAAAATCCCGCTTAGGCTCGCCATTGCGGTGGATACGCCAAGGGCATAGAACATAAAGCTAATCAGTGCGCCGGGGGTTAAATTTCCCTCGAGTGCCAATCTGCCACCGTACCATAAAAGCCCGCCTAGACTCGAGAACCCGACAAAAAGCATAGTCGAGCCAAACATTGAATTGAGCAGATTACGTTTCATGGCGGTTTGGAAAGTGGCAAAAACACCACTGCTGTATTTTTCTTGCTCTAAGGCTTCATTGGTAAACGACTGCACCACACGAATGTTGCTTAAGGCTTCTTCGGCACTGGCATTAGCAGCTGCAACCTTATCTTGGACTTCTTTACTTAAGGCTCGCACTTTTCGTCCAAAATAAATCGCTCCAAAGACAATAAACGGGGTAATCAACAAGGTAATCAGTGCCAAACGCCAATTGGTCACAAACATCATCACCGCACTGCCAAGTAAAGAAATAATTTGACTAAAACCGTTGGCTAAAGCACTCGAGGCAACAGTTTGCACGGTAGAAGCATCCGAAGTTAAACGCGAGGTCAGTTCACCGACCTTACGACTTTCAAAAAAACCACTGGATAAAGAAATAAGGTGCTTATAAACACTCGAACGCACATCTCTGACCACCGAAGTGCCAACCAGCGCCAAGCCATACGATTGAGCGGCACTAAATAAACCTTGACCAAGTGCCACCAGCACCAGTAAAACCACAACTTGATCGAGTTGGGTTGTGTCCTTATTTTGCAGATTCAAAAAACTGGCATCCACCAAGCGCCCCAAGACTTGCGGAAAAACCAAGCCTAAACCACTTGAAATTAGGGTCGCCAAACCCGCCAAGACCAAAACCAGACGGTACGGTTTTGAATACTGTAATAATCGTAAAAACTGTTGATTAGAAGCCATAACTGTATATTAACTCGAGAATCAAGAACCTGAAGTGAACCCAATGACCACATGTCACGCTGATGTGGGTTCACATGTCACACTGATGTGACGCAAGGTGTGAGAAAATCCACAGTAGGATAGAGACTGAAATACATCAGACTTTACAAAAAACCGTCAAGTGTTCAACAAGCAAAAAGGAGAAATATGCGTTTAGTTTGGTTGTTAGCCGTTTTACTGGTTGGAATCACCTTTGCCCAAAGTGCCTTTAAGCTGGTCATTAACGGTAAAACCGCCTCGAGTGGCTGGATTACCCTCAACGGCAAGGCTTATGTGCCTATCGAAGCGCTGCAAAAGGCTGGGGTTGTGGCAAAGAAAACGGGCAACACCTATATCCTGACCCTACCCAAAGTTAGCCCCGCCAAGCCAGTGACTGTTCCCACACCCGTCGTCCCCAAACCAGTCTCAAGCCCAATTCCCGTCGTCCCCAAACCCATTTCTTTGACTTCTACGCCAGTCACCCCAATCGTTCCAGTGGCTGTTGCACCTGTGACAGCACCAATCACACCAGTCATCGCGCCAAGCAATCCAGTAACGGGCGCAAATAATTCGGCAGGGACAGTCAAAATCGTGGTCAATAATGCCAGCAAACCCTTACTCGAGGGTTGCAGTAACTTATCCTTAAATAATGGTGTCTGGCTGATGCGACTTTTGAATACCGCACCGCTTATCCAAAACGGCAAAGCTGGATACTTGGTGACACTCGAGTACAGCAATATCAGCAGCAATGCCTTATCGTTATTTGAGACTGGTTTTTCTGATGGCGAAGGTGGCGCGAGTAACTTTACTTTGCGTTTAACAAGCGGAGCAACCCTAGCTTCCGCCAACACCGACGCGCTTTTTTTGTATAACACTGTCCAACCCAACAGCAAAGCCACCGCCGATATTTTCTTTTTTACCTCTGAAAGTAGCTTGCCTTCGCCACAACAATTTATTGTTGGACAAGAGCGCCGAGTCAGTGGTTTTAGTGTAAGTGACGCGAGCTTGCGCTTTAGGCTCGATTGCCGATGAAAATTCACATTGTTACGGTGGGCGCTCCAAAACTCGAGTATGCCAAATTGGGTTGTGAAATGTACGCCACTCGCTTAGAGCGTTTTCATAAAATTCGTTTTACACGGGTACGCGACAGCAAAAAATCTGGTGAGGCTGCTATGCTTGAAGAAGGTAACGCGATTCTCGAGGCAGTTGGAAAAGCCTATTTATTTGCCCTAGACCCAAATGGACGGCAATTCGAGACCCCAGCCCTTGCCCAAAAACTCGAGACACTAGGGGTAGAAGGGCAGGGTGAATTGGCATTTTGTATTGGTGGGGACGAAGGGCTTTTTAGCGCCGTAAAAACCCGAGCCAATGAACTCTGGAGTTTAAGTGCGCTGACCTTTCCGCATGACCTCGCCCAATTGGTCTTACTCGAGGCACTTTACCGAGCCAGTACGATCAGTGCAGGGGTGAAGTACCACAAATAAGGCAGACTTGCCCGAGCGTCGCTAACTCGAGACTGGTAAACATTTTGAGTTTTTTCGCCAGTGTGGTATAATTTTTTGCAAGGATGGCGAAAATATGGCACATACACAAATAGATGGTTCAAATGGATTTACAGCCTTTACAAAACTCCAAGACAAACTTGGTTATAGCCCTCGAGAACTTGGAATACAACTAGGAATTCCACCTCGAACCCTAGACAGACGCTTACAAACCGAAACACTAAACGAACTCGAGACCTATAAAGCCGAATTTGTTGCTTTAGCACTTAAAAAAGCTGAAGAAGTCTTCAGTGACCCAGAAATAGCCAAGCGCTGGATGAGTTCTGAACTACCAGCCTTTGAATACCGTACACCACTCGAGACAGCCGTGACACCTAAAGGCTATGAGCAAGTACGGGTTATTCTTGGACGAATTTCGGCTGGGACTTTTTGATGCTTGTTTGGCGTTTACACAACCATACCGCCCCCTATGCAAAGCAAAATATCTATGACCCACTTGATGGTACAGGGGCAGCTTTTAGTCCGGGGCGTTGGAATTTGCAGGGAGTACCACTTTTGTACACCAGTTCAACCGCTTCATTGGCGGTTCTCGAGGTACTGATGCACGTTGCCCCACGTGATTTTGGGATACGGGAATTGATTGAAATAGAAGTTCCAGACGAAACCATTGAAGATGCAACCGCAATGGTCATTTCTTCGGCATTTGGCAAGGGCGATGAGCCAACCCAAGTGTACGGCTCGAATTGGGCAAAAGAAAAACGTAGTCTATGTTTGTCTGTACCATCTGCACCAATGCCACTTGAACACAATATTTTACTCAATCCAATGCACCCGCAAATGCGAAAAGTAAGAGTGAGACGCAGAATTCCGTATATCCTAGACCCAAGAATCCGAGAACTCAAAAAATAATTGAATCATATGTGCGACCTTATGTATAACTCCAAGCCCTCTGGACTCGAGATATTAAAAGTTTTGGCTTCAGGTAGAATTTTCTTAATCATGCCAGTTAAAACCGTGCCAGAGCCAAATTCAATAAATTCTCGAGCGCCCAATTCCCAAAGCCTTTGCATACTTTCGACCCAACGTACTGAACCCGTGACCTGCTTGGAGAGTAATTCTGGCACTACACTTGGGTCGGTGTTTTCTGTTGCCGTAACATTGGCAACCACAGGAAAGTAAAACTCATGAAATTCGGTGATGGCTAAATCCTTCTCGAGCCGAACTCGAGCGGGCTGCATTAAACTGCTGTGGAAAGGCGCAGAAACTTGAAGCGGGATAATCCTTGCGCCTTTTTGCTTGAGGGCTTCGCAAGCCGCAGCCACCCCAGCCACCGAACCAGAAATCACGGTTTGTTCGGGGGTGTTGAGATTGGCAATTTCTGCGCCCTCGAGTCCAGTTAAGGCTTCTTGGATCGTCTCGAGACTGACTTTTAGCACCGCCGCCATTGCCCCCTCGCCAACGGGTACGGCTGCCTGCATATAGCGCCCACGAGCGCGTACTAAGCGCAAAGCATCATCAAATTCTAAAGCCCTTGCTGCCACCAGCGCACTGAATTCACCTAAACTATGCCCAGCCGCAAAATCTGGGGTCAAACCCGTGGCGGCTCGCCAAGCGCGGTAACAAGCGATACTCGAGGCGACAAGGGCGGGCTGGGCGTTCTCGGTCAGTTTAAGGGCTTCTTCAGGACCTTCAAAGATTAAAGTCTCGAGTCCGGGCAGAACTTGGAAGGAGCGTTCTAAAAGCGCTCTGGCGCTGTCGTTGTGTTCAAAGAAATCTTTGGTCATGCCGACAGCTTGTGAGCCTTGTCCGGGGAATAAAGCAGCGATTTTCATGAAGTCAGTCTATCATCAAGCGCGTTTGAGACTGCCAACCATCAAGCGCCCTTCTTACTGCGTTCATAGCGTTGAGACATGGCTTGTTTGCGGGTGACATTGGCATTGGTGACTACGTTTTCCTCGAGTGCATCGAGTAATGCCATTTCACTGGCAAGGGCTGCACTTTTTGGCATGGCTTGCAACATCACATTCTGGCGTTTGATTTCGGCAGCCGCTTCTCGGACATTTCCAGCATCAATCATTCCAGCCACCACCAATTTGCTACGAGCCGTAATCAGTAAAGCAGCCGCTTCTTGCACCTCTAAATTCACACCCAGTTCTAGGTACTGGCTTTTGGAGATTGAAAAACTCAGTTTTTGGACATGTCGTGTGCCGTTGGTGTCGGTGTATGCCAAGCGCAAACCAAGAATTTCGGGGAATTGCACTATCTCGGCGTTGACCTCGAGTTTAAGCACCACCTCGAGTTGCTGACCAAAGCGCAAGTTATCGAGTTTATAGCGTCCAGTTTCGGTTTTTTCAAAGTCGTTTAAGACATCCAGCACTTTCAGACCGAGATTTGGCTCGAATCCTAAACTGACCATTCTGCCCAAAGTGGTCAGTAAGCCTTTGAGTTCGACCGCAAAAATTTCTGGGAGTTGTTTTGGGTTATGAATAAAGTGGTAATTGCCGTCTCCGTTGTTGGCTATTCCCTCAAGTAAATCTTCGTTAAAGTCCTCACCCACACCCATGGTGCTGGTGCTGATGCCTTTTTTGGCTAAACCCGCGACTTGCTTAAAAATTTCTTCGGGTCGGGTTTCACCTTGGTTGGCTTGACCATCGGACAAGAGCAGGACACGGTTTAAGCGCCCAATTTCAAGGCTGCTGGCGGCTTGATTTGCCCCCTCGAGCCACCCACCATGCAGATTGGTACTGCCAGCCGTTTCTATTTGGTCGATCAACTGATTAAAGTTTGCATTTGGGCGCACATACTGACTGGCTACAATAGTCTGCACTGAATCATCAAAAATCGTGAGGCTGACTTTATCGTTCGGTGTCAATTGCGAAAGAGCATATTTGGCGGCGGCTTTGGCATACTCGAGCCGCAAGCCTTCCATTGAGCCACTGCGGTCAATTACCAAGGCGAGGTTAAGCGGCGGACGTTGGGTCGAGTTTACGGGGGGCTGTGGACTACGAATCCGAATCAGTAACTCGAGAATTCCTGCGTTGGGTTTACTGGACAAAATGCTGATTTGAGGTTGATTCATAAATCACATCCTTTTTGAATACGAGAAGACGAAAAATTGCTTGGTGGCAATCTGTGACGACCTGTAAAAAAATTTAACGAAGCAAGGGTTCGATACGTGACAGTAAGCGCTGACGTTCTAAGGCAGTTTTTGGCAGTATGGCATCGGCGCGAAGCCAAAGTTCGATACCCGAGGCAATTTCAAATTGTTGCCAAGTTTGAACTGGGGTCGCCTCGAGAGCAACGGTCTGACCAGAAAGATTGGATTGGGGCTGTAAGCCACTTAAATAATCCAGCACTTGACGTTGGGCTTGCTGGTTCGCCGATTCTTCACGCATCACAGTTTGATTGATTTTTTGACGTTCTGGTTTGGCTGGCGAAGCAAACAAATCACCACCCAGTAACGCCTCGAGTTCGTTGGTGGCACGGCGCATCATCCCGTACAAGAGTTTGCTGGTGTACCCTTCTGCCATGGCACGGCGCAACAGCAGCACTTGCACCAAATGCCGATACGAGTACCGCGCCTCACGCCCTTCTTTAAGTGGTTCGTCTATCAGCCCTTGGCTGGCATAATGGCGCAAGTTGCGAATCGTGATTGGTTCTCGAGCGCGAGCGCCTTGGTAGCTTTCTGGCAGGTATTGTAGCAACCACGAATTACAAACTGTTTCAAATTCCTCAAGCGTGTAAATGAAATCCTGCTGCATCTCGAGATTTTTAAGAGTGTGCGGGGCTGCCATAACAAAACATTAACAGATTTTACTGAAATTGTCAAGATTTATAGAGAGTATGCTAAATAGCCTAGTCCACCATAGACCAATCTCTGTTCACCAAGAGGTGTCTAAAACCTCGGGCAGCGCTCCGCTTTTGGTCAGGTGACTCCAAACCAAGGTACAGGCGGGGTCAAAATGCGTTCCGGCTCGAGCCATGATAAAGGTTCGAGCCGCCTCATGGGTCATCGGTTCGCGGTAACTGCGCCGACTGGTCAGGGCATCATAGACATCTGCAATAGCGGTGATTCGGGCAAGCAGTGGAATGGTTTCGCCTTTGAGTTGGTCTGGATAGCCAGTGCCATCGTAACGCTCGTGATGGTGGCGAATAATGCTCAGTTCTTCGGGTAAAAAACCATTGGCTCGAGCGTATTCATAACCGATTATCGGGTGTTGTTCGATTAACGTGCGCTCCTCTGGCTCGAGGTTACTTGGTTTATTGAGGATGTTTTGTGGAATCTCGAGTTTTCCAAGGTCGTGAACCCAACCGCCTTGCGCCAATGCCCTCAGCTTTTCGGGTTTTAAGCCCAAGGCTTGCCCAATCTGAACCGCGTGCAGGGCGACCCGCTTGTTGTGACCTGCGGTGTAAGAATCATGGATTTCGGTGGCACGAATCAGGTTTTGTAAATTAGGGTCAATCACTGACTCGAGCCGAGCCATCGGGTTGGCATTCCAGATGCCAGCTAAAGAAGCCGCCAATGCGCCGCGTGTGTATTGGCGCAGTAAACCCCAAATCATTGTGCCAACCGCAATCAGCAACACCCCATGATAAAACCACCACGATAAATCCCAGAGTGTTGAGGTGCTGATGATGAGTTGAGTGGTGGCAATCCATAAAGCGCAGTAGACCAGTGCCACTTGCAACGGTGCATGGGTAAATAAGTACGAGCGCCAGTAACGCCAAGCTGCCAGCAACGCCAGCCCAATTGTCAAGCCACTTAATGGCAAGTGTAAGGGGTTTTCATCGAGCGGAACCCATTCCACTAAGCTAGGCAGCAACAAAAGTCCTGCACACAAGACCAACAAAAAACCAGTCCATGCCCAAACCAACCAACCCGAGGCTTTTGCCAAATCACGCAGCAAAGGCGCGTCAGATGGAAAACTCGAGGAAAGCAGCCACAAAGCTGATAACACCACACTCATTTCGGCGGTAATTCCCGAGACGCGGTTGTCGGGCAGTACAAAATTGGGGGTCGAGAAACCATGTGTGCCAAAAGCAATCCCCAAAGAAATAAACGCCAAAGAAACCAAAACAACCTGTAAGTTGCGTAACCTCGAGCCAATCAGCCCAATAAAAACCGCTATCCCAGCTGATAGTAGACTGGTGATGCTGACCAAGTAAAAATGTTGCCCGACCCCGTGTAAATGTACGTCAGCGCGGGGTAACAAGCGCAACAAGCCATAAATCAAGAGAGGGACAAGCATACCCAACCACAACGGATTGACAACCAAACTAGAATTGCGATTCATACCTTTTTATACGCGCTTGGAGACTTGTTTGGATACTTAAGACTTTTTCCCTTCATCATAAAGCCTGAACTTGTTAGAATCTAAAAATGATCGTTGTTAAAGTTGGCGGAAGCCTAGGAATTGATTATGATGCGGTGTGTAACGATATAGCCGACCTATGGCTCGAGGGCAAAAAACTTGTCTTGGTACATGGTGGCAGTGCCGAAACCAACCGCATTGCCGAATTGCTCGGGCATCCGCCTAAATTTGTGACCAGCCCAAGTGGATACACCAGTCGGTTTACTGACCGCGAAACCTTAGAAATTTTTGAGATGGTGTACTGCGGCAAACAAAACAAAGGCATTGTCGAACGACTGCAACGCCGTGGAGTCAATGCCGTCGGATTATCTGGACTGGACGGACGGATTTTTGAGGGTAAACACAAAGATTCGGTTCGGGCAGTCGAAAACGGAAAAGTGAAAATCTTACGCGGCGACCACACTGGAACAGTCGAAAAAGTCAATGGCGCATTGCTGCATTTACTCTTGGACAACGGGTATTTACCAGTCCTGACCCCACCCGCTTCGAGTTTTGAGGGTGTTGCCATCAATGTAGACGGAGACCGAGCCGCCGCCGCCCTCGCCACCGAATTAAAAGCCGAAGCCTTGCTGCTTTTATCTAATGTCCCCGGACTGCTACGCAACTTTCGAGACGAAAGCAGTTTAATTAAACATATCCCAGCTAACGATGTAGAAAGTTACCTCGAGTTTGCCCAAGACCGCATGAAGAAAAAAGTGCTTGGTGCAGCCGAAGCGGTACAGGGTGGTTGCAAAAGGGTTATTTTTGGTGATGCACGACTCGAGAAACCAGTCACGAAAGCACTCGAGGGCATGGGGACGGTTGTTTCTTAGGAACTATCCGAAAATAAAATCCGTGAATCGTTGGGCGAGGCATGCCTCGCCCCTACGACAAAAATCTCATGCTAAACCGTAGGGGTTAGGCATGCCTAAACCGTTTAAGGTCAGATCCATTCTCAAATCGGGAAGCGCCCCAAGCCCGTAGGTGCTGTAGTTGCGGGTAAGAAGTTATTTCTGGACAATTCCTTAGGATAAAACACATTCCGAACGAATTCTCGAGCATTGGGGCTTGTTGCCATCGAGTTTTTGTGTCAATTTTCATATAACTCATTAAAATAATTCTATTATGAATAATATGAAATCGGATTCGCAATTCACCTACGGTGTTTTCATTGGCAGATTCCAGCCACCACACCAAACCCACATCGCCGTGATGCTCGAAGCACTCGAGAAGGTTCAAAAACTGATTGTGGTGATTGGCAGTGCTAAAACTGCTCGGAGCATCAAAAACCCATTTTTAGCCGAAGAACGCCAGCACCTCATCCAAACTGCGCTCGAGAAGGCTGGTATAGACAAAACCAGAATTGCTTTTACTTATGTGCGCGATTATTTTTACAACGAAGCCATGTGGTTAGCCAGTGTGCAGAACGGAGTTCACGGCATCACCAAAGGCAGTGACCACATCGCGCTACTCGGGCATCTCAAGGACAACTCGAGCTACTACTTAAAATCGTTTCCACAATGGGATTACTTACCGACCAAAATCATCTCGAGCCTAAACGCCACCGAAGTCCGCAAGGCGCTCTGGACGGGGCAGGCAACCGAAAATATGGTCAGTCCTAGCACTGCTAA
Source organism: Deinococcales bacterium (assembly GCA_031414595.1). Classification (GTDB taxonomy): domain Bacteria; phylum Deinococcota; class Deinococci; order Deinococcales; family JAAFIG01; genus JAAFIG01. The sequence goes on from JANNVX010000029.1 coordinate 33,896, forward strand.
ATGGCTGACGGATTTTCAAAAAACCCAAGAGTACCAAGACCTTGTTCTCGAGTACCAATTTGTCCAAGATTACAAAAAAATCTGGGCAGCCGCGCCGTACCCACCCGTGTTTGTCACCACCGATGCGGTTGTTATGAAAAGCGGTTTTGTGCTGGTGATTAAACGTGGCGACCACCCCGGCAAAGGCAAATACGCCATCCCCGGCGGATTTTTGAACCAAAAAGAAAGTTTACTCGAGGGCTGCTTACGAGAATTACTCGAGGAGACTGGGCTAAAACTCGAGCCAGATAAATACCTCAAAAACAGCGCCGTCTTTGACTACCCAGACCGCAGTTTGCGCGGACGCACCATCACCCATGCCTATCATTTTGACCTAGGGATTGGCAGTTTGCCAAACATCAAAGGCTCAGACGATGCCGCCGATGCCTTCTGGATGCCACTATCAGAAGCCCTCTCCAAACCAGAATTGTTCTTTGAAGACCACCACGCGATTATTGAGCATTTCGTACTCAGGCAATGAGCCACTAGCTGCTGGTTTTTAGCTTCTAGCTCTAAGCAAAAATACTATTTTTACCAATAAGTCTGACAAATTCTCGCCTCGATTCAAACCTAGCAGCCAGGAGCTAGGAGCTAGGAGCTAATTATGAAACCTATTAACGACAGCAACATCATTCTCGACACTGACAGCTACAAAAGCTCGCACTTTATGCAGTATCCGCCAAACATGACTCGGATGATGAGCTATCTCGAGTCTCGGGGTGGAACGTACCCAGCCACACGTTTTTTTGGCTTGCAGTACGTCTTAAAAAAATACTTGACCACTCGGATCACTTTAGAGATGGTCGAAGAAGCCAACGAAGTCTTAAGCGCCCACGGTGAGCCTTTTCCGCTCGAGGCTTGGCGGTTGATTGCCACCGAACTTGGCGGCAATCTGCCACTCGAGATTCGGGCTGTGCCAGAAGGAACACTTGTGCCTAATCACAATGTGTTACTGACTTGTACCAATACTGATGAACGTTTTCCTTGGTTGGTCAGTTGGTTTGAAACAATGCTGATGCGGGTTTGGTATCCCACCACAGTTGCCACACAAAGTTATTTTATTCGTGGCATTATCGAAAAAGCCCTCGAGGAAAGTTCTGACGACCCCAAAAGCGAAATTGCTTTTAAGCTCCATGATTTTGGCTCGAGAGGCGTGTCTAGTCGTGAATCGGCTGGAATTGGCGGCTTGGCGCACTTGCTGAACTTTATGGGAACAGACACCTTAGAGGCGATTCGGTTGGCACGCAACTATTATGGGGCAGACATTGCTGGTTTTAGCATTCCAGCCGCCGAACACAGCACCGTCACCAGTTGGGGCAAAGAAAACGAACTCGAGGCATACCGTCATATGGTGGGGATGTTCGCTAAACCGGGGGCTTTATTTGCGGTGGTTTCGGATAGTTACGACTTAAAACATGCGATTAACGAATTTTGGGGCGAAGCCTTGCGTGAACAAGTGATTGCCAGTGGCGCGACCCTTGTGGTACGTCCAGACAGTGGCGATCCACCCGCCGTAGTACGCATGGCGGTTAATGCCCTTGAAGCCAAATTTGGACACAGCCTCAACAGCAAAGGCTACAAAGTGCTGAATCATGTCCGCGTCATCCAAGGCGACGGCATCAATGAAGACAGCATTAAAGAAATCCTCGCTGCAATCATGAACGACGGTTACAGCGCAACCAACGTCGGCTTTGGCATGGGTGGTGCGTTGCTACAAAAAGTAGACCGTGACACCCAACGCTTTGCCTATAAAGCTAGTGCGGGAATCGTTGGCGGAACATACCGCCCAATTTACAAAGACCCTGTGACCGACCCACGTAAACGCAGCAAAGATGGGATTCTGGACTTGGTTCTCGAGAATGGAAAATTTCGCACCATGCAGTACACCGATTTTGCCTCGAGTTACCCGAATTCGGTGATGCGAACTGTTTTTAGAAATGGCGAACTATTGGTAGAAGACAACCTCGAGATGATACGCTCGAGAGCATAGAGGACAAATTATGACAGTAAGCGTTTAGTTCTCAATCAAATGAATTGGCTTGATTTAATCAGATTTTTGAGACATGATTGAGTTCATGGACGCACTTGACAAGTTTGTAATTTCCAGACAAAAATTACAAACTTACCCAGAAACAATCACACAAATCGGTTCTTTACCGCAAGCCTATGCCACGGCAAAACGACTCGAGTCTATTTTTCGTGAAAGAGTTCGGGCTTGTGCTGCGGAGTTAGGTCTTTCGTGGGCATGTCGTCCAAATAACGGTATTAAAAATCCAGACCGAATTCTCGAGAAAGCAGTGCGTGATGTGATTCCACTCGATATGCTGGCTGGAAAATTGATTGTGAATTCTGTGCGAACGGCTTATGCAATTGGGGTGCAACTCGAGCGGTATTTTAACATCGTTGCCTTTAAGGATCGGGTTATTGAACCTCAACGGAGCGGCTACCGCGATTTACAGTTTATTGTCGCTATCGAAAGCCAGCATTTGGCTGAACTAAAAATCGTCCATCAAGAACTTGATACATTCGATACAATAGAACATGATATTTATGAAATTGTTCGCAAGTTGCAAAATCGTGAATCATTATCTTCAATTGAGCAAAAAGTTCTAAATGACCTTCAAAAAACCTCTCAAACACTGTATGCTGGAATCTGGCAAGGCATTCTGACTCGAGAGGAATTATAACCATGAAACAAACCGAATACTTTCAAGTGGGTAAAAGTGCCGCAGCTTTTGTATACGATGCAAGTGGTTCTTTGCGTATCCAAGTTCTCAATCCCGGAGCAACCGAATTCGAGGTTGATAACACCGTTTGGGCAGAAGTTCATTTTGACCGTGACAGCATTAGTAAAACGCTTGACCGAATTCAATTTGAACAAGTCGTTCTCGAGCTTGGTGGAAATCCAGCAACCATACCAGCTTAACTGTTCGGGATAGCATTGGTTGCCAGTAACACCAAAATCACCACACCAGCCACAATGCGGTAAATCGCAAAGCCCTTAAAATTATTTCTCGAGACGAATTTCAGTAACCAAGTCACGGCTAAAAAAGCTGTGACTAAACTGACTAAACTGCCGACAATCAAAGCTGATGACCCGCCCGGTAAACTGCCAAGTTCATCTCGGGCTTTGTAGAGCTTATAAAGCCCGGCTGCGCCAAGCGTAGGAATACCCATATAAAAGGAAAATGCCGTGGCGGTCACACGGTTTAAGCCAACCATCCAGCCGCCGACAATGCTTGCACCGCTTCGGCTTGTACCGGGGAAAATCACTGCTAAGACTTGAAAACAGCCAATCAAAAGCGCTTGGCGTGGGGTAATGCTATCAATCATCGGTTCGAGCGGTTCTGGTTCAGTGCTTTTGTTGCCACGCAGCGTCTCGAGGACATATAAAATAACTCCACCAACAATTAAAGCAATTGCCACAGTTAAAGGTGTGTCCAAAAAACCTAGGGCATTCTCGAGAAGTAGTCCAATAATCGCGGCGGGAATCGTGGAAATCAGTAAATTTGACCAGAATTTAAGGGCTTTTTGTTGCCCAGCGAATAAACCCGTAACTCGAGCCAGTAAGTCCTTAAAATAGTACAGCACCACCGCCAGAATCGCGCCAATTTGAATTACCACAGTAAAGGTTTTATTGGGGTCTTCAAAACCCAGTAAACTCTCGGCGACAATTAAATGCCCCGTACTCGAGATTGGTAAGAACTCGGTGATGCCTTCAACGATACCAAGAATAACGGCTTCTAAAAAAAAATTCACGAGCGGGAGCATACCAAAAATAATATGAAACCGAAATGAAACGACTCGAGACTAGACATTAAATAAGAAATTCACCACGTCGCCATCACGCATTTCGTACTCTTTACCTTCGCTTCTAACCCAGCCTTTGGCTTTGGCGTTGACCAAATTTCCGGCTTCAATCAGTTTTTCCCATTCGATTACTTCCGCCCGAATAAAACCACGTTCGATGTCGGTGTGGATTGTTCCCGCCGCTTGAGGTGCTTTTGTGCCTTTGGTAATTGTCCAAGCCCGAGTTTCTTTTTCGCCAGCCGTTAAAAATGTTTGTAAGCCCAGCGAATGAAAACCCACTTTGACCAGTCGCTCGAGACCTGATTCGGTTAAACCGAGTGTTTCTAAAAACATCGCGGCTTCTTCTGGCTCGAGGTCAGCAATCTCCCCTTCGATTTGCGCCGAAATTTTCACCACATCTGCGCCTTCTTTAGCGGCGTATTCGCGCACCGTTTTGACATGATCGTTGTCCTCGGCTAAAGTGGCTTCGTCTACGTTCATCACATACAACAAGGGCTTAGAGGTAATCAACCCAAGTTCTTTGGGGATTTCAATACCTGTTAAACGGGCGGGAATTCCGTCGGAAAGTGGCTTCAGAATCGCTTCGACTTTCTCGAACAATTCAGCATCGTCTTTGTTGCCTTTGGCATTTTTTCGTAAGCGGTCAAGGCGTTTCTCTAAAGTTTGTAAATCGGCGAGGGCTAACTCTGTATTGATGATTTCGATGTCCTCGAGTGGACTAATTTTACCTGCCACATGGATAATATCTGGGTTTTCAAAGCAGCGAACCACATGGGCAATGGCGCTGACTTCGCGGATATGGGCTAAAAACTGATTGCCCAAGCCTTCGCCCGAAGATGCCCCTTTGACCAGCCCAGCTATATCCACAAATTCGACATGGGTTTCGACGATTTGTGGTACACGATCACCTTTGCTGTAGAGCTTACTGAGCGCGTTTAAGCGTTCATCACGCAAACTGACCATACCAATGTTTTTGTCAATCGTGGCAAATGGATAATTAGCACTGAGCGCTCCAGCTTTGGTGATGGCATTAAAAAGAGTTGACTTTCCGACATTGGGTAATCCGACAATTCCTAGTCCTAACATAGTATCCTCCGACTCGAGGATTCTCGAGCAAACCTTAAGAGAATAGCACATTGGAAATTGAAAGCTGGGTTTTGGCTGGCAACCCTAGCGCCAAATAAACCGACCAAAAAAATAACCCCCTGTCATAAACAGGGGTTTTTGTTCGTGCCATAAGGTTACTCTCCCAACCCGTTCTTGGTCATGATTCGCAATGCTGCTCGAGATTGTTCTAAAGCATCACCCTCGAGCTTCCCGTAATACCCACGCACCCGCGAAGCGTCAACACTGGTGATATGGTCAAAAAGAATAGTGCAGGCTTCGCTAAGGTTTGCTTCTCCTGCAACAAGTTGTACGCGAAGTACCCCTTGGTGTTTTGTGGTCGTGGTAATTGGGACGACCACAAGCATTGGGGATTCGAGTTTTTGGTGTGAACTTGGATCATCAATCAGCAATGCAGGACGTTCCCCCGTTTGTTCATGTCCTTTGGGTTTGCGTTCAGGGAAGGCAACGCGAATCACTTGTCCAAAAACACTATTCATGTGTCTCTCTCAAGTAAGACAATACCTTTACCCTGCACGTATCTAGCGGGTTTTGCGGCTGCTTTCATACTTTCATGCCAGCGTTTTAGTTCCTCGGGCGGTACGTCCTTCTCGAGTTTGTGAATGGCTTGCATGGTGTCTTGTCCTGCCATATCGAGCCATGCCTTAGATTCCTCGTCCATTTCCTCGAGCGGTTCTTCTATCACCTCGAGCAAGTCGTTAGGCGTGACTGGCTTACCAGTAAGCCGTGCAAGCGCAACAAGCAGCGCATTCAAGGTATTAAACCGTACCCCGTCAACTTCACCCGATGCCAGCTTGTACAATGTGGTACGGCTTACTTCGGGGCATTCTTTCTCGAGACGATAGACACTTAAACCATTTGCGTCAAGACAATCTTTTAACTTTAGTTTAATCATAAGAGGTGCAAGTATAGTTTGACTGTTTATACTTTGCATAGTTTAATTTTAGTTATACTATATAAGCACTGAAGGCGGCATTTCTGCGGCAAACACTAAAAACAGCGCTTTCGGCATAAACTAAAAAATAAGAATCCCCCGCTAATTAGCGGGGGATTCTTGGTGGAGATGAGGGGATTTGAACCCCTGACCTCTTGAGTGCGATTTCGTAATTAACATATTTACTGATTTAACTTGACTTCACTTCTCTAACTGTATTGTTTGTCAAATACGCGCTTATTTTGCTCGAGTTGTTTATTCTTGTCACTGCATTTATATCCAAGTCACTTGACCCGTTCCGCATCTGTTCCGCATATTCTTAACCTCAAGAAATGACGTTAAGAAAAGAAAAGGTATATGAAGTTGTGTAAATAAACAAGAAATGATAAACTTTTTATATGAGCGTTCCACGATTTGCCAACAATAGCCTTGGTCTGGCAATGGCATGTGCAGTTGTGGAAATTCGTAACACACTTTGTCGTCCCTTATGCACCAAAAATACGAATGACTCCTTAACTCTTGCTATAACTTGCGCGGTTATGGAGCATCAAACCTTTCGATTACCTCGAGACAAGGGATACGAAGCCTTAGTGAAAAAATTAAAGTCTAAAAGTTTGTCCATGTCTTTCGTTTGGCAAAAACTCCGACGAAACATGGGGGCAAATGGCGTGACGTGGGGAGAAGCTAATGTAGCTCAGTTCAATTGCGCTTTGGACGCATTGCTTTCCGAAATACTAAAAGCAATGCGTTTAGCTATTCACCTAAATTTTTTGCAGTTATTAAATTTTCATCTTCTGAAATTGAATAATGATTCTCGAGTAATTGAAAAACTACTGCACCCCCCACCGCTCGAGTATTACCCACAAATACAAACCACTTGCGCCCCCAACGTCTGAGAACACGGCTTTAGTCCTGTGTTCTCACCTCGAGCATTAACCGCTCGAGCGTCCCGTTTGGGGTGGTCTTTTATAAATAATTCTTTGAATCCGCAAGCAATCACGGTCAAATCCTTTTTTGGTGTTTCAGACGTTGCCCAACGTTGGGAAGTACATCAAAACTTTGTTTACAACCTCATCAAAAGTGGTGAGCTTCCATGCCTGAAAATTGGCAACCCCGGAAGCAAACGCCCCGTTATCCGTATCCCTCTTGACTCACTCGAGGCATGGGAAGCGGCTCAACTTTCCAACAGGGTTAAAAATGCACAACTTCGCCAATGACACCCTGACCCGAGCTATTTTAGAAGCTGACCTACCCGCAATTGTTGCCCAATACTTCCCTGATGCTCGAGCAGTACCAAACAAAGCAGGGCGGGTCATTCCAGTTTGGCTTAAGACTTCTCGAGACTTTGACGCAAGCCTAAAACGCTATCCAGGTGGAACATGGCGTTTGCATTGCTTTGTGACAAACCAAGATTTTAATGCTTTTGGTTTCTTGGTGAGCATCGTCGGCATGACCAGAGCCGAAGCCGCTAAACACCTAATTCAACTGGCAGGACTCGAGCAATGCCACACAGTCCCTCGAGGTAAACCACAAGCGACGATTGAACGTAAACCAATACCAGATATTCCAAATGATTTAACCGAATGGATCAACATTTGGAATAATTTTGGTGGTGTAAAACTTAAACTCGAGGGCGCAGAGTACGAAGGACTAACAGCTTTATCAAACTGGATAGGCGATGCGCTCAGACCGTACAAGGCACAACTTGAACGAATCGCGGCGGGTGTCAGTCTCGAACATTGCATTGACGCTTTTATGGGTGCTACACCTCGAGTTTGCCCCTGTGGGAAACGATGGACTACCAAAATGCAAATGCACAACCACGACAGCAACCAAAAGCTCTTTCTAGGCACAGCTTTTGGTTGTGAACCATGCGGCGAAATTTGGTCAGCATCCGAACTCGAGGCAGCCCGAATTTTACAAAAAGCATTGCAAATCCTCGAGGTGGTGATATGACTCGAGCCGAAGCCTTGCAAGTGGTGCGTACTGCAAACCCAGCAGGATTAGCGGCGGTACTCGAGCTAAACCAAGCCAAGCAGTACGACAACCTCGAGAATACCGAATTACTTGAGGACTCCGAACCGTGGCAAGCACGGCAACCGATACCAGCTTGTCAAAAAGTCTTTAGCTTACCCCTCGAGATGTTGCCAGACTGCTTACAAGACTGGTTGCATGATACGGCACGGTTAGCGTGTTCTCCGCTCGAGATGGTGGCTTCAAATGCTTTGTGTGCCTTATCAGGTGTGATTGGTGCAAGCGTCACGGTGCAAGCTCGAGCAGGGTTTTATGTCACACCGAACATTTGGGGCGGTGCGGTTGCGTCCTCTGGCAGCATGAAAACAAAGTTATTGAATGATGCAATTGCACCCCTGAGACACCTCGAGAAACAGGCAGCCCACGACTTAGAAACCCTAAACGAAGATGCAGAACTCGAATTAAGCCAAGCCAAGAAACAACTTGATTTACTCGAGAAGCGATACACCGAAAAGAAAGCCCCTCGAGGTGAGGTTATACCAACCCTTGAGGCTGTGAAAGCAGCTCGTCAAGAAGTCCGTAGGCTCGAGAATGCCAAACCCACCGAACGGACTTACACCACAACCAATTGCACCCATGAAGCACTCGGAATGCTGTTACAAGATAATCAAAAGGGGATGACTGTCATCCGTGACGAATTAGCCCCTTTTGTTGCCAGTATGAACCGTGATGACATGGCAGAGGCTCGAGGATTCTTCAATGCCGCTTGGGATGGCAGTACGTCCTACACTTATCATCGGGTAGGACGCGGTAAGGTCAGGCTTGAACGGGTTTGTGTTGCCATTTGTGGCATGATTCAACCTAAGCTGTTAGATGAACTAATCGCCCGAATGCTTGCCGACCCGATGCAGAATGACGGTTTTTTACAACGCTTTCAGGTTTTGGTTTATCCGGATAATTACCTAAAATGGATACCGCCCGAACAGCAAACACCCGCCAATAAGTACGCACTCGAGCGGGTCATCAAAGTAGCAATACGCTTAAACAACCTCGAGCAGAACGGTACAGATGGTAGTCTCGAGCCTCGCTTATTAAAGTTCTCGAGCGAAGCACAACCCGAATTTAACCAATGGCATGACACGCTCGAGCGGCGAATAAGACCAGGTGGCGACCTTGCAACTGATAGCGCGTTCAAGTCTTGGTACGCCAAAACAAAAAGCCTGTGTGTCTCACTTGCAGCTATCTTTCATCTTTGCGACCTTGCAGACCAAGACCGTGCTTGGGGTGACGACCTCGAGCCAATAAGCCTAGATGCTTTGCTGATGGCGCTTGATTGGTCGGATTACCTCGAGCAACACGCCAAGAAGATTTACGCCCTCGAGCTAAACCCAGACCAGACAGCAGCCCATACAGTGGCAAAGCTGATTGAAGATAAGAAAATCAGGGATGGCAGCACCTTACGCGATGTAAAACAAACAAATCGTAACATCTCGAGCATTATTGACCGTGGCGTATATACGCTCGAGCAATTGGGGTGGTTACGAATAGAGGAAACTCGAGCCACTGGCAAACTTGACGGACGGGCAAAAGAAGTTATTCGGTTACACCCAGACTTAAAAGGTGGTGAGTGAAGTGGACACGTACCAGCCAAGACGATTACAGAAAAAAACTGAAAAACCCCTAGAGTCGTCAACTCAAAAGACTCAAAAGCCCGAAAATACCCCTTTTGAGTCTTTTGAGTTAGCCCGAGAGGGGGTATTTACAAATTTTTATTCTGATGCAAGTCTCGAGCAGCCAAGCCCAAAACCAGCCGAACAGCCCAAACTACCCCTTTATCTCACCCCTGAGTTTCGCCCTAAACCTTTGCCCTTACACCTTGAGAAGTTCGCTCGAGCAGCCAGAACGGGCAAACTCCCCGTACCTCTTGCTGACCTTGTGGTGAGTCATGTGGGATGGTGGTTCGTAACTTCCGATGCTCGAGAACTCGAAGCCCTCGAGGTATTGCACAAGAAGCACTACGGCACGGTACAAGCGTGAAATACGCATTGATTAAAACAACCGAAATACTGCCACCGTTACCTATTCAACGTTCGTTCACTACACAAGCCATGAAGCATTATCAAGTCCTACAAAGCATTTTGATTAAACCACTCACCCCAAGCGATGCCCGAGAATTAAACCTCGGGCTGGGGATTCTCGAGGAATACCAGTACCAAATTATCAAAGGCGAGCGGGTGTTTGCTGATGCGGTAAGCGCGGGAATCTCAAGTATTCCCTGTGTGATTATTCCTGAGTCCACTACTCCGACCCAGTGCGCCGAAATGCGTTTACTGCTGACCCACTGTCAGAACAAAAACATTGTTGCTGATTCCTTAGCGGTGCGTGGTTTGGTCGCTCGAGATGGAAGGGAACAAACCAAAGCTCGTTTTAAGGCTTTAGGATTCCCAAATTCGGTTTTCTTGCTTCTCGAGCGACCATCCAAATTACCAAAAGTAATTTTTGAAGCTGCACTAGAGGGGCGTATCAAGCCGAGTGTGTTTAAGACAATTGCTAAACTCACAACCACTCAACAAACCAAAGTCTGTCAACTTCTCGCCTTTGGGCATGATTCTTTGTGTCTCAAAGACGTGCAGGAGTTGCAAAAAATCCAGAAACAAGAAGCCGCCGGACATATTTTCTCGAATCTCAAAAGGAACTAAATATGCAAAATCTAATCCAAGCTGTAACCGAAGCACAAACCCAACTCGAGCAGACACAAACCCAACTCGAGCAAATACAAACCAACCTAGACCGCGTTCAAAGCGACCTTATGCAAGCCCAACAGTCTCGAGAAGAAGCACAACAGGCGTACACCAACGGCGGCGACTTGGCAGAATTAAGCCATGCGACGATTACACTTCATGCTCTGGAAAGAGCAAAGCAGAATCTCGAGCAAAACCAGCAAAACCAGAACCAAGCCTTAAACTCCGCACAGCAGAGCCTCAAAAAAGCACAAAAGGAACTCGAGGATGAAGAGCTTAAGCAGGCTTTCCGAGATGCTGAACGCGAATTTAAGGCACACATTGATTCATCAATTCCTCAACTCGAGGCACTGCTAAAAGAGGGCGCTATCCTTTACACGCAGTTATATCAAGCACAGCAAAAGGCGAATGCTAAGGGCATTACTTTATATATACACCCTCTGTTCAGGTATGAAGATGTTCCGACCACAAAACGCTATGGGACTGCCCTAGCCAATTTTCAATACTGCCGTGACCTTGAGAAGCAGAGCGAACGGAATGCAGTATTGAAAAAACCTCATTGAATGTTTTGAACCTCAAGGACGCTTTCAAAATATACAAAACCCCCCTCGAGATTAAAAGACTCGAGGGGGGTTTCAGGGGTCATTCAAAGCAGTTGAGAAAGGTTAAAAGTATATGGCTCGAGGGTCTGACATCCCCCTTTGATTGCAGTATGGTTCAATGCGTCTTTGATGGCTTTTGTTTCAAGATGATTGCTTACCGAAAACAGCAAAACCGTTTTTGTATCCTCAGCTTGTTCTTGCTCGAGAATACCCACAAACTTAGTATTGGTGTCTTGGGCAGCTTGTAATCCATCAAATGAGTTTTCAGGGCGTAATTGATGGCTAGGGGCAACGGGAACAGCGATCAGAAAACGAGGACTTGGATTCATGCTACACATCCTTTGGAGGCTTTTTTAGCCAAGAGAGAGGCGAGGAACGAAGTAAGCGGTAATTTGGCTTTGATTGAATCAGACTCGAGAAGAACAAACCAGTACGCCCCATGTTTTTCAAGTCTGGTACTGAAATGCTCACCATCTCGAGCCATGCCCGAACAGGTGCGAGTAATAGAAGGGGGCTTCATGCCCCCACCGAATCACGATACAGATTGACTTCTTTCTCGAGGATAGAACGGGCTTTAGTGAGTGTAGAAAGGGCTTCACTAATGGACTCGAGCATGGTGCTTATGGTGCTTGTTTCTAGGGTTTCTGATTCTTGGTCAAAGGCTTTGATGTTTAGGTACTCGAGGGCTTGGACTGCATTTTGAAGGGTGATAGACTGCATGGGACTCCTTACAATTTGGGGATTCTCGAGAACGCCTTACTTTGAGAGGTGGTGCGTTCTTGAGTGCTTATATATTACCTTTTTATAGGGAATATGTCAACATTAGATGGAATCCAAGTTATATGGTAATATACCAACTAAGAGCAGAATGCTCGAGAATGGAGGAATGATTGTGAAATGGAAAGTAAAAGAGTTCTTAGACTCAGTTGGTAAAACCCCTTATGCACTTTGGAAAGCATCAGGACTCTCAAGGAATCAAACCTATGCCATTTGTAATGGTGAGCAAGATGGATTGCGTTTTGATGGGCTTTCAAAACTGATTCAGGGACTTGAAAAATTGTCAGGATTAACGGTAACACCTAACGATGTTCTTGAGGTGGTGCGTGATGGCACGACCTAAGAATCCAGATAAGAAAAGAAGCAATGGCGATGGTGGTGTTTGGCAACTCGAAACAGGGCGTTGGCGTTGGGAAATAGTCTTAGGGTATGTCACCAAACCAAACGGTACACAGTCACGCAAAACCAAGAGCGGCACAGCCAAGAACGAAACCGAAGCCAAGAAAGCCCTAACCTTGGCTCGAGCCGATAAAGAACGCGGCTTACTGGCAACTCCTGACCGTGCCACAGTGACCGAATACTTAAAGAACTGGCTCGAGGGACGCACAGCCAGACTTTCCAAAAATACTGCTGTGAGTTATCAAGGTTTAATCAAACGACACATTGACCCAAACATTGGTTCTAAACGACTGCAAGCCCTCAAGCCGCTTGACCTTCGCAACTTGTATACGGTTCTGCTCGAGAAGGGCTTATCTGGGCGTTCTGTGAGGTATGTTCACAGTCTGCTTTACAGTGCTTTCAAAGAAGCGGTTAAGCTCGAGATTACTTACCGAAATGTTGCCGAAGCAGTCACACCCGAAATACCCGCCGTGAATCGCAATGCCAAAGCAAGCCAAGCATGGACAGCAAGCGAAGCGGCGCAGTTCTTAGCCGTGGCTCGAGGTGACAGCCTTTACGCCATGTTTTACATCATGCTTACCCTTGGGCTTCGTCGTGGTGAGGCTTGTGGGCTTCGCTGGCAAGATATTGACCTCGAGCGGCGACACCTACGCATCAAACAAACCATTGTCACAATTGACGGTAAACCAGTAGCAAGCGCACCCAAGACCAAAGGCAGCGCCCGACCCTTGGGAATTCCGCCTGAATTATTCGAGGTTCTGCGCTTACATCGTGCTATGCAGGAACAAATTCACCTCGAGAATGGCGCAATACCCCAAATTGATTATGTGTTTACAACAAAGAACGGCACAGCCTTACATCCTGACAACGTAAACCGAAGCCTCGAGCGATTGTGTAAAGTTGCAGAAGTTCGTCAGGTACGTGTCCATGACTTACGCCACACTTACGCATCCTTAGCAAGACGGGCGGGTGTATCGCTCGAGATGGTATCCGAGAAGTTAGGACACGCCCGAGCGTCCTTTACGGGTGATGTGTATGTTCATACCTTCGATGACCAACACGAGGCAGCTACCTTAAACCTATCCGAGTTACTGGCAAGCCGACCACGCCCCGCAATAGCTTAAAAATAGGACGTTCCGCATCTGTTCCGCATCTTGGGTACTTTTAAGGCGCAAACAAATAAAGCAAGAAAACGAAAAACCCTGTGATAAACAGGGTTTTTTTATGGTGGAGATGAGGGGATTTGAACCCCTGACCTCTTGAGTGCGATTCAAGCGCGCTCCCAACTGCGCCACATCCCCACACAGAAAGCATAATATCACAAGCACAAGCAAAGGTGTGTTAATCTCCCTAGGTTGTGAATACTGTTGTTTATGAAGCCATTTACCCACCGCCACTGTTCTCGAGATAACGCAGCTTGTTTTTTCGTTCTCGAGTAGGAGGTACTTATGGCAGGTCATAGTAAATGGGCGCAAATTAAACGTAAAAAAGCAGTCACCGATAAAAAACGAGCCGCCATGTTTTCAAAGCACTTAGCCGCGATTACTGCTGCCGTGCGAAGCGGCGGCAGTGGCGACACAGCCGCCAACCTAAGCTTAAAAAATGCCTTATCGTTAGCCAGACGCGATGGCGTTCCAACCGATAATATCAGCAATGCGATTAAAAAAGCCCTTGGTGGTGGCGAAGCAAGTAACCTTGATGAGGTTATTTACGAAGGCTATGCCGTGGCTGGTGTGGCGGTACTGGTCTACGGCTTAACCAATAATCGCAATCGAACGGCAGGCGAAGTGCGCCATGCTTTTACCAAACATGGCGGCAACATGAGCGGTGGTGTGGCATGGATGTTCGAGCGCAAAGGCTTGATTACCTTGGCTAACCACGACGACGACAGCCAGCTTTTAGCCATGGATTTAGGCGCAGATGACTTCGAGATTTATGATGAGGATGGCGAACCACGCATGAATGTCTACACCGCTTTTGCAGACATGATTGGTGTGGCAGAAGGGTTTCGTACAGCCGGTCTCGAGCCAATCAGTGTAGAATTTATCAGCCTAGCAGAAAATATTGTGGATGTCAGTGCTGAAGATGCACCAAAAGTAGCGCGGATTCTCGAGGCACTAGAAGACTTAGAAGATGTTCAAAATGTCTATAGCAATGCGAATTTGGAGTGACATCATGAGCCAGTATCAACGCATTCTCGAGACATGGCAGAAGTTTTGATTTGCGCGAACCGCAAACAGAACCCAAATACGTGGCTCTGCTCGAGTGTACACAACAATTGACCGATGAACACAGCGTAGAAAGCCAACCAATAAAAACACTTTTTTGGTTGGCGTGCGAATACTTGCGGCGTTGGGAAGTGCTGCACGACCCGTGGGCAAACCAGCCAGTGGGATAAGCCAAAGCTCGAGAGAAGTTTGAAAGACAACAAAGGCGTGGGCGAGAAGCTCGAGTGGACTTTGTAAGCATGAACGAGATACACCCTATGCAAGCGTGTACAGAGTCATTGATTGGTCTTCTGAACATCTCACTTTTTGCTGTAGTACCTTAAGACTATGGCATTTAGTGACTATAAGGCTATTTCCCAAGTTCAAACAGACTTTGGTATTGTTTACCTCGAGCAGGATTTCCTCGACCCAAAAGCCATACCATTAACACCTTTTTTTCTCGAGGAATTTTTGTTTACCAGAGAAAACATAGATGTGTTCACCTCCGAGGCTGCCCGTACCGATTTGGTAATCACACCTTTGCTGCTCGAGGTTTACAAGTATTATCATCAAAAAACATCCTTCTGGATTCAAAAATCAATTACTTTTACAGAACAACTTCAGAGTACACCTGATTATATGATCGCTACCAAATCTGCACTTGGAAAAAGCGTCCTCGAGACACCATTACTTTTAGTGGTAGAAGCTAAGAAAAACGACTTTGAACAAGGTTGGGCGCAGTGTTTGGCTGAACTGATTGCAGCTCAAGGACTGAACAAACAAACCCAAAAAACTGTGTATGGCATTGTCACTGACGGCGAGCTTTGGAAATTTGGAAAACTGTTTGAAAAGCAGTTTCAACTGAACACAACACCTTATACAATTGGGCAACTCGAGGAATTGTTTGGGGCATTGCATCAGATTTTTCAATTGGCACTATTGCCAGAGTTAATCTAATCAATTTGTTCGCTCGAGCCGTAAATTGGGAAGTGCTGCACGACCCTTGGGCAAGCCAAGCAGTGGCATAAGCAAAAGCTCGAGGATAGCCTATGTGACACTTTATTAATTAGAGTAACGTGTATAATTTGCTCATGTATCAAGAACATAATTTTAGAATTTTTGTTTTCTTTTTCTTAATTACATCTTTTCCTGTTTTCGCTCAAACTGAACCATCAGAACATCCTATTGTTACTTTTTGTAAAGACGCTGTTAAGCAAGGTCCGATTAGTATCCCATTCCTCCTAATTATTACAGCTATGTTATTCAATAGTCTGGAATGTTTTACGCAGTCTTAACTCCCAGATTAAGCGCGTCCTCGAGCAACACAATGTATTTCTCGAAGCTCAATTCCAAAGGCAACAAACGAATAATTCGTTCTGCAAACAACTCGTTATACGCCCGT
>JANNVX010000030.1:0-12973 GCA_031414595.1 Deinococcales bacterium
CTTCTTGAAAGTATGGAAGTAAGGCTTGGAATTCTTTTTTGGTTAGTCCAGTCAGGGCTAAGAAGCGAGTTTTATTCTTGACGAGTTTGTCGTAATGCAGCACTCGAATAGTTTATCCTAATTTCCGATAACGTCTAATCATAAAAAAGAGAAGATTCCCTAACATTCCGTAAAATACAAAAAGAAAAATATTTATAGTTG
The DNA here is from genome assembly GCA_031414595.1 of Deinococcales bacterium. Classification (GTDB taxonomy): domain Bacteria; phylum Deinococcota; class Deinococci; order Deinococcales; family JAAFIG01; genus JAAFIG01. Next base: position 202 of record JANNVX010000030.1, read on the forward strand.
TCATTTGCTTAACTCACACGAGTTCCATTCCGCGTAGGATGGGCTTTGCCCATCAATTTATAACCAACTATCTTCTATCCTTTTTCTCGAGCTTTGGCTATTTGCTTTATGCAAACTCGAGTTCTGCTGACCTACCCGCACTTGGGTCTTGTTCCACCAATGCCCGCACCAAAGTCTCGAGCCGTAACGCTACACCCATACTATGCGCTCTTAGCTCTTCACCATCGGGTAAATGATGAATATGGGTTGGGACTCCTTTAATCGTGACATGAACACCTTCCCTTGTGGTGATTTGGTAATCCATTTTGACTTCGTTGAGTATTTGACTCATATCGCTCCTTAAATTGTGTGAACTGTAATCACTAAGAAGTTGTTGACCCAAGCCACTTTAGTACGAATCCAGCGTTCATCTGCTATTTTGTGTTCAAAGTTGATTCCTGGTATGCGTTTACCAGCATTTCGCGGCAAATCTTTACTGACTGGTGTTCCAACTAAAATGGTTTCGAGAACGGCTACCAATGGAATTTTTTCTTTGTCAGCTTCTTCTTGGGCGTGTTGGCTAAATTGAATTTCTTGAAAAATAAGTGCTTCATGGATTGCGTCCAGTTCTGATTGCAGTATTTCTGGTGTCGAAAAATTGAATGGGTTTCTCATATTGCCTTTAATCTTTAATAAGGTCTTCTGAATTCTTGACTGGCTACGGCTGTTACTCGTAATGCTTCAACCATGCCTTCATCTAAATTAGAATCGTCATCGGCAAAACCATTGATTTGTAAAAGCCGTTCATATTCCTTGAGAACAGCATTTAACCATTCGAGTTTTTTTGGTGACATCATTTCAATTTTCTGATGGAGTTGTTCTTTGATACTCATGGTTTCACCTCGTCATTCATTGTAGCGCTTTTGTCTGGCTCGAGCTTTGGCTGCTCACTTTTGCTAGGTTCTTTCTATTCTTTTTCTCGAGTTTTAGATTTGGTTACTTGATTACGGCGCGGCAGAAGCGCTCGGGATTTAGGCGTAAGTTGTGCTGGGGTTTATACACAGGGTACGCTGTGGCATAAGCCTAAGCATTCTCGAGTATTGCCAAAAAAGTTGTTGGGTCAATCACAATTGTCTGTCCTATCTTGCCAAGTGGTAATAAATGCCGTTTGTCGCTGCTTATAAGGTAGTCCGCTTGTCCATTTATTGCCATGCTTAACAAGTATTCATCTTTGCGGTCTGGAATACTTGGCTCGAGTCCAGTTGCATAAGGACTAACTTCTGTCCCTAAAGTCTTCATTTGCGTTATCAAGGTTTCGACTCGAGTGCTTTAAGTCGGGTTATCAGCTTTGGGTATGTGGATACTTCCCGAATCTCAAAGAATTGGTGAGTGCTGTACAAAAGCACATAAGACCCATTCATGAAGTGGTCAAGTATCTGTCCTTTTTCGGCTTGTGGAGCAAGTAAAGCACTAATAAAAACATTGGTGTCCAGTATTACGCGCTTCATGCAGTGCCACGAATGGCGGCTAAGGCTTCTTCGGCTAAAGCATCGGCTTGCTCTGGTGTTAAGTCCGCATTTACTTCGTCTGGCTCGAGAATAATTAGGCGGTTTCGTTCGATGGCTTCTAAAGCTGCGAAGGCTCTGGTTATGGCATCTTCTCGAGTTATGCCTCGAGTGCTACGAATGGCATCCAAGCGGCTTAGATTATTAGAAGAAACTTCAATCAGTGGCATGGCTAAATTGTATAATAGTCTCCTCGAGATGTCTGTAGTTTGCGAACAGGCAGGGTACGCGACGGCATAAGCTCGAGCGGGAAGCTAGGCTCAGGGCAAGGTACATCTTTACTTTCCATTGTGTTCATAATACTATGAACACTGAAATTATGGCAAACCGATTCTACTTAGCCCGTCACCCAAACCGACTAAACGCAAAACACCCTTTAATTATCGAAGATTTCTTAGAAATTGCCAAGAGTTCCAAACGCATCTGCCTCAAAAAAATGATTGAAATGACCCAAGATTTGTACCAAAACGGCTTGAACTCGAGATACCAAAAGCACCTCATCGGCGCGTTATTTGAACTCAAGGACAGAACCAAGGACGGTGGCGCGAGAGTTTATTTTTTACGTTTAACAGACACCGAATTTGTACTGGGCAGAGCCGAATGCAAAAAAGAAACTGCGACCAACGAAACCATGCTGATTTCGCTACTCGATGTTCTCGAGGCAATAGAAACACCATTTGTAAAAGAAAGGAATAACCATGACCCAATTTAAGCACCCGCGACTCCAAGCCCTAGCAGGACAAGCCAAACACGACATTCAAATACAGAACGCCCCACAAGGCTTACTCGAGACCAGCAACCCCAGAAAAATCGAAACGCAACTACAAGCAGCCCTAACCAACAAAGGCATTGGGCAATTATTACAACGCGCTCGGAAAAAACGTGGTTTAAGTTTGCGGGCGGCTGCCCAAGCCTCTGGGCGAAGCGCATCTCGAGTGGTGGCAATCGAAAAAGCCGATGTAGACCTAAAAATCAGCACGCTGGTACACATGGCGCAAGCCTTTGACTACGACATTGAAGTACGATTGATTGCCAAAGACAAAACGAGCGCCCTACAAACACACTTGCCAAGTTGGGCTTTCACAGAAATTGACAATAACTAAAATTGTATGTACAATATACATATGAATTCAATACGGTTTGTTTGGGACGAGAACAAAAACCGTAGCAACCAGCAAAAACATGATGGCATATCCTTTGAAGAAGCCCAAACAGTTTTTGAAGATGATTATGCTCGAGTAATAAACGACCCAGACCACTCGAATGAAGAAGACCGTTTTATTATCTTAGGATTTAGCGCCCAAGTGCGTTTATTGGTGGTCTGCCATTGCTACCGCGAAGAGAATGCGCTTATTCGTCTGATCTCTGCCCGCAAAGCCACCAAGATTGAAAGGAGTTTTTATGAACGATACCGAGATGCGTAAAGAGTACAACTTCGAGAATTCAGTTTCTAATCCGTACACAAAAACCAAAAAGGCAATCACCATTCGGCTCGAGCCACAAGCCATTGCCTATTTTAAGGAAATGTCGGTTGAGTTAGGATTGCCATATCAGACTTTGATCAATATGTTCTTGACCCAATGCGCTCTCGAGCAAAAACGCCCAAAATTGGTCTGGCAGTAGCTCATTTCTTGGTTGTTCTGGGCTGCGAGATTGGCCACTCGAGGCGGGGGTGAGAAAAGCCGAAATTGTGCTAGGGTTTGTACCACCATTCATGCGAGAAGACACAGGGTACGCAACGGCGTAAGCTCGAGCAGTAAAAATGCAAACCCGAGCCTAAACAGTCAAGACTTTAAGCCCATCCACACCCAAAAAATCATTTTTATCCGCCGTCAAAAGCAACAACCCAGAACTCAGAGCAGTGGCAGCTATCCAAGCATCCGCCGCCGAAATTGGATAGCCATTCTTCTTGGCGCTGACTGTGGCTTTAACCCAGTTTTGTGTGACAACATCATTATGTGACAAAAAACCAAAACGATTAGCAAGAAATCGGTCTAATTTGGCTTGTCTGGACTTTGACCAACCAGCAGACCAGACCATTAACTCGGCATACGTCTGAAACGAAATAATGGTTCTTCTGCTTTCAACTGCCAAGCGATACGGTTCTGACTGTGGTTTATTGCGAAACAAGTAACTCACGACATTGGTATCCACAAGAACAGCCTGTGGTGTCACTGTGTTACCTCAATATCCTCAAATTCGGGTGCATCAGGGTCAGTATCTTTGATTGCTTCTTCCCAATGAAAAATAGGGGCATTCAAAATAGCGGTTCGGGTTGCCTCGTCCAAATGGGCATACTGTGCAGCTTCCAAGGCTTGCTCGAGGACAGCTTCACGGCTTAGACCTGTGGCGTTTTGAATCGCATCCAAGCGGCTTAGGTTATCAGGTGAAAGTTCAATCATCGTAGGCATGAGCGAATTGTATAACAGTTTGATTCGGCTGTCTGTATTTTCTGATTGTGCTACCTTTTATGCTACCATTTGTGCGCGAAGACACAGGGTACGCAACGGCGTAAGCTCGAGCAGGACGCTAGGCTCGAGGGCATGGGATGGGTGATTACGGTTTGATTACGGTTTGTGGTTTAAGCTATAGAAAATAGACTACCAAAGCAATAAGGCTAGGTCTTGAGGAGAGTGTATGAGTGTTCCTGTAGATACATCTATAATTCCAAGTACGATTGAACATACTGCATCAAAAACTTGGACAATTTTAGTTTATTTACATGCCGACCATGATTACGGTTTACATGGAGGGGAAGAAGTTTTTGAGCTTTTGAAACAGGTTGGCTATAGTAAAGATTTTAAAATAGTTTTACAGTGGGACAAATTGTATGGAGATGCGAAACGGGGTTTAATAGATTCAAATGGTTTTGTTAATGAAGTTAATGCTCCTGAAAATTTTGATGACCCAGAAACTCTAGTAGACTTTATCAAGTGGGGTGTAAGTCACTCTGCGGATTATTTTGGTCTGATTCTATGGGATCATGGAGGTAACTGGCTTAATGGATTCGGTGGAGATAAAAACCCTGGTGGAAATTCATCCATGAAAGTACGAGCATTGACAACGGCTATTAAGTCAGCAATAAAATCAAATTTTAGATTTATTGGTATGGATGCGTGTTTAATGGGCAGCTTAGAAATGTGTATTGAATTTAAGGGATTAACCGATTTATACATTGCAAATGCAGAAATGTATTATGGCTATGGCTGGGACTACAAAGAGACCCTTTGCTACCTTAAAAATAATCCAGATATACCAATGAATGATTTTGCAATTCAGGAAAGCGAATTTTGGTTGGAATACCAAAAAAGAATTAAACAAACAAATTATTTTTATGCACATGCAGCTTACGATTTAACAAAACTAGATATTCTTTTAGCATCAATCAATTGTTTTGTTCCGCAATTAATCAACCAATTTGACTTATTAAAAGAAATTAGAACCCAAGTGATTACTTATTCTAACATCAAAGAAACAGGAAAAATATATTCTTTTTCCTCTTATATAGATATTTTGCATTTTTTCTCTCTTTTACGCAAAAAATTGCAGAATAATAGTTTGTTAAATGCAATTATTGACGGCATAAATCTATTGGTAGTACAAAAATCTAAAAAAAGTAAAATAAGTTTAGAAATAAGCGGTTGTTTGAGTATTTGGATGCCAACAATCAATCAGAAAAATAGTTTGGATGAGTATTTAATAAATTATCAAAATTACTTTGACTGGTGTATTTTTATCAAAGAATGGTTTAAGTTTACTAATTTAAACCCAGTCGACCTCTTTGAAGGAATTATAGAAGATAGTCAAATTTCGCGTGTAAATGGGGCTATAATATTAAAATTTAGACCGTTTAGTTTTGCAAAAATCGCTAGATTTTATTGTGCAATTATAGATCAAAACTTAAATTACATAATTCAAACACAAATCTTAAAAGAATCAAATAATGATTTTGGAATAATATGGGATAAAAAAGTATTTGTTTTGAATGGCTATAAAACTACATTTTTTTACGAGATTGATGGTGAAGAAAATTTTTCAAGTAAGGTGACTTTTTTACATCAAGAAGTAAATGGTTCTGTAAAAATTAAAAAAGATGATAACAACGGGTATTTTGTTGATAAAGTCTTAAATGATGAAGAAATGACACCAAAAGAAATAAGTATTGGTATGGAAGAAAAAATACTCCCAATATACTACACATTTTTTGAAAATACTGATAATATAATTGAGCATAAAAATCAGAACCCAACCATTATTGGCAATTTTTATTCAGTAAAAAGTCGGGCAGGAAATACTTCGCAAATAATGAGGCTTATTATTGTTGATTGGAGTGGTAGGTCTTTCTCAAAAGAAATAGAAATACCAATGAACGAAGGTTGAAGTATCATTCTTTAGCAATGGCAGTGTTAGTGTACCTTGGAGGAAATATGAATTCTGGCAATGAACCCTTAAAATTCGTTCAATTAGATGATGGTTTCTTAGGTATTCAAATTGATAAGTTCCATACCGTTTATGTTTATCGTTGTATGTTGCACGGGCAAGAGCTTGGTTTTGTATATTCACAAAATGGTCAACGTAGAACTATTCCTTTTCGCAATGACCTACTAGGGCAGACTTATCTGTTTGGTCAGCTATTAACAGGTGACTACCGTGAAGAAGTTTTGACTTTATTATGCCCTTGGAAGCCTGTATTGCAGCATAAAAGTAGTTGGCATACAGCCACATACGAAGGTGAGAATTTTGAAAAAACGGGAAAATTATTTTCTTATCCAGATGACAAACCAGAGATTCTACAAGATTTATATCATGTTAGATATAAAAACTGGCAATTGTATACGTTCGCATATGATACTAGCCTAATTAACCGCTCTATTGATGGTCTCTGGATGCGTGTACGTTACGATATTAAATATCTTGTAGAAGATGGTGGTACTCCACCAGCAGGTATTGGTCCGTAAATCACTTTAAATCCACGGAAGCGGAATATTTTTTTGTTGATTAGGCAAGAGAATAGTATTGTTTTTTTCAACCATGTCATTTATCTTTTCACAAAGCCAATGATATGGTTTTTTGTTTTCACTCAGATGTGTAAGTGTAATTGCGGCTTTTTCTATTTCATTTTTTTTCACATAAAGATTGGCAAGAATACATAACGCATATTGAAAAATTTGATAATCGTGTTGATTAAGGGCAATATTAATAACACTCATCAATTCATTTTCTGCTTTGCCATACTCTTTTGCCTTCAAAAAAAATTCACATAGCGCAACTCGAAAGAATGCAAGCATGTTATTGTTGGTATTTTCAAATTCACCTAGATATTCTTCTATTTGTTTACTGGAATCTTCTAAGTTATCCTGATGAAGAAAGAAGAAAATTTTGCATATTTTTAATTGTTGCTGAATATAACGATCATTTAAGTTTTTGGCAATTTTTTCATGCTCTAAAAGCTCATTATAAGATTCAATACTTTTTTCAGCAAGACAGAAAATTCTAAAATATGAAATACTTGCATTCAAATAAAGTACGTGGTGTATTTCATTTAGCTCTAAAAATATTTTCTTTGCATCGAAATACATTTTTTTTGCATTTCTATATTTACCCTGAAACATATAAACAGTAGCTAAATTCTGCTTTATTATAGCTTCTCGAAGAGGTAAATCTAATGAATGTGAGATATTTGCTGCTCTTTCAAAAAATTTAATACAAATGTCATGTTTTGTGGCATCTCTGGCGATCATACCAAGCACATTAAATACTTTCAGTTTCAACAAAGAATTAGCAGCATTCTCGAGAATATCATGGGCTTTTTCTGCATGGTTTAGTGCTTTATCAAAGTTATGTACTCGATTAAGCAACCAAGCCGCATTTATCCTTAAACTCCCCAAAGCATTTATCAATTCCGCATCCTCTGCCCCCGCCTTCTCTGTCAACGCCATCTTAGGCTCGAGAACCCGAATAGCAGCTTCAAACAACTGCACTCCCTCTTCAAACCTCGCCCGTGCATCAAATAAACTGACCACATCTTGCAACCTATCAAACCGCGCTAAATCTGGGTGTTCACATAACCACCCCCATGCACTTTTGATATTCTCGAGGTCGGTTTCAAATGCCCCTAAAACCACGCCTGCTTGGGCTGTTCGCACAAGCGGCGCGTTCTGCTCAGTCCAAGCCAAGAACACTTCGGCATGGGCGGCTTTGGCGGTTTTGGCTTCTTTGGGGATGCCCTCGAGTGCTTCAAGGCTGTACTGGGCAATCAGAGGATGCAGCCTGTACCGCCCATTTTGCAAATTCTGTACCAACGATTTACTGACCAAAGCAGCAATCACCGTTAAATTACTGCCCATGACTTGCAACGCCGCCACCCTCGAGAATCCATCGCGGAACACGGCTAGTCGCATTAGCCCTTGGCGTTGCGGGTTACTCAGTAACGACCAAGACCAGTTAAAGACGGCTCGCATACTGCGGTGACGCTCGCGCCCGTGGCTGGTCTCAAGGGCATCAAGGTGTTGTTGTATGGCTTCTAATATCGCTTCGAGCGGTAAGACACTAATCATGGCGGCAGCCAGTTCTATGGCGAGTGGAAACCGTTCTAAGGCATCACAGATTTTAAGCGCGGTTTTGGTCTGCCAAACAAAATTGGTACCTGTGCGCCGACAAGCCAAGTCCAGTAACTCGAGGGCGGATTCATCGTCGGCAAAACCACCCAAGGGGAAAACGGTTTCGCCCAGCACCCCAAGTCGTTCACGGCTGGTCAGTAGAATTCGTAGGTTCGGGCAGGACTCGAGCAGGGTTTCTAGCATTGTGCCAATGCTGATTAAATGTTCAGCATTATCGAGTAGCAGCACCACGTCTTTTTGTCCAATTTGGCTTTGCAGTTGCTCGAGTGGTTGGCTGCTGCTTTCGCGGTAACTCATGGCACGTAAACAAGCACTGGGGACTTCTGAAGGCTCGAGAATCGGCTCGAGTGGCACAAAAACAGTTTGTGTATCTTCGGGTAGGGCGCGTAATACCTCGAGTGCCAAACGGGATTTACCCGCGCCACCGTACCCAACAATGGTAATGAAGCGCTGGTCTTGGAGTAGTTTCTCGAGGGTAGTTTGTTCGCTGCGGAACACAAAACCAGAAATAGCCGTAGGTAAGTGACGCACGCTTATTTTGTTTCGGTTGGGAATACTGATATTTAAGTCCAGCAATTCTTGGCGTAGTGTAAGGGCTAAATCATGCTGGCAATCTTCAAAAATACCAAGGAGGGTCAGTACCTCTTCGGTCTCGAGCGGCGTGGTTTTAGCAAGAGTATAGGCAGCCACGGCTTGTTGGGCGGCTTTGGGCAAATCGGCTTGTTCTAAGGCAGCTTGTGCCAAATGCAAATGGGCTTGGCAGACTCGAGCGGCAATGTGTTCGCGTGTCACCAGCACCCATTCTTCAAATTCTGTAGAATCAAATTGCACCCCAGCTAAGAATTCGCCCGTGTACAATTCAACCGCCGCCGCTTGGTCGCCTCGGTCTAATTTCTCGAGCAGCAGTGCCGCATCGCAAGGAATCGCACAGGTAAGGGTTTTTTGTTCCTCGAGCAGGGCTTTGGTATTGCGTAATTGCTGCAACACAACCCGTAAGCTGGTGGCAGCATCCGAGGCGTTACCAAAAAAAAGTTGGCGCACGTGGGTTCTGGGTTTGCCTCCCTCGAGTGCCAAGTATGCCAGCAGCGACAGGGTTTTAGGGCGGCTGAGGGCATTATTCTCGAGTGCTAATTTTCCCAGTGTCAGCAGCATGTGAGAATTCTAACAGTTTTAAGGTTAGCACCTCGTCAGGGTTTCTCTTGCGGGTTGCAGATGCACTAGGCGCTCGGCTCGAGTTGCCATGTTTGGTGATAGGTAAAACTAGGCAAATTCCAAAAATTGTGGTGGGGCAAACAGACCACGCTTACGCAAGGGCAAAGGTGACTCGGTTTCACAAAGTTGTCTAAGTCGTGGCATAGTCAATGCCGATTCAAGTAAGTAAAAAGGCACAGGCAATACGACAGCCGATTGTGTCCAAGCAGGGGATAGTTGCCCACGACGTTCGGCAAGTAACTCGAGAATCGCAGCAGCTACAGTTTTATGGGCAACTGAATCAAACAACGGCTCGGGAATGACCGCCAAATCTGCAAAATGAACCAGTAAATCCTGTGCGTATTGGCGCAACTCAAGACTACGACGATTCAAAGCCGCTCGTGCTAATTCATTGAGCATACTCATTCTCCCAGAGGTCTAAAAAGGCGTAATGCGCTTTTAACTCATCCCCTTTACTCAAAAAAGGTTCAACTGCTGCCCAAATTTCTTCTTTTGAACCACGCAGTTCTTTAAGTAAACGTTTTGCATCTTGAATGTCGGTGTCATCACGCCAAGCGCTGAGTTTCATTGCTAAAAGCTGCTTAGGGCTGACTTGTTGCACTTCTATACCCTTGGCTGAAATTAGGGTTTGACCTAAATCTAACCCCACTACAAAACCTTTTGCGCCATCATTTAGCCAATCGTCGGGTAAATTCATCTCGAGGGCAACTTGTAGCGCTAACTGCCGAATTTGAACGGCATTTGGTGGGCTAAAAAAAATCGCATCAACATCTCGAGTGCTTGCCCGTGCATGATACGCCAAAGTCATGACTGCACCACCAACCAAAGCCATACGAAGCGTCAGGTTTTGCTGGTCGGCTAATTCCCCTAAGCGGCGTAGAGCTTGGTCTATTTGGGATGCAGAAAGCAACTCCATAGGCACAGTGTACCCAAAACAAGTCGAACTTAGAAGATACGGGTTTTAGTGAGATTCATCTCGAGACCTCGATTTTTGGTGATTACGCTTTGATTACGGTTCGGAGTTTACAGTTCGCCACAGTTCAGCCAAGCCGCCAGCCCAAGCCTCTCACCTCGAGAACCCTACAAGCCTTTGTATTGGCTCGAGAGAAAACCAAGGAGCAACACCCATGAGCAAAAAATGGAAAGTCACTGATGAATCCGTAGCCTTCACAGACCGTCTCGCCGCTAAACTCCAAGCCCATTACAAACGCATTGAACAAACCGAAACCGTGCGTTTAATAGAAAGCGAAGGCACACCACCGGGTTTGGTTGCCAAAATCGTCAAGTACATCCTGCTCGAGGTTTTTAGTTACGGACCTCATGTCACCGAAGCGACTTTTACCGCCATTGGACGCTTGCCAAAATCCCGTCCAGACCTAATGAAACCGATGATTATCCATGACCTTTCCGAAGTTGACCACGGCGAAATGGCACTCGAGGATTTTGTTAAACTCGGCGGCAACGAACAATGGGCGCGAACCAGACAAATCACCCCAGCCAGTTTTGTGATGAGCGCCACTGTCCGCATGATCGGCGAACGCCAAAGCCCCTTTGCATACCTTGGGTATATGTACTTATTCGAGTGCTTAACCCCAGTGCTGACCGAACGCGCTCAGGTGGCACTTGCTAAAAAAGGCTTCCCAAGCAACGCCCAGCGTTTTATAGATGTTCATGCCAAAGAAGACATTGCCCATGCCGACGAACTCGCCCGACTGATTCAAAAAGTCGTGACCGATTACCCCGAAGAAGAAAGCGCGATTGAATTTGGCTTCGATTGCTTCGCAACAGTCTACCCACTGCCGATTTGGGAAGCTGCCCTAAGTCACGCCAAAGCCGAGAAGTAAGGGGAGTGTGCCATGTCTCGAGATACCGGTATTTTTAAGGACAATCACTTTTTACTCTTAGCGCCAGCCAATGCGCGAATCCCAAGCGTATTTTCTCGAGTTGAAGAAAACAAAGAGTTACACGAGACATGGCTGACCAAGCTCCAGCAGTTGCGTGGCAAGGTTTTTTTAGAAGATGGTGCAATCAAAGAAAGTCATTTGGATGAACAAGGCAGGCACGTTTCAAAACTCGACATAAATTCATGGCATTTTTTAGTGATGAGTCCAGAAGAACAAATACGTGGTGTGATGCGAACCCAAATCTGGTACTACGATGACCGCCTACCTGAACTTTGCGAACTAAACTTGTACGGTTTGCTCGAGCGAATGCCAGACCTCGAGTTACGCCAGAAATTTACAACCGCCTTAAACAACTTTATGCACCAACCCAACGACAACGCTTGTTTTATGGAAGTTTCCGCCTTGGCCGTAGATGCCGCCAGCCAAGGCTTCACGATTGGTTCAATGCTTGGAATTTCAGGGTATTCAATTGCCAATATCGTAGATGCTTACGCGGCAGTAGGCGCAGGCACAGACCGACATCACACAGCACGGTTTTATCACAAGCTCGGAGGAATGAGTTTTCGAGACTCGAGTAACCCAGAAGTGGTCTTACCACCATTTTTTGATACTGGTTATAACTGCCAAATGGACATTATGGCGTTCTTCAAAGACCAACCAGCCCCAGCGACAAAGGAGATGATAACAATTGTAGAAGAAAAACTTTGTGCTGCACAAGTATATGTTAATCGGTAACGGCTCGAGAATTCTAGTTTGGAGGTTTTTATGTTGGATGGCTACGAAAACATTAAAATAGATCGTGAACTAAGCCCTGATGGACTAATTAAACAGCTTGAAACTCAACTTGACCTAAATCGAATTGCTGCGGCTTGGAAATTGGCTGACCCAGATTATTCAGATTGGAAACCACCTATTCCGTTTCCCCCTACTCCTGAGCCTAAAACCCCGCGTGAACTTTTAGAAGAAATCAGAAAGCGTTTTATCGGATGGAATGTGCGAACGGCAAGTTTACAAGAATTGATTGAACAAGCACAACAAAAAGCGAAATCAGCCACTTTGACTGCTACTGCTAAGGCTCAAGCTATTTTCTACGTCAAGATTTTGATTACAGCTTGCAAAGATGACCTCATCCCTATTTCTTTAAGAGATGCGCTTATCACAGCGATTAACCAACAAGACTTTGCGTCAATAAATCGTTTGCTAATTATTATATTTGTCAATTTGGGTTTGGATGTCAATGTGGCAAAAACTGCGGCAGCTTTTATCACAAGTGGGTTTGATGGATTGCGTGTAGGCGACAATTTGTGCGAAGTTTTAGAGGAAGTGCTAAACAGAACAAGATAACGGCACAATGAATTGTCAAGAAGTCGTGGACATGAAGGTCGGTACTTGAGCCTTACACCAGTTTTCCTCGAACTCAGCAGGTGATTTATAGCCAATTGTGGAGTGTAGCCGTTTCCGATTATAGAACACTTCAATCCACTCGAACACC
>JANNVX010000031.1:0-64482 GCA_031414595.1 Deinococcales bacterium
CCATATCACTTGGCGACGAGTTTTTTCTTTGGCATCTTTGCACTGTTTGTAGTGTTTCTCGAGTTCTTCAGTCGTATGGTGGGCGGTTAGAGGTGTGCCTAATCTTGACATTCCTTATTATCTACCTAAAGTTGGTATCACGAGTTTAGAGGCTGCTTTTAAGTCAGCAGATTGCTCGAGTGGGACAGTCACAAAATACCAAGGGGCTGGACCGCGCCAATACCAAATAACGCCGTTAAACTCGAGTTCCATAGAGGGCAGTATATCGGTGATTCTCGAGTTTAATGGGGTTTCATATTTTCTATCTTTTTCCGTCTTTGTCTTGCCAGCGCAAAAAGGTTGGTATTTCGTATATATCTGGGGAACTGTTTGGGCTTGGAAGACTTGGGAATGGTTGACTGAGCGGTGATTGCTGTCCGTTACGAATAAAGTTGCCCAGTCCGGGGGTGTCGTTAAAGCCACTGGCAACCACAGTCACACGGATTTCATCACCAGCGTGTTCATCGTAAGCCACACCAAACAGCACTTCGACGGTATTTTGGTCAAAGCCGGTAGCTTCGGTGATGCGATTGACAATTTCGTAGGTATCCGAAAGGGTGACTTTTTCTTCGTGTCCGGTGATGTTGATTAAAATTTTCTTTGCGCCTTCAATAGAGCGCTCGAGCAAAGGCGAGTGAATCGCGCTTTTGACCGCATCTTCGATTAAGTTGTCACCGTGTCCAGCCCCAATCCCCATCAAGACACTACCCGCGTCTTTAAGTTGGTTTTTGACATCGGCAAAATCAACGTTAATCATTCCGCTCGAGTTGATCACATCCGAGATTCCCTTGATGCCGTAATACAGCACTCGGTCTGCCAGTAAAAATGCGTCTTTTAAGGATACTTTTTTGTCGGTGGCTTGGATCAATTTCTCGTTGTTGACAATAATCATGCCATCCACGCGCTCTTGGAGTTTTTTAATTCCGTCTTCGGCAACCCGTTGACGTTTTGGTCCTTCAAAGCGAAATGGTCGGGTGACAATCGCAATCGTTAAAATTCCCATTTCACGGGCGATTTCGGCAACCACAGGAGCGCTGCCCGTACCTGTACCGCCGCCCATACCTGCCGTGATAAACACAAGGTCGGTATCAGAAAGGTGTTCTTTGATCGTTTCGCGGTCTTCTTCGGCGGCTTTCTCGCCCACTTCTGGGTCTGCCCCAGCCCCTAATCCACGGGTGATTCTGTCGCCCATTTGAATGCGGTATTCGGCATGGCTTTTACTCAGCACTTGGGCATCGGTGTTGCCTGCGATAAATTCCACGCCATCTAAACCATTTTCGATCATGCGATTAACAGCGTTATTACCAGCGCCACCTAAGCCGATCACCCGAATCTTTGCTCCTAACACGTTACGCCTCCCGAGCGCGAGGCTGCCCAAGCGCGGGTTGAAATACTATCAAAAAATTGGGGTATAAGCATTAAAACCAGTCCTTAAAAAATCCGCGAATTCTGTCCATTAAACCCGGTTTATCGTTGGCAATTGCCCGTTCGCGTTCTTGGACGGTCTCGAGTGTGCCTTCGGCGCGTTCTAAACGCGGTTGCGGTAGTGTCTCGAGTCTTGGGGTTTCAATGGCGGGGCTATAGACTTCTTCGGGTTGTGAATCCACCACATCGGCGCGGATTGCACCGCTTCCAGAGCCATGTTCCATGCCGTACCAGATAAGTCCAACCACGGTTGCATGGGTCGGTGTGCCGATTAAACTGTTTAAGCCACCCGCCACAGGGCGAGGCTTACCGACTCGGACAGGTAACTTAAAGCGTTCACGGGCGAGTTCAACCACGCCGCGCATTAAAGCAGTACCGCCCGTTAGAACCACACCGCCAGCAATCAGTTCAACTGGTCCTAGAACACTGTCTATTTCGGCTCGAGCCAGATTAAAAATCTCGGCAACTCGAGGTTTGATGATGCGGCTTAAATCGTATGCCGAGACACTTGGCACAACCCCGTTCTGGGTGAGTTCTAAATTCAGTTCAGGGTCGGCAAGTTCTGGAACAGCACTGCCATATTTCTTTTTGACCCGTTCGGCTTCATCGGCTGGGATTTTCAGGATTTGGGCGAGGTCTTGGGTCACATGCTCGCCACCAAGGGGCAAGACAGCACTATGGGCAAGGTTTCCGCGCCGGAAGACCGCCACATCGGTTGTGCCGCCGCCAATGTCAATCAGTACCGTGGTGGTATCCTCTTCAACTGGCTCGAGGGTACTCAGACCACTGGCATAGCCTTGTAAGACCAAACCATTGACATGCACCCCAGCTTGAGAAACACAATGGCGTAAATTCGCCAAAGGTCCCTGAGCGCCGGTCACAATATGAACATCCACCTCGAGCCTAACGCCGTGCATTCCCAAGGGGTTCTTGATGCCTTCTTGACCATCTACCGTGTACTCTTGCGGCAGCACATGAATCACTTCGCGGTTTGGGTCAAGCGGTACGGCTCGAGCGTTTTCGACCGCCCTGTCAATATCAGAACGGGCAATTTGTTGTCCGCGCCGAATTGCCGCTAAACCATGACTGGTCAGCGCACTTAAATGCCCACCCGCCACACCAACATAGACATCGCGCACTGAGGCACCCGCCACCCGTTCGGCAGCGCTAATGGCTGCCCGAATGCTGGCAGTGGCTCGCTCGAGATTGACCACCACACCGCGTTTTAAGCCCTCGGAAGGGACTGTGCCTTCGCCAATAATATCAAGGATATTGTCGGGTCCAACCTCGCCGATGACCGTGGTGATTTTGGTGCTACCAATGTCCAAACCAACAATTAAACGACTCTCTGTAATTCTCGAGGCAGTCATTGAACACTCACCCCCCATGAATAGACATTGACCCGTTTGGTTTGAGATGACCGAGTTTGCGATACCAATTGGGATTGCATAACCATCATTCTGACACTTTCCCCATATTTCAGCAAACTGTCATGGGTTTGCGCCCAAATTTCGGCATTCTGGAAAACCACCAAGAAGCCATTAGAGTCAAATTTGACCCGAACCGCCCCCATTTCCTTGGCGGTTCGAGCCACCAATAACGCCTGTGCAAACTGCTTTTGGCTTTCACCCTCGAGAACCAGTTTGGCTGTGCCAGTTGGTAAAATCACACCATCTTCGGCAATCACATCGCTTTTACCTAGGCGCTTCCAAACCGCTAAAGGCAGACGTTCGACAAGTTGAATCGTGACTGTCCCCGGAAAAGTCTTGACCAATTTGGCTTGCTGCACCCAAGGCTCACGCTCGAGCGCCGCCGCCCGAACCTTAGAAACCCACAACCAAGGATTCCCTCGGGCGACCCCCGCCATTTGTGCCACATCTTTAGGATTTAAGTTCTTTGTCCCAGAAACCAACACTTTATCCACAGGAAAAAAGAACCAACTCGAGGCAAAAAGCACCGCTGTAATCACAAAAAAAGCAAAAAAAGAACGCCAAACCGTTTGTCTAAATGTCATGCTGCCTCCCAGCAAGGGCAAAAGGCGAAAGGCAAAGGGCAAAGGTAAAAATCCTTTCGCCTTTCGCCTTTCGCCTTTTGCCCTTTGCCTTCCTTCATACCTTCCCCCAAATTTCAACTTCGCGTTCTAATGGCACTTCAAGCGCCGACTCGATTTGCTCGAGAAGCGCGATTATATCCTTAGCCGTTGCTCCACCAAGATTGACTATAAAGTTACCATGTTCTAAGGAGACCATTGCTTGACCAATCTGAGAGCCTTTTAGCCCAGCTTGGTCTACCAAGCGCCCAGCGCTCTGTCCGACAGGGTTTTTCCAAGCACAACCAAAGGTGCGCCAATGCGGTTGTCCTTTACGGGCTTCATCGGCTAAGTTCATGCGTTCTTGGACAATTTCTGGACTGGTTTTCTCGAGTTTAAGTTTGACTCTGGTAACGATACCCACACCATTTTGACCTTGCGGCAGGCTCGAGTTGCGGTAGACAAAACCCAGTTCTTGTGGCTTGTAGACTTTGGCGATTCCATCCGTGACCACCTCGACAGCCACCAGTGTATCCGCCATTTCGCCAAAGCGCGTACCAGCATTCATTCGCACTGCACCACCGATTTGGGCTGGAACACCCCACAGCCCCTCGAGTCCAGACAGCCCACGGCGTTGCAACTCGCGTACAAAACCCGGAATTGGCTTGGCTGCCCCGACCCAACCTGTAAAAATATGGGTTTCGGTCTCGAGTTCTGCCGATAAATCAGCTTGACTAAATTCTCCACCAAGACGAATTACCCGTTCGGAAACACCTGCATCAGAAACAATTAAGTTACTGCCGCCGCCCAAAATTTTATAGGGCGCTTTAGTCGCTTCACACAGCGCAGGTAAATCATGACAAACCCAAAGTTGGGCTTGTCCACCAACACCAAGCGTCGTGAACTGGGCTAAATGCACCATCCGAGGCGCACCTTTGGTAGTTGGGTTTGGCATGACCGTACAGGCTTCAAGCACTGGCATGACCGCACAGGTTTCAGGCATGATTCACCTGTTCATTCAGCACTTCCCGCAAGACCTTGGTCACATCACCAGCGCCCATTGAAACAATTAAATCGCCAGCTTGGGCAGTTTGCCGCACATGGGTTTTGACGGCGCTTAAATTAGGGTAATAGGACACAGCCTTAAAACCATCACGCTGCATTTTCTCGAGAATACGCTGTGAGCTTACCCCCTGCATACTGGCTTCACCCGCGCTGTAAATATCGAGCATTAATACTTCGTTGGCATCTTGCAGCACTTGGGCATAACGCTCCCAATCCCTAGCGGTGCGAATCACCCGATGCGGTTGAAAAATCACTCGGACACGCTTGCCATACGATAACGCACCATGAATTGCCGCACCAACCTTGGTTGGATTATGAGCATAATCATCCACCAACAAGGCTTCTTGGAATTCGCCCAGCACTTCCCAACGCCGCCCAGCCCCACGAAACCCAGCCAGCGCCACGGCAGCCGCATTCAAATCTAAGCCCTCGAGATGCGCCACGGCTAAAGTCGCTACCGCATTGAGGACATTATGCGCCCCCGGAACGAGTAAATGCACATCCACCAACGGCAGACCATGCAGGGTAAACGTAAAAGTAGGCTGCCCACCCTCGAGTTTAAGGTTAGTCGCACGGTAATCTCCGTGTTTAATGCCATAAGAAACACCGTTCTCAAGACACCCAGCCAAAATTTGCTCAAGCGGCAACCAATCGGCGCAATACACCACTTTTTTAGCATTACGGGCAAATTCCCTGAACGCCAAATGTAAATCCTCAACACTGGCATGATAATTATTGCGAACATCAGCTTCAGACAGCGCCACATGGTCATCTTCGATATTGGTGATAATCGCAATATCCGATGTAACCAAAGCAAAAAGTGGGTCAGATTCATCTATTTCGGCAATAAAATGCGCCCCAGAACCGACCTTGGCATTGCCGCCAATGGCTGCCACCTCACCACCGACCGCCGCCGTGGGATTGACCCCGCACCCCTCAAACACAGTTGCCACCATTGCACTGGTACTGGTCTTACCATGCGTTCCCGCTACCGAAATCCCACGTTTAAGGCGCATTAAATCCGCCAGTAATTCGATTCGGCGCAACACCACCTTACCTTGGTCTCGAGCAAACAAGACCTCGGGTTCTTGGGCATGAATCCCTGTACTTAAAACCACCACATCCACGTCCGTTGTGATATGTCCCACCGAATGCCCATGTGCCACCCGAATTCCAGCCGCCTCGAGTTCTCGGGTCTTATCAAAGACATTTTTATCGCACCCAGACACCAGATGCCCAAACGACTGTAAAATCAGCGCCAAGCCACTCATGCCAATTCCGCCAATATCCATTAAGTGATAGTGCATGGCACTCCTTCGGAGTGAGGCGACAAGGCAAAGGCGAAAGCGCGAGTAGCCCGCGAGGTGCTATCCCACGAGCAAGAAGGCGAAAGGTTAAACCTTTTGCCCTTTGCCTGTCGCCTTTCAACTTCTCTCATAATCCCTCGAGTACCGCGTCAGCAAGGCGTTTGGCTGCCCCTGCTGGTGTGTTTTTCCGCACGATTTCCCGCCAATTAGCAAGGCGTGTCGTGTCAAAGCATGACAGCATACCGCTAACCAGCTTGCCGTCAAGACCCGAGACCTCTTGTTCTAAGTCTGACTCGAGGATACACAAACCCGCGCCTCTGAGTTCTAAACTTTGGGCATTTTTGACTTGATGGTTTTCGGCACTGCTTGGCAAGGGAATCAGTGCCAAAGGCACACCATGAAAGGCAGCATCGGCAATGGTACTCATACCGGCTCGGGTGATGGCAAAGTCTATGGCAGAAAAGGCAGCGCTACCATCCACAAATTCGGCACAGTGATACCACGGCAAGTGTTTAACCTTTGGCATGACTTCCTCGAGTCTGCCACGCCCAGTTTGATGCAGCACTTGGGCGTTTTTTTCAGTTAAAACACGCTCGAGAAGCGGTGGCAAAAGCGCGTTCAAACGCATACTGCCTTGCGAACCACCCATGACTAGCACTGTAAATTTTTCTGGCTCGAGACCAAAAATACTTCTTGCCTCGAGACGCGGTACGCTTTTTTCACGCACTGGCATTCCCACCACAACCGTCTTGACGTTCTTTAAGTGTGTCTGTGTGGCGGCATCGGCTAAAGCAATAATTCTGGCTCGAGACGCAAAAAAACGTGTCACCAAACCTGGAAAAGCATTGGCTTCGTGCATCGCTAACGGTATACCCGATAAAAACGCTCCCGCCATACCTTGCAGACTGGCAAAACCACCAAAACCAACCACTAGATTTGGCTTAAAGCGTCGTACCACCGTAAAAGCATCAAAGACACCAAGCAGGGCATTAAACAGTGCTATAGGATTTGGATTTGAACGATCCAATTTACCAGAACGGACTCCAAAAAAAGTCAGATTCTCCTCGGTCGCCAGACGTTCTTCCATGCCGCCAGAAGCCCCAATTAAAGCACTTTCTATGCCTCGAGATTTCAGTTCTCGAGACAGGGCAATGGCTGGGAAAATATGTCCAGCCGTCCCACCCGCCGAGAGTAAAATTTTCATGTAGCCCCTCGGAAGTCTGCTAGACTCTGAGAATGCAATGGAATGTGACCGAACAGAGCGACCTGAATACCATGCTTGAAGCGATTAAACGCGGTGAGAACGTCATTCTGACCCAAAACGGCGAGGCTGTTGCCCAAGTGACCGCCTTGCCAAAACCCCAAAATACGATTCGGCTTGGCGTTTTCCCAAAAGAAATCAAATCGGACTTGCTTGAACCAACTGACCAAGAAATGATTGATTCGTTTTACGGGAATAATTGAATGCGTGTTTTGCTTGACACCCACACACTCGTTTGGGCAGTGATGCAGCCGAAACAATTGCCCATTAAAGTTCATCAAATTCTGAACGATACCAAGACCCAAAGTTTTTTTAGTTCGGTCAGTTTGTACGAAATCAGCCTGAAATACCATGCTGGAAAATGGGATGATGTGGCGGAACTTGCAATTGAAAAAAATAGCCTTGAAATACTCCGTGATTTCGGTGCGATTGAACTGCCAGTCTACTCGAGCCACACACGATTGGCTGGAGCTTTCCCTAGCAGCCACAAAGACCCTTTTGACCGTTTGCTGGCAGCCCAAGCCATGCTCGAGCAAATGACCTTGTTGAGTGCCGACCCCTTGATGGATGGCTTTGGGGTACAAAGGATTTGGAATTAAAGTCATTTAATCCCACTCTCGAGTAGAGCAATCCGAGGTTCTGGACGTGGCACGGCGCGTTTTTCGTATTTAACCAGCAGCGCATGAGCCGAGTGCATCCAGCCCATCACAATGGCGCAAGCAATCATGCTCGAGCCACCATCGGAGACAAAAGGTAAGGTCATACCCGTGTTTGGAAAACGCCCAACCGTCACGGCTAAGTTAATCATCGCTTGGGCAACCAATAAAAGCATTGCCCCACCACACAAAATACTGGCGGCATTGCGTTCGTCTGCGTCTATATGAACTGCCTTTGAGAGACGGTGCATCAGGTCTAGTCCAACCAATAAAATACAGGCAAAAGCAGCAAATATGGTGGTGATACCGATTAAACCAAGACTGTGCGCTACGGTAGAGGACACAAAATCATTGGTTTGGGCAAAGAGCTTAATTTTATCTTGGGCAGGACCTCGCCCCGGAATTCCACCGCGCTGAATGATGCAACGCGCCAATTCAACTTGGGTTTTGTCACGCTTGGCACACATATCATCTGAACGGGTCACGGAGGTAAAGCCCTCTAACCGGTTTCCCACGTACTTATTTTGTTGTAAGTAATAACCAATGAGAGGCGAAGCCATCAGTGCCGCCGTTATCGCAATACTGAGGATTCGTCCGATGGGGGCATTGGCAAGAAACATCACCCCTAAACCAAGTGCAAAAGTAAACACACCCGCCGAAGTGCTGGGCGCGAGTAAAATCAGGACACTGGTTGCCCCGAGTGCCAAAGCTGGAACCCAAAGCGCATAACGAGTTCCGCGCCGCGCAAAAAATGAAGCAAAATAGGCAATCAAAGCCACTTTTGCAAATTCAGAAGGTTGAAACTGAAAACCAAAGACTGGAATCCAACGCCGTACCCCATTGATTTCACGTCCAAACAATAAAACCGCCACCAACGCCACCAAGCACAAGACCCAAGCGTACTTGCCAAGTTGTACCGAAGCCCCCGCCCGCATCTGCGAAACAACCAGCGTGACCGTAAAACCAATGGCAATAAACACCAAGCTCTCGGGGATATCGTTGACTGAAGCCGTCGCCATGGCGAGTAAACCCAAGGCGAACAAGACCATCTGGGCGGAGAGGAGTAAAGGATTTAAGGGTTTTAGCATGGGAGAACCTCGGGCGAAAAGCGACAAGGCAAGGGGGTCATGAAGTTGCCTCCTCGAGTGATTTGACGGCATCCCGAAAGGCTTGCCCTCGAGCTTTGTAGTTTTTGAATAAATCAAAACTTGTACCTAACGGAGCTAAGACCACACTACCGCCTTTGGCTGCCTCGAGTCCGAGTTGTACGGCTTTTGGCATGACAGAATCTGTGGTTAGGGCAGTTAAATCAAGAATTCTGATGCCCGTGTGCTGCAAGGCTTTGGCGTACTCGAGACCAGATTCTCCAAAGGCAATCAAGACCGCTACTTTTTTCATTAACGGCTCGAGTTTTGGCAGTTCTGATTTATGTTCTTCTGGGGTGAGTTTATCGCGTCCACCGACAATCCAAGCAATTGGCGCTGGGGCATTCTCGAGGGCGCTTTGGACGGCTAAGACCCGAGTAGCAATACTATCTTCGATAAAGCGCGTGTTTTGGATGGTCGCAATCGTTTCAAAACGCCCCCGTACACCCGGAAACTCGAGCAGCGCTGTTTGTAATTTTTCTAAATTTGCTGTCCGACCATGACGCTTTAAGTACGCCAGCACCGCCGCTACAGCCATACGTACATTTTGCGGATGCACGGTATTTGGAATTTCTTCTAAGGCGAGCAGTTGGCTCTCCTCTATTCGCACCGCCCCAGTTTCGGCAACTCGAGCAATCTGGGCTGGGGTTTTGGTTTCTAGGGCTAAGGATTCTGGAAGCACCAAGGTATCCGCCTCGGTTAAATTCTTGGCGATTTGCCATTTGGCAGCCTTGTATGCTTGTACCGAACCGTGGTCACGCACATGGTCTACTCCGATATTGGTGATGACTGCCACGTCTGGGCGGTAGGTGTGAATCCGTTCCAACTGAAAACTAGAAAGTTCCACCACGCAGACTTCGGCATCCAAGACCTCGAGAAGCGGCGGGTCAAAATTTCCACCAACTTGCGCCTTAAAACCCTGTGACTCAAGCAAATGGGCAATTAACAAAGTGGTGCTGCCTTTACCTGCTGTACCAGTAATGCCAATACTTGAGAATGTGGCGGTTTGAAACGCCAATTCAACCTCGCCCCAGACCGGAATACCTACTGCCAGCGCCGTCTGCATATGCGGATGACGCATCATCACCCCGGGCGCAGCAATCACCAAATCTATGCCCGTTAAATCAAACGACTCGAGTCTCGAGAACCCCAGTTCTAGGGCTTCGGGCGCTCCAAAAGGGTTTGACGAATCATCAAACCAAACTCCAGACCAACCGAGTTTAGCAAGGTGTTTAATCACACTCGAGCCACTGCGTCCGAGACCAAAAACAAGACAATTCATGCTTTACCGCCAGTCATGATGCTCCAAGCAAGCATGGTAGCCACAGCAGTGATGGCTAAAAACCGAATCGTGACTTTGGTTTCTGCCCAACCGAGTTTTTCAAAATGATGATGAATCGGAGTCATTAGAAAAAGGCGTTTGTCCACCCCATGAAATCGTTCATTGTAGCGCTTAGAAAGGACTTGCAGCACTACACTGACAATCGCCATCACAGGGAAAATCGCAGCAATCGGTAGAACCCATGTCCAACCTTGGGTGATATAAACCCCAGCCACAATCCCACCAAGGGCATGAGAACCCGCGTCGCCCATGAAAATCTGGGCTTTTGGGGCGTTAAACCATAAGTAGCCAAGCAAAGCCGCAATCGTGAAACCCGCCATTGGCGAAGAAACCACCAATGGAATCAAAATAATCGCCACTGTACCCGCGCAAAGTCCATCCAAGCCATCAGAGAAATTGACTGCATTGGCAGTACCAACCGCCACAAAGCAGTAAAAAGCAGCATCCAACCAAAAACTACCCAGTAAAGAAATTTCACCCGCCACAACATAGGCAAAAATACTCGAGACAAGAATCTGGGCTGGGAATTTAATTCGCGCTGGTAAATCACCTCGAGTCGCCGCGCCAAGCATCCGCGCCCGAACAATACCGATGTCGTCCCATGCGCCAATTAAGTACATTCCAAAGGATAAACCCAGCACTGCCCAGCCTTTGGTGTCGGACATGCCCGTCAAACCAATCAAAACCAGCCAGACTAAAAAGATAGTCAGGGTGAACGGGATTCCGCCCATCGTCGGTGTGCCGTCCTTAATCAGATGGGTGGCGGGTCCATCGCGGCGTACCGTCTGCCCCCAACCGCGTTCCTTAGCAAAGCGCAGAAAAATCCCCACAGCAAACCATGAGATTAAAGCAGTCAGCACAAACCTCACCGCGTCACCTCACAAGCTCGAGTTAAAAGTGGGGCAAAGGTTCGGGCATCAAAAAACATCACACTCGAGCCAATTGCCACTGCCAGTGTATCACCACCAACTGCAATTTTTGAACCAGCGCTTGGCAAAGAAATAGTACGAAAAGCATTCAGGTCATTACGGCTAATTCGTACCTCAGATTTCTCGAGAACAAAGGTATAGTCGGCATTTCGCACCGCCGTACCTTTGACCGCCACAAACGAATTATTTTCTGACAGCAATGAATACTGGGCAGAATCAAGCTCTTTAACTTGAGTGGTTTGCCCATTTTGCAATACAAACACTTCTTTACCAACCAAAAAATAGGTGCTGTTTGGCAATTCAAGCACATCTTGTGGCGGAATAGAAAAACGGGTCACTCGAGAACCTAAGAAATTAAAAACATCACCCTCTGAAGTTAAAATGTGCCGTGCCGATAACCGTGTGGGTTGCCCCGAAACAGCCACACTTTTTGGCAGACCCACAGCTGTTTGCACCAAACCGGCTCGAGGTAAAGCAAACCACCATGTGTTATCCAGCCACACTGCACTGCTGACCCGAGTTGGCGCGGACAACCATTCATGCCCAGACTGCCCACGAATCGCGGCTCGAGAGAAAAGTGCTACTGATGTGGCATTCTGCGCCACACAAACCGTGTCGCCATTGGGATTGACCACCAAACTGACCACAGCACTCGAAGCCGCAACTGCACCAGAACTTGGGGTGACTCGAGTCGGAGCGCAAGCTGTCAGAAATACAATAGGTAAAAGCCAAAGCAACAAAGATTTTCGTAGAGGCGCAACGAAAATCTTAAGGAATTGTCCGAAAATAAAATCTATGAATCGTTGGGCGAGGCTATCTTGACCATAAACGCGCACCTTACGGGCATGGTCGCATGCCTCGCCCCTACGAAAAAAATCTCGTGCTAGACCGTAGGGGTTAGGCATGCCTAACCCTCTTGCAGTCAATGATGATTCAAATCCAAATTGGGATGTTATTTCAGGACAGTTCCGATGGGTGAATTGGTGGGCAAAGCCCACCCTACGCTCAAAGCCGTTCACGCAGCACCTCCACAATTTGCTCGAGTTGCACAAATCTCGAGCCTTTGACAAGGATGGTGTCGCCATTTTTAATATCGGGCAATACTCGGGTTTTGGCTTCTTCGGTTGTGGCATACCAAAGTGCGTCTGTACCATTATCAAGCGCAGCTTGGGCAAGCGCGTCGCCGTGTTCGCCAATGGCAATCACCAATTGGGCGTGTTTAGCAGCCGTGATTCCGATTTCGCTGTGGTACTGGCGGCTGTGTGTGCCGAGTTCGCGCATATGTCCAAGAATCGCCACTTTGCGTCCAGTAAACCGTGCCAGTGTCTCGAGACTAGCGGTCACAGACAATGGATTGGCGTTGTAAGCATCGTCTATCAAAGTAATTTGTCCACGTTCGATGCGGAGTCTTCCCCCTGGAATTTGGCTGTTCTCGAGTCGGGTTTTGGCGGTCTCGAGCGGGATGTTGTAGCGCTGGGCTAGGGCAAGTGCCAAGACTGCACTTTCGGCAATTTGGGTACTTGGGGTCTCGAGGGTAATCTGCTGCCCGTGATAGAGAAAGCTAACGGTTTCGGCAGTGGCGTGTAGGTTCGTGGCGTGGTGGGTGCAGGTCTCGAGAAAACCATAACTCGGGGTGTTCGGGTAACGGTGGGCGGTGTTGCCCGCGACCATGCTATGAGGAGCTTCTAGGATGCGTCCTTTTTCAAAAGCAACGGTGTCTACATCGCCAAAAAATTCGGTGTGGGCAGCCCCGACCGAGGTAATAATGCCGATGTTTGGCGCAATCAGTGCCATCAGTTCATCCATTTCACCGATGTGGTCTATGCCCATTTCAATCACATGGGTGCTACCCGCTTTTACGTTTGAAAGTAAATAACAGGCTAAGTAATTGAGGGTATTGAGGTTTCCGGGCGTACATGGCACATCCAAAGCACTCGAGACAAGGCTTTTAGCGGTGGTTTTTCCGGCTGAACCCGTGATGCCGATTAACTCGGCTTGGGTGGTGTCGCGGTGCAGTCTTGCCCAGTGGCGGAGCGCCATAACTGCGTCTGGAACACGCACCGCCCTTGGCACATCCAGATTGGTCAGGATAAACGGTGCGCCAGCTTCAATTGCCGCCTCAATAAAATCGTTGCCATGCCGCGTTGCGCCTTGCAGTGCCGCGAACGCCGTGTGTTCGTTGCACTCCGAAGTCATAAAAGTGATGCCCTTAGCGGCTCGAGCATCACTGTCGATAGTGGCTTGGAGTTGTTGGGCATAAAGAAAAGGGTCAATCATTGTAACCTCGAGCATACAGGTAGTAAGATGTGTAAATCACTCATTTGTCCTACTTTTTGGCACACGGCACAGGGGCAATCCCGTACCGTGCGGCGGTCTCGAGAACAATTTGCCGAAAAACGGGCGCAGCCCCAAGCGAACCATGAATGTCGTTTTTTGGGGCGTACAACTGCACGGCAATTGTCACTTTTGGCTTGTCCACAGGGAAAAACCCGGCAAAGAGCGCGTGGTAACGACTCGAGGATTTTTTGCCGTTGTACCAAGTTTCCGAAGTCCCCGTTTTACCACCAACACAGTAATTGGGAACTCGAGCGCGAGGCACACCTTCATTGACCGTGTACTCGAGCATTTCACGGGTGGTGCGGGCAGCGCTTTCGGAAATGACCCTGCGTGGTTCGGGGATGTCTTGTCCTTCAAATAATTTTGGCGTAATCAGTTTGCCATCATTGACCAGCACACTAAACGAAGTCGCCAGTTGCAGGGCAGTGGTGGTGAAACCCTGTCCAAAACTATGGGTCGCAAAGTCTCGAGGTCGCCAATCTTGCCAGTCAGATAAATCATTGCGTTCTAAACTCGGGTCGTTTTTCCACGTTTTTGCGCCAAAACCAAATTTGACCAAATACTCATGGAGTTTTTGCGCCCCCAACTGGTCGGCAAAAAAGGAAATTCCAACGTTACTCGAGTAACGCAAAACTTCTTTTAAGGTTAAATCCGAAGGATGCTTAATCGCGTCACGCACAGGTGGCGCATTGCGGTACTGACGCTGCATTGGCGCGTACATTGGCGTGTCTGGTGTGGCTCGACCTTCATTGACCAGCATACTGGCAACCAAGGCTTTAATCGTGCTACCGGGGTCAAAGGTATCGCGGAAGGCACGGTTTTTCCATAGTCCTTCGCGTCCATCTTGCCAATTGGCAGCATCAAAACTCGGGGCATTGGCAACCGCCAGTAAACGGTTGGTTTTGGCTTCGAGAATCACCACTGTGCCACCTT
Source organism: Deinococcales bacterium (assembly GCA_031414595.1). Lineage (GTDB taxonomy): Bacteria > Deinococcota > Deinococci > Deinococcales > JAAFIG01 > JAAFIG01. The sequence goes on from JANNVX010000031.1 coordinate 14,469, forward strand.
CTGAACCAGTGGCAAGCATCGCGTTTTCTAAAGTCGCTTCGGCGCTGGCTTGCATGGTTGGGTCAAGCGTCAGGATTAAATCTTGACCACTGGCAAGCCAATCATTCTCAAATTTTTCCACGCCGTATAAGCCTTTGTTAAATACACCGTTGTCATCTTTGCCAACAAACCCAAGCACCCCAGAAGCCAAACGCCCTTGTGGGTATTTACGATTCTGATTAACCGTCTTGCCTGTGCTTTCAGATAAGGTCACAAATCCTTGTTCGCCACGCAACAAAACCCGTCCGCGTTGCACATCTTTACTGACCACAGGAGCATACGGTAGCCCCAAGGACAAACCCGTAAACTCGAGCCAAAGCCTGACCATCACCAGTGCCAAGACCCCACCAATCAAAGCAAAACGCCACGGTTGACTTGGGGTTTCCAAAGGCATGACCTCGACAGGTGTAAAGACTGTCTCGAGGGGTGTGGGAATGTGTTGGGTTTTGGTTTCGACTTGGGGCATGAATACCTAGGAGAGAGACAGGCAAAGGGCGAAGGGCAAAAGGCAAAGGGAAGAAGAGTCGGGTTGTACACATTTCTCGAGGTTTAAAAATTGGATAACTAGATTTAGCGCCATTTGGTATCCACCGAAATTTTTTCTTGGACTTTGAGTAGGGGTTTTAGGGGTTTTAGCGACTTAAATTCAAGTTGTAAACTGCTGGCACTCGAGAATGGAATCATGTTGTTAGCAAAAGCCCAGCGTCGCACTCGAATCGGGCTTTCTAGGGTATCGAGTTGAAATTGCAATTTGGAACGCTCCTCGGTCAGTTCGACTGTTTCGCCTTGTAAATCCAGTAGATTCTGGTCTGAATCCCGAGTCACAAAACGCACCCCGACCAAAATCACCACCAAGGCAGCATAAAAAAGCATAAAACGCTGAATCCGTTCGGTCATGGCTTGATTACCTTTGTACCAACCCGCAATTTGGCACTTCTGGAACGTGGATTTTCCAGCAATTCGGCTTGGGTCGCTTCAAGTGGTTTTTTATGAAGCGGCTCGAGTTCGGAACGCATAAAACGCTTAACAATGCGGTCTTCAAGCGAATGAAAACTGATTACGGCTAAACGCCCACCTGTTTTGAGAATCTGTTTTGCCCCATTTAGACCCGCCTCGAGAACCGCCAATTCATCGTTGACGTAGATTCTTAAAGCCTGAAACGTCCGCCGTGCTGGATGAATCCCCCGAGCGTGCTGCCCCGGATAAGCCCGTTTAATCACGCCTGCCAGTTGGACGGTACTGTTCAATTCGGTTTTTTCGCGTTCTGCCACGATTGCCCGAGCGATTCGCCGTGAATGACGTTCTTCGCCGTAATCAAAAATAATCTGTGCCAATTCTTCGTACTCGAGATTGTTGACCACATCAGCCGCGCTTTCGCCGCTTTGTGACATCCGCATGTCTAAAGGCGCATCGGTATGAAACGAAAAACCCCGCGCCGCATCGTCTAACTGAAAACTCGAGACCCCCAAATCAAGCAACACACCATCCACCGCTTCTGGTACAAGCGTGACCAAATCCCGAAAATTGCCTCGTCTGGTTTCTAAGCCCACCAAACCAGCCTCATTTACCCGTTCAAGCGCAAAAGGGTCTTGGTCAATCCCAATCACCCGCGCCCCAGCCTCGAGCAACAACCGCGTATGCCCCGCCCCGCCCAATGTCCCATCCACAAAAAGCATCCCTGCTTGTGGCATAAGCCCAGCCAGCACTTCGGCAGGTAAAACAGGCAAATGCGTAAGTTCAGGCGAAAGGCGAAGGTCGAAAGGCGAAGGTAAACCCTTTGCCCTTTGCCCTTTGCCCTTTGCCTTTCCCATCACCCCACCAACCTTTGCAGCACTTCGGGTAAATCGGTTTGCTTTGGCGGCTGCATTTGCACTTCGGCAATAATTGCATTCCATCGGTCAATGTTCCATAACTCGAGTCGTTTCGGTGCGCCAGTCACGACCACATCGCCCTCGAGCGCCGCATAGCCACGCAGGGTTGTCGGAATCGAAATCCGAAAGGCACTATCAAGCCTGATTTTTTGAGCGCCACTGTAAAAAAAACGCATAAAATCCCGACCTGCTTTATCGTTTAAGGGGAGTTCAGTCACGGCTGTCTCGATGCGTTGCCATTCGGACAAGGGAAAAACATAGACACAACCCTCAAAGCCCCGAGTCAGCACCATGCCATCCTCGACAAACTTACGAAAGTCCGGCGGCATCACCACCCGACCTTTGTCATCAATTGCGTAAGGGTACTCTCCGAAGGGCATCTCCCACCCATTCCCACCTCGCCGCCAAGCGCTTCTCGAGACCACCCCAAGAATAACCACGCCCAGCAAAAGAAGAAGCGCTGATAACACAGGTTATCACGCTTTCCCCAGATTTACCACTCATTCCCACAAAACCCCAAAAGAAAGGTATTTTTTAGATTGATTTCCCACGAGGCTTGTGATGAATCAAGGTAAGTGGCTGTGATTGTGATGCTGTGATGCTTAGAATTATCTGCATGTGATGCTTAGAATTATCTGCAAAAAGTGGAATCATACTGTGATGCTTAGAATTATCTGCAAAAAGTGGAATCATACGGAATCGAGCGGAATTTAGGCGAATTGAAACGTAACAGACGGGAAAGTATGCGAGTCTTGGCGGAATGAATTCCGTTTAGGGGTCGCACAGCGCTATTTGTCATAAGCGCCATTATTGCACAGAATTATTTGTCAAATTCAACAACATTATTTGTCAAATTTGAAAAGATGGTTTTGAAGATGAGAAAGTAAAGATTGCAGAGGTTCAGGATTTATGAGCAAGATTGGCTCAGGTTAGAAGCACAAAAAAACTCGAGGTTAATCGGGTTTAGACTTCAGTTTAGTCACTTAAATTGATGGGGTTTCTAGCTTTTGCCAAGCACTCGAGCAGCGCAGACGGATTCAGTTGCTTCTAAAACAATGTAATGTTCGGGCTGATACACCAGTGCGAGGCGTTCGGCTTCGTCTTTGGCTGACTATCTCTGTCAATAATAAAATACAGTGCGCCTCGAGAGATTTCCCGAGGCGCACTGTATTTTTTGGTGATCCCAACGAGACTTGAACTCGTGTCTGCGCCTTGAGAGGGCACCGTCCTAGACCGCTAGACGATGGGACCATCGTGGGTTCGCGCCGGTACTGGCGCGGGCTTGCTCGAGGCGGACGTTCTCGAGGGCTTTGGCTGGGGAACGTGGATTTGAACCACGATAAACAGATCCAGAAACTGTTGTCCTGCCATTAGACGATTCCCCACCGTATCAGGCAGACTCGGGAATCCCCGAGCAGGGATGAGTGTATCAGGGTGTTTGGTGTGTGTCAATGGAGGCTGTGACTGCGTGGTGCAGCACAACTGCTGCGGGTAATCAGCCGACAAGCAAAGCGTTCGAGATGGGTTTGATTCAATTGACGACGTTCTATCGCACCAATCACCAATTCGGCAGCCCGTAATCCCATGGTTTGGATTGGCTGGGTAATCACATCTAAGGGCGGTTCAACCAGACTTGTCCATGAGTAATCATCGAAGGTCAAAAAAGAAATATCTTCGGGAATACGAATGTGTTGCTCTTTCAGCGCCCGAAAAGCACCCGCCGCTTCGTTGCCAGTCATCGAAAAAATCGCCGTTGGTGGCTCAGGTAAACGCAGTAACTCGAGGGTGCGCCGATACGCGCCTTCTTCGGTCAGGTCGGTGCTGCGCTGGTAGGCTTTGGGAATTTTTAAGCCCAAGTCGGTCATGATTTCGGTGTAGGCTCTGGCGCGTTCATCTTGGTGAGCCTCAAAAACCGTCAGAGCAGCAATTTTACGGTGTCCGAGGTTATGTAAATAGCGCAGTCCAGTCTCAACTCCGCCGTGGTTATCAAGCATGATATGACTAAAGCCACTTTCGGGCAAAAAATGGTCTATCTCGAGGATATATGTGCCTTGTTGGTGTAAGCGCCGTAAATACTCGAGGTTGCCCGTACCAAAAGCCGAGCGAATAATTAAACCACTGACCCGTTGCCCGTGGAACATTCGTAGGTTCTCGAGTTCAAGACTGGTGTCGTATTCGTTATCGGCAACAATCAGGGCGTAACCTTTGGCATGAACCGCTTTGGCAATCGTGCGGGTCAGTTGGGCAAAAAACGGTTCGATGATGTTACCGACCATTAAGCCGATGGTCTGGCTGTGTCCGCGCCGCAGTGCGCCAGCCGTGCGGTCTGGTTCGTAATTGAGGAATTCTATAGCGGTTTGAACCCGTTCCAAGGTGGCTTTGGTCAGTAAATGCGGTTGATTGACGGCGCGTTTAGCGGTGGTTGGTGAGACTCCCGCTTTTTTGGCGACATCGAGAATACTGGTCACGTGGTCAGTATAACTTTTTAGGGGGCTTTACAAATGTGAGTTCAATCTTGTAGAGTTCTGACCACGTGACCATTCAAACAAATTCTTGATTTTGCTTGTCAGCAAATCTCGAGAAGCGCAGTTTTCTATTTTTGCGTTTTGTTCACAACAAAAATGGACACGTGTCCATTCAAAATTTTAATGGATTTCTGCAAGGGGGTGAAAATAAAAACAAAGCCAGATTCGTGAATTTTTAATCGTCCACACAACTCTTTAGGTAATTTCAGGAGACCATATGAAATCAAAAGTTTGGATCATCAGTGCAGGTTTAGCCACAAGTGCCGCCATTGCCGCCCTAGCCACAGGAGCATTTGCCCAAAGTCCAGTCACTGTGACGATTGCCACGGTTAATAATTCGGATATGGTCACGATGGAAAGCCTGACCAATGTCTTTGAAGCCGCTAACCCCGGCATCAAACTAAAATGGAATGTGCTGCCAGAAAACGAACTGCGCCAAAAAGTCACCACCGATATTGCCACGGGTGCTGGCAGCTATGATGTTGCCACCATCGGGACTTACGAAGTGCCAATCTGGGCTAAAAACGGTTGGTTAAACTCGATGGATGCGCTTTTTGACAAGAACACCAGCATCAAAGCCAGTTACGACCTTGCCGACCTCTTAACTCCTGTTCGCCTTGGCTTGTCATACAACAAAAACTTATATGCACTGCCGTTCTACGCCGAATCGAGCATGACTTTTTACAATAAAGCCGCTTTTGCGGCTGCCAAACTGACCATGCCCGTCAAACCAACATGGGCGCAAATTCAAACTTTTGCAGCTAAACTCCATAAACCACAAAATGGTTTCTTTGGTATTTGCTTGCGTGGCTTACCCGGTTGGGGCGAGAACATGGCAGTCTTTAGCACCATGGTCAACACCTTTGGCGGACGTTGGTTTGATACAAGCTGGAACGCCACCATCAACTCACCCGCTTGGAATACGGCTTTAACCTTTTATGTCAATCTGCAAAAGCGCTACGGCGCACCAGGCGCAACAGGCAACGGCTTTACCGAAAACCTGACCTACATGAGCCAAAATAAATGCGGTATGTGGATAGATGCCACCGTCGCCGCAGGATTCTTAAAAGACCCACGCCAATCAAAAATTGTGGATACTGTCGGTTTTGCCAACGCCCCAACTGGACCCGGCACACCAAAAGGCAGCAACTGGCTCTGGTCGTGGTCTTTGGCTATTCCAAAATCGAGCAAAGTTGCCGATGCCGCCTTTAAGTTCATCACTTGGGCAACCAGCAAAGAATACATTGCACTGGTTGCTAAAACCAACGGCACATGGGCAAGTGTACCCCCCGGAACTCGAGCCAGCACCTACGCCAACCCAGAGTACAAAAAAGCGGCTGGGGACTTTGCTGGTATTACACTCGATTCAATTAACCGCGCTGACCCAACCGATGCCACCAAAGACCCTGTTCCATACGTTGGTGTGCAATTTGTGGGAATCCCAGAATTCCAAGCCCTTGGCACACAAGTTGGACAGTACGTGGCTGGCGCATTGGCTGGACAATACAGCGTTGCCCAAGCCCTGAAACTGGGTCAAACAGCCGCCGAAAAAGTTGCCAAAGAAGGCGGCTACAAGAAGTAGCTCGATCAACCTCCACTCGAGCCTCATTTATCGTGAGCAGGTGGCAACACCATCTGCTCACCAATTATACAAAAACAGAAATCCAAATTTGTTCAATATCCTAATCAGAGGTTGATGATGACATTTCAAGAACGCTCATTAAAAAAGAATGCGAACCGTGGGCGTACTTCAAGATTACCTGCACTATGGCTGCTTGCGCCCGCTTTGGGGTACTTAATTATTACGACCCAAGTACCGTTTATCATGACGATTTACTACAGTTTATTTCGCTATAGCTTGGTAGACCCGTTTAAGCGCCCTTTTATTGGACTCGAGAATTACCTAACACTATTTACCGACCCACTTTCGATTCCGATTTTAATCAATACTTTGGTGCTGGTGCTAAGCGTAATTTTCTTGACCGTGATTTTTGGGGCAGCCTTGGCATTGCTGTTTAATCGTCCATTTTTTGGGCGCAATGTGGCTCGTACCCTACTGATTGGTCCTTTTTTTATCATGCCAGTCATCACCGCTTTAATCTGGAAAAATTCGCTGCTTAACCCTGTTTTTGGTTTGTTTGGGATGGCTTCAAGGGCTTTGGGGTTTGAAGCAGTTGACTGGTTAGAACGCTACCCAATGCTTTCGATTATCATGATGGTCACGTGGGAATGGACTCCGTTTGCACTGCTGATTTTACTGACCAGTTTGCAGTCTTTGCCGACTGATCAACTCGAGGCGGCGCGTTTGGATGGCGCAAGTCAATTGCAAGAATTTTGGTATATTGTTCTGCCGCACTGGACAAGGGCATTTGAAGTCGTGGTGCTGCTCGAGGCGATTTTTATTCTACAAATTTATGGTGAAATTTATATTGCCACCAGTGGCGGACCCGGGCTGGCAACCACCAATTTACCGTACTTTATTTTCCAAAAAGCCTTTGGTGAGTACAGTATCGGCATGGCATCGGCGGCTGGGGTCATCGCCGTGATTATCGCCAATATCATCACGGCTTTATTTTTGCGTCTGGTCAATCGCAATGTCGTTACGGAGGTTAAATCATGATGGCTGCAAAAAAACCAAGTCAACTCTGGCGAACCACCAAAAACATTGCATTGGGAGGGCTGGCGTGGCTAATTGCTTTGGCATTTTTCTTTCCGATTGCGTGGATGATTAGCAGTGGTTTCAAAACCGAAAATGAAGCCTTTGCGACTCCACCAGTCATTATATTTCAACCGATATTTGATAATTTTTCGACAGCACTGGCAAAATACGCCCCAGCCCTGACCAATTCTTTAATCGCGGCGCTCGGTTCAACGCTTCTGTCTTTTTTGTTGGGCTTACCCGCCGCGTTCTCGATGGTTTTTTACCCTGATGCACGCAGCCGCAGCACCTTGTTATGGATTGTTTCGACCAAAATGATGCCGCCCGTTGGCGTGATTGTACCGCTTTACCTGATTTTTAAGGACTTACAATTGCTTGATAATATTTTTGGGCTAACCCTGATGTACACCACCATGAATTTACCGTTGGTCATCTGGATGATGCACTCGTATTTGTCTGAAATCCCGATGGAAATTCTCGAGGCAGCGCGGGTGGATGGCGCGAGTTTACAACACGAATTCCTCAGAATCGCCATGCCATTGGCTGCCCCCGGAATTGCTTCTACAGCGCTTCTGTGCATTATTTTTGCGTGGAACGAAGCCTTTTTTGCCCTGAACTTAACCAATGTTGATGCCGCGCCACTTTCGGTCTACATCAGTGGGTTTAAGACCACCCAAGGCTTATTCTGGGCTGGATTATCGGCTGCTGCGACACTGGTTATTCTGCCCGTGATGGCATTTGGTTGGTCGGCACAACGTCAATTGGTGCAAGGGCTAACGATGGGAGCAGTGAAATAATGCAAGCTGCGGTTATATTAAGAGCCAATCACCTCGAGATTCAAGAAGTTCCTGAGCCAACTGTTAAGCCAGATGAAGTTCGAGTTCGTGTGGCAGCCACGGGAGTCTGCGGCACGGATTTGCACCTCTATGGCGGGCATTTTGGTGCGGTTTTCCCCTTAATCGCTGGACACGAAATTAGCGGCATAGTAGACCAAGTTGGCTCGAGTGTAGTTTCTGTCAAAGAAGGCGACGCGGTAGCCCTTGACCCGAATATTTCTTGTGGACACTGCCACCATTGCCGCCGAGGAATGCAACACCACTGCGAGAATTTTGCTGCCCTTGGGGTGACAAGGGGCGGAGGATTTGCCGAGTATGTGACCGCGCCGCAAACCAATGTTCACCCGATTGGCACACTCGACCTCGAGACGGCAGCCTTTGCCGAACCCTTGGGCTGCATCGCATGGGGTATCAAACGCCTTCAACCTGAAATTGGTAGCAAAGCCCTGTTATTTGGGGCGGGTCCAATTGGGATTCTCCTCATGCAAGCCTTACTGATTTCTGGATGCAGCCAAGTGACGGTCATCGAACCCAACTTAGAACGCCGTGTGGTTGCTAAAGCTCTGGGCGCAACCACAGTTCTCGAGCCAAACCCCGACTTAAAAACCCAATTGTACGACCTCGAGCCACATGGTTTTGATGTTGTCACCGAAGCCACAGGCATTGGCGCAGTCATCAGCCAACTGCCACAATACGCCACCCAAGGCGGCAAAATTTTGTACTACGGCGTAGCCCCAGACGATTTAACCGTACAGATTAGCCCTTACGAAGTTTTTCGCCGTGACTTGACGATTTTAGGTAGTTTTTCTTTGCATGGCACATTACCGATTGCGCTGCGTTGGTTAGCCAGTGGACTTATCAAAGTCAAGCCACTGATTACCCACCGTTTACCGATTAAGGACTTGCAACTCGCCCTCGAGTACAAGAATCAAGTTGGCTTGAACGGCTCGCAAAAAACCCTGATTATCCCGTAAAAATACTTTAAGGAGTTGTATGAATCTTTCTCTCGAGCAACAAATTGTTATTGTCACTGGTGGTGGACGTGGGATTGGACTCGAGATTTCTCGGGCGATGCGGACGGCTGGGGCGCATGTGGTGATTGCTGAAACAAATGCCGTGATTGGCTTAGCCGCCGCGCTCGAGTTACAGGGTGATTTTATTCAGACCGATGTGACCGACTCGAGTAGTGTTCGGGCAATGATTGAAGCGGTAGTGGCTAAGCATGGGCGGATTGACTGCTTGGTCAATAATGCGGGGATTTGTCGCAACACGCCGTCCGAGGATGTAACCGATGAAGAATGGCGTTTAGTGATGAGCATAGATTTGGATGGTGTTTTTTATGGTTGCCGTGAAGTGGCTCAAGTGATGCTCAAACAAGGGGCTGGCACGATTATCAATATCGGTTCGATGTCGGGGATAATCTCGAATCGTCCGCAACCGCAGTCGGCATACAACACCGCCAAAGCTGGGGTGATTCACCTCACAAAATCTTTGGCTGGAGAATGGGCAAGCCGTGGTATTCGGGTCAACTGCATCAGTCCGGGGTATATTGGTACACCGATGACCAAACTTGGACTCGAGACCCCCGAATGGCGCGAGACTTGGCTCTCGAGTACCCCCATGGGACGGCTGGGTGAACCAACCGAGGTGGCAAGCGTGGCGGTTTTTCTTGCCAGTTCCGCCTCGAGTTTTATGACTGGTTCTAATGTTGTGGTGGACGGAGGCTATACCTCATGGTGATGCAAACGGCGGTGCTGCATGGCATTCGGGATATTCGACTCGAGAACCGCGAAATTCCACAACCAAAAGCCAACGAAGTGCTGGTTAAAATTGCTCGGGTTGGGATTTGTGGTTCGGACTTACATTATTATACCGACCTGCATATTGGGCAGTATGTGGTCAAAGCCCCGCTTATTCTGGGGCATGAATCGGCTGGGGTGATTACAGGGGTTGGTTCAGGTGTCACCAACCTAGAAATCGGCGACCGCGTGAGTCTCGAGCCGGGCATGACTTGCGGCACTTGTTATCATTGTAAACGTGGACGGTATAACCTCTGCCCCGATGTAATTTTTATGGCTACTCCGCCGGTGGATGGGGCTTTTGCCGAGTATGTCACTTGGCGCTCAGACTTTGTGTTCAAAATTCCCGATTCTGTCAGTTTAGACGCGGCTGCTCTACTCGAGCCGCTCTCTGTGGCAGTCTGGGCGGTGCAACGCGCCAGTATTGGCATGGGTGCAAGCGTTGCAATTTTTGGCGGTGGCACTATTGGTTGTATGACCGTCCAAGCAGCCAAAGCAGCCGGGGCGACCACAATTATTGTTGTTGACCTCGAGCCATTTCGCCTAGAATTTGCGGCTTCACTCGGTGCGACCCACACGATTAACGCCCGTGCAGGCAGTGTTCTCGAGCAGATTCGAGCAATCACCGAACCCTTAAATGGTTTAACTGGCTCGAGTGCTGGGGTGGATGCGGCTTTTGAGACGGCTGGAGCGCTGATTACCTGCCGTCAAACCATCGAAGCGGTGCGTTCTGGTGGCGTGGCGGTACTGGTCGGTTTACCACCAGACCCGATGGTCAGCTTGGATATTGTGGCGGCGGCTTCCAGAGAAGTAGACATTCGTGGTCAGTTCAGGTACGCCAATTGTTACCCTGCAGCATTGGCACTGGTCTCGACTGGGCGGGTCAATTTAGACAAAATGATCACCCAACGTTACGGGCTTAAAGACACCAAAGCGGCGCTTGAGTTTGCCGACAAAGAAAAAAATGCTTCCTTAAAAGTTATGATTGAGTTATAATCACCCATGTTGGCGGTCAAACCAGAGCAATTCAGAGGCGTTGCCAAGGCGTTACGCGCCCATTACGGGCAACGCTACGGGATGCTGGTCTTGCTCGAGACCAGACAAAAGGGTTTACTCGAGTGCTTATTGGTACTCGAAGGCGAAGTCAATACCATCCGTGAAATTCTGCGGGTTGAACCTGTGGCACGGCTTCATTCAAGTGTTCAGGTCGAACTGGCAATCCTGCCAATCTCGAGGCATAACTGGGATGCCGCCCTTGAACCCGAGGTTTGGGAAGCCCACTGGACTGGTATCAGGCTCTAAATGGTGTATACTAAACTCATGAAGTCCCTGCTTTCGTGTTGTTGCCCTCGAGTCCGAGTGGCGTAATTTTGTGTTGTATTGCGTTCGCTCGAGTGTAGATTCTCGGGCGTTTTTTATTTTAGGAGTCCTATGGACACCAAACTAGGAGTTGTATGATTACTGTTTTTAATTCCCTAACCCGCAGCAAAGAAGAATTTGTTCCCAGTTCGCCGCATCATATTGGCATGTACCTCTGTGGTCCGACAGTCTATTCAGAAAGCCACCTTGGTCATGGGCGGACAGGCGTTTCATTTGATGTGATCAGGCGTTGGTTTGAATACCGTGGTTTTGCAGTGCGCTTTGTTTCTAATGTCACCGATGTTGGACATATCACTTCAGAAACCGATGATGACGGTGTGGACAGAATTGGACAGCGTGCCAAACTCGAGCAACTCGAGCCGATGGAAATTGCCGATAAGTACATGTGGGGCTACTTTCAGGACTTAGCAGCGCTGGGGGTTAAAAAACCAAGTATCACCCCAAGAGCCACTGGGCATATTTTAGAGCAAATCGAAATGGTGCAACGTTTAATAGCTAAAGGTCATGCTTACGAACAGGGTGGCAGTGTTTACTTTCGGGTTAGGAGTTTTGCTAAGTATGGGCATTTAAGTGGTAAGAAAATAGATGACTTAGAGCATGGTACACGCGAAGATGTCCGCGAGGACAAAGAAGACCCACTCGATTTTGCCTTGTGGAAATTTGCCGAACCCGAACACATCATGCGTTGGAATTCACCGTGGGGACAAGGTTTTCCGGGCTGGCACATCGAATGCTCGGCAATGGCGCTCAAATACCTAGGCGAGAATTTTGATATTCATGCTGGTGGCTTAGACTTGCAATTTCCGCATCACGAAGCCGAAATTGCCCAAGCTGAAGGGGCTGGCTACCAATTTGCCAAGTATTGGCTTCATGGCAATATGTTGACCATTGGCGGTGAGAAAATGAGCAAATCTAAAGGCAATTTTATCACCCTCGCCGATTTCTACACCCAGAAAGCCGAACCGATGGTATTGCGCCTTGCTTATGTGCAGAGTCATTACCGTAGCATTGCCGAAATTGGTGATGACACCATCGAAGGGGCAAAAACAGCACTCTCGAGACTGCGTGAAGTTAAACGCGAACTCGAGCGGCGGATACCGGAAGCCAGTGCTGGCACGACCCCAAGTTTAGAAACCGCCATCACTCGAGCCACCAACGAATTTGAAGCTGCGCTGGACGACGATTTCAACACCCCCAAAGGTTTGGCGGCGGTCTTTGACCTCACCCGAGAAGTCAATGCGGCACTGACGGCTGGAGCAGGGAAAACCAGTCTCGAGAACGCCCTGAATTTTTACAATACTTTTGTTGGCGGGGTGCTGGGTTTGTACCACTCAGGGCAAGCCTCGGCTCGAGATGATGCCCAATTACTCGAGGGGCTAATGCAAATTGCCATAGAAGCTCGCGGGGTCTACCGTCAGAACCGAGATTTTAGCCGTTCAGATGGGTTGCGTGAGCGCCTAAAAAGCCTTGGTGTGGCACTCGAGGATACGGCAGTTGGCACACGTTGGAAACTCGAGGGTTGAGGCTAAAACTGTTTTGGTAATCCAGCTTGCTTCAAAACACCATTAGGAACTGTCCAAGAATAACTTCCCGATTTCAATTAAACCAAGAACATACAATTGGTCACAGGGCGGACACGGGGGTCCGCCCCTACCTGACGTATTTTTATGATTTTTGTAGGGACAGACCCCTGTGTCTGTCCTGCTAGGAAATGATATTTCGTCGTTTCCAATTTGGGAAGTTATTTCAGGACAAATCCTAAGGAAATAATTTAGCGACAATAGATGCAAATGGGATGGTTACGAACTCCCCCCGCCTTCTTGCTCACAAGACAGCACCTTGCGGGCTGTTCGCGCTTCGGCGACCCCCTCGAAAAAGAGGGGGTTACAGGTCGAGGTCTTGGTTTTTGAACCCCCTCTTTTTCGAGGGGTCAGCGCTCCGCGCTGGGGGGAGTTCGTAAGAGCTTACGTTTTATTTGAACTGGCTACGAACCTGTGCAATTTGCTTGTTGGCTTCAGAAACACCTTGGTCAAGCGCCGTTTTGACATCTTGCTTGCCGAGGTACGCCCGTTCCCATGCGCCATCAAATGGTCCTAAAACTTGTCCGCCCCACGGGAATCCAGAAGTGGCAAAAACATTGCCGAGCTTGTCAAAAATTCCACTGATTGCCATACCGTCAAAGCGTTTGTCGTCGGCAACGGCTTTCATGACGGGTAAGCTGCCAGTCGCAGTCCAACTCAGGTTTTGGGCTGGAAGGCTCATCCAGTTGATAAATGCCATCGCAGCCGTGCGCTTATTGCGGTCGTAATTGGCGGGTTGTTTGGGTAGGGTCAGGTGGCTCGAGCCGCCCCAAGTGGCATCTTGTTTGCTGCCGATGCGTGGCACAAAGGTCAGGGCGTAATCTGGGTTTTTCTCAAAGCGGTCTAAGTACCATTGTCCAGATGGGAACATACAAACCTTGCCTTGGGAGAAGGCTGCCAGTTCGGCTTCTTCGGTGGCGCTGCTGCGGGCAACATTTTCTTTTTGAATTAAATCCACTAAGAATTGTACCGCTTCAACGGCAGCCGGCGAGTTAAAGGCAGCGTTGTTGTCTTTGTCGGTCAGGCTGCCACCGTTTTGCAAAATGGCACTGTAGGCAAGTCGAGCGCCAACCCAGTTGTTGTACAGGCTGATGCCCCATGTTTCCAAGTTCTTGCCGTCAAATCCAGCTTCGCCTGGTTTTTTACCAGCTTTATCGGAGGTGCAGGCTTTGGCAGCGGCCAACAATTCGGCTCGGGTTTTTGGAGCGCTGGCAATCCCGTTTTTCTTCAGTAAGGCTTTGTTATAAAACATCACATAAGCGACACTCGAGACTGGCACACCGTAGGATTTACCTTTGTAATCCGAAGTTGCAAATAACGGCGCGTAGAAGCGACCTCTATCTATGCCGGCGGTTCGCAACATCGAAGCAGTCATTTCGGTCAGTGCGCCACGAGCAATAAAGCGGGTCACTTGGTCTTCGTTGATGACCGCTACATCTGGGGCGCGTCCGGCGGCAACCAATGGCTCGATTTGATTCCAAGTTGTTCCCCAAGGTTGAGCCGTGGCTTTGACGACAATGTTTTGGTTGGCATCGTTAAAACTCTTGACCAGTTGTTCCATCACAGGGCGGTCTGCACCCGTAAAACCGTGCAGGTAAGTAATTTCGACTTTTGGTCCTTTGTAGGTGGTTACGCCTTGGGCAACGGCGACAGCCGCTATTCCAAGAATTCCAAATCCAATGGCAAGTTTAACCGAGGTACTGACTTTCATAATGCCTCCTTTGTTTTTTGCTGGCGCTCGAGCCAGCCGTGCGAATAACCCAATGGGTTTGAATGGGGTTCAAGAACAAGAAATTGTCCTCGTGTGGCTGCCGAAAGTTGCTCGAGATTGGCTTTGGGGGTGCGGTTCATAAAAAGCAGTCCGTTTTCTTCTTGGTAGGTATCGGTTAATTGGGTGTAACAAAAACCGCTTAGGGTTGCTCGGCAAGCATGAATGGCGCTTAGGAGGGCTTTGTACTGCTCTAAAAAACTTGTGGCATCGTTGGCACGGCTGTAGCCCCAACCCATGTTGTCTTGGGAGTAAGCAATACCGCCAAATTCGCTAATGATGACGGGTTGTTGGTTTCGCACAAAGCCTTCGATGGTCAATGCCCGCCCGCCGGGTTGGAAGGTCTCGAGACTCGAGGCTAAAGCCGTCTGATTGTGGTAGCGCTGCACCAAATGTTGTGGGTCGTGGTCGTAATCGTGAATGCCGATGATGTCGGACACCACGCATTCCCAGCCATCATTGCCAATCACTGGGCGGGTTGGGTCAAGGGTTTTGGTCAGGTGGTACAGCGTGCGTACCAAATCGCGTTGGGCAGCATTTTTGGCTAAATCTGGTACACCCCACGATTCGTTGATTGGTAGCCAAGCGACAATACACGGATGCGAGCGGTCACGCTTGATGGCTTGTGTCCATTCGGAAACCAGCCGTTCAACACTCGAGTTACTAAAGCTGTAGGCGCTTGGCATTTCTTCCCAGACCATCAATCCCAGCACATCGCACCAGTACAACCAACGTGGATTCTCGAGCTTTTGGTGTTTGCGAGCGCCATTAAAACCAAGTTGTTTGGTCAGTTCAACATCGGCTCGCAGTTGCGCGTCGGTGGCGGTCATGATGCCTTCCGACCAGTAGCCCTGGTCGAGTACCATTCGCAAAAAATACGGACGACCATTGAGCCAAAACTGTTTGGCTCGAGCCTCGACGCTGCGTAATGCCGTATAAGAACGCACCGAATCAAGCACAACCCCAGTTGAGTCCAGTAATTCTAAAACAGCAAAAATCAGTTGAGGATGCTCTGGACTCCATAAAAAGAGGTCGCGGGCGTTGTCTATTCCGGGGTCTGGCAAGATTATTTCGCGTTTTAGCTCGAGACTCTTTAAGCCATAAGTATCGCTTATCAGTTCGCTGGTTTCAGTAAAAAGCCGTACCCGCAGCGCCAGACCTTGGCTCAATTTGCCATCCAGCCCAACCTCGAGACCAATTGCCCAACCTTCAAAGTTTGGAGTCCAAACAATTTCAGCAAGTCGCAAAGCTGGCACAAGCTCGAGCCAGACTGGTTGCCAGATGCCTGTGGTGCGTGGATACCAGATACCATGTGCTTCGAGTAACCAATCTTGTTTGCCGCGTGGCTTACTCAGGTCGTGCGGGTCATCTTCGGCACGAACCACAATTTCGAGCGCCGTTAAATCACCAACGGCGGCGGTGATGTCCGCCGTGAACGAGGTGTGACCACCACAATGTTCAGTCACCAATTGCCGATTGACCCAGACTTTTGCACTGTAATCCACTGCGCCAAAATGTAGCAGTAATCTCGAGCCATTTTGTGGGCGCTGCCCCTGCTCGAGGGTAAGGTTTAACTTGTACCAAACAACCGCGTGAAAACCTTGGTCGCCAATCCCACTGGCGTGGCTCTCGGGTGCGAACGGCACAATAATTTGACGATCAAATGTCACCTCAGATGGGTTTTGCCACGTTGCATCCGCATCAAAAGCAAATTCCCAAGTACCATTTAAGTCGTGCCAAGCGGCACGCTCGAGTTGTGGCTGAGGATGAGTTGAATAGGTCATGGTGTCCTTTGCGACTGACAACAATTTGATTTTTTTAACTGTCTTAATACTAACAAGAAAAATTGTTATAAGTCAAGTTTTTTATAAAGTTAATCTGGTTATGTTGGTTAAATAACCATGCTTTAATTCAAATCAGCAGGCATACATCAATCTATTTACTCGAGAAAAACTCGTTTAAGACAATAAATTTACTCAAGACAGCCAAATTTTTGATAGAACATTTAACCATCCCAAAACTCGAGACCCTATTTTGTTTGTAGCAAGTTTTTATGTTATAATTGCGACAATCAAATTTTGGAGGGTAAAAATGGTCATTGGTGGTTCAAAAGTCTTAATTGTGGATGGCGAATCGTCCTTGCCGGTACTCAAAGCCCTTGCCAGTGAAACCCGAATGCTGATTTTGGGTTTGCTATCGCATAATGTGCTGAATGTCTCGGAATTGGCATCGGCGCTGGGCTTACCGCATTCAACCGTTAATTTTAACCTCAAGCAACTCGAGGAAGCTGGCTTGCTGCACGTTGAATACGAACCCGGCACACGCGGCTCGCAAAAACTCTGCTCAAAAAGATACGATGAAATTCAAATCAAAATGCCCGGGGTGGCGGTGCAGTCTGACAACACCGAACGCATCGAAATGTCCATGCCGATTGGCAATTATCGTCATCTCGAGGCACTGCCAACTTGTGGTTTGGCTTCAGACACGAAAATCATTGGAATGCTCGATAACCCACGCAGTTTTTTTGAACTCGAGCATTTATTTGCCCAGATTCTTTGGTTTAGACAAGGCTTTGTCGAGTATGCTTTCCCCAATAATATTCCGTATGGCGCTAAAGCCACCGCCCTCGAGTTATCTATGGAAATCTGCTCCGAAGCGCCACAGTACGACCCCACTTGGCTCTCGGACATCACCCTTTGGATCAACAATCAAGAAATTGGCACATGGACTTCACCCGGCGACCTTGGCGGGGTCAAAGCCCGTTTAACCCCCGATTGGTGGCAACTAGACCAGTCTACGCATGGGTTTCTAAAACGCTGGCGCATCAGCCAAACGGGGGCGATGATTGACGGCGAAAGCCTGTCGGAGATTGGCATGGAGGCTTTGGCACTTGAAGCCAATAACCATATTGCGGTGCGAATTGGGGTCAAACCCGATGCCAGACATATTGGCGGAATTAACCTATTTGGCAGGAAATTTGGCAATTACCCACAAGATATTGTGATGCGACTCGAGTATGCCTTTATCCAAAATGGCAAGTAGCTCTTGTGTTTAGGCTGACAGCACGGGTGTAGATTGTGCAGCAAATTCTGTAGAAGTCTGGTTTAGGTTTTTATTCTTCCACCTTATCAGCACCCACGGCATGACCGCCATGATTTTTTTGATGCGCTTACTACCCTGGATTCACGGGGAATACGAGAACACAAATTGGCTTCATAACTGCGGTTTTGTGCGGTTTAGACTCGAGGGCAACTGCTACCAAATCAGCTTAGATTGCCGCCAAGGACAGTGCTGGCTGGCTCAAGCCAAAAAATAAATCTTGTTTCAGGTAGACTATAACCATGCAGACCACGATTCAATCAACCCTTGAAGCCCTCGAGATACACGGGTATATTGCCGAGCGTTCACTTGGCACGGCGGTGTTTTTGGCGCAACAACTGGGTAGACCGCTTTTTCTCGAGGGTGAACCGGGTGTGGGAAAAACCGAAATTGTCAAAGTGTTGGCAAAAATTTTAGATACCAAACTGATTCGTTTGCAGTGTTACGAAGGGCTTGATATTTCTAGTGCTGTCTACGAATGGGATTATGCACGGCAGATGCTCGAGATTAGGCTACTTGAAGCGACTGGCGAACGCGATGGTAGCCGTGTACGCCGTGAGGTGTTCTCAGAAGATTTCTTGGTCAAACGTCCGCTTTTACAAGCCCTAGAACTCGAGAATAATCAAGCCCCTGTGCTTTTAATAGACGAATTAGACCGTGCCGATGAGGAATTTGAAGCCTACCTGCTCGAGTTTTTAGCCGAATGGCAAATTACCATCCCAGAAATTGGCACAATCAAAGCCATAAAGCCACCCGTGGTGATTATCACCAGCAACCGCACCCGAGAAATTCATGATGCCTTAAAACGCCGTTGTTTATACCACTGGATTGATTATCCAGATTTTTCTAAGGAATTACGAATTTTGCAACAAAAAGTGCCGCATATCCCAGAATTACTCGCCAAGCAAATTGTGGCGTTTGTCCAAGGACTGCGTGAACTGGATTTATACAAAGCCCCCGGGGTTGCCGAAACCCTCGATTGGGCAGCCAGTTTAATGGCACTGAACATCACCAATCTCGAGGCAGGGGAAATTGAAGATTCATTTGGGGCGCTCTTAAAATACCAAGATGATTTACTCAAAGCCCGAGCGCAAGCCCAAGATGTTTTGGCAAAAGCGCAGATGTCATAAAGGAAAATATGAGACCAAAAATTGTTTTTGTGGATGTTGATGATACTTTGGTTCGTTCAGTTGGCACAAAACGAATTCCAATGCCGGCTGTTATTGCTGGGATTAAAAAATTAAAATTAGAAGGTGCATTGTTGTACTTATGGAGTTCTGGAGGTGCATTGTACTGTCGAGAAACGGCTGTAGAACTTGGAATTGAAGGACTTTTTGAAGCCTACTTACCTAAACCAACTCTTTATGTAGATGATCAAGCCGTACCTAGTTGGCGGTTTTGTCGTCATGTTTACCCACTACAAATTGAGGATGCTTAGAATGCTGCAAATTGGTTTAACAGGTTCTATCGGCAGTGGCAAAAGCACGGTGGCGAAACTCTTGCTGAAGCGTGGGATTCCCGTGCTGGATGCTGATGCAATTGCCAAAGAGGTCTCGAGTTCAAACGAAGTGCTGCTCGAGGTAGCAAAGACTTTTGGGGCAGAATATGTGCAAGAAAACAGCTTAAACCGTCCAAAATTAGCCGAACTGATTTTTAATAATCCCCAAGCCCGTTTGACCTTAAACGCGATTATTCATCCTCGGGTTAGAACCGAAATGACTAGGCGCACAACTGAACTCGAGGGCGCAGAAATGGTGGTGCAGGATATTCCACTTCTTTTTGAAAATGGTCTCGAGAAACTCTTTGATGCGGTCATTCTGGTGGATGCACCTTTGGAGACGCGAATTGCTCGGGTGATGGCACGTGACGGCAGCACTTACCAACAAGTCTTGGCACGAGATGCGGCACAAATGCCAGCCCTTGAGAAACGCAAACGCACACTGTATATTCTCGAGAATGTGGGTGATTCGGTCAATCTCGAGGGGCAGTTAAATTCTATTCTTGAGCGATTAAACCCTAAGAATTCCTAGGGTTTAATCGCTAATTTTTATCGTTCATCAAAAACAATTTGCCCGCGCACAATCGTACAAACCGCCCAACCGCGCAGGGCTTCGGCTTGCCACGGACTATCAAAACGGGCTTTGGTCTTAAAGGTTTTGCTATTCACCGCTTTGGTGCTGTTCAAATCAAAAACTGCAATGTCCGCCACGCTGCCAACCTCGAGACTGGGGGCTTGCCAAGCCAAAACCTTCGTCACCCCAACGGTCATTAACTCGAGTAAACGGGTTAATTCGAGCTTACCTGTTTCGACAAACCGAGTGTACAGAAGCGGAAAAGTGATTTCGATGTTGGCAATCCCAAACGGAGCAGTCAGCATATCGTGTTGTTTTTCTGCCATCGTGTGCGGTGCATGGTCTGTGCCAAGGCAATCCACCGTGCCATCGCGTAAACCCTCGAGCAGAGCAAGGCAGTCAGATTCAGCCCGAAGCGGTGGGGCAACTTTTAGGACTGGATCGCAGTAAAAACGCTCAGACTCGAGCAGGGTATCCGTCAGGGTCAGGTGGTGCGGCGCAACTTCACATGTCACCTTCAGACCACGTGCTTTGGCTTCTCGCACCAGCGCCAAACCCCGAGCGCTAGACAGGTGCTGAATGTGCAGTCTTGCGCCAGTCAAAGCACAAATCTCTAAGTCTCGAGCAATCCGCGCTGCTTCGGCTGCCACAGGATTACCTGGTAAGCCCAAACGTTCCGAGGTACGCCCTTCATTCATTACCCCATCGCCACGCAAACTGGCATCCTCGGCATGAACACTAATCACCAAGCCCTGTGCATGGGCATACTCGAGACCACGCCGCAACACCCCCGCATCTTCGTTTGTGCCACCATCGTCGGTCAGCATCACCGCCCCGGCTTTTTTAAGGGCAATCGCATCGGTTAAATGCTGCCCTAAGCGCCCTTTGGTCAATGCCGCACTGGGAAACAACCGCGCCAAACCCAAGCCTTCGGCATCCCGAATCAGTTTCTGTACCAATTCTGGTTCGTCCACGGCTGGACTGGTATTGGGCATACAGACGATACTGCCAAAACCACCCGCCACGGCTGCACTTAACCCAGACTCGAGGCTTTCTTTTTCCTCTTGCCCCGGCACACGCAAATGCACATGTGGGTCTATTAAAGCGGGTGTGACTATGTACCTCGAGCCATCAATGCTGACATCGGCAAGACCAGATAAACTCGAGACAATTAAACCATTTTCGACCAGAATATCTCGAGAAGAACCGTCTGCCAAACGCGCCTTGTTAATTTCAATTTTCATGATTAGCTCCTAGCTCCTAGCTCCTAGCTCCTAGCTCTTTTAAGCTAAAAACTAGAAGCTAGAGGCTAGTAGCTGTTTTCAACCCTTACCCACCAGCAAATGATACAAAACCGCCATTCGCACTGGCACACCATTTTTGACCTGCTCGAGAATCAGACTTTGGCTCGAGTCCGCCAGTTCTCCTTCGATTTCAAGGTCGCGGTTCATTGGACCCGGGTGCATCACCACCGCATTTTCCCGAGCTAAACGCATGGTTTTGCTGTTCACTTGATAACTGCTGCGGTATTCTTCTAAACTTGGAATATAGCCAGATTTCATCCGTTCAAGCTGTAAGCGCAAAGCCATGACCGCCGAAGCACCAGAAACCGCTTCCTCGAGATTGGTGGTCAGGGTTACACCGGGTGCCTCGAGTTCACGCGGCAGCAGTGTCGCAGGGGCGCACAAGCGCACCTTTGCCCCAAGTTTAGGCAGAAGTTCGGCGTTGCTTCGCGCCACCCTCGAGTGACGCACATCGCCAATAATTGCCACTTCTAAGCCCTCGAGACTGCCAAAACGTTGCCATAAGGTATAGGCATCAAGCAGCGCTTGGGTTGGATGCGCCCGACGACCATCGCCAGCGTTAATCACTTTGGCTTTGCTAAATTTATTGACACTGTGCGCCGCGCCACTGGCTTCATGGCGCACAATAAAACAATCTATTTTCATCTGTTCTAAAGTCGCAATCGTATCTTGTAAACTTTCGCCTTTGGCGGTACTCGAGGTGGCACTGGTAAAAGTCAGCACATCGGCACTCATCCGCCGCGCCGCCAATTCAAAACTTAAACGAGTCCGCGTGCTGTTCTCAAAAAATACATTACAGACTGTAAAACCCTGCAAAGCTGGAACTTTTTTGACCGGACGCTCAAGCACATCCGCCATGACCTTGGTGGTCTCGAGAATATTTTCTAAACTTCCCTTCGACCACGCCTGAAAATCAAGCAGGTGCTTCACCCTTTGACCTCGCCGCGTAATTCGTAGAGTTCGACTGCATCTTCGTTATCGGTTTCTAAAAGTTTGACCTTAACAATTTCTTGGCGGCTGGTGGGGATATTCTTACCGACATAATCGGCACGAATAGGCAGTTCACGGTGTCCTCGGTCTATCAGTACCGCCAACTGAATACTCGAGGGGCGACCAAGGTCAATCAGGGCATCGAGTCCCGCTCGAGCGGTGCGACCCGTATAAAAAACATCATCCACCATCACAATTCTTCGGCTCGAGATGTCAAAAGGCACTTCGGTCTGACGCACAATCGGTTGTAAACCAACTTCGGACAAATCATCGCGGTACAAGGTAATGTCGAGCTTGCCATTTGGCACTTCTACACCCTCGAGTTCGACAATTTTTTTGGCAATGCGAGCGGCAAGCGGAATACCGCGAGTATGCACCCCAACAATCGCTAAATTCTGAGCGCCTTTATTGCGCTCGATAATCTCATGGGCAATGCGGGTAATTGCCCTACGAATATCGTCTGGCTCGAGTAACCGAGCTTTGAACTCAGCGTTTTTCATGGTCTCTCCTATAAAAGAAAGCGACCCAGCCCGTCAGGTGCATCTTTAGGGTCAAGAAAAACGCCGCGCTTATTCCAAGCGTGGCTGCCAAAAAAGTATTCATTCTTTCCTCCTTTTGTGCCTCTCGGGACACAACCTTCCGTCTCTCGGGACAGATTTTAAGGTCTGAAAGAATGTACAACGTTACTCGAGAATTGGCAAGTGCAATCTTTACTCGAGCTGATGCACCGTGCCTAAAAGTAACTCGGATTCTCGAGGTTTAAGCAGACAACTCGAGGTCAGGACGGCTCTGTATTGGCTGATAAAAATAGATTCACGCTTGTACAAAAGCGAATCTTAAACTACACTAAAAACATGAACATCAAAGAAACAGCCCATCAATTGGTTGAAAACCTTCCCGATGACGGGACTTGGGAAGATTTAATGTACCAGATTTACGTCAGAGAAGTGATTGAACAAGGACTCGAGGATAGTCGGAATAATCGTATTCATTCGAGTGCTGCCATTCGAGAACATTTTGGTATTACCAGACCATGACCGTTGAATGGACAGATGTTGCAAAACAGCATTTGCAACGAATTTATGACCACATTGAACCTCAAAGTGAGCTTTACGCACGGCGTATGATTGATAAATTGGTATTACGTGCCGACGGATTAGGCGATTTTCCTGAAATGGGACGTGAAGTCCCAGAGTATGAAGACCCAAGTGTTCGTGAATTACTGGTTTCCCCATACCGAATTATTTATGTTGTGCGTAAAAGCAGAATTGACATTATTGGTGTGATTCATACAGCCCGAAACCGCCCAATTTGAATAACCCGCACTCGAGGCTATGCGCCTTGGCTTGTGCTTAGGTTGCGCTAAAAATAAAAATCCCAACTCGAGCAAATGGAGTTTTTATGTAGAAGGAACACACCACCGACTTTTACTTGTTTGGTAGGCTCTTACCATGCCTTGGATTTCCTTTGATTTAGACGGAACACTCTTAGATTCACCAATGGGTAAAACGGTTTTTAAGCGCTTAAGAAACGAATTTTCCACGCCACATCTCGCCGAAGCATTCCGACTCGAGTACCGCAAACGTTTTGCCTCGGATAATCCTGTCACGGCTTTTGACTGGGATGACATTCATGACCAAATTTGTGACGAATTGGCTACACCGCGCTTACCTCGGGTTCTTGAAGTGGCAGCTGAGGCACACTGGGATGAATCTTTGTTGTACCCAGATACCCAACGCGCCCTCGAGAAACTCGATGCCAAGGGTTGGTTACTGACCCTTGGTACAAATGGTTTTGCCAAATACCAGAATTTTGTTCTCGAGCAGTACGGCTTGGTGTTTGGGGCGACGCTTGCGCCAGATACGACTGGTTTTGTTAAACCGCAAGCTGGTTTTTTAGATGCCCTAAAGACTTTAACCGACGATCAAAATGCACTCGAGGGACTGGTGCATGTCGGCGATTTACTGACCCATGATATTGCCTGCGCCAATAACGCTGGGGTACGTGGTGCGTGGGTTTGGCGTTTTATGCCCCCAGAATTGCAAGCCATTCCAATTTTTGAACGTCTGCATCATCCAAGTTTTTTGACTGCCATCCACCAAGAGTGGCTTAATGAACTCGAGCAGCATGGGGCATTCTCGGTTTTAGAAACCCAGCCCAAACCCGATTTTATTGTGGCGGATTTACTGGAATTGGTGGTAGCGCTGGAAATTCCAGAACCCGTTCGAGTGGAAGCGTAAAAATCACGGTTAGCCCGCCGCCGTTGGTGTCCTCGAGCCGAATGCTGCCCCCGTTATGTTCAACAATCCGTTTGACCATCGCTAAACCAACCCCAGTCCCTTCAACGGCTGGGTTTAACCTCGAGAAAAGCTCCAAGGCTTTTTGGCGCAGATGCGAAGCAATGCCAATGCCGTTGTCACGCACCATAAATTCAAGGTGCTGATTTTTTTTCTTAAAGTCTAATTCAAGGATATTTTGACTGCTCATATCCATAAATTTAACCGCATTGCCAATCAGGTTACTAAAAATTTGGTATAAGCGTTCAGGTGCGTAACTGACCGTTGGAAACTGGCTGGGGCGTTTAACCTGAATTTGTTTTTCAGCAATTCGCCCCTCGAGTTCATTCAATACCGTTTGAATGGTTTGGGTAACATCAACTTCATCCATACTTTCGTTAATTCGCCCAACCCTCGAAAGCTCGAGTAACCCATTAACCAGTGCCGTCATGGTTTGCACATTGGCGCGTAAGCGGGTCACAAAAAACTCAAGTTCGTTGTATTCCTGGCTGGCAAGGCTTTCTTCAAGCAGCACACTCATGCCTTCCATAGACACCATTGGGCTTTTAAGGTCATGCGAAACACTGTAGACAAAGGCTTCCATCTCGGCACTTTTGGCTTCTAAGGCACGGCTTTTTTCTTCTAGGGCGGTTGCCTTTGTCTCGAGTAATTCGCGGTTTTCGGCGC
Organism: Deinococcales bacterium; assembly: GCA_031414595.1. GTDB lineage: Bacteria > Deinococcota > Deinococci > Deinococcales > JAAFIG01 > JAAFIG01. The sequence goes on from JANNVX010000031.1 coordinate 39,354, forward strand.
GTTCTAAGGCTAATCCGATGGTGGCAGCCGCCTGCGCCATCAGTTTCATTTCGCTCGGCATCCATGCGCCAGCTAAGGGGTCGCGCCCGACCGATAAAATGGCGAGTACCCTCCCACGAGAATTACTGATTGGTTCAAGTCCAACACTGACTTGGCGGTTTGACAGTTCTTTGACATCTGGGTCTATATAAACCGTGTGATAGAACGGGTCGCCTGTTTCATAAATTCCCTTAGAGATTCTGGTGGTTTCGATGTTTACTCCGGGACTGCGAAAATAACCATCGTATAAATCGGGCAGTTCACCCCAAACACCCATTGAACGCAAAAAAACCCCATCGGTTCTGGTCTCTATCCGCAGGGTAATGACATTGACCGCATTCAAACTTGGCGCAAGTAATTTCATCGCAAATTCTGCTACTTCTTCGCCTGTTTGGGCTACTTGAAGCGCATCGGATAAGCGCGATAAAACCTCGGCACGTTGCTTGGCACGCAGTAATTCCTCGCGCACTTCGGCTCGCTCTAAAGCCAGACCAACTGTGGCGGCGGCTCGAGCCAGCAATTCTTTTTCGCTGCTGCGCCAAGCCCCTAAACTCGAGTCGCGCCCGACCGAAATTAAAGCAATCACTTGCCCTGCCAAGTTCCGCACAGGCTCAATGCCTAGCGCGATACTTTCGCCTGTTTGTCGTCGCGTATAACTGTTTTCGTAATGGGCGCGGTTTTGTTCGACCACCAAACGGGTCATGGTGGTTTTCTCGAGTGGTAAGCCGGGGGCAGTAAAATGATTGCCGTAAGTTTCGGGGACATGCCCCCATGCCCCCATGCCACGCACCATAATCTGCTGTGGTTCACGCACCACCCGCAAAGAAAAAATGTTGTCAGCCCGTAAACTCGGAGCAAGTAAACGCATCGCAATATGTGCCACTTCATCGGCGGTTTGGGCGGTTTGCAGGGCGTCGGATAACCCTGCCAGCAACTCAGCGCGGACTCGAGCCTCAAAAAGGGCTTCGGCAACCCGTAAACGCTCTAAGGCTGCGCCAATCATCCGTCCTGAAGCCCCTAATAAATGCCGTTCGGCTTGGGTCCAATTGGCTGCTTGAGCGCGGCGTAGTGCCAATAATGCCATGCCATTGGGCAAGGGCAGAACACTTAGCGCCGTGATTCCAACTTTTGAAAAACGTCCTTCTTGGGCTGGCAACGTATCAAAAAAAGCATTGCTGCCCGATAAAACCGCCTCGAGCAGAACCGCATCATCGGATTCTTGGCTACTGGTCAGGGTTTGGGCTAAACCCTCATGTCCATTAAACTCCAAAATCTCGAGCCGCTCGGTTTTGAGTTCGGCAAAACACAAACTGACCCCAGCCAAATGCGGACGCAGTGTCTCGAGTGCCGAACGCCGCAAATTTGATTCGTTCGGCACACTCTCGAGTAAACGCATCAGCCCAGAAAGCGCCACAATTTCGGCATTGTTGGTGGGCGGCGGCGCAAGTTGCCTATCCACACAAACCGCCATAATTCGTGCCATTGCCACCAGCACATGCTGTTCGGGCAGGACAAAACCAGTTTGTTGTTGCCGTGTAACCGCCAACACACCACGCACCGTGCCATGTGTTCCAGACAAAGGCAGCAATGCCAAAGCCGAGCCGCTTAGTGTTTCAAAACCATGTGGTGTTCCCAGCCCACCGACCGAAAAAGTCAATGCCACCCCAGCCTCGAGCGAAGTCCACCAATGGCTACGCCCTTGCACGGGCAAATGACTTAAAACAGCTTGGTGCTGGTACTGAGCGGCGGCAATTGGACGCAATTCATCGGCAGCAAAAACATACAGTGCCATGGCTTGTAAATCCAAAGTCTCGGCTAAACCTGATAATGTTTCCTCGAGCAGTAAACCCAAAGGTGGATTAGAAATCAGTAAGCCCGTAAAACGCTCCAACGCACTGGCAGGTAAGCGCAAGAACATTTCATCTGGGGTCATACAGCACCTCGTCTGGGGTCATGTAGTACAGACTAACAAAAAAGGGGCTGCCAATCGCAGCCCTCTTTTAATTACTAAATTTTTAGCGTGTCACAACTACAAAAGTATCTTTTAAGTCACGCAATTCAACAGGATAAGGGCTTAAATAGGCATTGCTGGTATCTTCAAAAAACGAAATACCAGAACCGCGCAAAAACGAAACATTGGTGTTTGGTTGCGGCGTAAAGAAGGCTCTGGCTCGAGTCACACCAGTTGGTTCAGATGCCACGACTTCGTTGCTGTTCGGAATTAAATTTAAGCCTGTTTGTACCGCGATGTTGCGGATTTCATAATCGGGCAAAGAACCATCGTTATAAAATACCAAGGTCACAAAACCGGGTCGGTTGACGCTCAATCGAAAAACAATGCTTTCTCCAACACGATAAGTTGCACCATTGCCACGGGTCGGTTGAAAATCTTGGATGATGTTCGACACCACTGGACGCGGATTGGTGTTGGTAAAGACTGGCGTGGTTGGTGTCGGTGTTGGACGCACAGTTGTGGTTGGTCGGTCCGGTACAACAATAAAGCAACCCGAGAGGCTAAAAGTAAGTGCCGCCAAAATAAGAATTCGTTTCACATTTAAGAGCTTAGCGCAAATTTCAAAACACATCGCCTTGGGTTAAGGATTGTTTAACGCCTCATGAGACGCTAAGCCAAACCCAGCAAACGCAGCAACAAACCAAACGGCACAGCCATAAACAAAAAAGTCAGTAACGGCGCAAGAAGTACAGTCCGCCAAGCTGTAGCAGGATTTTGGGTCATGACCGACACGCCAATCCATACGGCTCGAGATGAGAAAAGCAATGCCAAGAGCATCAGAGCTGACCCTAAACCCCTTGCCAAATCACCTAGAAACCACAAACCAATCATCAAGAGCATTGCTAAAAGCACAGCAATAAGCGAAAAACCCAGTACCTCGAGAATCCGCATTGTGCCAGACAAACCCCAAGCGCAAAGCAAAAAAACAACTAAGCCCACAGCATTAAAAATGAGGGAAGCCAATAAATCCTTTTCCGTTAATGCTCCAAGCAAAAACGGAATAAAACTGCTCAGGATAAAAAATAGAAACAATAAGAAACTTGGCATTGCCCACTGCATATTTTGGGATTTCAAACGCTCAAAAAAAACTTGGGGCTGTGTTAAGACTTCAAACAAGAACATCTGCCCATCTTAAAGGCTGTTTAGGCGAACAACAACGATTATGCACACCGATTTGCTGTGAACTCGAGTACACTGGTTTTATGAAACGACTGATTTATGCAGGTTTGACTATTTGTTTGTGTTTTTCTTTGGTTGCCGCTCAACGAATGAACAGCCTTGGCATTGTTTATAACGCTGCCGATAAAATGGATCGGAGTTTTAATCAACGTGCCTTTGAAGGTGCAAATCGTGCCAGCATGGCGCACAACATTGGTTTACTCGAGTACCTACCAAGCAGCCCAGACAAAATCGAAGCTGGGGTCACAGAACTATCCGAGGCTGGCATGGGTCTGATTATTGCCGTGGGTTTTAGTTCCGAACCGGCAGTCACCAAAGTTGCTAAAAGTTTCCCACAAACCAAGTATGCGGTACTGGATTCCGTACCAACAGGTAAAAACACCCTCGGACTGGTATTTAGAGAAGAAGAAGGAAGTTATGTGGTTGGTTATGTTGCAGGTCGCAGCACCTCGACAGGGGTGGTGGGGTTTGTTGGTGGTATGGACATCCCGTTAATTCATAAATTTGAACTTGGCTTCGCGGCTGGAGTCAAAGCTGCCTGTCCAAACTGTAAGGTATTGGCAGAATACATTGGCAATGACCCATCGGCGTGGGGTAATCCGACTCGAGCCGGACAAATCTCGGCTAACTTTGCCAAACAAGGCGCAGACATTATTTATGCGGCCGCGGGTGGGTCTGGCAATGGTGTGATTGACTATGTTAAAAAAACCAAATGCCTAAAAGCCAGTGGTTTACCCAAAAGCATCAAATTTCGCAGCACCAACATCAGCGCTAACGTACCCAAAGAAGCCACCTATGCTAAAACTTGTGGTACAAATTCACGCCCGATGTTTTTTATTGGTGTGGATTCTAACCAAAATTACTTAGGCGACAACGATGCCACACCGCGCACCATGAATTATGTGCTGACCAGCATGGAAAAACGCTTAGACAATGTGGTTTATAAATTACTGACCGAGTTAAACACAGGTGGCGTGTGGAAATCGGGTGTCCGAGATTTCGGACTGCGCGAAGAAGGCGTGGGCTTCTCGGTGGATAGCTATAATAAAGCCTTGATTTCTAAAGATGTTCTGACCCAAGTTGGACGAATTAAATCCGATATTATCTCAGGCAAAATTAAAATTCAAAAGACCAAATAACCCGTTACGCTTTGTAAAGTTGCCGTACTGCACTCGAGAAACCTGTGTCATCGGCTAAACGATAAAACCGTAGAAAACTTTGGATGCGGTACGCCTCGAGTTCGTGCTGACGCAACAATGCACTGGTTTGGTATGCCTCGAGTGTGCTAATCCCTTTAACCTGCTCGAGTAAGCGCTTAGCATTGGCGGGTGGCAGTGTGCCTTTTTTGGCTTGACTTTCAAAGGCTCGTAGCTGCTCGAGGGAGTAGTATTCATGATTTTGTATTTCCAGCAAAGTTTTTTCGGTCAAGGCAAAGCGAATTCTGGTATTGGCAAGAATCCAAGCCCCTAACAAACTTGCTTCGGGCATCGAAAAAAGCGTGATTGTTTCAGGTAATTCTGGGATGTCGGTTGGTAAATCTGGGTAACGACTTTGCAAGAATTCGAGCGCGGCAGCACTGGCATAAATCGTGTTTGCTTCGGTTTTTAAGCGCTCCAACTCGGCTTTGGTGTCCACCCTTGGGTAGAGGAGACCAGAGTCAACATCGGTCTCGAGAATCCGCACCGCACTTTGATAACGCATTTTCTGGGTGGTGAATTCTAAGCTCGAGCGCCCATTGAAAACATTGTCTTCTAAAGTCACGGCGGCATCTATCGCGTCGCCACTGGCAAATGGCACGCCAACCCCCCATTGCTTACCTTTAATGCCAGCCACGCGGTACTGAAAATGCTTGCCTTCTTTGCCAAGTGTACCAACGGAATCTAGGTTCTCGCGCAACCAAAATAATGGGGCGCGGTGTCCTTGTCCAAACGGTTCTAGGCTTGCAAGTTGCTCAATCAGTTCGCGTGACACTTCGTTTGGGTGTAGCAGCGCGTCGGCAAGAATCGTTTCTTTGGGGTCTGGGCAGGTGCGGGCGTACTCGAGAATTTTATCGGTAAAGGCTGGAATGTTGTGGTCAAGCAGCGCAAAACCCCCAGCCTGAGAATGTCCGCCGTACCGTTTTAGGGTGTCATGGGCATGGCGCAGTGCCAACACCGCACTGATTCCTTCGGTGCTGCGAACACTGCCTTTGCCCTCGGCAATAATAAATACGGGTTTATAGAACTGCTCGAGTAATTTAGAAGCCACAATGCCCATCACACCAGCGTGCCAACCAGCTTTGGTGACCACAATTGCGGGGGCTTCAGGGTCGCAGAGTGCCAATGCCTCTTCGTACATATCATCTTGAATACGTTTACGCTCGAGATTCCGCGCATCCAAGTAAGTCGCTAACGTCAATGCCCTGTTTGAATTATTGGTGGTCAGTAACTCAAGTGCCAAGTCTGCCTCGCCCAGCCGCCCCGCCGCATTGATTCGCGGCGCAATGATAAAGCCAACATCCATGGCAGTGGGATTGATAATACTTTTTTGGCGTAGCATGGCTTGAATGCCAATCCATCTCGAGTGACCCATCTGTGCCAGCCCAGCCTTGACCAAAGCGCGGTTTTCGCCCAGTAATGGGGCGAGGTCGGCAATTGTGCCAATCGCGGCGAGGTCGCTGTACTCGAGCGGCGGCGGTGCGCCAAATTCTCGGCACACCGCCCAAAGCAAATGAAAAGCCACGCCACTCCCCGTTAAAGCTGGTAAATCATGATGGTAATTAGGGGCAAGTGCTGGATGCACCACCAAGCAGCCGGGCAGTACCTTACCGGGGGCGTGATGGTCGGTGACAATGGCTTGTTTACCAGCCGCCACAATCGTTTCGATTTCGTCTAGGTTACTCACGCCGCAATCCACAGTAATAAATAAATCACAGGCTTGTATATGCTCACTTACTCGTTCGGGGTTAATGCCATAACCATCTAAAATTCGGTGCGGAATAAAAGCATGGGCATTGCCGCCAAGTTCATTCAAACCAGAGACGAGTAAGGCTGCCGCCGTCACACCATCAGCATCGTAATCTCCATGTACCCGAATACGCTGTTTACCCCGAATGGCGGTGCTAATAATTTTGGCTGCCTCGAGCAGCGCTGGGTTGGGGCTGAGTTCAAGCGGAGGCTCGAGGGCATCCACACTATGAATGCCCCTTGAGTACAAGACTGCCGCGAGTTTAGGCGACAACCCAAGGGTTTTACTAAAAGCCTCGAGTGGAAAAAGTGGCGCAGGTAAACGCAAAGCCCACTGCACAGGACGGACTCTTAGACTGGGGATACTGGTGTTCGGCACGGTCATGAGGGTTTAATCTAACATGCTTTGAGTTATTGTATAATTTTGTATGGCACAACCACACAAAATCGAACTGAAAACCATTTCTTCAAGCGGACAGATTTCTTTGGGTAAAGCTCATGCAGGAAAACACATTCAACTCGAGCAACTTGAGGATGGACGTTGGATGATTACGCCTGTACAAGTCATTCCAGAACACTTAAAATGGGCGCACACCCCAGAAGTGACAGCGCAACTCGAGCATTACTTAGCTTGGAAAGTCACCACGCCGCTAAAAGAAACTGACTTGGATGCTTTTCTAAAAGAGTTTGTGAGTTAATGCCGCGCTTAAATTTGAATTATGACCCGTTTCAGCAACAATGGTTTGCCCTCGAGAAGAACGAGCAATTCGCTATTGTCAAAACCTTAAAGAAACTACGCCAACTGACTTGGCAAGAGGTTTATAGGGACAAAGGCTTAAATTGGGAATTGGCTCGAGAAGAACGTGGTGAGCGGTTCTACTCTATTCGAGTGACCAAAAAATTTCGGGCTTTGGTACAACGCGAAGGTGATTTTGTGATTTTTATTGGGCTGCATCCAGACCATGACAGTGCTTATGCTTAAACAGAGTAGAATCGGTTTATGGAAAAACTAGAATTATTTAGCGCAGCTTGGGCAGAACAGGCAAAAACAGCCATTCAAAGCAGTGTTGCCTATAAAAAAAGTGCTGCCACTTGGGAAGGCGCAATGGTCTTTACCCTCCAAGCCGACTCGAGTTTAGGTGTGCCAGACAACCAGAGTGTTTACTTTGATTTACGGCATGGCGAATGCTTGGATGCTCGAGTTGCCACAGCTACTGATTTAGCCAGCGCTCCGTACATGATTAGTGCCGATGCGTTTACCTGGCAACAGGTGCTGAACAGCAAACTCGAGCCAATCGCAGGGCTATTACGCGGTAAACTGAAACTCAGCAAAGGCAGCATGGCGGTACTGGCAAGGTATGTGATGGCAGCCAAGGAAATGGTCAATTGTGCAGCTCGAGTGCCAACTCGTTTTCCAGGAGAACATTAGGTGCTACGCCAAATAGCTGATTTCTCGAGACGTAAAAAACATGCGATACTGCCCGAATGCGCCTTTTTTGGGAAATCACAAAACGCGCCTTTGCTCGGCATTTAACTTACCGCACTGCCACCATCACAGGTTTAATCACCAATCTGTTCTTTGGTTTGCTGCGTGCCAGTGTGCTGTTGGCGCTCCTTGGTAACTCGAGCAGCACAGGCGGTTGGAGCGCTCAGGACTTAGTGACCTATGTGGCTTTAACCCAAGCGATCATGATGGTGGTTTCTATTTTTGGTTGGTCTGAACTTATGAATACCGTCTACCGAGGTGAAATCGCGGCTGAACTACTTCGTCCGACCAGTTTGTACTTATTTTGGTTGGCTCAAGACATTGGGCGTGGCTTGACCGCGCTGGTCACTCGAGGCATCAGTATTATGCTGGTCTGTTATTTGGTTTTTGCGATTCGATTGCCGACTGATTTTTGGCACTGGATGACCGTTTTCCTGTCGCTCGCGCTTGCCATAGGCATCAGTTTTGCTTTTCGTTTTATCGTTAATTTAGCCGCTTTTTGGTCGCCAGATGCTCGGGGCATCGCCCGATTTGCCTTTATTGTGCTGGGCTTTGCCAGTGGTTTTTTGATGCCTTTGCGTTTCTTCCCAGATTGGTTACAGCAATTTCTTGCCCTCACGCCTTTTCCGCACATGATGAACTCAACTATAGAAATCTACATTGGCTCGAGTAACACCAAGCCGCTCGAGTTACTGGCACTCCAAGGCTTTTGGGCAATCGCGCTAACTTTAGTTGCCCAACTGATTTTGTCTCGAGCCACCCGCAGATTGGTGATTTTAGGTGGGTAGGTCATGATTTTTGATAATCTACGTTTGTACCATTTTTTATGGCTGGCACAACTACGCCAAACTTTGCAGTACCGTGTCTCTTTTATTTTGGATGTGCTAAGTACCAGTCTGGTGACAATCCTAGAATTTTCGGCTTTTGCCCTGATTTTCGCTAAGTTTCAGGGTTTGGGCGGTTGGTCGCTACCAGAAATCATGTTTTTGTATGGCATGGTTGAATTTGCCTTTGGTTTGACCGATATGGTTTTTGATGGTTTTGATTCGCCAACTTTTTCGGCACATATTCGTAAAGGCACACTTGACCAATTTTTGCTTCGTCCAGCCAACCTGATGATTCAGATTTTTGGTTCATCGTTATCGTTCCGGCGTATCGGACGGGTGATTCTCGGCGCAGGTATTTTTGGCTACGCACTTATCTATAATCCGCAAGTTTGGCATCTCGAGAAATTAATGTACTTACCTCTGGTGGTGCTGGGTATGAATTTGTACTTTGGGGCGCTTTTTTTGGTTGGGGCAAGCATCACCATTTTTACGGTGGACAGCACTGATGCGATGAACTTATTGACTTACGGCGGTAAGGACATGATGTCTTATCCCATGAATATCTATGCCGATTGGTTACGGATAGTGTTCACTTTTTTGTTTCCAGTGGCGCTCTTAAATTACCATCCAGCCCTTTTTTTTCTGGGTAAGCCCGACCCATTTGGTTTGCCTGATTTTATGCCTTTTCTTGCTCCTGTTGCGGGGTTAGTGATGTTTTTATTGGCGTTGCAATTTTGGAAATTTGGCTTAAAGCATTATCAAAGTACAGGGAATTAAGATGATTGAGGTCGAAAATCTTTGTAAGTATTTTGAAATTCGCAATCACCACAAGAGCAGTTTAGGGGTGCTGCAAAACTTTTTTAAGCGCGACTCGAGAACCCTTAAAGCCGTGGATAACATTTCTTTTGGTATTAAACGCGGCGAGATGATTGGCTATTTGGGTCCAAATGGGGCGGGTAAAAGTACCACCCTAAAAATGCTGACGGGGTTGCTTGTGCCAACTTCGGGGCGGCTCGAGGTGATGGGTTTTACACCTTGGAAATCTCGGCAAGCCTATGTGGCAAAAATTGGGGCGGTTTTTGGGCAACGCAGCAGTTTGTGGTGGGATTTACCTGTCATAGAAAGTCTCGAGTTACTGCAACATATTTATAAAATCCCAGCCCCGCGCTTCTCGAGTAACTTAAATACGTTTAAGAAACTACTAGATTTAGATGAATTTATTTTCAGCCCAGCCCGTTCTTTAAGCCTAGGGCAACGAATGCGAGCAGACCTTTGCGCCGCACTGCTGCACGACCCAGAACTGCTTTTTTTAGACGAACCGACGATTGGCTTAGATGTTGTTGCCAAGGAACGCATCCGTGAATTTATCCGTGCCATGAACGAAGAACGCGGCACAACGATTATTCTCACCACTCACGATTTATCAGACGTACAAAAACTTTGTTCTCGAGCGATGATTATAGACCACGGGAAATTACTGTTTGATGGGCAACTGACCAGTTTACAAGATAAATTTGGCGGACAGAGGCGTTTAATCATTGATTTTGAAGAACCCCCGCCACACCTCGAGATAAACGGCGCAAGCCTTATTCATCAAGATGGCTCGAGGGTAACATTTGAAATCCACAAAGACACCCGAGTACCAGCAATCATTGCCAGTATTTCTGGGATGTACAGCATTCGGGATTTGAGCCTTCAAGAACCAGAAATCGAAAGCACCATCAGGCGCATTTACGAAGGGAATTTACTCTCCTCGAGTTGACAGGCTACGAATCCAATAACCGTTTTAGGTCTTTGCAAACTCGACTTATAAAGAAAATCTACTATCTTTTGCTGTGTGAGTTACAATCAAGCCGTGCGTCAAACCTCGCCGCAAACCCAACCAGACTTGGTGGCAAACAGTGGGTTAAGCACGCCACTTTTTTAGGACGCGATGCGGGTTTAATCGGTGTTGCGCTTTTGACTGCCGAACGCCTCGAGCAAGAACTGCTTTTACGGGTTTAAGGATTACTTATTCACTGGTTGGACAGCTTCCACCCCGCGAATCTCGAGAAAAGCGGCTTTGGCAGTTTCAAATTCCCCAGCGTGACGCAGTTCTATCCGTAAGCCAATTCGCGCTTCGCCGTTTGATACATTGGCTTCGACTTTCAGCGCACTTTTTTGTAGTTGCTCGAGTACATCAAGCACATCTTTTAAGAGTCCTACACGGTCTTTAGCCAGCACATCGAAGTCTATATACTGACTCGAAACACTGGCTACATCCCAACCTGCACCAATTACGCGGTTGTTCTCCTCGAGCCGCAGGCGTTTAGAGTTGCTGCAACTGATTTTATGAATCGTGACACCGCGCCCGCGAGTGATATACCCCAAAATCGTGTCGCCCTGAGCCGGTTTACAACACTGGGCAAATTTAACTGGGGCTTGTAATCCACCCTCAAGGTAAATCCCACTGGTGCTGGGTGGTGGTTTTTCGTGTGGTTGTGGCAGGGCTTGGGCTGGTTCGAGGTCTGGCACAAGCGCCCGTGCTACTTGCTGTGCGGTGTAGCGCCCCGAATGCAGCGCCATGTAGAGGTCGTCGGGGTTGCGTGAACCCATCAGTTTCTCGGTAATGTCCTCGAGATTTTTGATTCGCATTAACTTACGGGCTGGCAAACCACGTTTTTTGAGGTAGCGGTCTAGGGTCTCGTAGCCGTGGGTCAGGGCTTCGCCACGTTCTTGGACACGAAAAAAAGCCCGAATTTTACTTTTGGCACTGCGCGTAGCCGCAAAATCCATCCAGTCGCGGCTAGGACCCGGCGAACCGCGATTAACAATAATTTCGACCCGTTCGCCGTTATCGAGTTTATACGATAACGGCACAATACTTCCGTTGACTTTAGCGCCAACCGCATGATGCCCGATGTTGGTGTGAATGTGATACGCCATGTCTATTGGGGTTGCTCCAAGCGGTAAGGAAATACTTTTGCCTTTGGGGGTAAAGACAAAAATACGGGTAGATAATAAATCTTGTTGCACCGCGTCCACAAAGTCGCCCGCGTCAGAAATTTCGCTGGATAATTTTTCTAAGTTCTCGAGCCAGTTCATTCCTTGGCGCAGTTCATCTAAGCCTGCGCTACGGCTTTCAAAGCCTGTGCCATCATCCACCCCAGATTTGTAGAGCCAGTGAGCGGCTACGCCGTACTCGGCAATGCTGTGCATTCGGGTGGTGCGAATTTGTACTTCGATGGGTTGACCTTCTAAAGAAATCACGGTGCTGTGCAGGCTCTGATAGCCGTTGGGTTTTGGGACAGCAATATAATCCTTAAAGCGCCCCGGAATCGGGGTGTACAAACTATGCACCACGCCTAGGGTGTGATAACAAACGCGTTTTTCGCGTTGTAGCGCTAAGGTTTCGGAGCTTGCCCCTTCGCCACTGCTAAACTCCGCATCAGACACGGGTCGAGGCTCGAGAATCACACGGATGGCGAGCAAATCAAAAATCTGTTCTAAGTGCTTGGTATCGCGCTGCATTTTTCCCCAAATGCTGTACAAGTGCTTGCTGCGTCCAGTAATTTCAAAACGCACCAACCAACGGTTGAGTTCGCGGTCGGTCTCGAGAACTTCGCGCAAATCAGTGATGGCGTGCTGTACCACCGAATCGCGTTCGGCTTGGGCTTGACGAATTTCTATGGCAAGTTCGGCGTAGGCTTGTGGGTGCAAATACAAAAAACTTAAGTCCTCGAGTTCCCATTTTAAGCTGCCAATCCCTAAACGGTGGGCTAACGGGGCATAAATCTCGAGGGTTTCGGTGGCAATTCGCACCTGTTTTTCGGGCTTCATGCTCGATAAGGTACGCATATTATGCAGGCGGTCTGCCAGTTTGACAATAATAATCCGAATGTCCTTGGTCATCTGCACCAATAACTGCCGCAAGTTTTCGGCTTGTTCGTCCTCAATGCCGTCCTTGGCTTGTTTACTGAGTTTAGAGACTTTGGTTTCGCCTTCGACAATCCGCCGAACAGTAACCCCAAATTCGTGTTCGACATCGGACAGCGACACTGGCGTGTCCTCGACTGTATCATGCAGTAAACCCGCTTGAATCGCACTGGCATCCATCCTTAAATCCGCCAGAATAATTGCCACAGCCACAGGATGGGTGATATACGGCTCACCGCTTTTACGCAGTTGCCCGTCATGGGCAGCCGCCGCAAAACGAAAAGCCTTTTCAATGCGGTCTCTCGAGCCAGCCGTCAAGTACCCGAGGCGTTCCTTCAAGGCTGGGAAACCATGCTCGGTCAGCAGTGTTTCACCACCAAATTTTAGCCATGTTGGTTCTGGAGTCTCGAGTGTCGTCATGGGAAAGTAGTGTAACGCGAGCGGCGTACATTTGGCTATCGCTTGCTATGGATTTGTCCGCAAATAACTTCCCTATTTGGAAATGATGAAACATTGTTTCCTAGCAGGACAGACACAGGGGTCTGTCCCTACAAAATCCATAAAAATACGTCAGGTAGGGGCGGACCCCCGTGTCCGCCCTGTGACCAATTGTATGTTTTTGGTCTATTTGAAATCAGGAAGTTATTCTTGGACAGTTCCTTAGTGAGCAAATTTATGCAGGAGCAAATCAAGAATTTCTATCAGCGTTTGAGCATTATCGTCACAAAAGAAATAAAGATGCTTTAGTAAATGCACTCAAATCACTTGAAAGCGTACTAAAAGCAATATGCACAAAAAGAAAGTGGACTTATTCGCCAAATGACCCAGCCAAGAAATTACTTGAAGTGGCTTTTGCAAACAATTTAGTTCCAGACTTCATGCAAAGTCACTTTAGCTCTTTGCGTTCTATGCTTGAATCCGGAGTTCCAACAGTGCGGAATAAGTTGGGAGGACATGGACAAGGAACACAGGTTATCGAAGTCCCCGAGTATTTTGTTTCTTTTGCAATTAATTCAACTGCAAGCACAATTCTACTTTTGGTGAATGCGGAAAAAGCGTTGAAACAATGTCTGCCATAAATTATTTTTCTTGCATTGTTCGAGCCATACACATTTTTTAATTTTCTCGAGACCAACTAATCCAGCACGGCTCGAGCTAAATGCTTAATGCCTTCTTCAATTTGTTCTAAACTTGGGGTGAAAGTAAGGTTTCACACCACCCAACCACTCGAGCAAAAGTGACCGCTTGGCAGACCCCAAAAAGCCTGTGTTTACCTAGTTTGGCTCGAGTGGTTTTTGGACTGGTCATAGCGCATAAAAATCGGGCAAGCTGGCGCGGTTCGCTCAGGGCATCGGGATACATTTCTATCAAGGCGTTGATCACTCGAGGCTCGAGAATTTGCTCCAAGTTGGGTTCGAGTTGGGCAGGTGGCAGTTTCACGATTTGACCGAGGCAGACACTACATTTTCCACAAGTCTGGCTGTCAATATCGCCAAAGTAATTGGCAAGCGCATCGGGGTAACATTGGTTGTTCTCTAAGAATTGCGGGATGTTGTTGAGGCGTTCTAAATCGGCTTTTTCACGCAATGCAAAACGCTGCTCGAGAAGTTTAGCAAGTTCGTCTGGATTGATAATCTCATTTGGGCGGATGTATTGATTCATGACGTTACTGACTTTTAATTCCACCAGCTTTTGTTCGGATAGATAATTGAGTGCTGTCACGATTCGTTCGCGTGGCTGTTCGATTTGCTCAGACACAACTCGAGGCTCGAGGGTTAGCCAGTCACGTCCCATTTTACCGTGACGAAGCACATTTTCTAAGAATTCTCGTCGTTCACCTGTGAAGCGTTCTAAAATAGTTTGGCGTGACTCGATGTACTTTAAGGCGTAAGTATCGTATTGCGGTGTGCCTTGGTGCAGCACATTCTCGAGTTCAAGATAAGTAATCGCGGTTCGCAGCACCAGAGGGCGCAAATCGGTCTCGAAAGATAAATTATAGAGACTTACCAGCATTTCCTCTGGCTGTACCGCAAAAAAGCGCACAAGACGCGACAAGGCATCTCGGGACGGCGTATCGCCATAAATAAACTGCTCGAGAATCGCAGAATCTTCCAAACTGCCAAAAATCATCGCCATAGCTGGCAAACCATCACGCCCAGCCCGACCGACTTCTTGAGCGTAACCCTCGAGACTCTTGGGTAACTGATAATGGTAAACACCACGCACATTGGCTTTATCTATGCCCATGCCAAAGGCGATGGTTGCCACGACAATTGCGTTGGGCGTGGTCATCCACCAGTCTTGGACTTCGGGTTTTACTTCCTCAGACAAGCCAGCATGGTACGCTCGAGCTTGAATCCCAGAAGCCGCTAAAAAATCCGCCACCCGTTCAGCATCGCGTTGCAAGGTCGCATAAACAATACTCGTGCCAGTATTTTTTTGAAGCACTTCAAGCAATACCGCATCTCGAGATTTTAGTGCCGTGGGCTTAGCAAGAAGTTGCAGATTCTCGCGACGAAAACCAGAAATCACTGCCGCAGATTGCGGAATTTCAAAGGCTTGACAAATATCTTGCACCACACTTGGCGTGGCGGTAGCGGTCAGTGCCAAAATGCGTTCTGCCCCAATATCTGCCGCCACTCGAGCCAGTTTGAGATAATCTGGGCGGAAATTATGCCCCCACTGTGAAACACAATGGGCTTCGTCGAGAGCAAACAAAGCAATTTTGGCAGATTTTATCAGGGCATAGAATTGTTCGTTGTTAAAACGTTCCGGCGAAACATAAACAATTAAAGATTCACCGTTGCGAACAGCAGCATTGACCCTAAATAACTCTTCACGCTCTAAACTCGAGTCGAGCCGTGCGGCTGGAATCCCCAAGGCTTGCAGGGTTTGCACTTGTTCTCGCATCAGGGCAATTAGCGGCGAGACCACCAAAGTAATACCCTCGAGCAGCACCGAAGGCAACTGATAACACAAGGATTTTCCGCCTCCCGTTGGAAAGACCGCCAACGCCCGTTTGGACTCGAGCAGATGGGTTAAAACTGCTTCTTGCCCAGCCCGAAAGCGTGTATGCCCAAAACGAGCCAGTGCGGTCTCGAGATTAAATTGGGTCATGAATTCGCCCTTTGCGCCCATTTAATAACCCGCCCTTAAAGCCGCGCCGCACGGCAATCAGTTCCGCCATTATCGCTAAAGCAACCTCATCTGGGCTTTCTGCACCGATGTCCACCCCGACAGGATTACGAACCTGATGACTGGTACTCCTCGAGTTCATTTTCAAAAACCGTTCTTTTGGACCTAGCACCCCGATATACGGCACATCTTGACCTAGAATCCACGCTAGACTAGCTGTGTCACGTTCCAAATGATGATTCATCAACATTGCAAAAGTGCGCTTGCCAACTCTTAGCTTGGAATCAAATTCTTCGGCATGAGCCAAAACCAAATCGCAATTTGGAAAGCGTTCAGCATTCAAAAACATGGCTCGAGCATCCACAATTCGCACCATCCAGCCCAATGCCACAGCTTGTTTGGCAAGCGGAATGGCATCATGACCCGCTCCAAAAATGAGGAGTTCTGGGGCTGGACTGCTGGTGTCAAAAAACCAATCTGAGGTATGGCGCAGGGTTTCAATAGACTTTGTTTCGGCTCGAGGATACAAGGAATTCATTTGCTCGAGTCCAAGGCTGCGAATCGCTTGCATAATTACAGGGTCGGTGATGCCCTCGAGACGCGCATCTGAATGCACAATCACCCTTTGAAAACCAGCCCCGTCTAAGCCAACCGCCGAGACCGCCAAGTCGCCACGCTCGAGAATCGCAAGCCAAGTCCCCAGCAGTGCGTTATTCTCGAGCGGTTCGATTAAAATATCCACGCTGCCACCGCAGCCAATCCCTAAGCCCCACATCGCATCTTCGGACAAATCATAAGAAACGACTTTAGGCACACCCAGAGCAATTTGTTCTCGAGCCACCTCAACCACTTCCGCTTCTAAACACCCACCAGACAGCATACAAACGTAATCGCCATCCTCACGAATCAGCATTTTTGCCCCTTCGCGGCGGTAGGCACTGCCACGCACCCGCACCACGGTTGCTAATGCCACCCGCACACCATCGGCTCGAGCTTGGGTTTTGGCTTCAAGAATGTCTTCAATTTCGCGTTGTTCCATTAAAAAAGAGTACAACGATTCAACTTCCCGAATTTGTCTCGAGCCACACAAGTATTGCTTGCCGAACCTTTAGGGCTTCTTCGAGTGCTAATTTAGCTTGCTCAGGCGTAGCTTGATGTCATAGCGAACATCAATTGCAAATGCACTGACCAACTCAAGAAATGTCTCGTTAATCTCGAGTGGCACATATTGGCTCGCAATTGACCACAATTCTACAAGGTCGTGAATCGGAGGCGCACGAGTGCCAGATTCGCCAATACAGACCTTAAATAACTTCTCGAGTCCTTGCTGCACATGAAAAGCAATGATACTTGGTAATTCTTCGGCATCAAGAAGTTGTGCCACCTTAAAATCCTGCTCTGCCTTTTTAAGCAAGCGCTGGTAGCGTGGTCGCATAAATCACTTTGCCTTCTTCAAAAACATTGTCTAAAAAATCACTACCGTCGTCAGCTAAAAGCGCCTCAAGTTGTTTTTTGGGATAAACAATCACATCCAACGCCACTCGAGATTCCCGAAGTGCGCCGCGACCTTTGGCACTCAGTTCATACCGATTACCCTCGTATGGCACAATCACAAATAAGTCTATGTCAGAATCAATTGTAGCCGTCCCACGCGCCCTTGACCCGAACAAAATAATCTGCTCAGGGGCAAGTGCCTTGACTATTTTTTCAACAATCACCTCGAGCGTCATAGCTAAAGTCTACTACAATCTCGAGGTGATGTTTTTTTAGAGTTTTGAAATGGCGTACTCGGCAATTTTTTGTGGGATGTTCACACCAGTAGTGGTGACACTGTTCTTAAATTCCATGGTGTGATTGACTTCAATCACCAATAAGCCGCGAATCGGGTCTTCGACCAAATCCACTGCCACCACTGCCCCACCAACCGCCACAGCGCTGCGTTCGGCAAGACTAGCCAGTTCTGGGGTGACTTCGCAGTTCTCGGCTTTGCCACCACGGGCGGTGTTGGTAATCCAGTGCGAACTGTTGCGGTAAATGGCAGCAATGCACTTGCTCGAAGCCACAAACGCCCGAATGTCACGCATCGGTTTATCAATAATTTGCTGCATGTAAAAAATTTGGTGTTGATAGCCACCCAAGACTTCTTTATGCTCGAGAATAGATTCAGCAGCGTCACGGTCATTGATTTTAGACAGTAAGCGTCCCCATGAACCGACTGGTGGTTTCATGATTACGGGGTAGCCCATTTCTTCGATGACTTCTAAAGTTTTTTCGGTGTCAAATGCCACTTGGGTGCGTGGCGTAGGAATCTTGTGTTTTGCCAGTAACGCATTGGTCACAAGTTTATCGCCGCAATTGGCTATCACAATACTCGGATTGACGACTTCCACTCCCCAAGCCTCGAGACTGGCAGCAATTGCATAGCCTCGAGACTGCGAAACACAACGTTCAATCACAACTTTCCATTTTGGGGCATCGCCATGAAAGTCAAAACTCAGGTGTGGGGCGTAGACTTTATCGTAAGCCACACCAAGTCCATCGAGTGCCGCAAACAACATTTTTTCGTCCTCACGGACACGATCATAAATAAGCGCAAGGTCAGCCATAAATTAGCTTCTAGCTTCTAGCTTTTAGCTTCTAGCCTTTTCGCTCAAAGTGTATTTGGGTGTCGACCCACTTTGAGCTAATGACTAGCGGCTAGTGGCTAATAGCTATTACTCTCCCCAATCCTCGCCCTCTTGTGGGGCGGCTTCAAGGCGAGGTGGCTCGAGACTGACGACTTCAAATTCTGCGCCAGTTTCGTCGTCTAGGACAATTTCACCCAGTTCGGGGTTGTCGAGTTCGATGATTGCACCAGATTCGGGGTTTTCAAACTTAATTTTTGCCATTGTGTACTCCTTAACACTACACTGTATTCTAATTATCCTCGAGCGCAAAGGAAAACTGGCAGTCTGGACAAGTGACTTGTCCTGTGCCGAGTTCAAGTTCCCCAAGCGCCAAGAAACTACCGCATTTTGGGCATTCGGTGCTATAGCCTAGCGGCTCAAACTCGGGTGGCTCGAGACTGGTAACTTCAAGTTCTGCACCGCAGGAATTACAACCCAAGATGTCACCGACTTGAAACTCTTTCCAGTCGGTGGCAGAAATCTCGAGTTCTTCAAAACAATCCGGGCAAGTGACGATTAACATGTTCATTTAACAACCTTCATTCTACAACCTCGAGTAACTGCTGCAAAGATTGCACAACTTGTTCGGCAATAAAAGCATCAAACATCCCGAAATGAATTTACTCACCGGGAAATTTCTGGTACTTCTTATAAAACTCTAAGATACTGCCTTCTTTAAGCGCTTCACGTAAGAATTCTGGCGGTGGTGGAAGGCGCAATACTTCACCATTAGCCCTTGTGATAATTCCCTCATCGCGGTTGTATTCGACTTGTTCACCATCCTCGAGCATGTCTGGGATATTTAAGTCATCAAAAGCTGGAATACCAAGGTTCAGTAAATTTCGGTAATGAATTCGAGCAAAACTTTGAGCAATAATTCCACCAATCTCGAGTTTTTTCAGTGCCATCGGCGCGTACTCTCGGCTCGAGCCTAAGCCCCAGTTCTTACCGCCAACCAGCAAATCACCACGTCTCACCTCAGCCGCAAATTCTGGGCGAAAGTGGGCAAAAGCATATTTATAAAACTCTTTACCCGCCATAAACGGCGCGTACTTACCGGGTAAAATATCGTCGGTGTTGATAGAATTTCCAAATTTCCAGACTCGAGCCATTATAAATTCTCCCTTCGTTTATCCCATATTAGTCGTAATTTCTCCACGCATGTACACCATTGCCTGACCACAAATCAGCACCCGATTGCCAAGCAACTCGCATTTCAAGACCCCACCTCGGTTTGAAAGCTGCCTCGCCTCGAGTTTAGTTTTACCTAGTCGCTCTGCCCAAAATGGGGTTAGAGTCGCATGAATCGAACCCGTAACAGCATCTTCGGGAATACCATAACTTGGGGCAAAGTACCTCGAGACAAAATCGGCGCTATCGCCCTTAGCAGTAACACACACCGAGTACGGATGCACTTGGGCTAATTCTAAGTAATTCGGCGTAACCTCACGCACGGCTGTTTCTGAATCGAGCAGCAGAAAATAGTTCTCAAAGTTTTTTAGCACTGTAAGCGGTTTAGCCCCAATTCCCAAAAGCAATTCTTCGGGTGGCTCGAGGACGACTTCTGGAATAAAAGCCGGAAAATCCATCTCGAGCCAGTCTACATTTTTAGTCACCCGTAACTCCCCGACTTGGGTAAAGAATTTAATGGTGGCTTGGTCAAACCCGAGTTCGTCAAATAAGACTTTGGCAGTTGCTAGAGTTGCATGTCCACAAAAGTCCACTTCAAGCGTAGGGGTGAACCAACGCAAGCCGTAACCATCAGCCTCGGGGACAAAAAAAGCAGTTTCGGCTTGGTTATGCTCCATCGCCATACGCTGCATGGTCGCATCAGGTAGCCAAGCCTCAAGTGGGACAACGGCGGCTGGGTTGCCCCCAAAAGCATGATTTGTAAACGCATCCACCAGAAAAAATTTCAATTCATCCCTCTTTTTAGCCAAATGCTCAGGCTCGAGGCTACAGTATGGCACAATTTGAAAAAGTAAAGAACAAATTTCTGCTTGACAATCCACAAAATTTGTCTTACGGAAGCCAAAAAATAATATATTGAGCCATGAACCAACCACTTTGGAATGACCATCCTTGGGATGCCCTGCCGCCACTCGAGACCGATATAACTTGTGACCTCTGCGTGATTGGCTTGGGCGGCAGTGGTTTAGCCGCCATTCTTGAGGGCGTAGACCAAGGTGCAAGTGTGATTGGCATAGATACCGTGGCAGTTGGGGCTGGGGCGGCTGGGCGCAATGGTGGTTTTGTGTTGGCGGGACTCGCCAGTTTTTACCATGAGGTCGTGGCGCAGTACGGGCGTTCTCGAGCCGCAAAAATGTACGGCGCGACACTCGAGGAAATTGAACGATTGCGAACACTGACCCCAAATGACATTCGGCACACGGGCAGTTTACGAATTGCCATGTCAGGCGATGAACTCGAAGATTGTGCTTTGCAAAAAATGGCACTCGAGGCGGATGGTTTTCCGGTGGAAAGTTATGAAGGCGCTGAAGGCATTGGGCTGTTATTTCCCGCCGATTGCGCCATGAATCCGTTAGCTCGAGTACGAAATTTAGCGCGGTTGGCGATTCTCAAAGGGGCAAGGTTATTTGAATCTTCAAGGGCTTTAGAAATAAAAACTGGTCTGGTGCGTGGCGAGAAGTTTTTAATTCGCGCCAAGAAAATAATCGTGGCGGTGGACGGTAAACTCGAGGGTATTTTCTCGGAATTAAAAGTTCGTACTGCCCGATTACAAATGCTCGGCACAGCCCCAACCGAAGCACGTTTCTCGAGACCAGTTTATGCTCGGTTTGGCTATGAATACTGGCAGCAACTTCCAGATGGTCGGGTGGTTTTGGGTGGTTTCCGTGACCAATTCGAAACCGACGAATGGACATTTGAGGATTCTCCAAGTGAAAATTTACAGGCTCGGCTCGAGCATTTTTTGCGAACCGATTTAGGAGTTACCTCAGAAATCACCCATCGGTGGGCAGCCAGTGTTTCTTACTCGAGTGAGTTATTACCCGTTCTCGAGCAGGTGAGTACCGATGTTTGGGCATTGGGTGGCTACAGTGGCACTGGCAATGTGGTCGGCAGTATTTTTGGTCGCATGACAGCGCAATTGGCGTTACAAGGACATTCTAAAAGTTACGATATTTGGGTGTAGAGTAAACAAATGGGAGAGAACAAGAAAATCCGTAAACAAATAGCCAGTTTGATTGCTCGAGTTACCGAACACGAAATAAAAATTGCCGAAGAACTGATTCGAGAACAACCAAATTGGGGTGTTATTCGTAAATGGGAAACTGAAATTAACAGCTGGCAAGAGCAAATCAATCACAAAAGCAAACGCTTACCAGATTGGAGGAAACCATGAGCCTTAAAGAAATTGCAATAACCGAACTCGAGCAGAGCGCCAAACAAACCTTAGCTCGAATTGTTCAGCTTCGTCAAAGTAAAGAAGTAAGTGAAATTGAAGATATTGAAGCTGAGCTTTTCGCGGATGCTAGGGTGCTACAAGCCAAAGCGAGTAGTTTAGCGGTTGAACTCGAGCTTGAAGCCGAAGCTGAACTTGCGCTTGTTTAGTGATTCTGGGTTGTTTGTTACGATATTTGCTTATAAAACCAGTTAAACTGCCATCATGTCCTTAAATAAAAGAAATCTCGAGTTTATGCTTTATGAACTCTTTGACTTGGCTGCCCTGACCAGCCGCACCCGTTTTTCTGAACACGATAAAAGTGTGTTCGATGATGTGCTGAACATGTCCCTCGAACTTGCCAGAAAAGAATTCGCGCCACACAACCGTAAAAACGACCTCGAAGAGCCGCATCTCGAGAACGGCGTAATTAAAATTATTCCAGAGGTTGGGCAAGCCCTAGACAAACTGCGTGAAGCTGGTTTTTTTGCGGCTCATGCCAATTTTGAAGATGGTGGGATGCAACTGCCGAATTTACTCTGGAATGCTTGTCAAGCGGCTTTTTTGGCTGCCAATTGCGGTACGACGGGTTATGCGTTTTTGACCGTTGGGGCGGGAAACTTAATCTCGAGTTTTGGCACACAAGCGCAAAAAGAAAAATACTGGCATAAAATGCTGACGGGGCAGTGGTTTGGGACGATGTGTTTGTCTGAGCCTCATGCGGGGAGCAGCTTGGCTGATATTTACAGCAAAGCCACACCACACGAAGACGGCACATACCGCATCAAGGGTTCTAAAATGTGGATTTCGGCAGGTGATCATCATTTAGCCGAAAACATTGTCCATATGGTTTTGGCAAAACTGCCCGATGCACCAGCTGGGGTCAAGGGAATTAGTTTATTTATTGTGCCAAAGTTTAGGCTCGAGCATGGACAGCTTGTGCCTAACGATGTGAACTTGGCTGGCTTAAATCATAAAATGGGCTACCGAGGCACAACCAATGCGCTGCTTTCCTTGGGTGAAGCAGATGATTGTCATGCTGAATTGGTCGGGCAGCCTCATCAGGGCTTACCGTATATGTTCCAAATGATGAACGAAGCCCGAATTGGTGTGGGTATGGGCGGGGCGGCGCTGGCTTGCGCTGGTTTTGAGTACAGCCTTGGCTACGCCCTCGAGCGGCGACAAGGACGGCACGCTGGCAGTAAAGACCCACATGCGGCTCAGGTGCGAATTATTGAACACACCGATGTGCGGCGGATGTTACTGGCGCAAAAAGCACTGGCAGAAGGCGCGTTGGCGCTGTGTTTGTACGCTTCAAAGTTGGTGGACGAGCATCAGACGCATCCCGAACCAAGCAAGCAAAAAGAGGCACACACCCTGCTCGAGTTGCTGACCCCAATTGTTAAAGCATGGTCTACCCATTACGGCTTAGAAGCCAATTACCATGCGATTCAGATTCTTGGCGGGTATGGCTACACCCGCGAGTACCCAGTCGAACAAATTTATCGTGATAACCGCTTAAATCCGATTCATGAAGGCACAAATGGAATTCAAGCCCTCGATTTATTGGGGCGTAAAGTTCCAATGCTGGACGGGGCTGGTTTAACCTTATTGGCTGCTCAAATTAAAGAAACCACGTCGCTGGCTCGAGAAGCAAATCTTTTTGAATTGTCCGAATCCCTAGACCAAGCCTTAGAAGTGGTGCAACAAACCACCATGGCTTTAATGAGTGCCAAACACAGCCCAGAATTGCGTCTGGCAAATGCTTGGCACTACCTCGAGATGCTAGGTCATACCGTTGTGGCTTGGTTGTGGCTACGCCAAGCGGTGATTGCTGGGCAAGCCTTGCAAAGTCGAACAGTGACTCGAGAATCCGAATTTTACCAAGGGAAATTACAAGCTGCCAAATACTTTTTTAAGTACGAACTGCCCAAAGTTGCCCTGTGGAGTAATCTGCTCAGCAGTTTTGACAACACGGCACTGGAAATGAACGAGAATTGGTTTTGAGATTTTGAATCTCGAGCCTCTAAGTCAAAGCGATTCTACTCGAGATTAGCCCCTAACGCCTACCATTGTGTCTTCGCCAAATTTAGGCTACTATTCGGCACTCCCAAAAGTTGAATCTGCTCGAGAAATTTCTCAAAACGGGGCGAAAACCGATTGTGCTATACTCTGGTCAGGAGGTTTTATGGCTAAACCAATTTCACCAACACCAGTTCTAACCGGACAAGATGCCCAAGCTGTTATCCAGCAACTCGAGCGTGGTACACCCATGACTCCAGAACGACAAGCCTTTCTGAAACAAGCCCAAGCCAATTTCAAACGACACCAAACTGCTTTTGCTCGAGAAGGTATCGCTTCTGCACCTCGAACTTGACCAAATTACCATCCTTCCTTTACCCCAAGGTTTTGACTTTGAGGATTTTGATTGTGGCGAACCAGACTACAACGACTATCTGCGAGATGGCACGGCGTACAGAGACGAAGCGGCGGGTGTAGCAAGGGTTTGTACGAAGACAAACTGATTGGGTACTTTGCAGTTCTGAACGACTCGATTCAACTCGAGACCAAAGAACGCCCAAAAACCATTGCTTACTCGAGTGTACCCGCTCTGAAAATTGGGCGTTTGGCAACAAGCGTAGAAGTTCAAGGACAAGGCATCGGAAAATATCTGGTGCAGGTCGTGGTTGGTTTAGCCATAGCCCAATCAAAGGTTGTCGGATGCCGATTTGTGACTTTGGATGCTTTACCTGGGCGAGAAGATTTTTACTTGAAACAGGGATTTGTTCGCAATAAACTTGTCCACAAAAACTTTGAGAAACTACGCAACAAACCATTAGAAAACACCAGTATGCGCTTGGATATTTTGATTGAAGAAAAAAGTTGAAAATTTTACTCGAGCAGCGCCAAGCCCAAATTGGACAGATAGAAAACCACTGGAAAAAAAGCCGATGAACGCCTAAACTGATTCAATGACCCTAACCTTACACCTCCCAGAAAAACTCGAACAGAAACTTCGAGCAGTTGCACAACAACACGACCTGAGCGAAGCGGCATGGGTGGAACAACTTTTAACCGAAAAACTCGAGCCGACCATAAGAACATTAGAATCTCGGCTAACCAACCCCAGCCAAGACGATATTCTCGAGCAACAAGAAACTTGGCGGGTACTGCAACAAGGACTAATGCAAAACAAAGACAATGACCGAGAGTTATTCCCACCTGAGCAACAAGGGAAAAGCTGGTGAGCTTGGTTATACTTTTGGATTCTGGTCCTTTGGGTTTAGCCACCAATCCAAATGCAAATCCAGTCAATCTAACCTGTTTACAATGGGTGCTGAACAAAGAAAAACAAGGTTGCACGATTATCATCCCCGAAATTATTAGACGTTATCGGAAATTAGGATAAACTATTCGAGTGCTGCATTACGACAAACTCGTCAAGAATAAAACTCGCTTCTTAGCCCTGACTGGACTAACCAAAAAAGAATTCCAAGCCTTACTTCCATACTTTCAAGAA
>JANNVX010000032.1:0-70946 GCA_031414595.1 Deinococcales bacterium
ATCTTTGCTGATTTGGATGCTTTGGAAGATATTTTGTGTGACCGTTGTGCTTTTCTGATGCAGAATCCTGAACTGGTTCGTGGTCGGGCTGGTTTTAGCTGGCTCGATGATTAAATACTATCTAAGTAAATTTGGTATGACCCGAATTTTCTTGTAGTCGGTCATGGTTTGCATAGCGGTGATTCCTGAGATTCGAGGATTGCCAAATAAATTAAAATCTGTCCAGAGTGTACAACCCAGAAATGTCACATCATCAATGGTTACAGCATCATTCTCGAGGACGTGAATGGTTGAATCTTGAGTTTGGTTTTTAAGTTCAGTAATCAGTTTTGGGTAGGCTTTGGTGTAATACTCATGATTGCCAAGGATGTACAGCACAGGCTTGGTTGGAAAATGCAATCTTGCCCATTCGACACCTCTCAAACCAATGTCAGTATCGCCCGCCAGAATAATCACATCAGCATCGGTTTTTGGTGCTTCAAAAGGTGCAAACTCGAGATGTAAGTCTGACAAAATCAGTAATTTCATCCTCGAGCCGAATGCCCGTCTAGTGTAGCGGCACGGTGTCCTTCAAAAGCTGCGCCCATAGCAACATTTTCTAAACTGACTTCTGGGAAAATCTCGGCGAATAGTACCCGAACACTTGCTAAACTTGAGACTTGGGTAATTTGTTGACGCACACGGTTTGCCCCAGCAAATCCCTTGAAGTAATGCGGTAGCACGCCGCGCATTTGTCGCATTCCAGTTTGTTCGCCGTACCATTCGGCATTCAGTAAGCAGTGTCGGTAGGCAAGTTGCACAATTTCGGGTAACTCGAGACTATCTCCACCTAATACTTCTTGGAAAATCCACGGGCGACCAACTGCACCACGTCCAATCATGATGCCACTGGCTTTGTGTTTGCGCTCATCAAACATGGTTTTAGAAACCACGTCGCCACTGCCAATCAGTGGAATGCTTAAGTGGCTCGAGACTTCCTCGATTTTGTCCCAGTCGGCTTGTCCAGAATAGGCTTGAGCGCGGGTGCGCCCATGTAAGGCAACACTGGCTGCGCCACCACTCTCGAGGGCTTTAGCGACTTCAATGGCGTTGTATTTATCCCAGCCCAAGCGAATTTTGGCACTGACAGGTACGGGGACAGCTTTATCTAAGGCAGCAATCACATCATGGGCAAGGTCTGGGGTTTGCAGTAAGCACGCGCCGCCACCGTTCTTGACAATTTTTGGTACGGGACAACCCATGTTGATGTCGAGCGCCACAGGCTTAAATTCTTCATATAACTTTGCGCCAGCTTCTGCCATGATTTGTGGGTCTGAACCGAAGAGTTGAATAATCAAGTTTGGTTCACCCTCGTAAGGCTCACCAATTTCAAAACTTTTCTTGCCGTTCATGACCACGCCCATGCTCGAGACCATTTCCGTAACCGCCCAAGCTGCGCCGTACTCGCGGCAGAGTAAACGAAATGGTGCATCGGAAAAACCAGCCATTGGTGCGAGTACAGCCCCGCCAGACTTGAGTTGCGAGCGATGAAAATTTGGTTTTTGATTTAGGGCAATCATAACTTTAGAATTCTAGCAGAACAGTTGCAAAAGTTGAAAGCCAAAAGGCTTAGCAGCACTGAGTTTAAGAAAAATTATTAGCTCGAGAAGAGTGTAGTTTTGCCGTGCGAGATTATGTTTTTGGTGCATGTTTGACAAAATTTTTTTTTTTTAAGTAGAATACTCATTATGATTTCATTGACCTCTAACAAAATACAAGCCATACTTGCCTTCCAAAACAAGAAAGGAGGTCTTATGCACATCCCCGCGCTTCTCGCTATCGCCCTGACCGCTTGCCCACAAGCACCCGTCCAAGAACAACAAATACAAGCTCGAGGCATGACAACACCAAAAGATATTATGCTGCACGGAATAATCGCAGGGAGTTCATTCCAGAGTAACCAAGGCTTTACCCTGCAAAATGGCTCGAGTATCCATGCCAATACTGGTTTAGTTTTGAACTCGAGAAACATTGTTTTGAATGGTGGTCAAGTCTCGAGTACCAGTGCTGCAAGTTGCTCAGATAATAGCGGACAAGGTTTTTGTTTGAATGGCAAACCAAAATTTGTAAATCCAATCGTCGTTGTTCCAAAACCAGATGTAAGTGCCTTAAAAGCCAAGTACACTGCCGTACCAGTGGTTACAGTCCAAGGTACGCTAAACCTAAACTCGAGCAGTGAAATTACCAGTTTATTCGATAATAAAATTGTGCTGGTCAAAGGAAGCGTCAACCTAAACGCCATTGCAACGATTAAGAATGCTGTCTTGATGGTTGAACAAGACTTCAAAAGCAATAAAGGCATCACACTCGAGAATAGCCGAATTATTTCTAAAGGCGCTCAGTTTAACCAGACTACAGTGCTTAATAACTCAAGAATTGTTACGGATGAAGACCTGAGCTTTAATGGGAAAATTGAGAATACGGGGATTAGCAGTGTGGTCTCGAGTAAGAACTTAACCACGAATCAAGGGGTGACAAGTACAAGTGGTGAATTAGCTGTTATTGCCAATCAGAACATCGTTACGAACCAAAGCTCGAGTGGCAAAATTGCACTTTGGGCTGGTGGGAATGTGACTTTGAATCAAGGCGGCAGTCTCGAGGGCAGTGTTGTGGCTGGTGGGAAGGTGGTGCTGAACCAGAGTGTAACACTTACTAAAGTCTTACAGCACTTAAATGGGGATATTTTGGGTGGCGGTAATGAATTTGCATCTGTTACAGCTACTTTGATTGATGGAGGAACAGTAGTTGGTCCTGATGGTGTAAGCATAACAGCTTTTGCTGGCTCATTAAAAGCACCTATTGAAATTACAATAGAAAAAATTTCAATAGATAGTCTGAGTCCTTTGCCTACCGATTTACCAAGGCAAGTTTCGCCTGTTTATCGAATCCGTCCTAGTCGTAGAACAGAATTTGTACCGCGTTCAAAGGGATTTAACATCAAAATCCCATACCGTGCAGATATACCAGCAGGTCATATGGTCAGTTATGCTGCCTATATTCCAACAAAATATGATCTAAATTATCGCCAAGATATACCTTATTTGTGGGATTATTCAGAAAAAGAATATAAGCCTACTATTCCAGGAATTGAATTTGAAGTTAGTGAAATGTTTTATGAAGGTACTGCCTATGTTATTCTCGATCAAGTAAACCCACCTTTGCGACTAACCACTGCACAAGCAAGAATTCAACAAACTAACCCTGCACTTAAAGTTGAATGTGTAGATAGAAGTTTTTGTCCATCTGCAATACTTCAAACTGTTCTTGGACATACTAATTTTGCGTTCGAGAATTACGAATCGAGTATACAGCGTGCGCCAAGATTGCAAATCGTTCGTATACTTAGCTCGGCTGCCTGCACAACCAACTATGGAGTAAAATTCTCTGGTGCATACAACTACACCGAGTTTCGTCTAACTCTTTGTATGTCAGAACGTACCACACCGTCTGGAACACGAGAAATTATTTTTAAGGGCGGGATACTTGTACCACCACAAACACTTCGCGGTACGATTCGACACGAAGTATTTCATGCGATGCAAGGAGCGTTTTATAATACTGGTGTTGCAAATACTTCTGAATTTCGATGGTTTCAGGAAGCGACAGCAGAGGTTGCTATTGAATCGCTAGAAATGATGAAAGTTAGCCTTGATGGATTTGGAGCAAGGTCAATACTTCCTACACTTACGGCAACTGATATACCAGAACGAATACAATATCAAACACAAGACTTTTGGGCATTCATTGGTCGCAATAAGGCTCTTGGGTTAGAATTCTTGCGAAGCTATTTAGAAGAGTTTGAAGCATCATCAAATTTTAGCTTGGGGACAATTAGTAATTTAACGAAAACGACGCTTGGATATGTTAATGGTATCCGTGATGCTTACTGGGAATTTATTAAAAATCAGGCATATGAAAACGAAATTAGTTTACGTGGATACCCCAATTGTGCGCTTGACCCGTTCAAGACAATTCAATTTACAACAGGTTTTCGTCAAAAGCGTGAAATTACGGGAACAGACACTATTGGTGACGCTCCTATTGATGTTGAAAAACTAAGATATACCGTTTCTAATGTAGTAAATGAAAGTACAACAGTAGGAATGACTCCTTTGTCTTCTAAGATTTTTGAAATCATAATTGATGGGCGAAAAAATGGAACTCAGATCAAAATTGGAATCCCACAAGAGCAGTTAAATGCTGGTTTTCGAGCCAAGGTTTATAGAACTGTAAGCACAAGTGAAAATCGTGCAAGTACAGGTTGTATTACAAAACCAGACTTAAATGCAAAAGGCGAACTTTTTAAGGACGTTGTTTCAGAAGCATCATCTCGATTAGATAAGACTCGATTTATTGTGTTGTTATCAAATATTAATCCAAGTGCTAGTGGTGATGGGAAAATTTGGATTCAAGAAGTGGCTGCCAAAATAGAAGTTCCCTCGAGCATGGATTTGGTTGGTAACGTCGGGGATACCCTTACCCAAAACCTAACCATTTCTAACCTTGGCAATCTTGATTCTACCCTCGAGTACAAGCAGTATTTTCTAAGCGCTAACGAAATCACCCTACCCCCTAGAACCCCAGTCCCTACCCCACTTGCGGGTGCGACTGCTCGAGTGCAAAATGCTCCGACCATCTTGCCTTACCCCGACGAAGGCGAACTAACGCCAGTAGGCGGGGATTTTCTTAGTCCACTGTCCTCGAGTCCAGATGATAGGAAATTAGTGGTGACTGATACTGTTCCTACGCCATCAGCGATGATACCAGTTGAGTATAAATGCAATACAACTGGTACTTTTAATGCTCTAATCAATGTTGTCTATAAAACTGGTGCAACCGATGATAATGGTGTAGAAATTCAAGAAAAAGCAGTGGTCAATGTCAAAGTCGAATGTCTAAATCCAATCACTGGCGGCGGAGGTGGTGATGGTCTTGGTGGTAGTGGTGGCGAACCGTGGCTACGGAGCTTTGATAACAACTTCTTTGGTTTTCATGGCGTTGGCGAATTTATTCTCTCACAAAACCCAAATAGTGGCATGAATGTCCAAGTTCGTTATGTTAAAGGTTCAGAATTCGATTTTTCTAATAATCAGGGTTTTGATCGTCAAGTCTCATTCAATGGCGCAGTTGCCTTAAAAGTAGGTTCTGACCGAATTGGTGTCTACGCTCAAAAAGGTAATTTCCCTTGTTGTGGCTTGGGTTATAAAGCTCAGGCTCAAGTGCGGCTGAATGGTCAGATTATCGCCCCACCCACAGGTAATTCTAATAATTATGCACAGGTTCTTCCCGATGGCGGTGTGCTGAGTTGGTTTGACCACTGGGTTACTTTGATTTCACTAGACCGAGAAGAAATCGTGCAAGTCAATTTATTTGAAGGGCATGTTGGTTCTGTTTCAGTTCGAGTACCATCTAGTCGTCAAGGTGAATACCGTGGTTTGCTGGGTAATTTTGACGATAATCCAAGTAACGACTATCAAACCCGTAACGGTACTCCTTTTGCAATTCCACTTAGTAGTGATCAACTTTATCTCGAGTGGGGTGAAAGTTGGCGCTTAGAGCAAGACGAATCTTTATTTGATTATGAAGCTGGTCAGTACACCAGTTCATTTACAGACCGTAGTTTTCCAACCAACACTGTGACCTTGGATAATTTAACTCCTCAAGCCCGTACCTTTGGAGAAACAGCTTGTAGAGCAGCAAATATAGTAGACCCTCGAGCTTTCAAAGCCTGTACATTGGATGTTGGTTTAACTGGTAATGCTGGTTGGGCAAACATTGCCAAAGGATTGGACCCTGGTTCTAGGCGTTTAATTGTGGCACCCATGAACACCAGTGTTGTGGTGGGTGAACGGGTGACACTCAGTGCCGACTTGTTTGGTGATTTAACTTCTAAAGATTTAATTTGGAATACCAGTGGTGGTCGTATTGAATTGACTGCTGGTAACTCTAAACGGGTTGAGTTTGTTGCCCCAATGCAAACAGGTTTGTACACCGTTGAGGTTCGTAGTATTGCTGACCCTAGTTTAACGGGTTCTATTATCATGCAAGTCAATCAGATTGTACCGCCAATTGTTCAACGTTTAGCTGTAGGTGAGAATTTTAATGTGCTGGTCAATTCCGATGGGACAGTCAGTACATGGGGTTTAGAAATTACGAATTCTTCTTATTTCAGAAATTGTTCTGCTCGAGCTAGTCCTCTGGTGGTCGGGGCAGATCAGATTCAAAGTGTTTCCGCAGGTTCAAATTATGTGGTTGCTTTGCGCCAAGGGCAAATTATGGCTTGGGGTAGCTTAACAGCAGCTATTGCAGAATATGGCAATGTGCCTAAAGAACCAACCATCATTGCCAGTTTTAATGACTGGGTAGGTGTATCGGCTGCTTCGATTTCTGGATTTTCAGAGTCGCTGGTTTCGGTAAAACGAGATGGCACAGCTTGGGTTTGGTTACGGGTCTACCAAGGCTTTTATAACTATATTTTGAAACCATTTTTGATTCAGGGTATTTCTGATGTGACTGCTTTGAGTGGGGGGCTGTTACTTAAACGAGATGGTACGGTATGGGCAACCGTGGTGACTGGAAATGAAGGTGCTTATTCGGTACAGGCAAGACAAATCAGTGGTTTGGACAATGTTGTACAAGTTGTTTCTAGTGGGGATGCTTCCCGACTATCAAACGGGTATGGTCATCACTTAGCGCTGAAGTCCGATGGTTCTGTTTGGGCTTGGGGAAGTAATTTTTATGGTGAATTGGGATTAGGTTTCTCCTCGTTTTTTGAAGCACAACCCCAACGGATTACTGGGCTTGTGGGGGTAAAACAAATTCGGGTGAGCAAAAATAATTCATTTGCCATTACCAATGATGGTTCATTGTGGATTTGGGGTCAAAACACATCGAACTTCCCCTCGGATTCCTTCGATTCTTTAAGCCTTCCGACCCGCTTGGATGGAATGGATCAAATTGTGGATATTCAGGGGTTTCGATCTCATTTGATGCTGTTGAAGTCCAATCGTTCTTTGCATGGCTGGGGCTTTAATAGTTATCAACAAGTTGCTTGTAGTTCTGATACAACTATTCCTTTTCCTAGCCTCATTCTTGGGATAACTTGGTGAGATCATGATTTCAGTTCTGATTCCAGCCGCAGGAAGCGGCGAACGCCTCGGCTTAGGCGCTAAAGCATTAGGCAGTATTTATGATTAAGTCTGAGCATCCAGCAGGTGAACCAATCGCCTTTAAGCTCTTGCAAGGCTTTTTGTGGCATCCTAAAACCCTCGAGACAGTCACACTACCCACCGAATTACCTTCAGGGGCGCTGATTGTCATGGACACGATAGAAGCACCGTTTGCGTTCTTTGAAGATGGCACTTGGACAGGGACTCAGGTCTTTTATCAACTGACGATTCTCGAGATTTTTGATGATTGGCTCGAGAATTCGGTGATTGCGGCTAGGGCAGTGCTTGCTTCAAACGAACTTACACCAATTCTTAATGCCACGCCAGTTGGTGTGGGTTGGAGTTTATCCGAAGATTTACGTCCAGCTTAGGTTGAAGCTCTACCCTCAGCTTAGGTTGAAGCTCTACTTTCTTTTTGTCGGGCTTCAACAATTTCTCTGGTCGGGACTCGAGTCCAAACGTACCAAATGCCAATGCAGCCAAGCACAACCGTACCGATTTTTGCGACCAGTGGTGGGGCGATGATTGCGCTGATGGTACAAGAAGTGGCAATCATACAAAGCACCAAAATTTTGGTGCGGCGTTTCATGCCCAGTCCAGTGCGGTAATCTTTGACCATTTGCCCGATGACAGGTAGGTTCAAAACCCATGTTTCAAAGCGTGGACTCGAGCGGGCAAAACAAGCCGCCGCCGCCACAAAAAACACTGTTCCAGGCATAACGGGTAAGTAATAGCCAATAAAACCCAAAACCACGCAAACCCATCCAGCCGCGAACCATAACCAACGAGTGGGTGAGTTAGTCATTGGCTTAGCTTTTCCCTTTCCGGTTGGATAAACGTCCCATTATGGGTTTTGTGGGTCTGGTCGTTGTGGCATAAAAAACCACCGCTGCATACCTTCGGTGTAACCATTGCGAATTTCTGCGTAACGATTGCCGTTGCGTTTGGTAAAATAGGCAGTCAAGACATTCCAACCCTTTTGAAATTTCACATCTGAAACTTGTCGTCCTTCGCCAAAAATACAATCTTCTTTGATAAAACCTGTTCGATTGGCATAAAACCAAGCGGTTAATTTCAGGTCGCCTTGGTCAATTGCAGCTTCAAAATCGTTATTTGGAATTCGCCGACTGGTGTGCATCATTTGTCCAATTACTCCAGAGTCATCCTTTACAATCACCGAGGCAATCGTTCCTAGTCGTAAACCAGCCGTTGCATCGCCACACGAATCATCAACTATTGGAGGCGATAGGGCATCTTCGGATAGCGTTTGAGGCAATTCAAAACTAAATTTTTTGTTTGCACCTATAGAACCTGCTTTTAGGGCAGTCTCGAGGTCATTAAAACCATCTAAGCCAACGTATAAATCTGCCGCGCCTCCTCGGTAATCTAGGGCTTTACCTTTCCAAACCAAATTATCTGCCAGTACCGAGATTGCAAAAATCAAGATTAAGAATATCGCTCGAATCATACAAACAGATTACAATAGTTTTTATGTTTGATTTGATTATTCGGGCTAAAAACATCCAGATTGGAATTGAGTCTGGTAAAATCGTCGGTCTCGAGGCTGAAATAACCAGCCCTAGCAAGTCTGAACTTAATTTTCTCGAGCTTGATGCAGTTCCAGCCGTAATTGATACCCATGTCCATTTTAACGAACCCGGAAACGAAGATTGGGAGGGCATTCAAACTGGCTCGAGTGCCTTAGCGGTCGGTGGCGGAACGGTTTTTATTGACATGCCACTCAATTCGATTCCAGTCACCACAACCAAAGCAGCCCTAACTACCAAACTCGAGTGCTTAGCCCAAAAATCCATCACTGATTATGCAGTCTGGGGTGGTTTAACCCCCGATAGTTTGCCACATCTCGAGGCAATGGCAATGGCTGGTGTGATTGGCTTTAAGGCATTTATGAGCGGCAGTGGATTGCCAGAATTTGAACGTTCTGACGAAGAAACGTTACTCGAGGGTATGCAAATTGCGGCAGCCTTGGGCTTACCTGTAGCGGTTCATGCCGAATCTGAGCGCATCACCAGTGCCTTGAGTAAAGCTGCCAAAGTGATGGGTAAAACAGGCATCCGAGATTACTTGGATTCACGTCCGATAGAAGCCGAACTCGAGGCGATCAAAAGTGCAATTGCAATTGCTGAACAGACCAATTGTGCGCTTCACATCGTCCATATCTCAAGTGCGGCGGGTGTAGAGCTTATAACCGAAGCCAAAGCCAGAGGTGTGAATGTCACCGCCGAAACATGCCCGCATTATTTGTGGTTTTCTGAATCCGACCTAGAACGCCTTGGGGCGGTGCTAAAATGTGCGCCTCCTGTTCGCAGGGCTGAAGAACTCGAGCAGCTTTGGGGCGTGTTTGAACAAATTGATATTCTTGGTTCTGACCACTCGCCTGCCCCGCCGAGCATGAAAACTGATTTGGATTTTTTTAAGATTTGGGGCGGTATTTCCGGGGTGCAAAGTACCTTAGAGGTGATGATGACTGCTTCTCAGGCTCGAGGCATCCCACTGGCAGCCTTGCATCAAAAACTCAGTGCTAACCCTGCCAAGCGCTTTGGTTTACAAAACAAAGGGCAACTTGCAATCGGATTTGATGCCGACATTGCCTTGGTTCAGACAATACCGTACACCCTCGAGAAAACCGATTTGCACTACCGCCATGCACAAAGCCCGTACCTTGGAGCAAGTCTTTCGGCTCGAGTCAAGCGGACTTTTTTGCGTGGCAATACAATTTGGGACGGTCAGCAACTTCATAGAGTCCAAGTAAGTTTTTTGCGACCCTGAACAATGTTTTTGTGGTCAAAACCGATTACAATTGACTTATGCGATTTCTTTTTTTAATCCTAATGCTTTTCGGCTTCTCGAGTTTCACGCTGGCGCAGGATTTCTCGAGCAGCGCGGCATTGAACAGTCTAGCGGCTGTTTCGCAAACAATCTCAAGGCTTGACCCACCTGTTTTAATGGCTCGAGATTGGGTCTTTGGCGGTTTAGAAGCTGGTTTTGCTGGTCGCACCGTCTCAACGCGCTTACTGCTTTGGTCGTTGCCGTGGATGGGCGCAAGTATCCTTGGTTTAACCCTAACCACCGATGACAAAGCCAAGGGGTTTTGGAGCATGAGCGGCGCTTGGGGATTTATCAATAGTGCGATTGCAATGATTGGTTTTCTGACCCCAGAATCAGACCTCGAGAGCTTACGGAATTTACTGCTGATTAACGCTGGTGTAGATGTGCTGTACATCGCGGCGGGTGCGTACATGTTGTCTCGAGCCGAAGCCTATTGGCAGGGAGCAGGTTGGGGCGTGATTTTACAAGGTACTTTTTTATTGGTTTTTGATTTATGGCAGGGTTTGGCAATTCGGTTTTGACTCAAAGCCCATAGCCCAAAGCTCATAGCCCAACTATGGAATCACATATATCCCATCGCTGCGAGCCTCGAGCTTAAAGGCTGGTAATGGCTTGGCGGCTGGACCTTGAATCACTGCACCTGTTTCTAAGTTAAACAAACTGCCGTGGCAAGGGCAACCAAGTTGATTATTGACGGGTGCGCTGACTCCACAGCCAACATGGGTGCAAACCGTAGAACGAGCAATTAAATGGATTTCGCCTTGGCTGATGCCAGCCGCTTGTGGTTTGGCAACCCTTGCAATAATGGCTGGATTGGTCTCGAGATTGAGGTTCTTAAAACTACCAACACTGGGAAATTCGCTTAAAGTCGCTACTTTTATGCCCGCTTGGGCTAGACTCGCTCCGGGGTTTTCTCGGATTGGCATACAGCCAGTCGCACCAATTGCTCCAATTGTAACTAGGGCTTCTCGTCTGGTGATTTTCATAATTCATTGTCGCACAGGCTTTCGTGAGTATTTTTTGCAACCAAGAGTCAATTGTCTCCTACCATTCAATTTTCTGTTGTCATCAAAGGCGTATGGGACAATTCTCTGGTTGTTGCACAGTGTTGTAATTCGTATGCTGTTGCGTAATCTGCTGAACATAAGGCTGAGGTCGTCTACCTGACATAAGGTTGTTGGGGTTTCTCGAGGAGGAAGGCTGGTGGGTATGAGTATGCTCGAATCTGTGCGTGATCGTTTGTTTCCTGATACTCCAGACGGGTCGGCAAAGCTGTGGCTTACGTCGTCTGTGGTCTGGGGGGTTATTGGCATGACCTTTGGTGTGTTCATGGCAATTTTGTTTGTCTTTCCAGAATTCACCAAAGGTGTGCCGTGGTTGTCGTTTAGTCGGATTCGTCCGTCACACGTCAACACCGTGGTGATGTCTTGGGTTTCGATGGCAAGCATTGGCTCGATGTTTTATATGTTGCCGCGCTTATTAAAGACTCCACTGGTTTCTGAGCGTCTGGGTACGGCGGTCGGTTGGTCTTGGAACGCCTTTGCCATCTGTATTCCGCTAACACTCTTAAATGGACTATCGGAAGGGCGCGAGTGGGCGGAGCTTGTTTGGTGGATGGATTGGTGGATGTTGATTAACCTTGGCTTGGTCGGTTATTTAACCTTTGCGACTGTGGCAAGACGCACCGAACCACAATTGTACGTCTCGGTTTGGTATTGGATGGGTTCGATGGTTGGCATGACCTTGGTCTGGATTGTTGGCAACCGAACTTTTGTACCACTAGACGGACTTAACGATGCGATTGCCAATTGGTTCTATGCCCACGATGTATTAGGATTATGGATTACCACCATGGGCATTGGAATTATTTACTACCTGTTGCCAAAACTAACGGCTGGCAAGAATGGCGAACCGGGCAACCCTGTCTTTAGCCATAAAATGTCCTTGATTGGGTTCTGGGGAAATTTTGCCTTCTACACGGGTATTGGGGCGCATCACATTATTCAGTCGCCAGTTCCAGAATGGCTTAAAGCCTTTGCGATTGCCTCGAGTGTTTTAATGAGCATTCCAGTCTACTCGGCAAGTGCCAATTTTTTCTTAAGCACCCAAGGGCGTTGGGAGAACTTGGCTTGGAATTTACCGCTTCGATTTGTAACCTTTGGCTGGATTATGTACGCGCTCTCGAGTTTTCAGGGCAGTTTACAAGCAGTGCGTTCAATCAACTGGTATCAGCACTTCACGGGAATTGTCAGCGCTCACGCCCATTTAGCCATGCTTGGTGGCTTTAGCGTGGTGTTGTTTGCTAGTATTTATTACTGTATTCCGCGTCTTTACAAAGTCGAGTGGTACTCTAAAAAACTCGTGGTGGTGCATTTTTGGACGTTTACGGTTTCGTTTGTAATGTTCTTTTTGGTCTGGACAACCATGGGCTTTGTACAAGCCACCAGTTGGGTCATGGGGATTAACGTCCAACAAACCGTGCCATTTTTACAACCGTTTACCTTCACCCGCATGATTGCCGCGTTAGCGATGATTTTTTCGGTTTATATTTTTGCCTATAACGTGCTGCAAACTGTGCGGAGCGCTAAACGTCAAGAGGCTTTTTCCGGAGCCAGAATTCCTTCAGCAGTTGCGCCTGCTGCGGCGGATGATTAGGAGTTTTTATGCTGAATCCTAAGAATGCAATTATCGGGCTGATGTTTATGCTCCTTGTGACTGGTGTGACCAGTTTGGTGGTCGTCGTACCCGCCGCAACTTTTAATCCTGAGCCATCAGTTGGTTTACGCAATTACACCGAAGCCGAGTTGCGTGGGCGCGAAGTTTTTAAGCGCGAGAACTGCTATGTTTGCCATAGTCAATTTGTGCGTTTTCAAGACGAAGGTGTTGGTCCAACTTCGCAAGCTGGCGACTTTGCCTACGACAATTCAAACTTGCTCGGCACGCTGCGAAATGGTCCGGATTTGACCTATGAAGGCGGCTTATACCCGGACGAATGGCACATTGGGCATCTAAAAGCGCCGCGTTCGTACTTACCGGGCAGCTATATGCCAAGTTACAGTTACTTAGACTCTAAAGACATCAAAGACCTTGTGGCATTTATCCAAAGCCTTGGGACACGCAATACACGAGCTTGGGACACCAAAGATGTCAATGTCCCAGAAAAGTACCGCAATCTCGAGTCTCCACTTGGTCAGACGGCAGCAAATATCGGGGCTGGGCGTGGTATTTACAACCAGAATTGCTCGGCTTGTCACGGCTTTGAGGGTCGGGCAGATGTGCCTTTGGCAAAAATGTTCTATCCAAAACCAGCCGCCAATTTCCATTTGCCTCGTTATAAAGATTTTACCGACGGACACTGGTTTAATAAAGTCGCAAGGGGCGTACCGGGAACTCGGATGCCGCGCTGGGACCAAATTCTCAATTCTGAGCAAATGTGGTATGTCGTCACCTACCTAAAGTCTTTAGCAGCAGACCAAGACCTTGTGCCGAAAGCGGGACGGGAAAAGTATTACGACAAGTCAGTTTTGCAACCCGGAACAATCAAGAAAAAGTACGAAGGCGCACCTAAAGCGGGCGGTGGTCACTAATGAAACATTTGGCTCGAGCCTTGGTTCTTGCTTGTTTCTCGAGTTTGGCATTTGCCGACCATGTGCCGGGCGTTGGCTTAAATTACAGTGGAACTTGGGTGGTGTTGATTGCTGTTGGTGTGATTTTTTCGCTTTTGATTTTG
The DNA here is from genome assembly GCA_031414595.1 of Deinococcales bacterium. GTDB lineage: Bacteria > Deinococcota > Deinococci > Deinococcales > JAAFIG01 > JAAFIG01. Next base: position 13,789 of record JANNVX010000032.1, read on the forward strand.
TCTTTGTTGTGGGCAGTTTTAGATGGGCAATTTCAGAATTCTGAACGGGTTAAATTTGCAGTGGCAGAGGTTAATGAAACCGATTTTATTCCGAGTATTGAGCGTCCGCAAGGCAATCTGGGTATTCAACGTCCGCAAGGCAAGAGGTGAGTTATGGCAGAGCAGAATAAAGACAACCACGACGACAACCATACCCACGAAATTGCTGGTATTCAAGTTGGCGAGAAAAACGTGCCAACCTCAGTGATTGCTGTGATTATTTTCATTGTCTTTTTCGCCTTAATTTCTTGGATTGCACCACAGGGGTTTTGATGAAAAAAATCATAACACTCTTTCTAATCTCGAGTTTAGCCGCTTGTAGCGTACCGAGTAACGCCAATAATCCAGCCAAAGAAGCCGCCAAAAAAGGGGTTTTGTACATTCGTGAAGGCGAAAAACCACTTGAATTAAAAGTCGAAGAAGGCGCATATGACTGGAAGTACCCGAAGTACCCCGAAGATTACAAAGTTGATTTGAGTAACCGCGACCAAAACAACCAAACTTATATGTCTGGGCGGGAAATCACTTACCGAGCCAAACCCGATGGTCAACATAAAATGGACACTGCCTTGGCAGAATTTGGTTCATATGCAGGTCCTTGGCTCGAGGGCGAAGAAGCCTTGCTCTTACCAGTAGCCAACCCCAATGTGGTACTGGGTGACGCTTTAATCAAGAGTTTGGGGGCAGAAATCAAGCCCGAAATGCTGCCGACACTCGAAGAAACCCCTTTTCAGGCATACTTAAAATTGCGTGAACTTGGTAAGGACACGGAAGGTCGTCACCGCACTGTAACCATCGAATTAACTGGTGTGACTAACCCTTCGAGTGGCAAGCCCGAAAATGCCGAGTACGATGTTCAACTTGATAAAGAGGCTTTATGGAGCATTGCTTACGCTTTGTACCGCAAAATTCAACCTGACTTTAAGACCAGAATTCCAACTCGAGAAGACCCGAAAAAACTACTCGATGGCGCATTGATTTACGGCAATTGCAACATGTGTCACGGCTCGGATGGTTGGGGCTTGGGCAAGAGTGGTCATAAGTTGCAACCACACCCAGCCAATTTTCATGAGCCAAGGCGTTTGTTTAATCGTTCTGATGCCAAACTGCGTGAAGTCTTGAAGCACGGAATTTACGGAAGTGCCATGCCACCGTGGGGTGACATACTCTCTGAAAATGAAATTAACCATGTGGTGGCATATATTCGTTCTTTTTCGTACAGTCTCGAGCCACCAGTCTTGAATGTCAAACCACGTTTTAAGGGAGGTCAGCCATGAACCTGACACTCAAGGGAGGTCAACCATGATTGACCGCAGAAGTATCGTGAAAGGCATCACTATTTTGCCGCTTTTAGCTGTGGCTGGTGGGATTGGAACTGCCCTTTTATCGTTTCTTAAACCGACTTGGAAACCACTGGCTTTGCCTGTCACCGAAAAACCCTTAAATGAGGACAAAGTTGTTGGCACACTCGAGGAATTTGCTAAGGATTACGACTTTAAGGCGTTTGTATTCACGCAAATTACCGTCGAATACACGGCTCGAGGGCGGGCGGCTACCGATGTGCTTGGTTATGCGGTTCGCATCCCCAATAACAGTTTAGCCGCCGCCGATGTGGGTGTTGGACCCAGTGGCTTACGCCGAGGCTACGGCGAAACTGATTACAATGGTCAAAAGTACAGCATTGTGGTGGTCTCAAGAATTTGCGCTCATTTGGGTTGTATTTTTGAGTACCATCAACCTGCCGAAGTTTGTTCTGGCTTTAATTACTGTGGCGGCTCTACTCCAATGTTTTCTTGTCCGTGCCATTTATCGGTCTATGACCCAGCCCAACAGCAAGATGTGGCTGGGGTTGGTAAATTACCCGGCAAGGTTGTCTCTGGTCCTGCGCCCCGCACTCCATTTCCTTTTGATTTTGAAATTAAAGGCAATGAAATCATCGTCAAAAGCTACGGTTAAGGAGGAATACTTATGGCAGCCCCCGCAGTTCCCGCAAAAAAAGCTGTTCCAAATGTTGGGCAAAAAATCGCCCAATGGTGGACTAAAAGTGCGCGTAATTTAGATTTATTTGACGAAAACCAAACCGATAAAGTTTTAACCGACCCGTGGTACATGCTTGGTGGGATGGCGTTGTTGTTTTGGTACATCACCATTGTGACAGGCACAGTTCTGATGTTTTTTTATGTGCCGGACACCTATCAGGCATGGCGCAGTGTGCGTGGAATGTTTGAAGGTGAACAGGGTTTTATTGTTGCCCTGATTCGCAATATGCACAAATACGGCGCAGATGCACTGATTATTGCCCTAACAATGCGAATTTACCGCATGTACTTTAGGGGTGAATTTAAGAATTACAATCAGCTTTCCTATATGCTGACAATCATTGGCTTACTTTTAGCCATGTTTAGTGGTTTAACGGGTTACTTGCTGATTTGGAATCAACGCGCACTGTGGGCAACCAAGGTTTTTGCGACCTTCCCAACTTTTGTGGATGATTTTCACAATATCCCGACGATCAAAGTCTTCCTAGCTCCGCTTGCTTATGTTCTCGAGCATACCCTCTCGAGTCTTAAAATTGGGGCTTTGACGGCTAATTTTATGCTGGCTGGTCAAAGTATCGGTCCAGCTACTTTGACCCGTTTTTACAGCGCCCATTTTATGCTTTCGATGCTGGCAATTTTGGCAATTGAAGCCTACTTTGCCCGTAAGGGACGCGGTGGTAAAATTGGTGAAGCGGCAGCCGGTGGTGGGGCTGGGCGCTTTAAGCGGATTAATTTACCGTGGTTTGCAGTGGTTTTTTGTTTTGTAATTCTGGTGGTAGTTTCGATTTGGGTTCCAGTGGATACGGGCAGCCCCGCGAACTACAGCGTTACGCCAAATCCGATTTTGTCCGACTGGTACTTTTTGGGGTTGTACCAAATGATGAAGTGGTGGCAACCCGCCGTGGCAACCTTACAGACCGTTTTGCTTCCCTTGGTGGCTTTTATTGTCGTCTTTTTAGATTATAGCCCCGAACGCAATCCTTGGAAACGCCCGTTCTGGACAATGGTTGGAATTTACGGATTGGTCTCATGGTTGGCGTTTAGCATCCTGATTATTCTAAACATTGCCGACATTAAACGCGACCCACCTTATGTTTACTTGGTCAGCATGATTATGCTTGGGGCTGGCGCAATTTGGCACTGGGTCTTTATGGCAGGCGAACGCAAAAAACGCTTAAAACTCGAGGCAGAAAAAGCCGCTAAAGCTGCTCTAGCCGCCCCACAAGCGGCTGATTAAGCGAAAGGAAAGCAATCATGAAAGGAAGCACTTGGCTATTTACCCTCGCCTCATTTGTTGGTGGCATCCTTGTCTTTTCAAGTGGCTACAACCAAGTGTTGCGCTACCTCGAGCAGCCGACTTGGACGGGCTTAGCGATGATTGCTTTTTGGTTGACTTTGCTGCTGTTTTTTGTGGTTACACTGGGGTTTATTATGTATGCCGTAGACCGCAAAGCTGGCAATGTACGGGTCAAAATCGCGTTATTTGAACGTTTACTGGGTTATTCTAAAGAGGCTGTTTTGCCAGAATCTCGAGAAAAAAATAAGGAGAATTCATGAAGACAATCATCGCCATACTGCTGGTTTTAGGGGCGCTCGGACTTGCGCCTTTGACCATTGGGGCGTTCGCTCACGCCAATCCAGATTTTGGAACAGTTGATAAAACCTTATCTTCCGAAAATCCATACATTGTTCGTGAGGATGGAGCGCCAAAAATTCCAGAGCTTGCGGTGAGCTTGGTTAAAATTATTCGAGATACCGAAGGGGCGATTTCTGGGGCGTTGCTGCCAAACCTAAAATCCTTCCCATTTGAACGTGGCTTTGCGTATATGGGCTTAACTGTACTGCTGACTGCGATTGCTTCGGCACTGCTTGCCGATACGCGCAGTCAAACCCTCGTTAAACCTGGCAAGAGGAGGCTGGCATAATGGCAGGTTACAGCGCCGACCAAGCCCCAACTTCTCGGGACAAAGGTTTTGATGCAGGTTTAGATGGTATCCATAAAGGTGTTGTTGCCGTAGACAAAGCCATCAATAAAGTCATCCCCGAAGAGTTCAATCCGTTTTATTACTTGGGCGGCATCACCAATGTACTTTGGGTGCTGCTTGTGCCAACCGGCATTTTCTTGTGGTTTTACTATAAACCCACCACCTCAGAAGCCTTCTCGAGTGTTGATTATTTAACCGTACAGGTCTTTTTTGGTGGTGTGATTCGCGGTATTCATCGTTATGCTGGCAATGGCATGATTTTATTGGCGGTGCTGCACATGTTGCGTAATTTCTTCACCGACCGTTACCGAGGCTTTAGAGATATCCCTTGGGTTTCTGGAGTTATCCTCTTGTTTCTAACTGGTTTCATTGGCTTGACTGGTTATTTGTTGGTTTGGGATCAACGCGCCTTGGTCATTACCGAAGCCTTGGTACAGATTTTACGCAGTTTTGACTTGGTGGTTGCTGGATTTGGCACTTGGTTAGCCAGAGGACTCATCGGTGGTGACGAACCGAATAATTTAACCTTGGCTCGGATGCTGTTTTTGCATGTTGGACCTGCAGTGATGGTGTTCTTTTTCTTGTGGGTGCATTATTTGCGTTTGCACCGCCCCAAAATCTGGCCTCCGGCTTTTGTAACGCTACTGACGATTGGCGCAGTTTTATTGGTGGCTGGTTTAGCACCACTCGAGAAAACCTTGCCCGCCACACAACCGATTGTTGAAGGACAAGCTGCCATTGTCTATGACATTTTCTATTTGCTGCCTGTATTAGCGCTCTCGAGCATCAGCGCCCCTTGGATTTTGGCGATTCTACTGCTGCTTTTTGCGGTGATGTTTATTCTGCCTTGGATTCCAGCCAAAAAACACCGTTATGTCAATGTCGCAACCGTCACCCCAGAAAACTGTACCGGTTGTCAACTCTGTGCTATTGACTGCCCGTTTGACGCAATCGTGATGGTTCCTGGAGCAAATCCAAATCCGCGTTATACCGAGTTAGCCGTGGTCAATGATGACAAATGTGCTGAATGTGGTATTTGCGTTGGTGCTTGCCCATTCCATGCAATCAATCTCCCGCTCATGGATGAATACACTGTGCGCGATAAGGTGGTGGCGTTACTTAAATGACACAAGCAACTGAACATATCCAACCCCAAGTTTTAGCCTTGAGTGGCAAACCCAAAATTTTTGGCTTTGTCTGCGAATGGAGCTTAGGACGCACCGATTACATCCATGAAGATGGCACGGTCAAAGGCATGGAGCATATCAAAACCCTTAAAATTCCTTGCTCGGGCTTTGTGAAAACCGAATGGGTCACGGTGGCATTTGAAAATGGCGCTCAAGGTGTGTTTGTGCTGGGTTGCCCACTCGGAGATTGCCATTTTAACGAAGGTAACTTCATTATTAACGGCAGACTCGAGCAGCACACAGGCAGAATGGTCAACCGTAAAATCATTGACGAAGCTGGGCGCGTTGCCGAGCTTTACCTTGGTGTGACTGGCAACAACGATTTCTTTACTCAACTCGAAGACTTCACCAAGTACATCAGCGACATGCCAGCCTTGGTAGTCGCTGCCAAAAAACCTCGGGCTGCGGCAGCCAAAAAGGAGTAATCAGATGGAAGAAACTGCTGTAAATTCTAAAATTCTCGAGATAAGCGGCGAATCTACCTTGGCTGTGCGACCTGAACTCGAGCAAGTTGGAACTACCGAAAAGGACTCTCGGGGGGTGGGCTATCTGATGAATTGGGTCAGTTTAATTTTACTTTTTGTGCTTTCAATGATTGCCATTGCTTGGTTTGGACCTTTTAGCGAAGTATAGCCGAGCCTCATCTTAAGTCTGGTTCTTAATCATCCAAAAAGCGTTAAACTAGAGGCAACCATCAGTGGTTGCCTCTAGTTTATGGCAAGAATCCCTTTAACAACACCTGAGCCAGCCGAACCTTCCAATGCGATGGATAAGTTGCGTATGAGCCAAATAGAAATTATCTCGATCACCCCATTTATTCGGCTCGAGAAGGGCAATTGGCAAGGCAAGCGTGTGCTGGTCAAACGCTTAAAAACATCCATGATGAACAACCCTGATGTGCTTGAACGCTTCGAGCGCGAAGCCGATATTCTCGAGCGGCTTGACCACCCGAATATCCCAGCCTTGATTCACCGCGAATCTGGGGTACTGATGCGCCAATACGTTGAAGGCAACACGCTTTATCATTACCTCAACACCGCCACCATAGACACCGCCTCAACTTTGCATATTGCAAGGGGTTTATTGTCGGCATTGGTGCATTCGCACGTCCGAGAAATCCTACATTTGGATGTCAAACCCGCCAATGTGCTACTCAGCGCTGACCGCCGCGTCCATCTGATTGATTTTGGATGTGCCAAAGACCTGACTTTGGGCAGTATTACCCACCATGAAGCCCGTCTTGGCACACCGCATTACATGGCACCCGAGCAATTCAAAGGCATCCGCGATGAACAACGCTCCGACATTTACAGCGTCGGGGCAGTGATGTACGAATGCCTGATGGGACAACCACCACAACGTGACCCATTTGCATGGTTATCTGGACGTGGTGCATTACCCAAGCAAATGCCTAAGAATAATCAGTTGGCTGATATCATCTGGAAAGCCATTCAACGCAACCCAGACCACCGATACGACGAAGCCCTTGATATGCTCGAGGCGTTAGAAGCGATTGAAGTTTAGGAGAGCTATGGGCTTTGAGCTATGGGCTTTGAGGGTTTACTAGCCGATTGTCTCGAGAAACCGATTCTTAGAGGAAAAAATGAAACGATTATTGACTTTCTTGGGTGTGTTTCTATTTGGCTTGGCAATTTCTCAAAGTGGCTCTCCTCTGCCCGCCAGTGCAACCCTCATCTCGAGCAAAATCATCAACGGAATTACCGAACAAGACCTGTGGTATAAAAGCGACAATTTACGAATTCGCGGGCGGTTGTTTTTGCCAAGTGGCACGGCTCGAGTGGCTGGGGTTGTCTACAATCACGGCGGGGTTACTGGTTTATCTAACCTTGCGGCAACACGCTGCCGCGAACTGGCACAGGCTGGCTTGGCGGTCTTTGCCTCGAGCTACCGAGGTGAGGATGGCTCGGATGGCAAAGTAGAAGTCGCCAAAGGCGAAATAGACGATGTTCTGGCTGGCTATAACTGGTTTAAGACCCACCCTCGAGTGGATGCAAAGCGCATTGCCCAATTTGGCACAAGCCACGGGGCATTGATCGGGCTTTTTAGCAGCGCAAGGGACTCGAGTTTTCGCAGTTTGGTCTTTGCTTACGGCGTAGCCGATATTGTCGCATGGTACGAGCATTTGGTACGCACCAAGCAACTGACAAACGACCAATTGACCAAGGACACTTACGGTAACGGTCCCGCAGACCGCCCCGAAAGTTTTGCGGTTCGGATGGGTTTGAGCGCCGTCCCAAAAATCCCTGATGCCATGCCTGTGCTGATTATTCAGGGTGGAAAAGATGTGATTGTGCCGCTTGAACAAGCCAAAGTCTTACACAGCAGCCTCAAGAAAAACGGCAAACAAAGCCAATTGAACGTTTATCCAAATAGCGAACATGGTTTTGTGATTACCCAAGAAGCGGCTGCCAAAAAAAGTAAGGTGTCTGGTCTCGAGGCTAGTCTTGCATGGTCAGACATAAAAAAATTCTTACTCGAGACAACCAAAATCAGGTAAACTCGAGCCATGTTATTTGCTTTGGTTGCCCTCATTATTGTGCAGCGCTTACTTGAACTGGGTCATGCTAAGCGCAACTTGGCTTGGGTAATGGCAAATGGTGGCAAAGAATACGCAGCCGAACATTACCCTTTTATGGTTGCCTTGCACTCGAGTTGGATTGTGGCACTGCTGCTTGAGGGATGGCTACGCGGCGCGGCTCTTTCGAGTTTATGGTGGTTGTGGCTTGGGCTTTTTTTAGTCGCTCAGGTCTTACGCTACATCGTCATCTCGAGCCTAGGTAAACTCTGGAATACCCGAATTATTATTGTGCCAAATGCAAAATTGGTACGCTCTGGGTTATACAGCTTTGTTAAACACCCCAATTATATGATTGTTGCCCTCGAGTTATTGGTCACACCACTGATTTTTGATGCTTGGATTACAGCGATTGTTTTTAGTGTCCTGAATGCTGTTTTATTGCTAGGTTTTCGGATTCCTGCCGAAGAACGCGCCCTCGAGACATTAAAGGGTTAATGTAGCTTATAATGCCAGTATGACGATTCAATTGACCAACCCTGTACCCGAAGTAGCAATGCCACTTTTTTCGCAAGCTGCCTTAGAATTTGTGACTCAACTCGAGCAGAAATTTGCAGCGCGGCGCTTGGAGTTACTGACCGCTCGAGCCGAACGCGCCAAGCGCCTAAAAAACGGCGAATTACCGCATTTTTTGCCTGAAACAAGCAATATCAGGGAATCTGAATGGACGGTTGCACCATTGCCACAAGACCTACAAGACCGCCGTACCGAAATAACCGGACCCGTAGACCGAAAAATGGTGATTAACGCCCTCAATTCTGGGGCAAAGGTTTTTATGGCAGATTTTGAAGATGCCAATAGTCCAACATGGTCAAACACCACGCTAGGACAAGTGAATTTGCTTGATGCCAATAAACGCATTATTTCACTCGAGCAGGGCGAAAAAACCTATGTGTTAAACCAAACCGTTGCGACTCTCAAAGTTCGTCCGCGTGGTTGGCATCTCGAGGAACGCCATGCGGTCTTGGATGGCAAGGCTGTGTCGGCTTCGCTGTTTGATTTTGGGATTTACTTTTTTAACAATGTTGATGTGCTGCTTGGACGTGGTTCAGCCCCTTATTTTTACCTGCCTAAACTTGAATCACATCTCGAGGCAAGATTATGGAACGATGTTTTTGTCTTTGCCCAAGAATACCTTGGTGTCCCACAAGGCACGATTCGCGCCACAGTTTTAATCGAAACAATCCTCGCCTCGTTTGAAATGCACGAGATTTTGTATGAACTGCGCCACCACTCGAGTGGCTTAAATTGCGGACGTTGGGATTATATTTTTAGTTTTATTAAAAAACTCGGTCACGACCCTAGATTTGTTCTGCCAGACCGTGCCAAAGTGACGATGGCAACCCAGATGATGCGCTCCTACTCAAAACTGGCGATACAAACCTGCCACAAGCGCAACGCCCCAGCCATCGGCGGGATGAGTGCTTTTATTCCCGTTAAAAACGATGAGGCTGCCAATGCAAAGGCATTTGAACAAGTTCGGCTTGATAAAGAACGTGAAGCTGGCGATGGTCATGACGGCACTTGGGTGGCGCACCCCGGGCTTGTCCCTGTGGCACTCGAGGTCTTTAACCGACTGATGCCGACCCCCAATCAAATCGGCAAAATTCCAGAAGGGGCTGTTTTTGAATCAGACCTTTTAATTGTTCCGACCGATGGTGTGACCCGAACTGGACTCGAGCTAAATGTTTCTGTGGCACTCCAATACTTAGAAGCATGGTTACGCGGCAGTGGGGCAGTGCCAATCAATAATTTAATGGAAGATGCGGCTACCGCCGAAATCTCGAGGGCGCAACTCTGGCAATGGGTGCATCACAAAGTTGAACTCGAGGACAGCACAATTGTCACCCGCGACTTGGTACTACAAACCATTCAAAAGTACCTTGGACAGCTAAAAGCAGAAGGCAAACGCTTTGAAGAAGCCGCTAAACTCTTAATCAACACCACCAAAGAACCATTTGCCGAATTCTTAACCACCTCGGCGTACCAAATTCTTGAGTAAATTTATAACCACGTTTGCATTTGCTTAGGTGTTAAGTTCCCACCACAAATAATCGTGGCAACTCGAGAACCAATAAATTGCGCCCGATGCTCGAGCAGTGCTGCAATACCCACCGCCCCAGACGGTTCTACCACCAAACCAAGGTGTTGATGCAGTAATTTCATTGCCTCGAGAATACTGGAATCCGAGACCAGCAAGCCATCATCCACAATGCCGTTCATGTCTTGTACTGCCTCGAGAATCGGTTCGCGTACCCCAATCCCGTCAGCAATTGTGTTTACGCTGTCAAACCGCACAACCTTCCCAGCCCGCCAAGACTCGAGCATACTTGGCGCACCAGCCGCACAGATTGCCACCACTTTTGCCCTCGAGTTGGCTTTGATGTACCGTGCAACACCGTTTAAGAGCGCTCCGTTACCCAATGGAATCAACACCGCATCAAAATCTAAGCCACGCAGCATCTCGAGTCCGATTGTTCCCGCCCCTTCGGAAATCAGTGGCTCGAGACCATCTTCAACCATATAGGCATTGTTTTTGATTGCCCAGCGTTTTGCCTCGAGTTTAGCGGCATCAAAATCCTCACCATACAAAATGACAGTTGCACCCAATGCCCGCATTCGCTCGAGTTTTAGCGGATTGGCATTAACACTGGCAAAAACCGTTAAATCAATACCCTTAGCACGGCAAGCATATGCCATTGCCTGACCAAAATTCCCAGCACTGCCGCAGACCAGTTTTGCACTTTTCTCGAGACTCGAGATAAAATGACTTGCACCACGACCCTTAAAGCTGCGAACCGGATTGAGCGTCTCGATTTTGACCGTAACTCGAGTACCCAGTGCAGCATTTAGGGCTTCGGATTCGTATTGCGGGCTGTTTAGAAATTCGGCTGGAATGGTGAGCATGGCATTTTCTATCGACTCGAGACTTAAACGATGTTTCATTGATAACTCCTTTATACTGAACCTATGAACCTCGAGCAAATACAGCAGATTGCTGCCCGAAATCGTGTCCAACGACTCGAAATTTTTGGTTCGGCATCTCGAGGTGAAACTGCCAACGACTTTGATTTTTTGGTGCAATTTCAACCGATGCCTGTCCTTGAGCATGGTCGGGCATATTTTGCGTTGCTTGAGGAATTACGTCTGGCTTTGAATAAACCGATTGATTTACTTGAGGAAAACGCGATTGAAAATCTATTTTTTCTAAAAAGTATCGCCGCCGATAGAAAAGAGATTTATGTCGCTTGAAGCCCAAATATACGCGGCTGATATTCTCAAAGCCATTGGTTTGATTGAACGATTTACCAAGAACTTTGAGTATGAGGCGTATTGCTTGGATGTCTTGCGAATTTCGGCGGTTGAGCGTCAACTGGGTATTATTGGTGAAGCTGTGACACAAATGGTTAAACTCAATTCGAGTTTTTCGGTTCGCAATGCAAAACAAATTATTGGGTTTCGTAATATTTTGATTCATAATTATGCTCGAGTTAGCCAAGCTGTGATTTGGACAATTGTCATAGATGAATTACCCGTCCTAAAAATTGAATGCGAAGCAATAGTTGAATTAACCTAAGTACAGAACTCCTTGATGGTTTCAAACAAATTGTTGGTTAATGTTTCCAAACTGGTTAAGTCCACCCATTCGGTTTTGGCATGAGCGCCGTCGCCTATCACACCGTACATGACTGTATCTATACCAGCCGCTTGCATCAGCGCGGCATCTGCCCAGTAGCTTGCACCAGAAATTTTTGCACCAGTTTTGCATTGCAGAATCTCGAGGATAACAGCGTCTGGCGGAGTCGCGAGCGGGTGGCGCTCGAGACCAATTTGATAACTGGCTTTGAAGGTCGGGTCAGCCGCACGGCAGGTCTCGAGGATTGCCTGAATTTCGTTTTGTAGGGTTGCCGCGTTTTCATTTGGAATGGTGCGCCGTTCAAGCTCGAGGACACACTGCGCGGGGTAACTCGAGCGCTCCTCTCCTCCACTGATATGGCTGGCATGAAGGCTTCCAGTGCCTAGAAGTGGATGCGGTGAATCTAAACGCAATTGTGTATCTAACTTCTCGAGTTCGATTAAAACCCGTCCCATTTTGGCAATCGCATCCACCCCCAAATGTGGTCTCGAGCCGTGCGCCGCTACACCGTGGGTGGTGATGGTTGCCCAAACAAAACCTTTGTGGGCGGTGACAATCTCAAGTTCGGTAGGTTCGATCACGATTCCAGCATCGGCAGTAAAGTGCCGCAACACTTCTTCTGTGCCAATACTCGAGTCTTCTTCATCGCTTACACAGGCAACAATAATATCGCCACGCAGTCCAAGTTTTTTGGCTCGAGAAGCCGCAATCAGCATGGCAGCAACGCCGCTTTTCATGTCGTAACTACCACGCCCGAACATTTTGCCGTTTTCAACTCGAGGCTCGAGCGCGTTGCCTTCGTAACCCGCAATCGTCACAGTATCCAAATGCCCATTGAGCATCAGGCTACGCCCACCACCCGTGCCTTTGGCAACACCAACCACACTTGGGCGACCTGCCGTGTCCTCGAGCCAATGGGTGGTAAAGCCGTTTTGCTCGAGCCAGTGCTGCACGAATTTAGCAATGTTCGTTTCGCCAGCCCCGCCAGTCACTAAACTAGGATTGACGCTGTTAATAACAATCAGTTGCTCGAGAAGTTTTTGGGAGTCGGTCATATTGGTATGTAATATACTACTTGAAGAAACTTGGGTTTGCAAGTCGTATCTATGCTTATTTTTAATTACTGATCGTAAAAAATTTGTGCTAGGCTCGAGTTATAGCGGGAGTCGCAATTTCTTTCAGTCGTAAAAATCTGGAGGCGGTGCTGTTATTCTCGCCAATTATTTATAGCCATGAATCATCAGTAAATTGCGATTCATACCGCTTTAGACGCATATTTAAGCCAAGGTTGTGACTCGAGTATAATTTTTAACCGCGATGTTTTCTTGAAAATACATCTGCTCACACTCAGCCAAAGGAGTCGCATGAAAGACAGTCATAAAGACCAGAAAATTCCGTATCAAACTCCAAAACTCGAGGGGTTAGGCGTATTTGTGGCGCTCATCGGTGGTTCACCGATTCGTGTGCCAATTCAACTCGAAGTGCCAGTAAAAGGAGAAAAATAATGAAAAACCCCATAAATTACCTAGCAACTGCCTTTGTTGCCGCCATTGCCTTAGCCGCCTGTACGCAAACCAGTCCTCAACCACAACAAGTTCTCGGGCTGATGCGAATTGGTTTTCAAGTTGACTCAAGCGGTGTAAGTTCAAACGCCAAATTGCAACCACAAACCCTGACAGGCACAGCCAGTGGAATCCAAATGAAGTTAATTAACACCAGTACCTTCACGACTGGCACAAGGGGTTCTGGCGGTGAGCGCTGGGTCAGTGCAACCTATGACATTCGCAACGCCACCACTGGCGGCACAGCCTATACAAGCGCCAACAGCAACATCAGTTTTCTGGCGGTTAGCACGGCAACCAGTCTTGGTGAAAGTGCGATTGCCGATATGAAAAGTTACGGCGGCACACTTTTGACCACGCCAGCCTTGGCGCAGTCGTTTAAGCCCACCCACGGAATGCGCTACAACGCCCTAGGCAACACAGTCGAAACCAGTTCTGGGGCAGAGGATTTTCAGGTCTTTGATGAATCTGAAGTCTCGAGCTTTGCCACGGCGGGTGTTGTCCCCATCAATTATGGTTTTGTGGTCAGGCGCACCAGTGCTAACCCGACAAGCCGCACCTTAGCTGCCAACCCAAGCACCAATTTATTCGAGGGGCGGGTCACATTGGCGGTGCGTTTTCCATTGCAAGCCACCATCTCGGATGACCCATTTACCTTTTCAATGGACTTTTTGGTGGTCACAGACGACCAGACCAGAGTCACCCAAAGTCTCGAGCAACAAGCCCTCAACAGCCTTCCAAGTCAGACAGCCCAATTGACGGGGGCAGTGGTCAATACCCTACCCGGCTCGACCGACACTACCGCGACCAACCGTTTTGTTCCAAGTGTGCGTTTGGCACGGGCGGTGGGTGCGCCAACTGCGATTTATTTAGTTCAAGCACCAACAACCATTAACGTCTCGAGTAACGCCGACAGTGGCGCTGGAACACTACGCAGTGCGATTCAAAACATTGCTTCTGGAGGCACAATCAACCTAAATAGCATTAACGGTCAGAACATCACGCTTTTAAGTACCTTGGTGATTGGTAAAAGCCTGACAATCACCAATACCAACGCCACACCAACGGCGGCTGTACTGGGTGGGGCAACTGCTTTTAACAGCAGCAATGTGCGTGTTTTTAACATTCAAAGCGGCAATACTGTAACCCTAAGCAACTTCACCATCGGTAATGGTTATGTTTCTGGCAGTTCTGCACAAGGGGCGGCAATTCTAAACGCTGCTACACTGACATTAAGCAACATCAGGGTACAAAATAATCAAGCCCAAGGTGGTGTGGGTAGCAATGGCACGCCTGGTTTTAATGGGGGTCAAGATGGTGGGGTCGGAGGCGCGGCGCAAGGCGGCGCAATCTATAATTCTGGCGCATTAACAATTAACTCGATCAGCCTGTTTAGTGGTAATAGGGCGATTGGTGGTATCGGTGGTTCAGGCGCGGCTGGGTCTCAGGTGAATAGTTTTCCCAATGGTCTGGGCGGACTGGGCGGAACTGCCCAAGGCGGAGCGATTTTTAATGCCAGCACTGCTACACTGAGCATCAATACTGTCACCTTTAACACCAATAATGCCACGGGTGGACAAGGCGGAGCGCCGGGTAATGCACTGGGTGGTTCAGGTCAACAAACTTATGGCAAAGGTGGTTCTGGTGGAAACGCCAACGGCGGCGCAGCTTTCAATGCCAACGCTACGGCTGGTTCTGCCACAGCCGTGACTGTGACTTACGGAACAGTCGCCAATGCCAATACGGTTATTGGTGGGCTTGCTGTGCAAGGTGGAACACCACTTGGGACAAATAATGGAACAAATGGAACAACCAGCAGTCCGAATGCAAATTTCTAAGTAACCAAAAAAAGCACCGCCTCATACTCGAGGGTGGTGCTTTTGGCTGCTCGAGCGCACCATTTAGAAAAACTTTGGCTATACTCTATTTATGACCCCAGAAGAACGCGCCAGATTCCGCATAGACCAACAACTGCTGGCATCTGGTTGGGTTCTACAAAACAAAGATGAGTTTAATCGCACGGCTGCTTTTGGGGTGGCGGTGCGTGAATTTGCCTTGTTAAACGGCGAAGCTGATTATTTGCTGTTTGTGGATGGTAAAGCCATTGGGGTTCTCGAGGCAAAACCAGTTGGCACGACCCTTTCTGGGGTGGCAGAACAAACCAAGAAATACCTCGAAGGAGTACCGCCGCACCTCGCCAAACACAGTGCCAATTTGCCTTTTGGCTTTGAAAGTACAGGACAAGAAACGTTTTTAATAGATACCCGAGACCCGAATGCCCGTTCAAGGCGAATTTTTCAAATCCACCGCCCAGAAACCCTGCTCGAGTGGGTGCGGCAGCCAACGACCTTACGAACCCGTTTAAGCCAGTTACCAAGCGTAGACAAAAACGGTTTGCGCTTATGCCAAATAGAGGCAGTTGGCGGACTCGAGCAGAGTTTAAGCCAGAATAAACCCCGCGCTTTAATTCAGATGGCAACCGGCAGCGGCAAAACCTTTACTGCCGTGACCAGCAGTTACCGCTTGATAAAACAGGCTGGCGCAAAACGAATTTTGTTCTTGGTAGACCGCAACAATTTAGCCAAACAAACCCTCGCCGAATTCCAGCAATACACCACCCCAGACGATGGGCGCAAATTTAGTGAACTCTACAATGTCCAGATGCTACAAGGTAAACGCCTAGACCCTGTAGCCAAAGTAGTGATTGGCACAATCCAGCGCCTTTTTAGTATGCTTAAAGGCGAAGAGATAGACGATGAACTCGATAACAAAAGCCTGCATGAACTGGGGATTAAAGACCAAAAACCCAAAGAAGTGATGTATAACCCCGAGATTCCGATAGATTCTTTTGATTTTATTATTATTGACGAATGCCACCGCAGCATTTATAACCTCTGGCGTGGGGTTCTCGAGTATTTTGATGGGTTTTTGATTGGTTTAACCGCCACCCCAAGTAAACAAACGATTGGCTTTTTTAACCAGAACCTTGTGACCGAATACGCCTACAGCCAAGCCGTCAAAGATAATGTCAATGTGGATTACGATGTCTACCGCATTAAAACCCAAATTGGCGAATTTGGGGCAACCATCGAACAAGGCGAATACATTGATAAACGCGACCGCCAAACCCGCCGTAAACGCTGGGAGGCACTGGACAATGACCTTGAATACACAGGCAAAGAACTTGACCGCAGCGTTGTAGCGGTCAGCCAAATCCGCACCGTGATTCGCACCTACAAAGAAAAACTGCTCGAGATTTTCCCAGAGCGCAGCCATACCCCAAAAACCCTGATATTTGCTAAAACCGATAGCCATGCCGAAGATATTGTTGAAATTGTGCGTGAAGAATTTGGCAAAGGCAATGATTTTTGTAAAAAAATAACCTACCGCACAACCGAAGACCCCGAAACGTTGATCAAAGAATTTCGCAACAATTATTATCCACGAATTGCCGTGACCGTAGACATGATTAGCACTGGCACAGACATTAAACCACTCGAGGTGCTGCTGTTTATGCGCGATGTTGCCAGCGCTGTCTACTTTGAACAAATGAAGGGACGCGCCACCCGCACCATCCATCCAGACGAACTCAAAGCCGTCACCCCAGATGCCAAACACAAAACCCATTTTGTGCTGGTGGACGCAGTGGGCGTAACCGAAACAATCAAAACCGATTCTAAACCACTCGAGCGCTTACCGAGTATTCCCTTTGCCAAAATCCTGCAAAAAATTGCCATGGGCGACACCAGCTTAGAAAC
Source organism: Deinococcales bacterium (assembly GCA_031414595.1). Lineage (GTDB taxonomy): Bacteria > Deinococcota > Deinococci > Deinococcales > JAAFIG01 > JAAFIG01. The sequence continues at coordinate 30,592 of JANNVX010000032.1, forward strand.
CATCTCGAGTTTAGCCAGCCGTTTAACCCGACTTGATAAAAAACTAAGCGAAACCAGCCGCGATGCACTGGAAGTCCACGCCAAAAAAGACCTCAAAACCGTTGTTGCAAACCTCATTCGCGCCACCGACCCAGACAGCATCGAAGCCCACGCCATAACCCAAACGGGCAACCCCAACCCAAGCGATTTGCAATACGACCAAGCCCAATCTGACTTAGCCGAAAATGCCGCCCAGCCATTTAATAACCCAGAATTCAGGCGTTTACTCGAGGACATCCAACGCGATAGCGAACAAACCATAGACACCGTCACCCAAGACCAAGTGCTGTATGTCGGCTACGATTTTGACAAAGCCAGACGGATGGTACAAACATGGCAAGACTTTATCGAACAACACAAAAACGAACTGACGGCACTGCAAATTATTTACAACCAACCCAAGCAACAACAAAAACTGACCTTTGCCGCAATCCAACAACTTGCCAGCGCCATCGAGCAGCCACCGTACTATTTAACCCCAGAAAATGTTTGGAAAGCCTACGAAAACCTCGAGCAAACCCGAGTGAAAAGCAGCCACAACCCGCAGCGCCTCCTAACCGACCTTGTAGCCTTGGTGCGCTTTACAACTGGGCAAGACACGATGCTAACACCATTTATGGACACCGTACAACACCGTTTTCAGACATGGCTAAGTCTGCAACAATCGAGCGGCACAGCTTTTAGTACAGAACAACTCGAGTGGCTAGGCATGATCCGAGACCACATTGCCAGCAGTGCTGCGATTGAGATTCAAGACCTCGAACTCAGCCCGTTTCACCAACGCGGTGGGGCATACAAAGCCGTACAATTATTTAAGAACATCAGACCACTGCTCGAGGAACTCAACACGACCCTGAGTGCATAAGGGTAGAATACCGTCATGGATACCCAAGCCATACAGCAGATTCTAGGGCAACACCAAGCCGAACTTCGGGCGTTTGGTGTGCGCGAACTGCTTTTGTTTGGCAGCACTGCCCGAGGCGAAGCCACGCCGCAAAGCGACCTAGATTTTTTGGTCGAACTCGAGCGATACACACTAACCGATTTTATGGGCTTAAAATTTGCACTCGAAGAATGGTTTGGTCAAAAAATAGATTTAGGGACTCGAGCCAGCCTAAAACCGATACTGAGCGCCGAAGTCGAAAAGGACTTACGCCGTGTCGCGTAAACTAGAATTGTATTTAATCGATATTCTCGAGGCAATAGCGCGATTAAAGTTATTTACCAAAGGCTTTGACCAAGAAGCCTACCTGAATTCGTTGCTGGTACGAGATGCGAGCTTTCGCAATTTTATGGTTATTGGCGAGGCAGTTAAGCAAATTTCCGATGAATCTCGAGCTAAACACCCAACAGTACCTTGGAAATCTATTGCGGGTTTACGAGATTTATTAGCCCATGAGTATTTTAGAACCGATGATCGAATTTTATGGAATGTAATTGAAAAAGAACTAGACCCACTCAAAGAAGCAGTCTTGGCACTTCTAGCAGCAAGCAAGGCTGACCGATGACCCTAACCAAAACGCAACCCGATTTTTTTGCAGTTCTGACAGGCGCACAAGCCACAGCTGCCCCCGCGTTGCAGGAGTTACCAATGAACTGGGAATGGGCAAAACTCGAGGATGTTTATAAAATTGTTGGTGGTGGAACTCCTGCAACTGCAAATCAAGAGTTTTGGAATGGAGATATTCCGTGGATCACCAGTGCTGATATTACTGATTCTGGCGAAATAAATCCCAGAAAGTTCATTACAGAGATTGGTGTAAAAAATTCACCAATTAACATTATTCCCGAGGGCGCAATTGTCATTGCTACTCGAGTGAGTTTGGGTAAGATTGCAATTGCACCAACAAAACTTACTTTCAGTCAAGATTGCCAAGGATTGTTGGCAGAAATTCAAGTTCTCGAGCCAGCTTTTGCATTGCATTTTTTAGCAACAGAAGCAAAAAAGTTTCAGTACATTAGTCGTGGTACTACGATTTCGGGAATTACAAAAAAACAGCTTTCAGAACTGAATGTGCGTGTCCCGCCGCTTCTCGAGCAGAAACGAATTGTGGCTAAACTCGAGGAATTACTATCCGAACTCGAGTTTGGGGTCAAAACCCTAAAAATTGCTTTGGCAAAAGTCAAAAAATACCGTCAGAGTGTGCTTAAAGCTGCCGTTCAAGGCGATTTATCCAAGGCGTGGCGTGAAGCCCAAGGCGGTTCGCTCGAGCCAGCCAGTGTGTTGTTAAAAAAAGTCTTACTCGAGCGCCAACAAAAATGGATTCTCGAGCAGCAAGCCAAGGGCAGGAAAAATGCGAAGTACACCGAGCCACAAGCCCCAGACTCGAGCGGTTTGGCGGAATTACCAGAAGGTTGGGTCTGGACAACAGCAGGATATATTTGTGACTGTATTGTTCCAAATCGTGATAAGCCTCAATCTTTTACAGGCGACATACCTTGGATTACGATTCCAGATTTTGATTCAAGTAACCTACATATTTCCAAGGCTAAATCTGGTTTAGGTTTAACTCGAGAAGAAGTTGAGAAATATCGAGCAAGATTGATTCCAGTAAACAGCGTCATTATGACTTGTGTGGGTCGTTTTGGAATAGCAGCAACCACTAAACAAGAATGCGTAATCAATCAGCAACTTCACGCTTTTCTATTTGTTCCTGAGTTGATTCCTGAGTATTTGACAATTGTTTTAATAACTCAAAAATCCTACATGGATAAGAAGGCAAACGCGACAACAATTGCTTACTTAAATAAGGAAAGTTGTAACAGCGTTCCTCTCCCTCTTCCCCCGCTCGAGGAACAAGCCTTTATTGTCTCCCAAGTCGAAGCGAAACTATCTGCCACCGACCATCTCGAGAACAGCATCAAAGCCAATTTGCTACGGGCGGAACGCTTGCGGGCAAGTACGCTCAATATGGCGTTTCGTGGTGAGCTTGTCGCCCAAGACGCAACGGATGAACCGGCGGCGGTACTGCTCGAGCGGATACGCGGTTTGCGGGCAGAGGCGGGACGTAAGAAGTTGCCTAAAAAATCATCTAGCCCTTAATCAGCTATAATTTCGTATGCTTCAGACTTTGTTTACAGTGGGTGACGGCACGGCGGTAATTATTCTAGCCGATTTACTCAAGCGGTACGGCTTAAAAGCTGGGGATTTGGTCAATTTGCTCAGTACCGAAGCAGGAATTGCAATTGTACCAGAAACGGGTTTAGACCCAAGTTTTGAAAATGCCTTACGCACCATTTCGAGAGAACGCCATGAATTGTTTCAACGCCTTACTGACTTTGATACACAAAAACCATGAGGTTCGTTGCATTTTGGCTCGAGTCTCGGGTTAGCATGGGCGCATGAGTTCAGCTTCGGCATTGGTTTCTAAAGTTTGGAGTCTCGCCCATGTATTGCGGGACGATGGTGTCAGTTACGGCGATTACCTCGAGCAGATTACGCTTTTGGTGTTTCTAAAAATGGCGCAAGAAGATTTTGAATTGACTTCTGGTTTTGTGGATTTGCCAGTGCGAACCACCAATCCCGAAGTGCTTTCTTGGTCGGAGTTGCGCTCAAAAAGTGGTGTGGCACTCGAGAACTATTACCGTTATGTGCTGACCACTTTAAGTACCCATACGGGTTTACTCGGGGTTATTTTTCGTAAAGCCCAAAACAAAATTCAAGACCCCGCCAAACTCGAGCGGGTGATTAAACTTATCGATGGTGAGGTTTGGCGGGCATTGGATGTTGATGTCAAAGGCGAAATCTATGAGGGTTTACTCGAGCGCAACGCCAAGGATATTAAAAGCGGAGCGGGGCAGTATTTTACGCCGCGCCCTTTAATAGATGCGATGGTACTGGTCTGCCGTCCGCAATTGGGGTACAAAATCGCTGACCCCGCCTGTGGTACGGCTGGTTTTTTGATTGCGGCGCATCAGTTTATTTTGAACAGCAAACAAAACCTCAATGCCGAACAGCGCCGAGTTTTGCGCGAAGAAATGTTTTTTGGGGTGGACATTGTGGATAGCGTGGTGCGTTTGGCGGCGATGAATATGTATTTGCATGGCATCGGTGGCGAAGCCGAATCGTTGGTGCGTGCCGATGATTCATTGCGTTCTAAACCGAGTACCTTGGTGGATTTGGTGTTGACCAATCCGCCTTTTGGTAAAAAAAGCAGCATCCGAATTATCAACGAAGAAGGCGACGAGGAACGCGAAGCCCTGACCTACTCGAGGGATGATTTTTGGGCAACCACCAGCAATAAACAACTTAATTTTGTACAACACATTGTCAATATGCTTAAAATTGGTGGCTTGGCGGCGGTGGTGCTGCCAGACAATGTGTTATTCGAGGGCGGCACGGGCGAAACAATTCGTAAGAATCTCTTAAAAACCTGCGATGTCCATACATTGCTGCGGCTTCCAACTGGGATTTTTTATGCCCAAGGGGTCAAAGCCAATGTTTTGTTCTTTGAGCGCAAGGCTGGCTCAGACACCGCCCAAACACAGCAACTTTGGGTCTACGATTTACGCACCAATCAGCATTTCACCTTAAAAGAAAATCCGCTTTTACCCAAGCACCTGACCGACTTTATCGCTTGTTACAACCCAGAAAACCGCTTTGAACGTTTTGAAACCGAGCGCTTTAAGGCATTTAGCTACACCGATTTAATGGCAAGGGACAAAGCCAACTTGGATATTTTTTGGCTGCGAGATGAATCGCTCGAGGAATCCGATAACTTACCCGCCCCAAGTATTCTAGCCCAAGAAATCATGGATGATTTAGAAAGTGCCATGACCGCTTTTAGCAATGTGGCTGAATCGCTAAATTAACCACTTCTCGAGCCACCACAAAACCGCGTATAATCGCAGAATGCAAACAGTTTTGTGGAGGAAGACGTGAAAGGCACAATCAACGTCACAGAAAATGCCCTCGCCAGTTTACTTGGTCTAGCGGCGCATGAAGTTCCGGGTGTGGTTGGTATGGCACCGGCAAACCTCAAAGAAGGGATTCAAAAAATTCTTGGACAACCACAGTCTCGAGATGGCGTGGTCGTGGCTGGCGAAGGCACAACCCGTACTTGCGAAATCTTTGTGGTGGTGGCGTTTGGTACAGCCATTCATGCTGTGGCAGAAAATGTCAAAGACCGTATTGTGCATACCGCCAAAGCCCTTGCTGGGATTGAACTCTCGAGTGTGCGGGTGCATGTGGTCGGGGTGGCTAAACCGGGTGCAAATAACGTGAAGAAAAAAGGGGCGCGAGGTGGATAACATAACCAGTCAGCAATTAGCCGAGTGCTTTATTTACGCCACCGACTGGCTTGGCGTGTACAAAGAAGAAACCAATGCCCTAAATGTCTATCCTGTGCCAGACGGCGATACAGGCACAAACATGCACCTCACCATGCAGAGTGTGCGCCGTGAACTCGATGTCGCCAACCATGCCAATATGCCCGATGTGACAAGGGCTATTTCTTATGGTTCGTTGCTGGGCGCTCGGGGCAACAGTGGTGTAATTTTAAGTCAACTCTTAAAAGGCTTTGCCGAAGTGGTACGCGAACAAAGCAGCATTAGCGCCCAAACCCTGACCGAAGCCTTAGAACGCGCCACCAAAATTGGGTATGCCGCCGTGATGAAGCCCGTCGAAGGGACAATTCTGACCGTGGCTAGGGAGACCGCCGAAGCTGCTCGGGCAGCGCTCACTGCCAATCCGAATCTGAATGTCCTCGAGTTGCTGCAAATGGCATTAAAAGGCGGGTATATTAGTCTCGAGAACACCACCAATTTACTGCCAGTGCTAAAACAAGCCGGCGTGGTGGATTCTGGCGGGGCTGGTTTTTTACATGTACTCAAAGGCATTGAAGCCAAACTCACTAACTTGCCACTGCCCGAAGCACCGTTAATTGAATCTTACGCCCAAGACCAATTTGAAAACGAGGAATTTGGCTACTGCACAGAATTCCTGCTCGAGAATGCGGTTAAATCGGCAACCGAAATCCGTGAAATTGTTCAAGAATTTGGTGATAGTTTACTGGTTGTCGGCGCAGAAGGTTTTGTCAAAGGGCATATTCACACCGATAACCCCGATGCGCTGCTGGCAACCGTGGCACGCTACGGCAAAATGATTCGCTCAAAAATTGAGGATATGTCTGAGCAGCACACCGAAATTCTTGCGATGGCAGGCGCAGCCAGCAAAGCCGAAACGCCAACAACAGGTGCGGTTGCGGTGGTTTCGGGGTACGGACTGGTCAAGGTTTTTCGCAGTCTCGGGGTGCGGATTATTTCGGGTGGGCAAACCCAAAACCCCAGTGTCCAAGATATTCTCGATGCTGCCAGAAGTGTTGAGTCTGATGATGTGATTGTCTTGCCAAACAACAAAAATGTGATTATGGCAGCCCAAAAAGCCGCCGAACTCGAGACCGAAAAACGGCTTCATGTGATACCAACCCGCACACTTGGGCAGGGCTTGGGGGCAGCCTACCGCTACCTCAAAGACAACACCAGTGCCGAACTCATCCCAGAAATGACCGAAGGTAGTTCTCGAGTCCTAACTTTTGAAGTCACAAAGGCAAGCCGCACCGCCACCATAGACGGACTAGAAATTAAAGAAGGCGAAGTGATTGGACTGCGTGACGATGTACTGGTTTACAACGGCGGCACAGCCGAACAAGCGGTCCTCGAGATGCTCAAAGGTTCATACACGATGCAAGAAATTGTCACAGTCTTTACTGGACCAAATGTAAGTGCCGAAACCGCCGAAGGGCTGGTCTCGAGTATTCACGAAACCCTACCGCAACTTGGGGTTGAAGTCATGACGGGCGGACCCGATTTATACGATTACCTTGTGACCATGGAGTAAATGTGAATTTTGCCCAGACCCTACACACCCGAATGCTCGAGAAAAACACCCGCCTTTGCTTGGGCTTAGACCCGCGGCTCGAGTTACATCAAAATAGTGTCGAAAAGGTTGAGCAGCACTGCTTAGACATTCTCGAGACTTGTGCCGACTTAGTGGCTTGCGTCAAACCAAACCTTGCTTATTACGAAGCCATGGGCATAGCGGGAATGGTGCTGCTCGAGAAAATCTGTGCTTTAGCACGGGTTATGGGCATCCCCGTTATTTTGGACGGCAAACGCGGTGATTTTCCAAGTACCGCCGAAGCCTACGCCAAGGCATGGCTAACTGGGCAACACGCAGGCAGTGCTTTAACTATGAATCCATTTTTAGGGTTTGAAACCATCGAAACTTTTTTAAGTGCAGCAACAGAAAATTCTGGGGCAATTTTTGTGCTGGTCAAAACCAGTAACCCCGGTTCTCGAGACCTTCAAGACCTCGAGACCAAAAACGGCACGGTTGCAGAGGTGATTGCAACCTATCTCGAGACTCAGACCCAAGGTGTTTACGGCACAGTTGGGGCAGTGGTTGGGGCAACCCATGCAAGGCAACTTGAGGCTTGGCGTAAGCTGATGCCGAATGTTTTGTTGTTATTGCCCGGGCTTGGCGCTCAGGGGGCAAAGGCTACGGATTTGGCGGCGGCATTTGACAAAAGTGGTTTGGGAGCGGTTGCCAGTGCCTCGAGAGCGATTGAGTATGCAAGTATGGGTTCGGATTTTGCTGTGGCTGCTCGAGATGCGGCGTTGGACTTACGGGATGAACTGAATCAAGCCCTTGGAAAATAAGTTTCGAGAAAACCAAAACAGGCAAATAAAAAGTCTCGAGACACGAGGTAAACTTATCCATATGTACACGATTAACGACCCAGTATTTGGAAAACTTGAACGACACGGACAAACTTGGCGCGGAAGCTACTGGTTTGAAGCATTACAGCGTGATATTGAGGTCAATTTATCCTATCAGGACAAGGATTCTCCAAATGAAAAAGAACAAGCTAATTTCCTAAATTTCAAAACTCAAATCGGGCTGATTTTTCCTGCTTTTGAAAAGGCTTTATTTCATTTTCTCACAGAAAATACTGAATTTTATCGTCAACAGAACAACGGGTGGGAACAAGAAAGTGATATACCTACTCTGAAAAACGCCGCAGAAGTTTGGGAAAATCTCGAAATCATGCACATCGAAATTGACTCCGAAAACTATCAAGACATCTGTATCACCCTGATTTGTGATTTCAAATGGGAAGTAGAACACGGAATTGATATTGACTTCTACAACAATCAAATTGGTATTGCTGAAGGCGGCGCTCACTGGGACGACAAAACACACTATGATTTTGAAGGTAATCCAATCGAGTGATGAAGCTACGGCTTCTCGGGAAGTCAAAGCTCGAACAATCGGGAAGCCCCTCTCCCGACTCGCTTAGGCTCGCTACCCTCCCCCAAACTGCGCTTCGCTGGGGGAGGGTCTGGATTTCGGGCTTTTAATTTTATTTCCGTAAGAAGTGTTTTTAGAACTATGTTTTTGGTTCTTTACCAAAAACCAAAGCAAAAAATAACCCGAACAACCCTCTCCCGCGCTTTTTGGTGACTACAACAGACCGAGCGAAGCTCGTGGAAACGCAGGAGAAAAGTAACAAGCAGTCTAATAGGGTAACGAGCCTAGGCGAGTTGGGTGAGGGTTGGGGCGCGGTACAGACAATTCATTGTGTACAACAGGTTTTTGTTATTCTACACTATAAATCCCCTTAAGTTGATGCCTATGGGTTGGTGAAAATTCTTTGAAATAACAGCGTACTATTTACGGATTCTTACAAGGTCGTTCAGTACACCATCTAAGCCGTTGGTCACGGTTAGAGTTTGGACTTTTTCAATGATTCTTTCCAGTGCCTCGAGTTCTTTAAGACGCAATGCCACAGGGTTGTCTTCCATGACTTTAGCGGTGTTCAGCAAATTGCGGGTAGCGGCAGTTTCTTCGCGGCGACGAATCAAGTTGGCTTGGGCTTGTTTTTCGGCTTCAACCACTTTGGCAAGGATGGTTTTCATTTCGCCGGGCAAAATAATGTCTTTGACACCAACGCTCTCGAGTTGCATTCCTAGCCCCTCGAGTTTGGCGCGAACGATGCTGGCAATATCGCTGTCCAAGGCTGTTTTTTCCTCGAGTAGCGTATCTAAGCTCTTTGTGCCAATCACACTGCGGAGTGCAAATTGCAGTTCTTTGTACAAAAATGCCACAAAATCTGAGAGTTGGGCAAATGCCAGTAGTGGCTCGAGAACACGGTAGCCAGCCGTGAGATTCACACGTAGCGCAACTTTATCTTTGGTCAAGATTTCCTGTCCGCCAACCTCCAAGTTTTGCAAGCGCAAATCGGTGGCGGCGACTCGCACGCTGCGTCCGACTTTCCAGAAGGCATGAACCCCAACATTCAGTGGGCGCTCGAGTTTTCCATCTAGGAACAATGCGCCTTGGTGGTACTCTGGAACAAGGGCGTATTCGATAAAATTCTCGAGTGGTGTGCCTTTGGCATTCTTGGCGAGGGTTTGGGGGACATTCAAATCGCTGGTCTCGAGAATTTCAACTTTGGTGGCTTGGTCAAGCATTACCAAAGTATTGCTGCTTGGGGCAAAGGCACTGACAATGGCTGCACTGCGGCGGATAATCGCAACTTGCGTATCGGTCAGTTCTAGGCGGGTGAATTGCTCGAGCCACTCTGGGTTTTTAGCCAAAATAGCTTCGGCAACGTTTTTGGCAAGTGGAGCAGCCACAGTTTGCAAGGCAGTCGCAATATCTTCAAGTCCACGCCAGTAAACTCGGCGCTCACCGCTCGGCACAAGGTCTCGCACTACGCCGCCTCGAGTCACAATTGCAAATTGCAAGGCAGCAGGGGCAACTTCGGTGAAGTATTTGGTGAGGACTGCTTTGTTACGAACTTGAGCCAGCACCGCTCCAGTCTCGAGCAGAACGCCATCCGTAATGTTCAAAGTCAGAACTTTTAGGGCAGTAAATCCTTTCCAGAACAAGGCTTGAGTATTCGGAGCGACCACATCGAGGATTTCATCACCTCGAGCAATCAAGGCGACTTCTAAAGCATTGGTTTGTACTGCTTCAAAGTGCTTGCCCACCACATCAGAACGGCGCTCGAGTAAAAAACTGGTCAGTCCATGCTCAAACCGAGTCCCTTGTGGAAAACGTTCAACGCTGTAACCAGAGCCATAAACCGTGTTTGCGCCAGCCTCGAGAATACGAATAAAACGACCGTGACGGGTGAGAATGCCTTTTTCAATGTCTTTCATTGGAAAATTTTGAATCATAATAAACCTCTTTAAGTACAAGGCTAGAAACCTTGCCTTTCGCCTTTATCTTTGCCTGCTTTGTCTCGAGTATTTCGGGTCTCAAATGGGCTACTTGGCGCGTGTTCGCTGGGTGGAAAGCGTCTCGAGCAAATGTTCTGCTCGAGGTGGCATTTCTGGTGGGCGAATCGGTGCTTTGTGCCGATGCGAGACTCGAGGCTTTGGGCTTTACTTTGGGTTTCCCCTTAGTTTGGCTTCTTGCAACTCGAGACAAAACAGGTGCTGCTTGTGTTGCGTAATTTTTCCGTTTCAAGGAAAGTGATTTATGGGAGTCGAACCCATTACCGTCAGTTTACAAGACTGATGCTCTAACCAGTTGAGCTAAAACCTTGGTAAAAGATGCAGGATTTGAACCTGCTTGCCCTTGCGGGCGCTCGTTTTTCAGACGAGTGCGTTTATCCAGTATCCGCCAATCTTTTTTTGGTGAAAGGAATCGAACCTCTGACCTCTCGAGTGGTTTACCCATCCCAAGCGCTCTGCCCATCTAAGCTACACCGTTTATCTTTGTGCGATATGCAGATTAAGCATGGCTTAAAAGCATCGGCGGGGCATACAGAACCCCAAACCACAGCACGAGATGTAGGAAGTGTACTCGAGCAGATGAAGTTGCACATGACTGTTTTAGCTTAGGTTTGGGGTACGCCATTTACTTAGAATTTATCCTGAAATTAAGTGCTGCGAGCAATAGTATTGTTACTTTAATACTTGAATTAACAAAGCAGGGTCGTAATTTCCTCCCGAGACGATACAAACTGTTTTACCGACTGGCTTAAAGGCTTGGCTGCGAATTGCGGCGGTGGTTAGTGCGCCCGTTGGTTCGACGGCTAATTTGGTCTCGAGAAAGAGGTGTTTCATGGCTTCATAAACAGCCTCTTCGGAAACAGTGATGATGTCGTCCACCAGCCTACTGATAATTCCAAAATTCAGCACCCCAATCCCTTGAGTTCGCACCCCGTCGCAAATGGTTCGGGTCACTAAACTGGCATCCCATGAACGGCGTTCTTTAGCGTAAAACGATTCTCTGGCATCGGCGGCGAGTTCGGGTTCTACCCCAATCACACGGGTTTTGGGCGATAAGGCTTTGATGCTGGTCGCAATTCCAGCCAATAAGCCGCCACCACCAACACAGACCAGCACGGTATCCACATCTTCTAAATCCGAAAGTATCTCGAGTCCGATTGTACCTTGCCCAGCAATCATTCGGGCATCATCGAATGGGGCAATATACTCGAGACCTTTTTGATCCCGAATGTCCATAGCAACTTTCATTCGTTTGTCCGAGGCATTGGGACAGCGCACAATCTCTGCGCCCCAAGCCGCCGTTCGATCTACTTTAATTTGTGGGGCGTTGTGTGGAATCACAATTGTGGCTGGAATGTCGTGCATAAAGGCAGCCGCCGCCACCCCTTGGGCATGATTTCCGCTCGAGTCTGCCACCACACCACGCGCTCGAGTTTCGGGGTCTAGGCTCGAGATGGCATTGTATGCCCCACGAAACTTAAAACTTCCAGTCACTTGCAGATTTTCGGGTTTTAACCAAATCCCGTTCTCGAGTGGTAAAAGCGGTGTGTGCCTTGCAAAACCTTTGATTCTCGAGGCTGCCATTTGCACATCTTCTAAGGTAATCACAGTTTGTACTCCGTGAATGGAGCAACGTCTGGTTGACCATTGGACACCCACATCGTTCGCGTCTCGAGATTCATAATCACACCACAAATTGTGGCAACGCGGTCTTCTACGGGTTCTTCGGTGTTTGGGTAACGACAAATTCCATCTGGGTCATCGTCGCGGTCAGCTAGGAATTCCTTAAAATCCTCGAGTTTTAATGGGCGGCGCTCTTGGAGCAGTTCGGTCATGCGTTTTTGGCGGTGATAACTGTGCGGGCGGCGTTCAGAGGGCGGCTCGATGATGTTTAGGCTTTGCGGGTCTAAGAAATGATTGGTGTGCGCCATGCTGCCCTGATGACACGAAACGGCGCGAATCCCATGTGGGGCAGTTTCAAAATCAATGGCTTGGTCTGGGGCAAGTGCGACCATAAAATTGGTGCTACAGGCTTTTGTACCATCGTCTATGACGCTTTTTGCTTGCTCGAGCGAGGTCGAGCGCAGAATTTCCCAGCAGCGTGCATGGGTCGGACGGGCTTCCCGAGACCAATCGTCGTCCATACTGGTTAGCCCCGAGATGCACAAACCTAATCCAGCACTGTTCAAACCCAGTTTTGGGGCAAAAATTCCTGCTTCGGTAAACCCAAGCGTCTCGAGTCCATCGTGGTGCTTGGTACGCAGTAATGCCCCTTTGACATTTTCAATCCAATCCCAATTCTGACCCATCGTTAATTGCCCGCTTGCGGTGGCTTCTGGCAATGCCGCAAATAATGTACAACCATCTGGACGGCGATGCTCGGGCGAAGCAGTCACCCTTGTCAAACCGTTCTTCTCGAGTCCAACCGTACCGTACTGATAATACAGAATTTCGTAGCGAGCGTTTAAGGCGGCAATCTCAAAGAAATTACGCCCAGAACTCTGCGAAATCCCGCGCATCCCTTCAGAAAAGGCTGGCGAAAACTTCTCAAAATGCCGAGCGATCTTCGCCGCCATTGATAGGGTCTGTTCACGGGTCAGTTTGGCTTCTTTTTCAAAACGGTAAAAGTACAATTCAATATTATGCTCGATTAAATCTTTTAGTGCCTCACCGTGGGCTAAGCCCTGCTCGAATGGCGTGCCGGATAATTCCACAAGTCTAAAAGTCATGCGGTAAGCATACCTTGACTCGAGGGCAGACACATACGAGAAATGGCGCAGTAAAACCGCTAAACCGTAGGGGCAAGGCATGCCTTGCCCCGCAAGAGAAGCGTTTTATGTCCTCTAGCGCCCATGCAAAGCTGGTTCTAGCGCCCATGCAAAACTGGTTCTAGCGCCCATGCAAAACTGGCTCTAGCGCGGGCTTTCATGGCTTCTACAGCTTCCCAATTCGGTTGGTCATTTCTTAGTATCGCTGCCTCGAGAACGCCAATATCAAAGCTGGTAGGTAACTCGAGGGCGCTGACATCACGGCAAAAGCCTTGAACTTTGGGGTCATAAGAGATTCCATAAAAAGGAACTCGAGCCGCCGCCGCCAGAATCACTGCATGAAGGCGCACACCAATGACTGCACCACTGCTTGCAATCAGTTCTAATGCCCGAGCAGGATTAGCGGTGTTTTCGATGCGGGTATTGGGGATTCCTTCAAAGGCTTTCAGTTCATCGTCATCCCAACCGGGTTGGAAACCAAGCGCCACAATATTTTTACCTTGTTGTACCAATTTTTTAGCGAGTTCGACGAGGCAATCAGTGGCAGCCGCTTGTCCTTCACGTGGGGCAATCAGGATTTGATTTGGGTTTTGGGTCACACCAACTGGTTTTTCCAAGAGTAGCGCAGGGTCGCCGCCAAGTTGCACCGCCACGCCCAATTTCTCGAGCAGTGCAAAACTGCCAGTGTCACGGACAATACTGGTTACGCCACGCAAGGACGCGGCTACTCGAGCCTGCCCCTGAGTGGACAATGGTCCGATGCTTTGGTTAAACACCGCCACCCGCTTGCCGAGCATTTTTGCCGAACCAATAATGCCAAGGTAATAAGTCAGGGTGCGGCTCGAGGTTTTGTCTTGCAGTAAGCCACCGCCACCAGACAAGACCACATCGGCGCTGAAGATAGCCAGTGGTGTTTGTATTGGACTCATGCGTTTGACTGACTTAACACCGTATAAAGCAGTTGTTTCGGCTGGGTTGGCACTCAGCACCGTGACTGTATGCCCAAGCCGAGTTAATTCTCTGGTGATGGCAAGGCAAATGGCTTCATCGCCAGTGTTCTTAAAACCGTAATAACCACAAAGTAAAATCTTCATTTTGTTTTTTTCTTACGACGGCGTTTATGCTTTTTGTCAAAGTTGGCTGGAACTGGGACAGCATTGGGTTTTTCTCGAGGTGGCGTGTTGTGATCAAAAACAGGCAAAAGCGCTAACCAAGGCTGGGCGGGTTTAGCCAGTACCTCAAGAATTTGTGTGCCGTAGCGCTCGAGTTTTTTGACCCCGATGCCTTTTATCTGGCTGCATTCTTCTAAGTTGCGCGGGGTTTCTTGGGCTAATTCAGCAAGAATAGCGTTACTTAAAACCAAAAAGCGGCTGATGCCCTCAGTGTTGGCGGTTGTGTCGCGCCATGTCCGAAGCTGAAGAAAGCGGTCTAAAGTGGGGTTGTCCATGCCAATGCTCACATCGTCTAGGGCTGGTAATGGTGGATGGGCTGCGCCTTCGGGTTCGTCTAACTCGAGTGGTTCGGGTTCGGGGGTGACTTCAAAAGCGGCATCTAATGCCGGCTCGAGAACCCGCCAAGTGTCAAGGACATCTTCTAAGCCAAGGCTTAAACGCACCAAGCAATCGGATAAACCTAAACCAAGTGGCTCGAGGGCGCGGTGACTGGTGCGGTTGGGAATACAAACGGTGTTTTCGGCGCTGGCAATCCAGTCGAGCGTTTCAAAGTGCCGTAATTTATCTACAAAGGCTTTGGCGGCTTCGGGAACAGCAAATTCAAGAGCAATCAGCGAACCATTCATCTCGCGTCCGTCACGGGTTAAGTTGGTTTCAGAACTCGGATAGGTTATACCGATAATCGCGGCATGGCTTTCGATTTTGGGTAAAACCGTGAGTGCCGAAGCCGTTTGGCGCTCGAGACGTACCGAGAGGGTTTTTAAGCCGCGTAAGGCACTGCCACAAACTTGGGCGTTGGGTCTTGCGCCCACAGTGTCTCGGTGTCCGCGAAGGCGCTCTAGGAGGTCTTCGGAGCGCCCCATGATTGCCCCAAATGCCAAGGTGCTGTCACCTGTCAGTGACGAGGCACTGGTGTAAATCACGGCATCTATGGCGAACTCGAGCGGGCGACAGGCAAACATCGTCAGAACCGAATTGTCCACCACCAATAACGCACCTGCCTGATGGACTTTTGAAGCCAGTTTACTCAAATCGAACGCCGTTAAAGTTGCCGAAGTTGGATTTTCAACAAAGACCAGACTTGTGCCGTCAAATGAAACTTCGGGGCTGGTCAGGTCGTTGAATTCAATTTCAATATCAAATTCGGACAAAGCACTAAACGCCCGTACCGCAAATCCAGAGGACTCCGAGTGCAACATCACTTTGTCATTTGGGCGCAACAAGCGCCCCAAGGCATCCAAAGCGGCTCTTCCTGAAGAAAATGCCACACTCCACGCGCCGCGACCAGACAAACCACTGCCCTCGAGTACCCCAAGGCGAGCTTCTAACTGCGCCAATGGGTTCGGAAGGTGATTTTCGGCGCGGACAGCCAGACTATCAAAACGCAAACCGTCGTCCATGCTTTTTCATCATAACCCGTTTTGGGGGGGCGTAAGTCAAGGGGGCAAAAACAGGGTGCATCTCAAGATTGGGGTTGCCTATAAATTAGCTCTCTGACAGCCTCCTAAAAGTAAATCGAATCATTATCCGCTCCTAAAGCCCTCTCCCAACTCGCTTAGGCTCGTTACCCTCTCCCGCGTGCGGGAGAGGGTCGTTGCGAGTTCACGAGCAACGGGGAGAGGGTTTTAGGTCTTCATTCTGTGACAAAAACCCCCAATTCTGAGATGCACCCCGAAAAACACGGCATAATAGGCGCATGAAGTTAAGCGAATTTAATCCCCTCAACTGGAATCCTAAACGTTGGGCAAGTTATGTACCTTTTGGGATTGGTCAACAGCGCCCCAATAATTATCTCGAGGTTTTTAGGGCAGCTTGGGAATCCAAGGATAATTTGGGCTATGCTTGGAAAGTCCTGAATGAAGGTGTCTGTGACGGCTGCGCCCTTGGCACAAGCGGCTTAAAAGATTGGACACTGGACGGGATTCACCTCTGTAACATCCGTTTGCGTTTGTTGCGCCTAAATACCATGCCCGCTCTCGAGACCGCTTGGCTTGGTGATGTCTCGGCACTACGGGCGCTCTCGAGTAAAGAACTGCGCGACCTTGGGCGTTTACCATTTCCAATGCGCCGTAAGAAAAACCAAACAGGATTCTCGAGAATTACATGGGATGAGGCACTGGATGCGATTGCAACTCGAGTCAAAGATACATCAGCACGGCGGATGGGCTTTTTTTTAACCTCGAGAGGCATGACCAACGAAGGCTACTACACCGTACAGAAAGCAGTTCGAGCAATCGGGTCTAACTGCATAGACAACGCGGCACGGCTCTGTCACAGCCCTAGTACCGTCGCCCTCAAACAAACCCTTGGGATTGTTGCCACAACTTGTTCTTATACTGACTGGATTGGTTCGGATGTGGTGGTTTTTATTGGTAGCAACGTGGCGACCAATCAGCCAGTGGCGACCAAATACCTGCACCATGCCAAGGTTGCTGGCACAAAAGTGGTTTGTGTCAATGCTTACCGCGAACCCGGAATGGAGCGTTACTGGGTCCCCAGTGCGCCAGAGAGTGCCGTTTTTGGAACTAAAATCACTGATTCGTTTTATTTGGTCAATACGGGCGGTGATGCGGCTTTTTTAAGTGGAGTCTTAAAGCACATCTTGCACCTTGGACTCGAGAACAAAGAATTTGTAGAAGCACGCACATCAGGTTTTGATGCCTTAAGAATTCATCTCGAGGCGTTGGACTGGGCGGAACTTGAAACCAGTAGCGGCTCGAGTGTTACCGAAATGCAAGAATTAGCGCTACAACTCGGCTCTGCCAAGACTGGCGTTTTGGTTTGGAGTATGGGCGTGACCCAGCATTTTTGTGGTGAGGACACGGTACGAGCGATTGTCAATCTTGGTTTAGCGCTTGGTTGGGTCGGACGAGACAAATGCGGTTTAATGCCAATTCGCGGACATTCTGGGGTGCAAGCTGGCGCAGAAATGGGTGCATACAGCACGATGCTGCCCGGTGGTCTCAATCCATCCGAAGAAAATTATGTGGCACTCGAGCAGCAATACGGTTTTAGCCTGTCTCGAGAGTCTGGACTGACCGTTCCAGAAATGATAGATGCAGCTTTTAACCAAGAACTCGATTTACTATTTGCAGTTGGCGGTAATTTTCTCGAGGTGCTGCCCGACCCGAATTACGTGGCTGTGGCATTAGAGCAAGTGCCTTTGCGGGTGCATATGGACTTGGTGCTGTCGAGTCAAATGCTGCTTGATGGCGAAGACGTGATTGTCTTACCCGCAATGACACGCTATGAAATTGCTGGCGGTGTGACCGAAACCAGTACCGAACGCCGCGTGATTTACAGCCCCGAAATTATTGGACACCGAATCCCAGAAGCTCGAGCCGAACTCGATGTCTTTATGGATTTAGCCCGTCGGGTTCGCCCAGAAATGGCAGCCCAACTGACTTTTAAGAATACCCAAGCCATCCGTGAAGAAATTGCTCGAGTCATCCCTAGTTACAACGGCATTGAACATTTAGCCAAACAAGGCGACCAATTTCAAATGTCTGGGCGACACTTATGCGAAGGTGGTATTTTTAAGACCCCAGACACAAAAGGGCGATTTAGCGTGGTTCATCCCTCGAGCAGTGCCGTTCCAGAAGGATTTTTTAGGTTATCCACACGACGCGGAAAACAATTTAATTCGATGATTCATGAACATAAAGACAGCATCAATGGGGCAATGCGTGACTCGGTGCTGATGAGTGTTGTGGATGCAGCTAACCTAGGACTCAAAAATGGGGACGCGGTAGAACTGAAGTCAACCCACGGTAGCATGTTAGCTCGAGTCTGGATTGCCAATGTTAAACCCAGCAATCTTCAAGTTCACTTTCCGGAAGGCAATGTGCTGCTCGATAAATCCAAGCGCTCGGCACAAAGTCATATCCCAGATTACAATGCACTGGTGCAAATCACTCGAGTCTAGGCATGTTAGGCTATCGCCATGAAAATCCATGTGATTGTGCTGGATAGTGTTGGGGTCGGCGCACTGCCTGACGCGCATTTGTTCTCGAGTAGCCCGAGCCACCCACGCGGCGACGAGGGTTCGCACACAATCAATCATATCTTAGAGCAAACCCAAATTAAATTACCGAATCTCGAGGGGCTAGGTTTGGGCTGGATTCCAACCGTCAAGGCGGCTCGAGTACCAAATCCCACAGGCAGTTATGGGCGAATGCTTGAGGTCAGTAAAGGCAAAGACACCAGCACGGGGCATTGGGAATTTATGGGAATCCAACTCGAGCATCCGTTTCAAGTTTTCCCAGACGGTTATCCAAAACCAGTCATGGATGCCTTCGGTAACGCCATCGGACGCGGTTGGTTGTGCAATAAGCCGTACAGTGGCACAGATGTGATTCGAGATTACGGGGCGCAACACCTCGAGACGGGTTTTCCAATCGTTTATACCAGTGCTGATAGTGTTTTTCAGATTGCCACCCACGAAGACCGTGTGCCACTGGACACCTTGTATCGTTGGTGCAAAGAAGCCCGAGCGATTTTACAAAATGAGTTTGCCGTGGCTCGAGTGATTGCCCGTCCGTTTCGTGGGACTCATCCGTTTGAGCGGGCGAGTGAGCATCGCAAGGATTATTCGCTTGTGCCGCCACCAAATGCTCTGGATGCTTTATTTGAGGCAAAGTTTGATGTGATTGGGCTTGGTAAAATCCCAGATATTTATGCTGGGCGTGGCTTTACCCAGAGTATTCACACCGACAATAACGATGATGGTATCCAGAAAATGCTAGGTGTGATGCGCTCTGATTTTCATGGTTTGGCGTTTCTAAACTTGGTGGACTTTGATGCCAAGTATGGTCATCGGCGTGATGTCCTTGGCTATGCCCATGCCTTAGAAACCTTTGATGCCCAACTCCCCGAAATTCTGGCGGCTGTCTCGAGTGGTGACAGGCTCTACATTGTTTCTGACCACGGCAACGACCCAACATGGTTTGGTTCAGACCACACCCGAGAACACGCCATGCTGTTAGCCTACAGCCCCAATATGCCTTCTCGAGACCTAGGGGAACGCACTACCTTTGCCGACCTAGCTGCTACGATTTGTGCTGGCTTAAATGTGCCGTGGTCTGGACATGGAACAAGTTTTGAAGGTTAAAAGGCGAAGGTCTTTTGCTTTTCGCCTTTTGCCCTTCTTCACATCACTGTTGCATTACTGGCATTTCGGATGGTGTCCCGTTCCCAAATTAAATCGCGCAGTAACCAACCTGAACCATTGATTTCAATTTCACCAGTCCGTACCGCTTCAATTAAATAAGTTCTGAGTGTGTCAATCCGAAAACCAAGCTCGAGTAAATCGAGAATTCGGCGTTTGCCATCCAAGTAAGTTGGAATGGTTTGCAGGGTGTACCCTTCGCTGTTGCCTTTTCGGGCGGCTGGATGCTGGATTTTCATCCCCATCCAAGCAAATTTATCGAGCAGCATCAATACTTTACTAGGAATTAACGGCATCACTCGAGTGGTCACCTCAAAAGCACTGGCTTCTAAAGTACGGGCAACCGTTCGGATACTTTTACCACCCTGAAAAGGATGTGGCGTGTCTTGGACTGTGCCGTTGTAATCGAGCATACGGCTGGGGCTGCCGATTATTGGTAGCATCCGCGCCCATTCATCGTTGACCCTTGCCCAATCGGTCATCAGGGTCGGAAAAGCAAGGTTAAATTGGGCTACGACTGATTGACTCGATGGAGTAAAACGAAAATTGCCATCGCTGGCATGAAGTACAAAACTCTGCACCGCTTCTAAACCGCCCCAATCGAGGATGTTACCAGCAATCACTTCACCTTGGACAATGCTCAGTGCCAAAGGCAATTCGGCGGCGACTTGCAAACGCCCAGATTGCTTGGTCAGGTTTATCAGTTCTAGTACACTCGAGAGTGGTGTGTCACGCAGGTTGCCTTCCATGATCCACCTTTCCCCCCAGTTCGTAACCACTTGCAATGGGCAACTCTAGTATACGTGAAGCAAATTTTAGAAGTGGGACTTTCACACTGTCAACTTGGTTTACTTCACAAATTGCAGCCACACTTGGACCTGCCCCAGATAAAAAAGCGGCTAACGCGCCAGCTTCTAGGGCGGCGGCTATCGTCTCGAGCAGATTTGGTACAAATTGGGCGCGGTACGGTTGGTGGATGGTGTCTTGACAGGCTTCACGCAGCAATTCATAGCGCCCAGCACTTAAGGCAGCTACCCATAGCGCAGTCCGGGAAGCATTAAAAATTGTATCGGCTTGGCTATATTGATTTGGCAAGGCGGCTCTGGCTTCGGAGGTTTTCAACAAAAAGTCTGGAATCGCAAACACGGCTCGCCAAGACTCTGGGACAGCTAAACTGACCGACAAAGGTAAATCGCCTTTCATCGCACTGGCAGTAAAACCCCCTAATACGGCTGGCGCAACATTATCGGGGTGTCCCTCGAGGGCGGCGCAAACCCTGAGTACCCCTTCGCGTCCAAGACGACCACCCAGCACATCATCGGCTAAGGCTGCTCCCCCGACCAAGGCGGCACTTGAACTGCCCAGCCCTCGAGCCAAGGGAATCGGATTTTGGCAAGTTATTCTGGCGGCTGGTGGCTCGAGACCAAGGCTTCTAAAGGCGGCGTTCCAGCCAGCGTGCATCAGGTTATTTTCGGGGTCTACTGTGCCGTCGCCAGCGTAAATAAATTCTGGTTTCTGGCTAGGTTCTACCCTAGCACTTAAATAAAGTCCTACCGCTAAGCCAAGGCAATCAAACCCTGGTCCTAAGTTGGCAATGGTGGCGGGAACGCGAATCGAAACTGGAGCAAAATCCATGACACTCGTATTTGTACCATCTCAAGGACACGACGTACAGCCTTGCAGCGAGAGTAGACTTATAACCATCACCTAAGATGAGGCTAAGTAAGGAAGCAAATTTAAGTTGAGGTATCAATACGAAGAAAACATGTGTAGGGGCAGACCCCTGTGTCTGCCCTGCTGAGAATTGGTTAAGAGTAATTTGGCTTTCCTACTTACCAAGCAGTCAGTGGATTTTTGGTTTAGTCTATAAAGACACCAGCCCGTTGTAACTCGAGCTTGGCTTCTTCGAGTACCTTGGCGTAGCTTTGGGCAAACGGTAGGTTAATTGTCGCCCCAGCCGCCGGAACATGCCCACCGCCACCGCAGGCAATGGCAATGTTCTGGGCGCTGACCCCGCTTTTAGAACGCAAACTGACTTTGACCGAATCGCCGTAATCCTTAAATAAACAAGCCACGACCGTTCCTTCGGCGTTGCGAATGTAATTAACTAAACTTTCGACATCCTCCCAAGAAGCCCCTAAGCGCGTCAGCATTGCCGAATTCACAAAAGCCGTGACCATCTTGCCGGACAGCGGAAATTCTATTGTTGAGTAGACCTCGGCTTGGAGTTTATAAAACGAATGCGGTTGAGAAGCCAGGGCTTCGTTAATTTTAACTAAACTGACCCCGGAAGAAAGTAAATCAGCCGCCGCATGAAGCACCGAAGTATCGGTGTTGCTATTACGAAAAAAACCAGTATCGGTCAGAATACCTGTCAGCAATGGCTCGCTGATTGTGGGGTTAAGTTCCACGCCAAGCGCCACTACCAAATCTTTAACCATTAAGGCACAAGCGGCTTTATCTGGACTGACCAAAGCAATTTCGCCAAAACGTGGATTAGAACCATGATGGTCAATGTTAATGATTGGAATACCAGCTTGGTTCATTGGCACACCATCTACCCTCGAGACCTCGGCGCTGTCCACCACCAAAAGCAGTGCGCCGTCTGGCAGTACCTCGAGTTTGGGGGTCAGTTCATCTGTCCCAGCCATCCATTCTAAGTAACGCGGCGGCACACCAACCGGCAGTACCGTCTTGCCGATAGCGGCTAAGGCTCGAGAAGCCCCTAAAACACTGCCAATCGCATCTCCGTCAGGGTCTACATGGGCGGCAATCACAATTGTGCCAGTGTGGGATTTAAGTCGCTCGGCAATTGCAACTAATTTTGTCTGATAATTGGGGTCAATCGAATTATTCATGAATTCCTTTCGTGCAGTAAAACCGCAAACACCACCAGTTTACCCTACAAGCCATCAAAGCGTGAAATTTTTACTAGGCGCAGCTTTCAAAAATGGTAGGCTTAGACGATGAAAAAAGTCTTTTTAAGCCTTGCCTTTTGCGTTTGTATTGCCACCCAAGGCTTTGCCAGTCCAGCCGTAGAACTCTTTAACCAAGCCGCCAATTTTATCGAAACCCAGTATTTTGGACCCAGCACCGTGGCTATTCCAGCCTTATTAGAAAAATACCGCAACGAAGTCGCCCTGGTTTGTTTACGCAGCGCCAACCCAGAAGAATGCAGTTATGAAAAAATTGAACCGGTTATTGCCAAGTTATTTGCCGACCTCCAAGACGGACATGCCTATTACTTAAATGCCGAAGCGGTGCGCCAAGAAAACGCCAATCGCCAAGGACAAGCCATTACGCCACGCCCAGCCCTAGGACTTCGCTTCTCGAGTTTTTGCGATACCCCCAACGGCACATGTGAGTATGACAGCGAAAATAACTTAAGCAGCCAAATTCTACGCGACCAACTGGTCACTCGAGTCACGATTGGTAGCCCATCCGAAGCAGCCGGGGTTCGCTACGGAGACCGTCTGGTGGGCTACAACAACACCCTTTTCTCGAGTTTTGCGACCCTCGCAGAATACCAAAAGTTTCGGGCTGACCTGACTCCAAAAGTCCAAGCCGGCGAAGACATCACCCTGAACTTGCTACGCGGCGAAAATCGTCAAGCCATTAACATCAAGTACAAAGGCGCACTTTTTAACACCAGCCAAATGCCCGTCCTCGAGATGCGCCCCGACGGAATTGCGGTTCTGACTGTCCGAGATTATCAGATTCGCGGTGTCGGACAACAGATTCATAATTTAATCCGCCAAGCCGAAGCTCAAAATGCCAAAGGGATTATTTTTGAACAACGTCAAAATGGCGGCGGCAGTGTCTTTGAAATGATGTTGGCAGTTGGTGCATTTATAGCAAACCCAGACCCATTTCGGTTTGTACCACGTTACAACCCCGACAGCAACAGCATTGAATTTGGCTACCAAGCTGGAAATGCCACCGTCCGTTACGGCACTGGTATTTTACAAATTGGCTCGAGCGTTAGTGACCCAATTACGACTCGCTTACCAATGGTGACTTTGGTAGATGGTAACTGTGCTTCTGGTTGTGAGTATTTTGCTAACTATATCCAGCGCCACCAGCGCGGCGTGGTGATTGGTGCAAAAACAGCTGGGGTCGGCAACAGCAATACGGCTCGTTTTGCCTTAATTAACGGTGGCTCGGCGGGTATACCAACCCTGCGTGCTTTCTGGCTTGATGGCACTGGATTACCCGCTTTTGCCACTGCCGACCAAAAACTCCCAGAACTCGAGTGGAATTTATTTAACACCGGACGAGACCAAGCCATGTTACTGGCACTGAACAGCTTAAAACAAAATCCGAGTCTGCAAACTCGAGAAGCACCGATTCCAACAGCCCTACAACAAGAAATTTGGCAACGCCAATACCCAAATCAAAGACTCGAATAAATAAAAAAAGGGCGACTAAGAAGCTCGCCCTTAAATCACAACAATTACTTCTTGGCAGCCGCAGCTTGGGCTTCACGAACAATGTCGTAATCGCTGTCTTTAGCGGTCACAAGGTATTCTATACGGTAGAGGTCACGCAGTAATTTGCGGCTTTCTGGTTTGGAGCGCATGGCAAGCAAGGCATTGGTCACCAGTGTGACGGTATCTTTACAACTGCTTTGGAAGTTACGACGCACCGAAACAGTATCACCGGGGATTGGCTTAGAGTATGCCAAAACACGAATTTTAGCTTGTTGGGCTGGGTCGCTTAGGTACTGTGTCCAAGAACCACTTGTGCCTTTGGTGTTGTTAGAAAAAGTTGCCCCAACATCAACTGTACCGTTCAAGACACTAAAGACCACGGCATCATGTCCACCGGCAAAAACTTGTTTGGCAAATAATTTATCGGCATCGAGTTTATTAGCAATTAAAGTGGCTTTAGGAAAAGTGTAACCAGCCGCGCTGTTTGGATCTACCCAAGCGATACTCGAGCCTTGAAGGTCTTGGAGGGTACGAAAACGGCTGTCTGAACGCACAATAAAGGCTGACCAGTAATAAGGACCGCCTTCTCGAGACGATTTTAGTAAGACATTGGCAATGCCTTCTTTGGCTGCGTCCACATAACCAACTGGGTTTAACCAAGCAAAGTCCAGTTGACCAGAACGCATGGCTTCGATTAAGCCACGGTAATCTTGGGCAACTGTGGCTTTGACTTCAACACCACGAATTGTTTCCTCGAGATAATTGGCAATCGGTTTAGCACTGGCAAGAACTTTAGTGGCATCTTGGGCGGGGTTAAAGCCCATGCGGATGACTTTGCAGTTTTCTGCACCTTGTGCCACAGTTGGCAAATTCGAGATAGCTAAGGTGCTAAGGGCGGCGATTGCGCTGGCGACACCAAAAACGATTTTTTTCATATTTTCCTCCAAAAAAGCTCGGCAACCAACAGACTTGGTTGCTACTAGGAGCAGACTATACAATTTTTACTCGAGCCATGCCGATAATTAGACTCGAGTCTATTTCATAATCCCTAACATCACCATTACTAAAACGGCAATTCCACCAAGCGTATTGACAACCGCCACGATTCGCATAAAGTTGCGCTGTATGGGCGGCACCTTAGGTAGCACCGAAAAATAAAACATTCCAAAGCCTAAGAGTGCCACACCAAGAATCAGCGAAGTCATGTGCAGGGTCCACGCTCGGCGAGTTCATAGAAACCCTTGTTGTCGCCGTCGGTTATCAGTTCCTTGGCTTTACCGCCGGTCAAACCAGCCGCTTCATTGGCAGCCCAATTCATAAATTCACGGTTAAAGCCACTGTAACCACGGATAATTTTGCCATCCATACCAATTAAATAAATAGTTGGCAAAAACTTTGCGCCATACAACCCAGCCACAGCACAATTGTCGTGAGCCACTGGCATTTTTAAGTACAAGTTCTCGCCTTCGCCGACATACGTTTTGGTTTCCTCGAGCCGCCCTTCGGACAGCACCCAAACGGGGACACTTGGCGCAATTTCTGCCCAACGACGTAAGTACCCCACAACCAAGCGACTGGCGTTGATGACTGGATGGGCAAAAACCAACAAGACGGGAGCTTTGGATAGAGCTGCACTTAAATCTAGGGTAACGCCGTTCAAATCGGTGGTGGTAAAATGCGGGGCAACTGTTCCCGCTTCAAGTATTTGCATAATCATTCTCCTTTTAGCAAGCGGTATTGTAACAGGCAAACGCAGGGCAATTTTACTTGGTTGGTGGGGCGCTCTGAATGGCTTTAACCACCGTTCCGGGGTACTGAGCGGTTTTGTACTGCAAGACATAATAATCGGCGGTTTGCCTGTCGCCATTGGCATTTAAGCGAATCCTTCCCGTCACTCCATCCCACTCGAGGGCGCGAACGGTACTGGCAACCTCGGCTCGAGATGGCAGTTTTTTGTTTTTCTCAAAAAGCTGGGCAACCGCTTCTAAAATCATATTGCTGGCATCAAAAGCATAGGGCGAATAGGTTTCTGGTGGACTTTGAAAAGCAGTTGTATAACGCTGCACAAAACCCTTGACATCACGTCCGCGTAAACCCAAAACAGGTCCCGCCGTAGAGGTAAAATAGACACCTTTAGCGGCTGCGCCCGCTAAACCAACAAAATTAGAATTGTCCAAACCATCTGGTCCAACAAATGCGGCTCGAGCTTGACTTAAAACTAGATTCTTGACCAAATCTGCCCCTTGAACCTCTGTGCCGCCATAATAAATTACTTCGGGGTTATAGAGTTTAATCTGTTGGGTCACAGCCGCCAGTGCAGCTGTGCTGAGTTTACCTTTGGGATTAGTGATAAACCCCACCACCGCTAAACCAATTGCCTTTGCTCGTTTTTGAAATGCCTGAGCGATTCCTAAACCGTAAGCATCGCCATCGTTAATCACCAAAACCCGACGGGCTTTTAAGGAACTGCGAATAAACTCGGCAGCCACAGGACCTTGCACATCATCACGCCCACAAACTCGGTTGACAAAACTTAAACCTTGGTCGGTGACTAAGGGATTGGTATTTGAAGGCGAAACCAGTACCAAATTAGCACTTTTATAAATCGGTAATGCCTCGAGGGTCACACCACTGTTCATATGACCGACCAGACCTAAAACACGGCTATCAATCACAATTTTACGCGCCACCAACACCCCTGTGGCTGGCAGGGCTTGGTCATCCAAAGCCAGTAACTCGAGTTTAAGCCCGAGTTTTGTAAACCGAGACTGCGCCTCCAAGACCGCTAACTGCGCCCCATTGCGAACCGTAGTACCAGTGTTGGCTTGTTCACCAGAAAGCGGCGCAGCCACCGCCAAGCGCACCACTGGCACGGACTGCCCCAAAGCTGAGGTGATCAGCGCCAGCCCCACCAATCCAAAAAACCATTTCATTCTAGGCAGTATAGCAAAGCGTAAGATAAAGCGTGGCTGTCTTTATTGTTAATAAACCCCTAGGCTGGACTTCATTTGATGTGGTCGCTAAAGCCAGAAAATTACTCAGTACAAAACGCATCGGGCATACAGGAACACTCGACCCACTGGCGACGGGTGTGCTGGTGCTATTAACCGATGAAAGCACCAAACTTGTGCCGTACTTAGAGATTGCCGACAAGGACTATTTGGCGTTTATCAGTTTAGGCGCAAGTACCCCAACGCTCGATGCCGAAGGACCAATTCTCGAGACTATGCCTGTCGAAAACATATCCCCTTGGAGAGTAGAAGAAGTTCTTGAAAAATTTACAGGTAAACAAATGCAGCTTCCTCCAAATTACAGTGCTATTCATATTAACGGACAACGGGCTTATGACCTTGCAAGGGCTGGAAAAGAAGTCAAACTCGAGCTTAGAGAAGTGAATATTAAGCGCTTGATACTGCTTGGTTCAATGGATTCAATGCAGGAAGCTCACCGTTATTCTGATTCACAATTTCCGACTCAACTAGGTGAACTTCTAACCCTTACGCTCGAGATTAGCGTTTCGAGCGGTACATACATCCGCAGTTTAGCCCGTGACCTCGGTGTTGCCCTTGGTACAGCGGCGCATTTGGGCGGTTTGGTACGCACCCGAGTTGGCAAGTTTAACTTAAGCCAAGCCATTGCCCTCGAGCAACTAGAACCCAGCCTAGGACTACCCGACTTAAGCGCCCTTGAGTACCCTGTCATCGAACTTAGCGCCAAAGAAGCCCGAGACCTCAAAGACGGCAAACGCATCCCAAACCCAAACCTAGGGCGCTATACCGTCACTTTTGACGATAAGCTGATTGCCATCGCCGAAGCCGACGGCTCGAGCCTAAAAGCCCTGCGCGTTTGGCAGTGAGAAGGCGAAGGGCAAAGGGCAAAGGGCGAAAGTAAAAACCTTTGCCTATTTCGTATCATTGCGAGCAATTAACTCAGCGATGATATTGCGGTCAATCTCACCACTGAGATTGATTTGCAGCACCGCTTCAGAAACCTTTTGATCGGACATGGCTTCAATAAAAAGCGGCACAAGTTCGGGGTCAAAATGTGTGCCAATGTCTTTTTTGAGAATTTCAAAAGTGGCTTCCCAAGACTTGGGGGTGCTGTAGGGGCGGGCGGTGGTCATGGCATCAAAAGCATCGGAAATACCAACCATTCGGGCTAATAACGGAATATCCGTGCCAGATAAGCCATCAGGGTAGCCGCGTCCATCCCAGCGTTCATGGTGCGAACGGATTGAAGAGAGAATCCCTTCAAAACCCTTGGTGTTATTGCGAAGTAGCTTTTCGCCAATGACGGTGTGCTGCTCGAGAATGGTGCGTTCTTCTTGGGTCAGTTGTCCAGTTTTATGGAGATACACATCTCGAATACCAATTTTACCGATGTCATGGACAAAACCAGCAAATAACGCCCGCTCGAGGTCAGCAGTATCCCAATTTAATTTCTCGGCGAGTTTACGGGTGTACAAGCCCACCCTGTCCGAATGACCAGCCGTGTACTCATCCCGAGCTTCAAGGGTATTGAGCATCATTTTGACCAAATTGACATAATTTTCGTGTTCTTGTTGGATACTTCGGGCTAAAGTAACAGCCACACCTGCTTGCGCCGCAAAGCCATTTAAGATGCTCGAGTCGGATTCAGTAAAGGCGCGTTGGGTGAATTGCGTATCGACATACAAGACCCCAATCACATCATCCCGCGCTCGAAGCGGCACTGCCAAGACACTGCGAATATCCAGTGCCAGAATGCTTTCTGAGGCACTATGCCCCATGTCTTCTTGGACATTGGTGGTGATGATGCTCTGTTTGGTGGTCACAACCCGTTCCAAGAGCGTCCTCGAGACTTGCACCTCATCGTGTGAATCTTTAGAACAACTGTCCACCACTTGCACCGAACCATGCTCGACTAAGGCAAGCGCTCCTCGGTCTGCCTGCATTAAACGCACTGCTTCGGTCAGCATGTCCTGAAAAAGCGTAATCACATCGAAACTATCACGCACCCCAGATAATTTCATGCCTAAGCTCTGAAAAGCAGTCAGCGCACTGCGCTCCGCCTCGAGTTCACGCACAATGGTACGCACCCGCCCGCCAACTTGTGGCGGAAGCAAAGACGAAATTTGAGAAAGTTGCTCGAGAGGACTGGCAGGCACAATCCTAGTTTACTCGAGAATTGGAATTAAATGGGCGAATTTGCACACAGTTGCTTGAACCACAATAAAAAAGCCCGAGCGCTTAGGCTCGAGCTTTTTAGATATTCACAAAATTTTTAATCAACTCGAGAAAAAATGGCTACCTCGAGACTCCTAGCCCTTACTATCCGCCAACATGAATCATCGGGCGGCGTTTGGCATCTGGTTCGCTACGGCGCAGGATTTCTCGGGTAATCGGGGCAGTGTCGCCTTCACCAAATAGCACATAACGCATCAGGTGACGCAACGGATTACCGTCCGACCAAGTGAAATAACAATGCGGTTGCAAATGCGTTTCGTCGCGGATGTACAGCAAAAACGCAGCTATCGCGTTTGGTACGGCTGGGGCTTTGACCCGCATGATGCGGTACTTGCCGCAATCGCCGCTCAGTTCTACGCCCCGAATCCGCAGCACATCTTCAAAGTCGGAAGCATCGGAAATTTCGACCTCGAGAAAGACCACAGGTTCGCGTTCTTCGATGTGGTGGTCTTCGCGTTGGCGCAGTTCTTTGTCGTAGTATTCGGCTTCTGCCCCTGTTTGTTTACGGTTAGCAATAATCCGCAATTCGCCGTGGGCAAGGTCATCAATAAATTTTTGGGCGGTGGCATCAAGTTCAATTTTGGTGGCACGTAACTCGAGACTGCGAAATGTCCTCGAGAGCAAGCTAACCAGCACAATCCCCGCGATAAAAATACCCGCGATTCGTAAGCCGTCGGGTCGGTCAATGATGTTGGTAATCGTCGCAAAGAGCATGATTGCGGTAATAATTGCAAACATGATGGTTGAACCAACCTGCCCTTTTTTACGCGCCGATAAGGTCACCGCAATGGCAGCACTCGAGAACAACGCCAGCACACCTGTGGCATACGCGCCAGCTTGAGCGGTCACATCGGCATTAAAGGCGATGGTCACAATCGCACTGATGACCGTAAATAAAATAACCAGTGGTCGGTTGGCTCGCGCCCAGTCTGGTGCCATACCGTAGCGTGGTAAGTAACGCGGCACAAGGTTTAAGAGGGCTGCCACAGCACTAGCGCCAGCGAACCAAAGAATCAGAATTGTACTGATGTCATAAAGTGTGCCAAAGCCGTCGCCTAGAAATTTATGGGCTAAGTAGGCAAGGGCGCGTCCGTATGCCTCTCCGCCTTTTTGAAATTCTTCGGCTGGAATAATTAAAGTCGTAATAATACTTGAAGCCATCAGATAAACACTCATGATTAACGCAGCAACAGTCAAGAGTTTTTTGGCATTGCGGATTCGCCCAAGTGGTTTTTTGGGGTTATCATTGGCGTTTCCTTTGACCAATGGAATCACTGCTACACCTGTTTCAAATCCGGATAACCCAAGGGCTAATTGTGGAAACAGTAAAAATGATGCTGCAAACAATGCCACGGGATTATCCACCCGTAAACTAATCAGGTTTTGCCAATCTGGAAGGTAATTGGGATGGGTAAAAATTTCATAAACTGATCGAAAAATAACCACCGCGTTTAAGCCCAAAAAGACAATCACCAAGACCACAGCAATGCCAATCGCTTCCGAAAAACCCTTTAAGAAGACTGCGCCGAGCAGAAAAATTAGCACCAGTGTGATAATCACGGCTTTACCTTCAACATACTGATGAACAAACGGGTTCTCGATGATGTGCGCCGCCGCATCCGAAGCCGACAAGGTAATCGTGATGATAAACCCAGTCATGGCAAATCCAAGCAACACCAAAACCGTTAATTTTCCTGCCCACCAAGCCAGCAACGACTCGAGCATAGACAAACTGCCCTGCCCATGCGGACTTTCAGCAGCCACTCGGCGGTACATTGGCAATGCCCCAAAGAGTGTCACCAAGACCAAAATCAGGGTTGCAAACGGTGACAATGCACCAGCCGCCAACGCCGCCAACGCTGGTTGATAACCGAGTGAGGAGAAGTAATCCACACCCGTCAAACACATGACTTTCCACCAAGGCTGGGTATGGTGCTGTGCCGCCACCTCGGATTCGGATTCAAATGCCCCTTCGGGTTCTTTTGCACCCTCGAGCAACCACTCTTTTAAGCCGTGTGGATGTTCGCTGTGTGCCGCCGTAGAATCAATTTTTTGTTCGCTCATTTTGCTCCCGTCGCCAAAAGGCAACAGGCTATTGTACGCCATAAAGCCTAGGAAAGTTCCAGATTGTTAGACTAAGCTGTTGTCCCTCATACAGTATCGGGATTGGTACGAACTCCAGTATCGGAATTGGTACGAACTCCAGTATCGGGATTGGGACGAACTCCAGTATCGGGATTAAACACCGATTCGGTTAAGCACTCAGCCATAAAAGTCTCGAGCAGAGTCAGCATGGCACGGGCGGGTTGTTCACCACCCAATTTTTCTAAGACTCGAGCCAAGGCAAGTCGGCGGTTCAAAACCAGACGTTCGACCAATTCTCTGCCTTTGCTGGTTAATCGCACCCGAATGGTACGGGCATCTCCGTTGTCTCGGTGTCGTTCTGCCAGAAAACGCTCGGTCAGTCTATCCACAGCTTTGGTGGCGGCTGGGTAAGAAATATGTAAGCCAGTGGCAATTTGTCCAACTGGAAACCCAGCATCGTCTTTGTTTAATCCCGCCAAAAAACGCAGGGTACGCAATTGGGCGGTGCTGACTTCATCGCTTTCACCTAAAATCTGCTCGAGTAAACGGCGTTCAAAAACCTCTTCGATAATTTCGGGCAATTGGGCTAAAGCGCGTTCAAGTTCGGCAAGGGTGTCAATTTCGGGCATAAGGATTCATAAAGTCTCGAGCCAACGCGGTAAAAAATGCTCTGTCACCAGCGCAGCACGTTCAGCGGCTTTGGGTAGAAAATCGCTGTAAGTCAGCGCAGCTTCATCATTGGCACTGTCCGAAATGACCCGAATTAAAACCATTGGGACATTAAAATCATCCGCCACTTGCAATGCCGCCGCGCCTTCCATTTCCACCGCATCTGCCATAAAAGTTTGTTGTAACCACAGGCTTTTTTGGCTGTTGGCAAGAAAAGCATCTCCCGTTACAACCCGCCCAAGCCTCGAGTGATACCCAAGTTCTCGAGCCGCCTCAAGTGCCAGGGCAGTACCTTGGGTATGCGTGGCAATTGCGCCGCGTCCATCGTTGAGTGTGCCAAGCTGACCGCCGTTAATTGGGGTTAAATCTACATCCCATTGCAGCGCATCTTTAGCCACCAAAACACTGAGTTGGGCAAGGTCTGGTGATAATCCGCCAGCCACACCGACAAAAACAATTCCAGACGGGCGATACTCGAGAATCGCCTTGGTGGTGGCACTGGCAGCCGCCACTTTGCCAACGCCTGTACCAATAATTGGTATATCTGGGAGAACTCGCGTTAGGGCAGCCGTTTCTGAACCCATTGCCGCCAGAATAATAATTTTAGACATGGTACTCCTTAAACAGTATTCACAAAATTCGTAGAATTTTGGCGAGCTATGCGAGTAGAAGAAAAGTACAGTGTTGATGGGTGTGAAGACTCTTTGGAGCGAAGCGGAAAATAGTCGGAACATTTAATTAACACTGTACTTGGTATTTACTGCGGGGTAAAAGCTGGTGGGGTGGCTTTACCACCCGGCGGTAAGGCTGCCAGAATATCCCATTTGTTATCCGAACGCAGCCGCACATCATAGCCATTGCTGGCAAGTTCACCCTCGAGCAGATTCCACCCTGATTGCATCGGCAAATTATAACGGTAATAGCCTTTTGCACCCGTGGCACTGTCTTGGGTTTCCACCAAACGGGCTTCGGAACTAACCAACAGCACTTTATAACGAAAAAATGCCCTTAAGTTTGGGTCTGTGTTTGGGGCAAATAAGGTCGCCTCGAGTTGTGGTTCACCACTGTCGAGCAAACTGTTTTTATTTTGGTCATCGTACATTAAAAATTTTGTCTCCGCCCCTAAAATACTTTCAGGCAAACGACCATCCCCATGTACCAACTGTGCATCTTTTAATGAAACTGGTGGCACAGCAATTCCACTTGGTAACTCGAGACGGTACTGACCATTGGTGACAGCGCTTTCTGCCACACTTGTGCCAGCCACAATTAAAGCCACCCGAAGATTATCCACCGCTTGCGGCGCAATTGCCTTACCTTCAAGAACCCGAGCCTGTACCGAAAAACCCGAAGCGACTGGGTTGCCGACAGGTTTAGGGCGACTAAACAAAAAAGCCGCAACAAGGGCTAAAACAATCACAACGGCTGGAATAAAACGATTCATCACTTGATTATTGACAGATTAGAGATGAGATAGAAAAGCCAAGGTGTCACAGATTTGTGACACCTTGGCTAAAATTTAATAGCCTTGTGAGGCAAAAACCTCGAGTTGCACACCCTCAATTCGTTCGACCCGTTTGGTTTCGATTACTTTACCCAGTTCGATAGCCACCAAGTTCCAACCAGCCTCTAGGGTTAAATCAAAACCACGATCCCCTTGTACCCGAAAACGCGACTCGGCATAAATAATGATTAAGTTACCGCGTCCACGGGTCAGGGTCGTCTCGAGCAGTTTATCGCCAGCCCCAAACGAACCATTTCTATCGGCATCGTTATAGCCACGCAGCATCGCCCTAACCGCCCGTGCTTGCCCAGTGATTTTGACATCTCCTAATAAGCCGGGCCAGTCCAGAGCATCACTCGAGAGTGCGCCTAGGCTACTGGCAATTGGCGCAGCATCAGGAATAGAAAGTGCAAAACTGGTGTTCGGCACAACCGAAATCAATTCTTTGCTGGGATTGCCGTTTCTATCCACCAAAAACGCCGCAATTCGCAAGTTCTGGATGGCAGCCGAGGTTTTAACTGAGCCACTCACCCCAAGCGGGGCAGCCAAAGCAAAAGCGATTAAAAATACGGTGATAACAGCCAATAATTTTTTCATGGTGATACCCGTTTTCGCTGGCGGAATCCACGCTTGGCGATGTAGGGATGCTCCAACCATGACCTTAGCACGATTTTCGCGTTTGACATGAGAAACTAAGCACTGAATAAAGACTCCGATACAGTCTCTTTATCATCGTTGTCACAGGACAGACACAGGGGTCTGTCCCTACAGTCTTAGGGTAAAAAGTGCGTTAGGTAGGGGCGAACCCCCGTGTTCGCCCTGTTTTTCTATTCACATATTCAACAAAAATCCTAAAATCAAAACCTTTCGGAAACTCTAAATTCCCGATGGCACAAATGAGATAACGTTCAAGAAACTAAAGACTCCAAGGTCTCGAGAATCAACTTGACCGCTTTGGTTTGGTACTTTAAGGGCAAAAAAGGCTCAGATTTTGACAGTGCCAAGGTTTCATCGCTGGGCAAGTGTAAAAAACCACTGGGTAAATCTGGATATAACGCCCGAGCCAAGAAAAACACCTGATTGCACAAAAAAGCCCCTGCCGAAAAGGATAAATCTACGGGGACGCGATTTAATTTTAGGGCTGCTTGAAGGCTTGTCAGTGGCAAACTCGAGAACAGGGCATCAGGGGCATTTTCAAAGATTCGCTTGCCCTGCTGCACCAAGCCAGAATTATCTGGAATTCGGTACTCGAGCCAGTTAATTGCCACTTTCTCGAGTGCCAAACGGGTTTTACCTCGAGCCAAGCCGAGCATTAACAGTGCTTTAGGTTTGGTCTCCTCAATTGCCATTTTGAGCGCGGCTTGAATTTGTGCGCCATCCACTGGCAGAATTCGCACTGCCACATCTGCCGATTCTAATGCTTTAGCCACGGTTGCACTTGGATTATGGGTATCACCACCAAAAGGCTCGAAGCCAGTAAGTAAAATCATGCTGTAGTATAAATTGAATTATGCCGCTTTTACCTTCGGACATTATTCCGAGTATCTCAACTCGTCAAGAACTTGTTAGGGTGGCTCAAGGACTCGAGCCAGCCGATTTGTGCATCCTCAACGCCCGAATTGTGGATGTCCACACCTTGACTATTTTTCGTGGGGCGGTCGCTATAAAAAGCGGTTTTATTGCCTCGGTCGGGACAGCCTTAACTGCCGCCCAGACATTTGACGCAAACGGTATGTACCTTACGCCCGGACTGATAGATGCCCATATCCACATCGAAAGCTCACTTTTAACGCCGCGCCGATTTGCCGAAACGGTTGTGCCTCGCGGTACAGTTGGCGTGGTTTGCGAACCGCACGAAATCGCCAATGTGATTGGCATGGCTGGAATTCGGGCGATGCTTGAGGCTGGAATGCAAACCCCATTATCAATTTGGGCAAGTGTGCCATCTTGTGTTCCTGCCAGTGCTTTTGAAGCCAGTGGTGCAAAGATTGGCGCAAGCGAAGTTAAAATTGCCCTCGAGTTGGCTGGGGTGCTTGGGCTTGCCGAAATGATGAATTACCCCGGAGTCTTAAATCTCGAGCCAAAGGTCTGGGAAATTTTAGAAGCTGCCCAAGGTCAGCGCCTTGATGGTCATGCGCCCGGGGTGAGCGGTGCAGCATGGCAGGCTTATGTGTCAGCAGGACTCGAGTCCGACCATGAAACAGTAAACCAAGCCGAAGCCTTTGAACGTCTGCGTTCTGGGACTTGGCTAATGGTGCGCGACGGCAGTGCGGCTCGCAATCTCGAGGCGTTAGCGCCGTTAATAGCACGCTTAAGACCTTCTCGAGCAATGCTGATTACCGATGATGCCGATGCGGCTGAATTGCTTGAGGATGGACACTGCGACCGCTTATTACGCAAAGCCATTGCTTGCGGTATCCCCGCGCCGTTAGCAGTGCGAATGCTGACTTTAGCCCCGTCCGAGTATTGGCGCATTCCCAACCGAGGCGCAATTGCCGCCGGTCAAATTGCCGATTTGGTTTTATTTGATACTTTAGAGACCGCCAACGCCCAAATTGTCTGGCGCTCTGGTAAAATCGTGGCTCGAGACGGCAAATTATTAGAAACACCAGAAGGTTTTAGCTTTCCAGAACAAGCCTTAAAAAGTGTGCGCTTACCAAAAAACATTTCACTCGAGACTGGCGTAAAATCCCAACCAATTATTGGGGTTCACCCAGACCAGATTCGCACCGATAAATTGCCCGAGATAAAAATTGGCGCTGCCGACCCAGACCAAGACCTTATAAAATTGGTGGTCATCGAACGACATTCGGGACAAGGCAAGACTGGCATCGGTTTTGCCAAAGGCATCGGGCTAAAACGCGGCGCAATTGCCCAAACCTTTGCCCATGATGCCCACAACATTATTTGCGCTGGTGTGACCAACTCGGATATGGAGCTTGCCATTCGCACCCTAGAGACCATCCAAGGTGGCGTGGTGATTGTGGCAGACGGAACGGTTTTAGCGCGTCTCGAGTTACCCGTGGCTGGTCTGATGTCCGATGCACCCGCCCAAGATGTGGTGGCTGCCCAGCGCAAGCTCGAGGCTGTTGCCCATGAACTGGGGTGTACGTTGTCGCATCCGATTGTGACTTTGGCATTTTTGGCTTTAACCGTCATTCCAAGCCTAAAAATAACTGAGCAGGGCTTATTTGATGTTGAGCAGTTTAAGTTACTCGAGCCGTAGTTTTATTTGTGCCAAGCAATCACAAATAAAACAAATCGAATTTAGACTTGGGTTCAAAAAGTAAAATAGGTCTAGCAAACACTGTCAGGAACATGACAATTGCCTGACAAATTCAAATAGCCAAAAAACCTAGTTAAAAATAATTTGCCAGATGAAAACAAAATGTGTTTACATACGCCACGGAGGATTTACCCCATGAACAAATTTTTGAAAGCACTAACTGTACTAGCCGCCACCGTTGCCCTCTCGAGTCCAGCATCCGCCCAACTGAGCGGATTTTTGTCGTTAGATACCTTTTTCCCTGGACCAGCGTTTAGCGCCCGTCTTGGTTTAAACTATGGTTTAGACTTAAATGCCAACACTTCCGCAACTCTTGGCTTTCGCTATAACTTCAACTTTAATGTTGAATCTAGTGCAAGTGTTTTTGCTCGAGTAGATTCATCTGTCAGTGACAAGCTCACCATTGGTGGCACATTGATCCTAAGCCTTAGCAGCATTGGTACAGGAAATAACTTTGGTGTTACCCTACGTCCTTACGCAAGCCTAACCTTGGTTGAATCAGACACTTTCTTTGTGGCTGGCACATTGTACTTAAATGTTCCAATCATTCCAGCCTTTGCGCTGCAACCGTGGTTGGCGATTGATGCTTCTTACAGCATGGGTGCATTGGGCGTGGATTTTGGCGTGGAAGCCGATTTCCAAATCATCCCATCATTCCGCTTTGACGGCATTTATGGCTATGTCCATGCTAACTACGACATCAACAGCCCATTACGTGTCTTTGGTGGACTTGGTTTTTACACCGATTTTAGCGGATTCTTCTTTGATGGTGTCTACAGCACGGATTTCCGTGGGTTATACGCTGGCTTACGCTACAACCTCTCAAATGCTTTTGCTGCTCGTTTGACCACTGGTTACAACGGCGGTTTCTACGTTACCTTAACTGGCATTTTGCGCTAATTTTCAAAACAAGAAAACCCCCCGCCAATTGGCGGGGGTTTTACATTTACTTATTCAAAGTGTGAATACTACGCTTATGGGTGGCTTCGGCAACCTCGAGCATCAGTTCCGATAAGGTTGGGTGTGGGTGAATCGTCAGGGCAATATCATCCACCACTGCGCCCATCTCGAGGGCAAGACAGGCTTCGCCAATAATATCCGAAGCATTTGCCCCAATCGCATGAACCGCCAAAACCACATCGGTTTCTTCGTCGGCAATCATTTTGACCAAGCCTTCGCTCGAGCCTAGGGTTAATGCCCTGCCAAGCGCCGCTAATGGGAACTTACCGATTTTAAGGTTATAGCCTTTGGCACGAAGTTCTTCTTCGGTTGGTCCGACCCAAGCCACTTCTGGACTGGTGTAGACCACGCCTGGCACAGCCACTGCATCGTTAAGACTGGTTTTGCCAGCGCAACGCTCGGCGGCAACAATTCCGTCCTTCATGGCTTTATGGGCAAGCCAAACACCTTGCACCACATCGCCAATCGCGTAAATTCCCGGTACGTTGGTCTCTAAAGTTTGTGGATTGATGTCAATTGCGCCTTTCTCGAGAAAACGCACGCCTAGCTCCTCGAGTCCAATGCCCTTGCCAACTGGGTGACGACCAACCGCACTGACAATTCGGTCAAAAATTTCGGTGCGTTTTTCTTTGTTCTCGAGATTTTCGATTTCGACATGCAGACCATCGGATTTTTTGGTAAATCCAACCACACCAGTCTTGCCAAAAATTTTGATCCCTTGTTTTTTATAGGATTTCTGGGCTTCTTTAGCAATTTCTTCATCTACGCCAGCCAGCACCTTAAAGGGTTCAACCACGGTCACTTGGCTGCCAAGGCGGTTATAAATCGTGGCAAACTCGAGTCCGATCACACCACCGCCAATACATAAAACACGGGCTGGAATGGTTTCTGGGATAATTAAAGCACTGGTGCTATCAGTAATATCAGTGCCGTCCACTGGAAAAGTTTTTAAGTGATTTGGCGCTCCGCCCGTGGCAATAATCAGGTTATCAAATTCAATTTCTTCAGTGCCTTTTTTGCCAGTCACAACCGCCACATTGCGGCTTTTAAGTTTAGCTTCACCCTCGAGCATCGTCACGCCGTTACCTTTAAGCAGCCCAGCCACACCACCACTTAATTTTTTAACAATACCGTCTCGGTACTTATTAACTGCCTTTAGGTCGAGGTTCATCTCCAAGATATTTAAGCCAAAATCCTTGCCATGCTGCGCGTTATAAACTTCTTGCCCAACATGCAGCAGGGCTTTGGTTGGAATACACCCGACATTCAAGCAAACCCCACCCCAAAATTCTCGTTCGGCAATGGCTACTTTTAAGCCCATCTGTGCCGCCCGAATTGCTGCGTGATACCCGCCCGGTCCTGCTCCAATCACAAACACGTCGTAACGCATGATTATCTCCTTGGCTCGAGAAGCCTCGAGCAACATCTTATTTTAACGCTTCTCGAGTAGACTTTGGGCATGACACAAACATTAGAGCGACCACAAAA
This sequence comes from Deinococcales bacterium, assembly GCA_031414595.1. Classification (GTDB taxonomy): domain Bacteria; phylum Deinococcota; class Deinococci; order Deinococcales; family JAAFIG01; genus JAAFIG01. The sequence continues at coordinate 69,630 of JANNVX010000032.1, forward strand.
ACAACCCGAGCCAATGAATGTTGTCCAAAACCAACCAAGACCTGTTGGGCAGTCTCGAGTTTTACCATTAACTGTTGTGCAGTACGAAGCCCTTATCGAACAAGGGTTAATGCCAGAGCGAGTCGAACTGATTAAAGGAGCAATAACGATTATGGCACCAATGGGAGATGCACACATTATTTCACTTGATGGTTTTGCCGACATTTTAAGGCAAAAATTTCGGACTCGAGCCAGAATTACATCACAAACACCAGTCCGATTGACCGAGGCTTTTGGCGAACCCGAACCAGATTTTATGCTTTGTAAATTAGGCTCTAAAGGCGTGACCAACCCCGAAGATGTGCTTTTAGTGATTGAAATTTCAAAAAGCACATTGGATACTGACCGCGCTGACAAACTACCAATGTACGCCCAGCACAGTATTTCAGAAGTCTGGATTCATAACCTGAACAACAATAATTTAGAGGTTTACCGCAACCCGCGTCTGGTCTCGAGTGGCTGGGCTTATGATGCGCCAATTGTCTTTGAACATGGACAGCAGGTTGCTCCACTTGCCTTTCCCGAAGATTTGCTCGAGTGGTGGTGATAATGTGGTACAAAATTGTTTTTGTGGTACACTTAGCCCATGAACACGGTACGCCTCGAGCCTGAACTCAAAGCCAAAATCCAGAAACTCGCCCAATTACAAAATATCACCCAATCAGAATTACAACGCCGAGCGCTTGAATTGTATGTTGAACAAACAGCAGTTGTACAAAGCCGATTCGAGGATATGTTCGGTGTAGCTAGTGGTTCAGCAGAATTATCTGAACACGTCAAAGAAGAATTTGCCTTACTGATGGCACAAAAACATGACTGAAATTCTGATTGATACAGGACCAATTTTAGCGGCGCTGAATCGGCAAGACAAACACCATCTTTTTGCCGTAGAAACCATGCGTCAATACAATCAGCCTTTTTTGACGACTGTCGCAGTAATGACTGAAGTCATGTACCTGACGCAACAACGACTCGGTTGGTACGCTGCCGAAAAATTACTAGAAATTGTCAACCGTGGTGATATTATTGTACAGCACATTGGTCTTGCCGATTTTCAAAGAATTTCTGTACTGATGAAAAAATACCTTGATTTACCAATGGATTTTGCTGATGCAACCCTTGTGGCACTGGCAGAACGCTTAGGATTTGTCCCAGAATAACTTCCCGATTTCAAGAATAGTGTCATTCGGTTCTCGGTTTGGTAAAGTCATTTGAATGCAGACCTACTCACTAAAAGTCAAAAATATGATGTTACGGCTGTACCAGTCACTTAATGAA